>NZ_LLWQ01000208.1 GCF_001447385.1 Paracoccus sp. MKU1 | reverse complement strand
ATATTTCGGGGAGCCAGATAGTCAGGGAAAGAGGCAAGTTTTCAAGCTTAAAGGGCTTGCGGAGCGTTCGGAGTATAACGGGAAAACATTTAAAGAGCTAGCACCGAGAGATCAGCGGAGACTAAAGAACACAGCGCTCCGTGCCATTCATATTAAGCAGCTCAAACCTAGCCTAAGAAATGATAGCGTATTCCACATATTTGAGAGACTCAACACCGGCGGAACTCAGCTAAAGGCGCAGGAAATACGAAATGCTGTATATCGGGGAAAGATCACAGAGGAGCTCAAGGCGTTAAACGACAACGGTGACTGGCGTAAGATTCTTGGCATCACAAGGGCAGATAAGAACCAAAAGGATGTGGAGATTATTCTACGCCTGTTCTCATTGTTTGAGGTTTGGGGTGACTATGAGAAGCCGATGCTACGCTATCTCAACCATCAGATGAACGCGAACCGTGAATTCTCTACTGATCGTGCGAATCGTTTTAAGAAAAGGTTTCCAGAGGTTGTGAAGCTCGTCGCTGATACCATTCCACGCCCCTTTAGGCCGAGATCGGTAATCAACTCTGCCATGTTAGAAGGCGTTATGGTTGCACTGCTTGAAAATGATAGCATAACACCGGTGCAGCTGGCAGAACGCTACAAGGAACTCCAGCAGGACCCATCATTTGAGCGAGTGCTCAGAGGTGCCACTACTGATACTTTGACTGTCAAGGAGCGGATTAAGCTCGCAAAAGGCGTTCTTGGTAATGCCACGAGTTGATTTGGACGAAAATTTCAGAAAAATTGACGCCTTGATTGCTGAGATCAATGCGTTGGTACCCGCAGACGGAAGGTATGAAGGGGTGCAGTTAAGGGCAGATTTGGCAGGGCTGTTAGTAGTAGCAATGGCTGCGACCTATGAAACCTGCGTGAAGGAAGTCATGTGTGCGCATGCGTCCGTGCGGCACGATGCGTTTGGCCAGTTTGCTCAAAGAAATTATGTAAAATTAAATAGTCGCATAAATATTCATGACCTGAAGAAATACTGCGGCCTATTTTCTCCAATAATGGAGAGGTCGTTCAAGGATGAATTAACCTCAAAGCGAAAGAAGATATCAGATAGGACCGGAAAAAATATAGAAACCGCATACGAGCATATCCTTGCGTGGAGGCATGACTTTGCCCACGCATGGAATCGGAATACAACAATTGAAGAGGCCGCCCGAACGCACAGATTGGCTAAACGCGTCTTATATGCGTTTGATAGGGTTTTTAGTGCGATGGATGTGTAAGCCAATTCGAGGAGAGGTTGAATCTACCTTCCGCCCCAGAAAAGGTCGTCAGAGTTTGTAGACTGCCCTTTCATGTATTGTGTAAACTTCGCTTCCCACCCGATCCGCGTTCTGTGCCCGCTGGTCTGCTACGGTGTGCATGAGCGGCGGCTTCCTCAGTCGCGCTGCGCTTGCCATGCCGCATTGCCCTAAGGCCGCTCCCCGCCCTTCGTGCCAGAGCCTCTAGCCGTGACGGCAATGGAACTTTTGCAGGCCCAGAATCGCGAATCTTAGGCAGCCGAGGGCCGCACAACGCTATGCTCCGGCGCCGTTCATTCAGTTAAGACTGAGAATTCCTCACGCGCCGAGACCTATGCCTTATGCATACTTCCCCGGCCAAGAAGTGGAGGTATAGCTATGCAGGTCGGCGATCCAATTTCAGAGGAAATCATCATTCGAGCGCGCGAAAGCTTTGCGCGACAGGGACTTATGGCGCATCTCGGGGCCGAGATAACGGATGTGCGCGCGGGGCTTGTCACGCTGCGACTGCCGTTCCGTCCGGAACTCACGCAGCAGCATGGCTACTTCCATGCCGGCGGGACATCGGCCATCGCCGACAGCGCAGGCGGTTACGCTGGGTTCACCCTCTTCCCCGAAGGCAGTTCAGTCCTGACGGTCGAGTTCAAACTGAACCTGATCAGCCCCGCGCAGGGAGATTATCTCGAGGCTGTCGGCCGCGTGATCAAGGACGGTCGCACACTGACCATCTGCCAGCTCGATGTATGGGGCGTTGATGGAGAACGCCGCAAACATGTCGCCACGGGGATGCAAACCCTGATCTGCTTGGATGACACCCCAGACCTGCCCGCTTCGCGCTAGAACAAGTCTTCTCGGCGAATGGCCTGAACAGGATTGAAGATCGGCAGATCTTGACGATCCAATCCCAGATCTTCCAACGCCGCGTCGCTCAAGCGGTAAAAGGCCCGAAAGCGGCGCGGCAGCCGAGCCGGGCGTGATGCGAGACCATCTTGGTCGTGCTCTTGCGTTGAATTTGCCGTGCATCGCGGGTTCATGGTCACCTCCGGTGTCTTCCCCCAAAGAATGCACCCCGCGCCCAGAGCCATGAATTTCGGATCCCTCAGCGGATATTGAGAATTCCTCTCTGTGATTGTCGCCGCGAAATCCTCAGGACCGCCGGAAGATTCCTCAATTGCGAGTAGCCATGCCGCCGCATGACAGTCAGCCCCGACCGCTAAAGCGGACGGAGAAGGATACCGGAAGAATGACAAGACTTTCACGCACTGACCTTGAAACCCATGCCAGGCATTGGATCGCTGCCTGGAACGCACATGACGTGGAGACGGTTCTCGCGCCGTTCGCCGAAGACTCCGTCTTCATCAGCCCTCTCGCCAAGCAGGTGACGGGTGACGCCCAGATCATTGGGAAGGACGCCCTGCGGCAGTACTGGACCGACGCCCTGGCACGCGTGCCCGATCTTCACTTCGAACTGAGCGGAACCGCCGTAGACGCAGAGGCGCAATCCGTGACGGTTTTCTATGTGTCGCGAGCCGGTGGTCGGGTCAGGCATGCCTGCGAACACATGCGGTTTCGCGAGGGCGTCCAGTTTCTGGGCGAAGCCTATTACGGGTCCGAGGAATGACGGGCCCCCTGCGCGCGACCGACGCAAACCATTACCCCTGGGGTAACGGCTGCGACGGCTGGAGACTGGTCGATCGCCCCGAACTTTCGCTGCGCGAAGAGCGCCTGCCGCCCGGCGGTGCCGAAGCACCACATTATCATCGGGTCTCCCGCCAGATCTTCTATGTCCTTGCCGGGGAACTGACGATCAGGGTTCCGGGCCGTATCCTCTTGGCCAAGGCGGGAGAGGCCCTGGAAATCTCCCCGGGCCTGGGACATTTAGTGCAGAACAACGGGCCCGAAGATCTGCGCATCCTGCTCGTGTCCGCCCCTGCTACGGCCGGCGACCGGTATCCGGTCGAAGACCATGCGGCCATCCCGGCGGATGTAGCACACCATCCGATGTATTGGCTCTAGCCCGCCCCGGACAAAATCTCCCGCTCGGTTGAGACCTTCTCAATCGGCGAGGAGGCGGCTCCCGGCTAGCACTTGAGACAAAGAGCGGATGCCAGAAGCCATGAACATCAATGATCTCAGAAAATCCTTGAGCGCCGCCTCTGGCGAGACACCGACTCCCGGCCTGTCGGGTCTTCAACGACTTGCACTTCTTTGGGTCACGGCCATCCTGCTGACATTTCTGTGCTTCGTCTCTTATCCTCACCGATCTGGCGAAACGGGCTCCATTCAGGATCGTGCCGAGCAAACCAACGACCTTGGGCGGGTGTACTCCCTGAGGGACGACTGCTGCATCTGGTCCGGCCACGCGCATGACTGACTCAGCCCAATTGTCCCCGTTGCGCCGCATCGTCTTCGTCTCTCTGCCATTTACCTTCGCCTACCTGCTCTCCGAACTCTTTCGAAATGTGAACGCTGTTCTGGAGCCTCGTCTCACGGCCGAGTTTCAGCTTGAGCCTGCGACCATGGGCATGATGACCTCCGCCTTCCTTGGCGCACTGGCCGGCTCGCAGCTGTTCGTCGGCCAGGCCCTGGACAGGTTCGGGCCGAAACGCGTGCTGGTGGCTACGCTCTTTCTGGCTGTCGTCGCATCCGCGCTCTTCGCCGGGGCGCAAACAGCCCACATGCTCATCCTGGCGCGTTTCATGATCGGCCTCGGACTTTCCGCTTGCTGGACCGGCGCCTACAAGGCGAACACCCTGTGGTGGCCGAGGGAGCGCCTGCCCCTGGTAAACGCCATCACGATTGCAGCGGCCGGCCTTGGCTCCCTGGCGGCCACCAGCCCGACCGAATGGCTGCTACGCCAAATCGGCTGGCGCGAAATTTTTCTGGGTCTCGCCGGCGTCACTGCCACCATTGCATTGATCATCGCCGCGGTGGTTCCGCCCCAGACGAGGGAACGAGCCGCCCCTGCGGGGCCGGAACCGGCTGTGAAGGGACTGCGTGGTGTCCTCACGCACCCCGCCTTTCTCACCATCGCACCGGCTTCGGCCCTCTGTCAGGGAGCCTGGGTCGCCTATCAGGGGCTCTGGGCCGGGGTCTGGCTGCGCGACGCGATTGACCTCCCGTCGACTGCGGCAGCGGGTATCCTGATGGCGCTCTCCTTTGCCGTCATCTTTGGGCAATTCGGCTTCGGCCTGCTCGCCGATCGGATCGCCCGCACCGATCGGCACCTGTTCCACCTGACGTTCGCCCTGACGCTTGGCTTTGTTCTGTGTCAGTTCGCGATTGCCGGTGCAGGCGCGTCACTGCAGACCATCCTCTGGGCTGGCTACGGGCTGTTCACCGCGGGTCCCATCCTTGCCTACGCGCTTCTGGTCCGGCTGCTACCCGACGCAGTGTCCGGCCGCGCTATCGCCATGCTCAATCTCGGCGCTGTCCTCACCGGTTTCTTGATGCAGAGCGGCATCGGCGCAGGCATCGAGGCTTTGGTTCGGTTTGGGTGGAGCATTTCGTCCGCCCATGTGACGTTCATCGTGCTGATCGCCGGTCTGCAAGCCATCGCTCTGGCGTGGATGGCTCTGCATCAAGGTCGCGCCCTGGGTCTGGACAAGGTTCGGTGATCATTTCTACGGGGCCCCTGAAAGCTTCTCAATCGCCGCGTCTAACGCATTGGAATACCGTCAAATCATGGAAGTCGAGGAGAGACATTCATGATGATGAACCTAAGTCGTACTGCCCTGTTCTCAATGGCGCTCGCCGCCGCTCCCGTTGTCGCTCACGCGTTCGATCTGGACAGCCGCGACTTGCGGGAGGGTGAAACGATCCGCATGGAATTGGTGAATTCGACCATGGGGTGCGAGGGGCTCAACCAATCCCCGCACCTGGTCTGGAATGACCCGCCTGCGGGAACGCAGAGCTTCGCGATTACGGTCTACGACCCCGACGCCCCGACCGGCAGCGGTTGGTGGCACTGGATCGTTCTGGATATTCCGGCGCACACACGAGCGATGCTCGCGGGCGCCTCCGGCTACCTGCCCGCCCCTCTGGTCGAGTCCCTGACGGATTTCGGGCAGCCCGGCTACGGCGGCCCCTGCCCGCCTGAGGGCGCAGTCCCTCATCGCTACGAGTTCACCGTCTATGCCATCGACGTGCCGAGCCTGGGGTTAGACGCCAGTGCCATGCCCGCCCTCGCCGGCTACATGATTCACGCGCACAGCCTCGGCAGTGTGACACTGACGGCGCGCTTCGGGCGCTGAAAGCAAGGGCTTACCGACCATGAAGAAACGCATGCTGCAGATCGATGCCTTTTCGGACCGACCCTTGCTGGGCAATCCGGCGGCGGTGGTCTTCGACGCCGACGACTTGTCCACCGAGACCATGCAACGCATCGCGCGCGAGATGAACCTCTCCGAGACCGTGTTCCTGCTTCGCCCGACCGATGATGCGAACTATCGCGCCCGCATTTTTACCCCGATGCGCGAACTGCCCTTCGCCGGTCATCCGACCATTGCCGCCGCCCATGCGTTTTGCGGCGAGCAAAGCAGAACGCCCCAAAGCCTGACGCAGGAATGCGGCATCGGACTGGTTCCGATCCGCGTCGAAGACGACCTTTACACGATGACGCAGGCGACGCCGCAATTCTGCGATGTGCCGGTCACCAAAGCTGAACTTGCCGAGGCGATCTCCCTTCCGCTCGATATGCTCGCGGATAGCCGGCATCGGATCGTCTCGACGGGGGTTCCATGGCTGTTGCTTGAGTTGCACGACCTCCAGGCACTGGCTGGCCTGCGACCCGACCTCGGCCGGATCGAGCGGATCTGCCATGGGCTCGGCGCGGCAGGGCTCACGGTCTTTGCGGACAGCGGGTCCGGGGCCGCGCCGCGCCTGCGTGTACGCACCTTCGCTCCGGGTGAGGGCGTGGCCGAGGATCCTGTCTGTGGGTCTGGCAACGGTGCCATCGCTGCTTGGGTCGCCACGCATCGCGATGCGGTGCCTCGGGGTGGTTACCTGTCGGAGCAAGGGGTCGAGATGGGCCGGCGCGGGCTGGTTCACGCGGGCTGGGAAACGACAGCAGAAGGGCTGCGGATCACCATCGGCGGGGCCGCCTGTATCGTCCTGCGGGGCGAGCTGGATCTGGGTGACGCGTCCTGATCAGATGGACTGATCCAAAACCTCCAGAACAAAATCGACCCGCGCCTCGACCGTGGCCAAAGGCAGCGGCAGCAGGTCATATCCCGCCATGGCATAGGCCTGCTCCATTGCCTCTGCCGTCGCAACCGCCTCGTCGAAATCCTGCCCGCGCTGCGCATCCTGACCGAAGATCTCGGGCCAGGGCGGCGCAAGAAAGACCGTCGGGCGATACCGGTAGAGCTCGGCCGCCGCGTGAACATGTGCGGGCGCCTCTCCCACATAGAGCTGAAGATAACCGATCACATCGGGAATGCCGCGATCGAAGACCACCGGACCGTCGGTCCCCTGCGCCTCGTGCCACGAGCGCATCTCCCAGCCGAGCATGAGCTCTGCAAAAAGCTGCCGGTCCTGACCGTGCCACCCTGTTCCGCCGATCCGGGTCTGATCCTGAATGATCGCGCGCCCGGCTTCGGGCATTGTTGCGAGACCATGCAGCGCCAATGCGGACAGAAGCGTTGTCTTGCCCGATCCTGGGCCGCCGGTAATGACGAAAAGTCGGTCGTTCATTTTGATCCTAGTGGAAAGACACCTGCATTCAGCCTGTCGGAAAGACTATCCGCCCCGGAGCATCCTTGGGCAGTCGACCGGAAAGCAACCATGCGGCGGCAAGCGGCCAGAGCGTCTGTTCGAAACGGGCGTGGAAGAATGCGAAATGCCCGATCTCGGGCACCGCGATATCCGGGGGCGCGATCCGCAGATGGGTTCGATCCGCCCCGGAATAGTAGTCGAGCAATCGTTGCCCCGCAGCTTCGGTGCAGAACGGGTCATCTGTCAACCCGATGGCCAGGAGCCGCGCCCTGGTGGCGCCATGACGCGCTGCAAGGTCTGCTGGGTCCAAAGCGGAGCAAACACTTGTCTCGAACCGCGGACCCATCCGGCTCCAGTCGCGCACCACGCCGCGCGGCACATCCTCGAGCCATCCAAGCCGTGCCCCGGGAAAATAGCCGAAGAGCTGCGTCACGGCTGGCATGAAGAGATGCCATTTCAGATACATCGCGCGCCGCTGGCGGGGATCGTAATCGCGCCAGTAGGCGAATTGCGCGCCAACCGTCACGATCCGGTCAAGCCGATCCGAGGTACGCGCCAACCCCAGGGCGAAGCCGCCGATTGAATGGCCCACGGCGCAGAGCGGACGATCCGGCCAGCGCGTACCAACATAGGCAAGCACCGCCTCAGCATCGAGGACGCCCCAATCGACCCATCCCGCCTGCAAATCCTTCACCGGCGTGGAGCGGGACTCACCAATCCCGCGATAGTCGAAGGTCAGGACCGTCGCCCCCTGCCCGGACAACCAGGATGCGAACCGTGCGTAATAGCGCGCCCGAACCGCCGTCGCGGCATGAAGCACGACGACAGGGCCGGTGTCTGCGTGCCAGATCCCACCCCTGATCGGATACCCGTCTTCGGCCGCCACCTCGAAGCGTTCGGCGGGCATCGCCGAGGCGGGCCTTTCAGGGTTCGGCCGCGATGGCGGAGCGTCAGGTCTCCAGCGGTAAAGCATTGGTGTCCACATTCGTCTCAGGTCCGACAATACGAGAACAGCTTCCTTTGAAAGGGAAATCACGCCAAATGAGCTTTGCTACGGCTCACCTGAAGCCAATTCAATTGCGGGACCGGTCGGATTGGCGCTCTCTTCTCGCAGGAGGGCACCGAAATGACCCAGGATCGCATGCCACGCAGCCCCGTCGTCACGCTCGACGATCTGGAGCTCTCGCCACAGAGCTATGGCACCCGTTTTCATGCCGCCATGGCGGCCATCGCCGCCCCACTCGGTGCGACGCATCTGGGGGCGCGGCTGGTGGAGGTTCCGCCCGGCAAAGCGGCCTGGCCCTTCCATGCTCATCACGCCAATGACGAGATGTTTGTCATTCTCTCGGGCTCCGGCGAGCTGCGGTTCGGCCCCGACCGGTACCCGGTCGCAGCCGGCATGGTGGCGGTCTGCCCTGCGGGCGGCGCCGAAACGGCCCATCAGTTGATCGCAACCGGCACTGAACCCCTGCGATATGTCGCGGTCAGCACCATGCGCGAGCCTGATGTGATGGCCTATCCCGACAGCGGCAAGCTGACAGTCTTCGCGGGCGCCGCGCCCGGAGGTGACAAGGCAAAGCGTCGGGTTGCCAGCTCCTTCCGGACCGCGGATGCGGTCGATTACTGGGAAGGCGAAGAGCCATGAGCCCCGTCGAGTTCTGGTTCGACTTCTCGTCCGGCTACGCCTTCTTCGCTGCGCAGCGGATTGAGGCAATCGCGGTAGGCCTGGGTCGGACCGTGCTCTGGCGACCCTACATGCTGGGCACCGCTTACAAGGTGACGGGGGCACGCGGATTGTCCTCGACGCCGCTGAAACGCGACTATGCGCGGCGCGACTGGGCGCGGATCGCTCGGCACCAGGGCCTGACCTTCCAGCTGCCCGCCGACCATCCCCATGTCGCCCTGGCGGCGACGCGCGCCTTCTACTGGGTTGAAACACAGCACCCTGAACTTGCTGCTGCCTTCGCGAAGAGGGTCTTCACCTTGTATTTCAACGACCGTCTAGACACAGCCTCACCCGAAGCCGTCTCGCGGCTCGCCCCTGAGTTCGGTCTCAAACCCGAAGCCCTTCTGGCCGGCATCGCCGACCCTGCCCTGAAAGAAAAAGTCCGGAAGATCGGAGAAGACGCGGTGGCACGGGGCGTCTTCGGATCTCCCTTCTTCATCGTCGATGAAGAGCCTTTCTGGGGCTGGGACCGCATAGAGATGATGGCAGAGTGGGTCAGGACCGGCGGATGGTGAACGTACCGACGATCCGCCGCCTGTCCGCCGCGGACGCTCCGCGCCTTGCCGATCTGATGACGGCCTATCGGAGAGCCATGAGCGGACCGGCAGAGGCAATGACGCCGGAACAGGCCACACCTCTGATCGAGCGGGCCGGCAGCGAGCCGGATCTGCTGCTTCTCGGGGCGGATCATGGCGGCGCGCTTGCCGGCTTTGCGCTGGCCTTCGACTTGCCCGAGATCATCTCAGGAAGCCGTGCCGGTCAGCTCGACGACCTCTTCGTCATGCCAGAGGCCCGGGGAAGCGGCCTTGCCCGCGCCCTGATTGGCCAGTTGACCGAGATCGGTACCGCGCGCGGCTGGACCCATCTGCGCTGGCTGGTGCCGCAGGACAATCTGACGGCGAAACGGTTGTATCTGTCGATCGCCGATCTCGCGCCCTGGGACAGTTTTCGGATCGAGCTGTAGTCATAGCCGCCCAGCAGCGAGCTGCCAGACGTCAACCCTCGTTCTCTGGTTGGAAAATCTGCTCGATCGGCAAGGCGAAGAGGCCGGAGAGCCGAAAGGCCAGAGGCAAGCTGGGATCATAGCGCCCGCGTTCGAGCGCGTTGACCGTCTGCCGGGACACCTCAAGGTGCAGGGCCAGATCGGCTTGCGACCACCCCTTCGCCTGACGCAATTCGCGGATCGCGTTCTTCATCCGTAGCGCACACGGCCGATCAACACGCCCACGACCCAAAGCGCCGCCATCAGCGGCCAGACAACGAACATCGAGAGGCGAGGCAATCCTACCCCTTCAAGGAATCCATAGCCGAAGGTCAACAGCGCGGTGCCTGCAAAAGCGAGTGCCAGAGCTTCGAACTGAAGTTTGCGCTGTAACTCGTCCATCCGGTGAATGGCTCGGATGATGACAACACAGATAAAGACCGAAGGCAGCATCGGTGCCAGTGAAAGCAGGATCCGCATCGCCTCGCTGTCCGTCCCTCTCGCAAGCAGTCTCTGCGACAGGATCAGCATCGCCACATAGGCGATCAGTCCGATTGTCAAAAGTCCGAGCCACCGCATAGTCACCCCCCATGTAAAGTTAGCTTTACATGGGGGGTGACGAGCGTGCACGGCCATGTCAAGCACGTTTTACAATTCGCAATCGCTCAGGCAAGGTCGATCCGGTAGCGCTTGACCGGATCGAGCGTGGCAATCCGGTCATAGAGCCGCTGCGCAACCAGGTTCTCAACGCCGGTTTCCCATTCGATGCGGCGCCAGCCCTGCGCGCGCCCCTCCCGAACCAGTCGCTCGACAAGCCGTTCCGCCAGCCCGCGACGCCGCGCGAAAGGTGCGATCCAGAGATCTTCCAGGATCGCGATCTGGGCCGTGCTGAAGCTGTGCTGGCGAAGCACCACATGCGCCAGCCCGGCGGCCCGCCCCTGTCGGAGAACCAGCCAGCCGAGAAGTGGCGCGGCTTGATCCATGAGGCGCTGCCAGATGACGGGAATGTCCGCTCGGGCACGATCAGGCGCCGCGTAATGGTCCAGGTTCTCTTGCCAGAGGTCTTCCCATGCCACGCGGTCGTTTTCCTCAAGTCGCCGGATTTCGACCGCAGCCGCTTCAATGCGATTCATTCAATCTGCTCCCGGCTCCAGTTGCCTTTGCGCGAGGGTCCTTTCCCCGGCCGAGGCCTCGACCATCCAGCGGCTCAGGTTGCGCACGCGACGGTCCCTGGCCAGCGCCTCCGGATAGACGAGGAAGTAGCCTCCGCCCGTATGAGCCCAGTGGGGAAATAGCTGCGTCAACCGCCCGGCTCCGACGTCGAAGGCAGCGATTTCCACCCCGGCCAGAGCCACCCCCGCCCCGTCCATGGCCGCGCGCAGTGCGAGCCCCGCGGAATCGACCATCATCACCGCAGCAGGCCGGATCGGCCCACCCGGCAACGTCGCGTTCCATCGCGCGTAGTTCTCTTTCCGATACTGCGAGAGAAACAGGGTCATGCCCGATATCTGCGCCCGCATTTCGTCGGGGTCATCCTTGGCCAGGGGTGGCGCGCCGAACAGGCTCACGGTTTCTTCGAACAGCAGGTCCGCCTGCAACCCATCCCATTGGCCCTGCCCGTGCCGCACCGCCGCATCGGCCACTCCGGCCGACAAGTCCACAGCCTCCTGTGTAGTGGATATCAGCAGATCGAAGCCGTTGCGCTCGAACGGGTAGCGCGTGAGCCGGGGCGAGAACCAATGGGCCGCGAACGTCGGCAGCATCGACAGCCGCAACGGGCCCGTATTGCGATCCTGCCTGAGACCGCCGACCGCTTCGATGATCCGGGAAAACCCCTCGCTCAGATCGGGCGCCAGTCTCGCTCCGGCCTCTGTCAGTTCGAGCGCCGGACCGACCCGTCGCATCAATGTCAGGCCGAGCGCATCCTCAAGCCCGCGCAACTGGTGGCTGACGGCGGATGGCGTTACGCCAAGTTCCAGCGCCGCCTCCTTGATCGAGAGATGGCGTGCCGCAGCCTCGAAGGCTCGCAGGGCGTTCAGAGGCACATTCAGCCGAAAGGGTACTTGTTTATCCATAGATCCTCACGAACCGACTATCGCCGATAACCGGCACCACGCGAACGACGCTTTCTCATCAGCGCCTGAAAACTGCTCACTCGCCTGCCCGGCTCCTGAGCCTGAAGATTGTCCCACCATCCGCGAACTGGGAGATCCCGAATGCTGACCGAAGCCGTGAAGGTCCCGCTCGTCGATACGACGAGGCCCGTCTGGTTCGACGGGACGCTTCTGCCGTCCGGTGAGGCGACGCTGCATGTTCTGACGCATTCTCTGCACAACGGCGGTGCGGTCTTCGAAGGCATCCGCTCCTATGACGGTCGCCTGTTTCTGGGTAAGGAGCATTTCCGGCGCCTGCAGCGCTCGGCCGAACTTCTCGGCTACACACTGCCATGGCTGGTCGATGATCTTCAGGCCGCGGCCGAGGCCGTGCTTTGGGCTGGCGGACTGAAGGACGCCTATGTTCGGCCGATCGCCTGGCGCGGAAGCGAAAGCGTCACCGTATCGGCGCAGGGTTGCCGGATCCATACCGCCATCGCGGCCTGGGACTGGCCGGTGGAAACCGCCCTTGGGGACGGGACCGGCGGATTGCGCCTGGTTCTGTCGGATTGGCGGCGCCCCGCGCCCGATACAGCGCCGACGGCGTCGAAATGCTCGGGCCTCTACATGACCGGAACCTTGTCGCGAGCCGCAGCCGCCCGTAGCGGACATGACGATGCCCTCATGCTGGATATGGCAGGCCATGTCGCCGAAACGACGGTCACGAACATCGTCCTCGTCCGGAACGGCAGGCTGCTTTCTCCCCTTCCTACATGCTTTCTCGACAGCCTGACCAAGCGCCATGTCTTCGACCTTGCGCGTGGCCTTGGCCTGTCGGTTCATGAAGGAACCGTCAGCCTCGACGATCTGGATGCAGCGGACGAGGTCTTCGTCACGGGCACGTCGGTCGAGCTTCGCCCCGTAGTCTCGCTGGACCGCCCCGGCAAGCACAGCACATGGCCTTTGGGGCCAATCACCACGGCCCTGCGCGAGGCGCTCCGCGCCTCGACCCGGGCTCACGCGTAGTGCCAGACCAGCAACAGGCCGAGGCAGACGATCGCGGCGCGCAGGAGTTGCGGCTTCACCCGGCGCGCCAGCCGGCCACCGATGACACCACCTGCCGTCGCCCCCAGAAAGACCAGGGCAGCCGGCCCCCAGGCGACCGTGCCGCCAAAGGCGAAGATCAGGACGGCGATACTGGTCGCAAGCGTTGCCAGAGCATTCTTGACCACGTTCAGCCGCTTCAGATCGTCGTCCCCAGTCACGGTCAGCAGCGCCAGCAGCAGCACCCCCAGCCCTGCCCCAAAGTAGCCACCATAAAGGGCCACGCCCCCTTCGGCGCACGCGGCGCTGACTGGCCCGATCGACACCCCGCGGCGGGCAAGCCAGCGGTTGAGCATGGGCCCTGCCGCAAACAGCAGCGTCGCGAAAAGCAGCAGCCAGGGCACCAATTGCCGGAACAGTGCATCTCCCGACATCAGCAACAGCCCGGCCCCCGCCGCCGAGGCCAGCGCAAACACCGCGATGCGCCCGGGCCGCGCGATCAGTTCCTGCCGCAGCACCGCACCTTCGCCAATCAGGCTGGCCGCATGGCCGGGCCAGATCGCGACTGCGCTGGTTGCGCCCGCCGTCACCGGCGGCAGCCCCACGGCCAGCAGCGCCGGGAAGGTAAAAAACGTGCCCCCGCCCGCGATCGCATTGCACAGCCCGCCAAGCAGCCCCGCGCCGGCGAGCAGCGCCATTGTCGTTATATCCATCCGGTCCTCCGCTTCGCCTCCGCGCGATCCTGACGGAGGGGCTGGAAAAATGTGTCGCCCCGGTGCCAGATGATACCCCGGAGGTGCCAGCATGCAGCGCGATGAGATCGGAGGATTTGCCGAGGATGGAAGTCCGGTGATCGGCAGGATCACGAGTTTCACACCCGGCACCATGCCCGAGGCGCATGCGCATTGGCGCGGACAGCTCGCCTGGTGCCCGGACCGACCGGTGACGGTCGAGACAGGACGCAGGCTGCATCTTCTCTCTCCCGGCATGGCGATCTGGCTTCCACCGACGCACCGCCACCGCATCCGGGCCGAGGGCGCGCGGAAATCGGTCAACCTCTACACCCGGCCCGCCGCGGCGCCGCTGCCCAAGGACCCCACGCCTTTCCCTCTCGAAGCGCTGGAGGCCGAACTTCTCCGCACCCTCGCAGGGTCCAGCCGCGCCGACCGGCAAGAACCCGCCTTCGCCCGGCTGACGGCCGTGCTGTGGGACCGGCTTGCGCGCCCCGCCCCCGCGCCCACACTGCCCCTGCCTGCCGACCTGCGCCTGCGTCGTATCGCGCTGGCACATCTCGATGGGGCCGACCATTCTCTCGACCACTGGGCTGCGGCACTGGCGCTGTCGCGGCGCAGCCTGCAACGGCTCGTCCGTCGCGACACCGGGCAAAACTGGGCCACCTGGATGCGAGACCTTCGGTTGGCACGCGCCATTGCCCCGTTGATGGCCGGCAAAAGCGTGCAGCATGCAGCCCATGCCGCCGGCTACGCCACCGCGAGCGGCTTCGTGGCCGCTTTTCAGGCCGCCCATGGGATCACGCCCGGTCAGTTGCAGCGTCGGATGGAGATCTGAGGTCATCCCACGCGCCGCTCCGTCAGCAGTCGCAGGGCGAACCCGATCAAGACACTGCCGGTGATCCCGTCGAGGAGGCGAGGCAGGCGGGGGCCGTTCAGGGCATTCTGAAACGGTACTGTCGCGGCAGTCAGCGCTGCAAAGAAGATCAGCCCCATCGACGCGTGTATCCCCGCGAGCAGAACGCTGAACGGCACCACCGGAACGCCCACGGGCAGAAACTGCGGCAAGAAGCTGATATAGAAGACACCGACCTTGGGGTTAAGAAAGTTGGTCATCACCCCGCGCAGGAACCAATTCGGTGCGGAAGGCGCCATGACCCTCGGCAACCCCGGCTCTCGCGCACGGAACGCCTCCCACAACATCCCGATACCCAGCCAGATCAGGTAGGCCGCGCCGGCAAGCTGAAGACAACGGTAAGCCAGTTCCGACACGGCCAGCACAGCACCGAGCCCCAAAGCCGCAATCAATCCCCATGCCAGCACCCCGGTCACCACCCCTGCCCCCGCCAGCATCGCGCGGCGCGGCCCCTCGACCGCCGCCGTCCGCAGAACGAGGGCTGTATCGAGCCCCGGTGTGATCGTCAGCAAAGCCGCGGCAATGGAAAAGCTCAGCAATGCAGTTGCAACGTCCATGGCTACTCTCCGATCTCGTCGAGGAAATCTGCCAGAAGCTCCCGGCCTTCGGGCCAGGCGCCGAGGTTCGACGCCTCATTCAAATGGCCCCTTGGGCCGAGACGGCGCGGCCAGGCGCCTTGCCTGGCAGCCCAAGCTATCGCACTCGCCTTTGGATCATAGGGATCGTTCTCACTTGCGACTGCCAACACCGGCCGCTCACCAAACCCCGTTGCAGGTAGCGCTCCGAATGCTTTTGCCTGTGCCGGGAAAGCTGGCCCGCTCGGATCCGGCACGGCAACAAGAAATGCCGCGGCGATCGCCCGGGACGACGCCGCACGCCAATGGGCGAAGAGCAGGCACCCGAGCGAATGGCATACCAGCACCGGCGGATAAGGTGCCGCGGCGACCGCCCGGTCCAGGGCGGCGAACCAGTCCGCGAGGTCGGGCTCATCCCAGGAATTTGGCTCTATCCGGAGGGTGTTCGGATAGAGAGTTTCCCAACGGCTTTGCCAATGCTCAGGGCCGGATCCCCCGATGCCCGGCACCATAACGAAACGACGGCTCATGCGACTCTCCTGATGTTCACCCTTCTGGAGTGTCCCCTGCCGAACGGATAACGGGAATGGCAATTCATCGGCGCTTGTGACAAACTTCCGATGAATTAACGGAATCCGTGGTGGAACATGCCGACCAGTGAGCTCGACCGCCTTGACATCGCAATCCTCGAAGCGCTTCAGGAAAACGCCCGCACCCCGCTATCGGAGGTCGGCCGACGTGTCGGGCTTTCGCAGCCGGCGACATCGGAGCGGGTGAAGCGCCTTGAGAATCGCGGAATACTCGCAGGCTATACGGCGCGTCTGGACGCCGCCGCGCTCGGTTTCGGGATGATGGCCATCATTCGCCTGAAAACCACGCATGAGCACATCAAGCCAGCCTTGAAAGCCTTTGCCGAGATGCCGCATGTCATTGAGGTCCACCGTTTGACCGGCGAAGACTGCTTCCTGCTCAAAGTCCTCGTGCCGACGCCCGGCCAACTTGAGACCATCGTCGACACCATCGCCCGGTTCGGCGCGGTCACGACCTCTCTGGTGCTGCGTTCGGAACCCGTAAAACCGCTTGGAAAGGCGCTACTCGGCTGACAACTCCACGCGCGATACCGGAGCAAACCATGCCTATCGATATCTGGCTCATCTACGTCGCAACCGTGCTCGCCCTGATGAGTACGCCTGGCCCCAGCCAGATGCTGATGCTGTCAAACAGCGCCATCAATGGCTTGCCGCGGGCCTGGTTCACCGCTGCAGGAGATTTGACAGCGAACCTGATTCAGATGCTCGCCGCCGGCCTGGGGCTGGCGACCGTCATCGCTACCTCCGCCGAGGCGCTGACCGTCGTAAAATGGGCCGGCACCCTCTATCTCCTGTGGATCGGCCTGCGTACGCTTCGGCGATCCATGAAGCCCATATCGCACTCCGCTTCTCGACGGGCCTCTCTTCGGACCCTTTGGCTGCAAGGCTTCGTGACCTCGGCGGCCAACCCCAAGGCCGTGGTCTTCTTCGCAGCGCTGTTTCCTCAGTTCATTGATCCGGCGCTGCCGTTCTGGCCGCAGTTTCTGGTTTTGTCGGCCACCTATATCGCAATGGACGGAGCGTTCCTGACCGGATACGGGGCTGGCGCGCATTGGCTCTCCCAACGGCTGAAGGGTGAGGCCCGTCGTTGGCTCGACCGGATCGGAGGCAGCTGCATGATCCTGGCAGCGGTTCTCCTGGGGATGAAAAACGCCGCCAGCCGGTAAGGTCGCTACTCCTCTCGGACGGAAATTCAACGCCGGGTGAGACATTCTCACTACGTATGATACGAGAGGTTTTTCATGATGATCAGGCGTTGCATGAGAAGGCGCTGAAGCAAGCAAGCAGCCAGCCCCCCGCTTCCGAACGCAGGTTTCGGCTGCAGGTTCGGAGGTGGCTTCATGATTGAACTGCGTCAACTACACCAATTGATCGCTATCGCCGAGTTTCGGAGCCTGCGCGCCGCCGCCGAAGCTCTGGATGTACAACAGTCGACGCTAAGCCGCACCGTCCGCGCCATCGAGGATGAGCTCGGCGCGATACTTCTGGACAGGCGCCATAGCGGCGTCGAGCTCACTGAGGCCGGCCAGGCTTTCCTTCGCGAAGCCAAATCGGCGATCGAACTGCTCGAACGTGCGCAGCGACATGCCAGGCTTGCAGGTCGAGGAAAGACCGGAAGTCTCACGATCGGAATTCAGACCTCGCTGGGCACCGGATTCCTCAAGGACCTTCTCAGGCGATACGCGACCGCCCATCCCCAGGTTCTGCTCAGCGTAGTCGACGGCGCAACGAGAGAGCATGTCAGGCTCGTCGCGGCGGGCTCTCTGGACATCGCCTTCGTGACCGATTGCGAGATCCCGTCGAACTGCGATTACGCACAGCTGTGGCAGGAAGAAGTTTTCGTTGTCACCTCGAAGACCCATGCACTGTCTGGCATGCCCGCTGTCAGTTGGTCCTCGATGCGGCACGAACGGGTCCTAGTAACCGTCGCCGCGCCAGGTCCCGAGGTCGAAGCCTTCATTCGCGGCGTTCTGGCGGCCGAAGATGATTGCGACTTCAAAGTCGATAGGATCGATGCGACGCAGGAGATGCTTCTGGATCTGGTCGCCCTGAACCAGGGCATTACGGTCGCCGTCTCTTCCTGGCAGCGACCAGATGATCGGGAACTTTCCTATCTCCCGGTGAACGAGCCCAAAAACAGCGTGGCCTTCAATGCAATCTGGAATCGAGCGAACGGCAATCCGGCGCTCCGGCGGCTCATAACTGCCGCACATATCTGCGCCGGACGGCACCGCCGGGGCACGTCCGACTGGCTGTCAGCGCAACACTCCATCGGTCAGGACGGCATGTCGGGCCAACAAGTTGTCATACCCTCCAAAGGGTCCTCGCGCGATGGATAAGATCAAGCGTTGCCGCACGGCCGAAGCTCTGAGCGCCTATGCCGCGGGAGGTTATTCGGCGGCGGAAACCGTCTGCGTGCGCACTTTGATGGATTACCCTAACGACCCGGACCTGCTTCACCTGCTCGGGGTCGCACGGCTCGCTCATGGTAGCATCACTGCGGCGATCGAGGCCCTTGAGGCCGCCTGCGCACATGCACCGGTACCCTCGCCGGAAGCGTACAACAATCTCGGCATAGCTCTGCGCAAGGGGCAGCGGCCTGAAGACGCAATTGCAGCCTTCAGGAAGGCCATCGAAACACGGCCCGGATATACGGAAGCGATGTACAATTCGGCTGTCACCTCAATGGATCTGGCGGATTTTGCTACTGCAGCCGACCTTCTCGCCGAAGTCACCGCTGCCAGTCCTGAAGATGCGCGGGCGCATTTCGCTTTGGCGGAGGCTTTAATCGCCCTGAACGATCTTGACGCGGCAGCTCTGTCATTGCGTCGCTACCTTCGTCTCGCCCCCGGAGACGAGCGAGGCGCTGAACTACTTCTTGCATCCATTGGCAAGGCGCCTGTTCCAGCTAGAGCATCACCCACCTTTCTGCGCGACCTCTACCGACGAAAGGCGAAGAATTGGGATCTTGTCCCAGGCTATTTCGCGCATCGTCACGTCCTGGATGCCGTTCTCCGCCACGCTTCCCCGCCCTTCCTCTCGGCCCTTGATGCTGGATGTGGCACAGGCATCTCCGGCGCCGGCTTCCACGCGATGACCCAGCACATGGTGGGGGTCGACCTCTCGCCGGACATGCTTGAGAGCGCCCGCGCGAAGGGCATCTATGACGTCCTGAACGAGGATGACTTGCTTTCTTTCCTGACCCGGCATCCAGACCGCTTTGACCTGATCGTCTCGGCGGCGGCACTCATCCATTTCGGGGACCTGAACCCCGTCCTCGAAGCAGTGTGGCTGGCCCTTCGGCCGGAAGGAACATTTGCTTTCACCAGCTATTCATATGACGGTTCCGACCCAACAGCCTTTGGTGCGTCGAGCTATCGGGAACTCGCAAAGGCGGGATGTTTCGCGCATGGCAGCGCGTACCTGGCTGACCAATTCGAAACCTGCGGTTTCGAGATCTGCGAAGTCAGCGAGATCATCCATGAGCAAAGCTCCTCGCAGAAGATCCCGGGTTTCGTCGCGGTGCTGCGCAAGAGGAACGGCGTTGAAGGCCCCTAATCAACGGCCCCTTGCCGGGCCATTGATCTGAGCAATCCCGTCTATTGCCTGGATGCGGAAGGTCTCTTCCCGATGATGTTCATCGCCTTGAAACTGGCGACCACCTCGTCGCGCTGGTTCACCGCCTCCACAAAAGAATGCACCAGCCCCCTGTCCGCCTTCGTCCTTGACGGTCGGGCTTCTGTGATCGTGATCCTCACCTGGAGCTGATCGCCCGGACGCACGGGCACAGACCACCGCACTTCATCCACTCCCGGGGACGCCATACTTGCAACGGAGGTCAGGTAGTGTTCCACGAAGAGCCTCATCATCAGGCCAATCGTGTGCCAGCCACTGGCAATGATCCCACGAAATGGGCCGCTCTCTGCGGCGTCCCGATCCATGTGGATTGGCTGCGGATCAAACTGGGCGGCAAATTCGATGATTTCCTTTTCGTGAACCTCCACTCCGCCAAACTGGAAGCAACTTCCGGGGACGTAGTCCTCAAAATAGCGCGCATCCCTGGGGACATCGAAGGACATCTGAACGGGGGAGTCTTGGCTCATGTCTCGCACCTTCATCCATTAAGGAAGCGGGGCACAGCATTCACCGCAGCCCCCGCTCAGCTCGGCTCGCGCGAGCTGAGTTCGATTGCAGGCAATATCAGCCGGGTCAGCTCACCGCGCGAGTGAAAATACATGCACTCAGCGTGAGCTTCCTTCACGCTTCGCTCCCGGTGGACACGCGCCTCGCCCTCGCGAACCCGCGATCCGTGGCCATGAACCGCTCCAGCATCGGCACGATCAGCCGGACAGGATCGGCTACAGGCTGGCCTGTCTCCCGCCCTAACACCTCCGCATAGGCGACAAGATCGCGATGAACGGACGCGGGCAATTCCACGGTCACTTTCACCGGCTTGTCATCGGGCAGAGGTCCCAGCTTCAGTTTCGACATGATCAACCTCCTGCCGGTTCGAATACCAGATCGCGGGTGACGATGATCCTGACCGGGAACCCCGGACGGATGGTCAATGTCGGCGCGACCTGCAACTGACGCTGTACGATCTGCTGACCGGCCTGGTTGATCGTGTCCACCGCGCCATCGCGGATCGCCTGGACCAGGCGGTCTTCGTCATCGGTGGCGAGGTCCGCGCCGATCGCGAGCAGCGTGGACAGACCCGCCGCGCGCATCAGATCCCACCAATGGTAGTTGACGCCATCTTCGAGGCCGGCATAGCCGCTCGCATCCGCGCCTGGCAGACGTTCGAGAACGATGGATCGGCCACCGGGAAGGATCAAGCGGTTCCAGACCAACAGCACGCGGCGTTGGCCGAACGTCACACCTTCATCGTATTGGCCGATGATGCGGGTTCCTTGTGGGATCAACAGCAGCGATCCGGTCGGGCTGTCATAGACATTCTCGGTGACCTGCGCGGTGATCTGGCCCGGGAGATCGGAGCGAATGCCGGTGATGAGCGCGGCCGGAATCACAGCTCCCGCCTGAAGGATGTACGGCGAGGCTGGCGGCTGAATGCGATCCGACGCGACGGTCTGCCGGTCCACCGGACCGTTGAGGAAAGCCGTATATCGGCTCCCCTCGGATTGCCCGGAGCCACCCAGGCCCGGAAGGTTCACGCCGCCCCCGTCCGTCGTTGCCCTGCCAGACGCCGTCTGGAAGAAGACACCGCTCAGACGCGCGGCGTCCTCCTCTGCCCTGCGGCGCTCCGCTTCCGGATCGACGGTCGGGCCCGCAATCGGCGGAGGGCCCACGGGCACTCCCCGCTCCTGTGCATCTAGGATCGGCCGCCCGAGGTCACCGGGCAGTGCGGGTCCCAGAACCGGTCCGGTATAGTCGGACGGCAACCCCTCCAGGCCGTCCGCGGCCGGTCGGTTGTCGATGGAATAGAGTTCTCCACCTCCCGGCCCGGCCTCACGGGTCTGGAGCGCATAGATCAGCGCACCCCCGATGCCGAACAGGGCGACCGCTCCGACACCGGCCAGAACCTTGCGCGACAGCCGGGTCACGCGCGGCGGATCGGGGCGCAGACGCATCGGAGCTGCGGTATCGGTGTCACTCATGACGCCCCTCCCCTTCGCGCATCCCCCTCCGTCCGCGCATCGGCCTCGCGCTCCTCCATGCGCACGATCCGGACCACCTGCTGGCGGTCTCCTGCCCCCAGCCGGAGCTCCGCCGCACCGAAGAGGCGATCCACGATCAGCACGTTCCGGTGAATGCGGCTGTTGACGATCTGTGGTTCTCCGTCGGCGCCGAGCACGAAGAGCGGCGGCATCTCGCCCTGGGCGATGCCAGCCGGGAAAACGACATAGACGCGGCGGCCGTCGTCGAAGACAGAAACCGGGCGCCAGGGCGGGCTTTCCCCCTGGATCTGCAAGCCGTAGCGATGATTGCGGGCAGAGGGCGCCGGAATGGTCGGCGCGGTTGCCACAGCCTGTCGACCGCCACGCGGCGCAGCCGGATAAGCCCAGGCGACAGATGGCATGTAGAGTGCCTCGCGCGCACGCAACTCGATCGTGTACACCCGCCTGTCAGTGCTGATCACCAGATTGGTCGAGATGTCGTCCCGCGTCGGTTTGACGAGGATGTGGACGCGGGCGGTGGATCCGGACCCGCTCTCTGTGTCGCCAATGATCCAGCGCGTGGTATCCCCTGCGGCGATCGGACCCGCGCCGGTCAGACGTTCGCCCGGCTCGAGTGCGATGTTGGTGATCTGACCCGGCGCGGCATAGACCTGATAGAGGGCACCTTCCGACCAGGGATAGATCTGGATCGCATTGTAATAGCCCTCGCGGCGCGGTTCGACCCGGGCGGCGGCATTGGCGTTTTCGATACGTCCGGTCGGTGTGCCTGCCGCCGCTCCGCCATGCGCCACAGTCCAGACCGGCGGCGTGTGCAGGGGTCGAGGACGTTCCTCGGCAGCCGAGGCGGGCGGAGTGGGCAGCGGCGGCACGTACTCGTCGTAGCTGAATTCCCGCACCCGGTTGCTGGCACATCCTGCCAACACGGATGCGGATAGCAGGAGGGCCACCAACGTCGGCGTCCTGATGCCCGGAGACCTGGTTTCATGAACAAGCGTTTCAGTCATTGGCTCATCTCCCGCGACCAGGAGATCGCATTGACATAGATTCCGAGGGGATTGGCGCGCAGGCGCTCGGCGCTGCGCGGAGTCTGGATCACGACGGTCAGGATCGCGGTCCAACGCTCGGTCGCGGAAAGCTGGCCGTTCTCGTAGTGGCGCTCGGTCCAGGCGACGCGGAACGATCCCGGCGAGGCCCGGATGACCGAGGACACCTCGACGGCGATCTGTTGACGACCGACGCGGGTGAACGGGTCGTTGGCGCGGGCGAAGTCGTTAAGTGCGGCCGCGCCACGGTCCGTGGTGAACTCATAGGCGCGCAGCCAGTTCTGCCGCACGATGATCGGGTCGGCGGGGATGGAACGAACCTGCTCGATGAAACGACCCAAATGGAAGGCGATCTGTGGATCGGTCGGCTCGTAGTCGGCGGAGGCCGGAGCGACCGCCTGGGCCTCGCCGAGCGCGTCGATCTGAACAACCCAGGGCACTACCGTGCCGCGTGCGGATTGCCAGACCAGGGCGCCAGCAAATCCCGCCGCGAGGATCAGGCTGCCGAAGGCCATGTAGCGCCAGTTGCGGGCCTGAACGCGGGCGGAGCCGATGCGCTCGTCCCAGACCTGCGCAGCCCTCTGGTAAGGCGTCTCTGGCTGAGGTGTCTTGCCATAATGCGTGGCGGAACGCCTGAAGAGGTTCATGAGCGGTCCCTTTCGGAGAGATTGACGGAGGAGCCCGAGCCGTGGCTGTCGCCCGACCGGACGGCATGGGCGGCAGCGCGGACGCCATGGCTCACTGCCTGGTTATGGCGCATGCGCTTTGCCCAGGCTGGCGGGCCATCGGCGGAGGACGGGCCGGAGCTGCCAGGCTCGGGCGCCGCCCCGCCGACCGTGCCCATCGAGGTGGTTCCGCCCGTCGCCGCAACACCGCCCTTTACGCCCTCGGCGTAGCTGGACTGGATCCCGCCAGCCGCGCGAAAGGAGGCCTTCTTGAGCGGTGATGCCGCGGCAGCGGCCCCGGCGCGCGCTACACCGATCAACCCACCGGAGAGACCACCTCCACCCATCGAGCCGAGCGTGTAGGCGCTCGAGGCAGCGCCCGCCGCGGTGGCGCCGCCGCGTGCGAGGGCGGCACCACCGGAAAGTGCAGACCCTGCCCCGCGCGCTGCGAGCATGGTCGCCCCTCCGGCCCCGATCGCCGCGCCACCAACGGCAAGGCCGGTACCAATGGCCGCCCCCGCGCTGAGTTGGGGCCCGCCGGACACCAGACCCGAGGCGATGCCGGGGCCGAATATTCCGAGGCCCAGCAGAGACAGGGCAGCCAGAACAATCGCCATGGCATCATCGATGGTCGGGGTCACGCCACCGAAGCCAGCGGTGAACTGGCCGAAGAGCGTCGATCCGATGCCGATGATCACGGCGAGGACGAGAACCTTGATGCCGGACGAGATGACGTTGCCCAGCACACGCTCGGCCATGAAAGCGGTCTTGCCGAAGAGGCCGAAGGGGATCAGCACGAAGCCCGCGAGGGTCGTGAGTTTGAACTCGATCAGGGTGACGAAGAGCTGAACCGCGAGGATGAAGAAGGCGAGGATCACCAGCGCCCAGGCGAAGAACAGGCAGAGGATCTGGACGAGGTTCTCGAAGACCGCGACCCAGCCCATCAGATCGGAGATGCTCTCGAGCAGCGGTCGCCCGGCCTCGAGCCCGGTCTGGGCGACGCGGCCAGGGCGCAGAAGATCGGCGGCGGAAAACCCGGTGCCCGAGGCCATCAGACCAAGGCCCGCGAAGCTCTCGAAGACAATCCGGGCGAGGTTGTTCCAGTTGGAGATGATATAGGCGAAGACCCCGACAAAGAGCGTCTTCTTCACCAGTCGGGCAATGATGTCATCATCGGCGCCCCAGGCCCAGAACAAGGCCGCCAGCGTCACGTCGATGACGATCAGCGTGGTGGCGATGAAGGCCACCTCACCCCCGAGCAGTCCAAACCCGCTGTCGATATAGCTGGTGAAGATGCCCAGAAAGTTGTCGATGACGCCGGTCCCGCCCATGGTTCACTGATCTCCCGGACGCTGCGGCCCTTCGGGTGAAGGCGTCCGGCCGAGGAACCGGTCACGGCTCTCGGCCCAGGCGGCGAGGCAATCGGCATCGCTGGAAGCGGCCTCGCCAAGCTGCTGGCACCGGCGCAGCGTCGCGCGGAGAGGATCGGCAGACGGCTGGAGCGCGGGCGCGGTGCTGGCCGGCACGGGAGCTTCCTCCCGCGTGACCTCGATCACTGTGGCGGTGATCGCGATCGCCGCGAATGCGATGGCCACGATCCGCGCCAGCACCTTCCCCTCCATCGTCTCCCCTCCCGGCCTCAGTTGAACATCTGCGCATTGCCGGGCTGGTAGCCCGAGCCCGGCGTCAGGAACCGCTCGCGCTGGATGCGGCCCTGTTCGGCGGCGGTGGCACGCTCGGCCTCGGTCAGCGCGTTGGCGCGACCGTTTGCCGAGATCACCGCGATCAGATCCGAGAGCTGCTGCGATTGCAGTGCGAGGAGCTGGTTGCCCGCCTGCGTGGCCTGCAGAGCGCCAACCGCATTCTGGCTCTGTCCCACGAGCGCGGACATCTCAGCACGGTTGGCATCGATGTTGCCGACGACACCGGCCTGCACGCGCATCGCATCCTGCAGGCCACCGACGGTATTCTCCCAACGGGACCGGGCCTCGGCGATCATTTGCTGGTCGGTCGCCGTCAGAGAAAGGTTGCCATAGTCCTGCTGGAACATCTGGTCGATGCTCTGCACATCGAAGGCGATGTTTTGGGCCTGCGCCAGGAGTTGCTGCGTGCGGCTGACGTTCTGCTGGATCTGCTGGAGCGCGGAATACGGCAGGTTGGCGAGATTGCGCGCCTGGTTGATCAGCATCTGCGCTTCGTTCTGGAGCTGTGCGATCTGGTTGTTGATCTGCTCCAGAGCGCGCGCCGCGGTCAGGAGATTTTCCGCGTGGTTGGTCGGGTCGTAGACGATAAACGGGCCGCCGCCGATGCCGAAGAGCGCATGGGCGGGCGGCGCTGCGATGGGCGACATGGCCATGGGCATCGCCAGCGCGAGGGCGAGCAGCGACGTGCCTGCGGACCGAAACGTAAACTTGCGTGTCATGGTGTGATTTCCTCTTCTTCAAGGTTGATGTCCGTGTCCTCAACAACTGGGGTGGCCGGAGAAGCCCCGTCCGCGTCGATGGCGAGATTGGTGAGGTCGGGGATCAGCTCGGCGGCCCAATCGAGGTCATGCGCCTTCAGCCAGGCGACGAGGAACGCGTCTCTCCCGTGCTCAGCACAGATCTCGGCAATCAGCGCCTGATCCGATTTGGACGACGCCGCGCAGAGTGCGAGCCCGACGTCGCTGAGGCCCAGCTCGAAAAGCCGGTTGCCGCGCCGCGACTGGCAGTAGTAGTCGCGCTTGGGCGTGGCCCGCGCGAGGATCTCGATCTGTCGGTCATTGAGGCCGAAGCGGCGATAGATGGCCGTGATTTGAGGCTCGATAGCCCGCTCGTTCGGCAGCAGGAGCCGGGTCGGGCAGCTTTCGATGATCGCAGGCGCGATGGCGCTGCTGTCGATGTCGCTGAGGCTCTGCGTCGCGAAGATCACCGAGGCGTTCTTCTTCCTCAGCGTCTTCAGCCACTCGCGGAGCTGCTCCGCGAATGCATCGTCATCGAGCGCGAGCCAGCCCTCGTCGATGATGAGCAGCGTGGGTCGCCCGTCGAGCCGATCGCCGATCCGGTGGAACAGGTAAGAGAGGACGGCGGGCGCCGCGCCGGTTCCCACCAGCCCCTCGATCTCGAAAGCCTGCACATCCGCCGATCCCAGCCGTTCGGTCTCGGCATCAAGCAGCCGGCCATAGGGTCCACCCACGCAGTATGCGCGGAGCGCCTGCTTCAGGTCATTGGACTGCAGCAGGACCGCGAGGCCGGTCATGGTCCGCTCACCCACAGGGGCCGAGGCCAGCGAGGTCAGTGCTGTCCAGATATGTTCCTTCACATCCGGGGTGATCTGGATGTTCTCGCGCGTCAGGATGGCGACGATCCAGTCAGCCGCCCAGGCGCGCTCCGACGTCTCGTGAATGCGGGCCAGCGGTTGCAGCGAGACGAAGTTCTCGTCCGCGTCGGTCAGTTCTCCGCCGAGATCATGCCAGTCGCCACCCATGGAGAGCGAAGCGGCGCGGATCGAGCCGCCGAAGTCGAAGGCGAAGATCTGGCTGCGCGAGTACCGCCGGAACTGAAGCGCCATCAGCGCCAGCAACACGGATTTTCCGGCGCCGGTCGGGCCGACGATGAGGGTGTGACCGACATCCCCGACATGCAGAGAAAACCGGAACGGGGTGGAGCCTTCGGTCCTGGCGTAGAGCAACGGAGCGTCGCCGAAATGCTCATCCTGTTCCGGCCCCGCCCAGACCGCCGAGAGCGGGATCATATGGGCGAGATTCAATGTGCTGATCGGTGGCTGCCGGACATTGGCATAGGCATGCCCGGGCAGACTACCAAGCCAGGCATCGACGGCGTTGACCGTCTCGACCATGACGGTGAAATCGCGGGACTGGACGATCTTCTCGACCAGCCGCAGCTTCTCTTCGGCGCGGCGAACGTCCTCGTCCCAGACCGTGATCGTGGCCGTGACATAGGCCATGCCAGCCAGATCCGCGCCGAGTTCCTGCAAGGCCATGTCCGCGTCAGCGGCCTTGTTCGCGGCATCTGTATCGACCAGCGCGGATTGCTCGTTGGTCATCACCTCCTTTAGGATCACGGCGATGCTCTTACGCTTGGCGAACCACTGACGACGGATCCGGGTCAGCAGCTTCGTCGCATCCAGCTTGTCCATGAGGATGGCACGGGTCGACCAGCGGTAAGGAAAGGCCAGCCGGTTCAACTCGTCGAGCAGGCCCGGGGTCGTGGCGCCGGGAAAGCCGGTGATCGTCAGGACGCGGAGGTGATGATTACCCAGACGCGGCTCCAGCCCACCGGCCAGCGGCTGGTCGGGCAAGAGCGCGTCGAGATAGACCGGCACCTCGGGCACGCGCACGCGGTGCCGGTTGGTCGAAATCGTCGAATGCAGGTAGGTCAGCGTAGCGGCGTCATCGAGCCAATGGCAGTCCGGCATGAAGCCGTCGAGCAGCGCCAGCACGCGATCGGTGCGGTCGACAAAGCCGCGCACCTGTTCCCAGGGGTTCACACCTGAGGTTTCGCGGCCCTCGTAGAGCCAGGATTCTGAGCGTGCCGCGTCCTCCGCCGGTGGAAGCCAGAGGAGCGTCAGGAAGTAGCCGGATACGAAATGGCTCCCCTCCTCCTCGAAATCGGCCTTGCGCTCGGCATCGACCAGCGCCGATGCCGCATCCGGGAAGGTGCTCACCGGATAGGTCGCGGCCTCAGAGCGCTGTGCTTCCACGAAGATCGCCCACCCGGAACCGAGGCGCCGGAAAGCATTGTTCAGCCGTCCCGCCACCGCGACCAGTTCGGCAGCGACGGCGCTGTCCAGATCGGGACCCCGAAATTTCGCCGTCCTCTGAAACGAGCCGTCTTTGTTGAGGACCACGCCCTCCCCGACCAGCGCCACCCAGGGCAGGTAGTCGGCGAGGCGCGAGGCGGTGCGACGGTATTCAGCAAGATTCATCATGGGGGTTCACACCGAGAGATGACCGGGAATGCGCAAATGGCGGCGCGCAACCTCGACGAAGAGCGGATCGCGCCTGGCCGCCCAGACAGCAGCGATGTGGCCGACGGCCCAGATCAGGATCCCGACCAGCCAGAGCTGAAGCCCGAGGCCGACCGCACCGGCGAGCGTGCCATTCAGAATGGCAACCGAGCGCGGTGCGCCGCCGAGCAGGATCGGCTCGGTCAGCGCACGGTGAACCGGCACGCTGAACCCCGGCACCGCGTCGAGGGTCTCGAAACTCACCGCCATCAGATCAGCGCTCCGCCACCGAAGCTGAAGAAGCTCAGGAAGAAGGACGAGGCCGCAAAGGCGATGGAGATGCCGAAGACGATCTGGATCAACCGCCGGAAGCCGCCGCCGGTATCGCCGAAGGCCAGCGTCAGACCGGTGACGATGATGATGATCACCGCCACAATCTTGGCCACCGGCCCCTCGACGGAGTCGAGGATGGATTGCAGAGGCGCTTCCCAGGGCATGGAAGACCCGGAGGCATGCGCAGCCGGAGCGATGAACAGGCTGACATAGGTGGCGGCGGCGGCCGTGGCGATGTGTTGGCGGATGCGCAGGGCGTGACGGATCATGCGGGATCTCCTGGTTCGTGAGTGGTGGGTTCTGAAATGACAGGTGAAATCCGGTAGTCGCCGTCCGGCCCGAGGCCCTTGACGCGGGCGAGTTCGACCAGACGGCGTGCGGAGCCTCGGCCGGCCAGAACAGCCACGAGGTCGATGGTCTCCGCGATCATGGCGCGGGGCACGGTAACGACGGCTTCCTGGATGAGTTGTTCGAGCCGACGCAGCGCGCCAATCCCGGAACCGGCATGGATGGTGCCGATGCCGCCGGGATGGCCGGTGCCCCAGGCTTTAAGCAGGTCCAGCGCCTCGGCGCCGCGCACCTCGCCGATGGGAATGCGATCAGGGCGCAGACGCAGCGAGGAGCGCACCAGATCGGACAAGCTCGCAACGCCGTCCTTGGTGCGCATCGCCACGAGGTTCGGCGCGGCGCATTGCAGTTCTCGAGTATCTTCGATGATCACGACGCGATCGGAGGTCTTGGCCACCTCGGCGAGCAACGCATTAGTCAGCGTGGTCTTGCCTGTAGAGGTACCCCCCGCCACCAGGATATTGGCACGTGCCGCAACCGCCTGGCGCAGCGCCTCGGCCTGCATCAAGGTCATGGTCCTGGCGGTGACGTAATCTTCGAGGGTGAAGACGGCGACGGCGGGTTTGCGGATGGCGAAAGCCGGAGCGGCAACCACGGGAGGCAAAAGCCCCTCGAAGCGCTCGCCTGTTTCCGGGAGTTCCGCAGAGACGCGAGGGGAGAGGCCATGAACTTCGACGCCAACATGGTGGGCGACGAGGCGAACAATACGCTCGCCGTCCGCTGCGCTCAGCGTCTTGCCACTGTCGGCCAGCCCCTCGGAAAGTCGGTCGACCCAGAGCCGCCCATCGGGGTTGAGCATCACCTCGACGGTCATGGGGTCGTCCAGAAACCCGGCGATCGCCTGCCCGAGCGCGGTGCGCAGCATCCGCGCGCCTCTCCGGATTACCTCTGGTCTCTGATCGGTCTTCGCCATGCCGGCCCCGTTCCCTTACGGGCGCCTCCAACAGGCCGCCCTGGATCGGGGTCGATTAAGAAAGCCGTAGATGCCTATGGCTCAACAGCTTTCGGAGGGGTGTAGTAGCCTAGCGTGCAATGACAGGAAAACGGCGGAATGATCCCCAGTTTCACTCCGGGAGGAAGGCATCGTGGCAACCGTCATGAGAACATGGTGAATTCGGGCGGAAAGCGGTCGTTGGCTGCGAAGAGGATCAAAGGCCGGTTTAGTGCTTAAAGGCCTAAAGGCAATTGACCAACTTGCACCGCTAGTCACCGCCTATCGGGCGGCTGACAGAGTTGTGTGGGGCGCGATATTTGGGTTGCAACCACGCGGCGAGACGCCGAGAGTTCCGCTTGCCTACGAAGAGTTGTGGAATAGTCCCTTTTTCAAATCCTACCTTGGTTGTGCGGAAAGATTCTTTGCGGTGGAGCCTGCCCATGAAAATTGAGAATATTGCCGTGCGCAATTTTCGCTGCTTCGGTCCCGACTGGATGGAAATCAGCCTGGAAGAGCAGGTAACGGCCTTCGTCGGTGGGAACGGCTCAGGCAAGACGGCGCTCTTCCAGGCGCTTTCCCGTCTCTTTGGAGTGACGAGGGCGGACAGGACCGTCACAAAGAAAGACTTCCATATCGCGCAGAACGAAGAGGAGCTGCCGGACGGGCGGGCTCTGGAGATCGAGTGTCTGCTCGGCTTCCCAGAGCTCGACGAAGAAGAGGACGAAGACGCTTCCGCCGTCCCCGACTTTTTCAATCACATGGCTGCTTCTGGCCCCGATGAACCGCTAAAGGCGCGCATGCGACTTATCGCCAGGTGGATCGAAGACGGCACGCCTGACGGGACCGTCGAAGAAGACATCAGATGGATCACGACCCTCGGCAACGAATTTGAATGGGAGACGCTTCCGAAAGTCTCCGCTGTGGATCGCGCGAGCATACAGGTTGTCTACGTTCCCGCCCTTCGCAACGCGGCCGACCGTGTCACCGAGCTCCTGAAAGGACGCCTATGGCGAGCGGCGCTATGGTCAGCTGATCTTGGCGCCCGCGCGACGGAAGGGGCCGAGCTTATCCAGAACCAGTTCGATCAGGAAGCCCCGGCAAGCTTCATCATTGAGCGTCTGACGCACAGGTGGCAGCAGGTTTACGAAGGCGACACGGACACAACCCCTAATCTTCGGCTGATTGAGAGCAGGATCGAAGATCTTGTCCGGCGCGCGGAGTTCGTTTTTCATCCTGACGAGGCCGGTCGAAACCGAATCCTCACCGATCTCAGTGACGGACAGCGCTCGCTTTTCCACATCGCTCTGACGGCTGCAACCCTCGAGACCGAACAGGCTGCGCTTGCCCTCGCTGCGGCGGAGAGCCCGTTCGATCAGGAGAAGCTGAGGCGCACGCATCTGACGATTCTCGCGATTGAAGAGCCTGAAAACAGCCTCTCCCCATTCTTCTTGTCTCGGATCGTGACGTTGGCGCGGGAAATCGGCGAGATGAGCACGGCGCAGGCGCTCATTTCGAGCCATAGCGCCAGCATCCTCTCCCGCATCGAGGCGGACGAAGTTCGCTACTTTCGGCTTGACCGCCAGACGCGCCGCGCGAGCGTCAGGCTGCTGACCTTGCCTGAAGACGATGTACAAGCCAGCACATATGTCCGCCTCGCGGTCCGTTCCTACCCCGAACTATATTTTGCGCGGTTCGTGATTCTGGCGGAGGGGGACTCGGAGCGAGTCGTTCTGCCCCGTTTAGCCGAAGCAAGAGGCGTTCCGCTTGACCCGTCATTCGTGCCGGTCGTGCCTTTGGGCGGTCGCTATGTCTCGCACTTCTGGAGACTGCTCACCGATCTCGGCATCCCTCACGCGACACTGCTCGACTTCGATCTTGGCCGCACCCATGGCGGAGCCAAAATGATCCGAACGGCGTTCGCGGCTCTAGAAGAGGTGGATCGCGACCTGACTGCAAATCCCCTCGTTATTGATGGCACGATCAGTCTCGACGATCTCGAAGATTTGGATGACGAAGATGTTCTGGAGGATTGGGCGGAAAATGACTGGCTTCAGGCTCTCAGACATGAAGCCGTCTTCTTTTCCGACCCCATCGACTTGGATTTCGCGATGCTTGAGGCGTTTCCTGCGGCGTACCAGCACCCCAATCCGGGTGGACGAGGCCCTAGGACGACAGCAGAGGCGATTGCCGAGAAAAAAAGGGTGGTCCTGAAAACCAACGGGAATCCCGACATCTACGACGGCGAGCAATGGGACGATAGCTTCACCTGGTATCCATATCTTTTCCTCAGCCGCAGCAAACCGGAGACCCATCTCGCCGCGCTGAGCAGGATCGCTCGTCGAAACCTCGCTCGGCGCGCACCCCCGGAACTACGCGCCCTGATCGATCATGTCAGAGACGTTCTGTTTCCTGAGCCGGCTGAAGACTGATGCCCGTCGCGCCGGAAGATTGGCGACCACAAGGCGTCGATGACCTTGAACCGCGAGTCTGGGACGCTCTTCGAGAGACCGCGCAGAGTGTTTGCGTTACCGCCGGTGCCGGAGCGGGCAAGACCGAATTTCTGGCGCAGAAGGCCGCCTATCTCCTGCAGACAGGTCTTTGTCCGGCACCAAAGCGCATCCTTGCGATCAGTTTCAAACGCGATGCCGCTCAAAACCTTGCCGCGCGGGTTCGCCAGCGCTGCCCTGCGGACCAGGCCCGCAGATTTCACTCGATGACGTTCGATGCATTTACGAAGCACATGCTGGATCATTTCCGCCTTGCGATCCCCTATGCCTACCGACCGCCCGCAGACTACAGCATCGCTTTTCCCTCCAGACAGGACATAGAGGTCTTCCTGCGAAGACACGGCCGTCCGGACGTCAGTGCGGACCGGTTTGAGCGAGCGGTCGCCCGTACACCGCTGCCGCTTGAAGAAACCGTTGAAAATCCGCGCGCGAGAGAGCTGCTACGGGCCTACTGGGATGACCAGTATGCCATGCCGGACGGCGCACTTGTTTCTTTTGCGATGATCAACCGCGTCGTTGAGTACATGCTTCGCGCGAATCCCAGGATCAAGCGCGCTTTGCGCCTCACATATCCCTTTGTCTTTCTCGATGAATTCCAGGACACAACCTACGCGCAATATAGCCTCGTGGATGCTGCGTTCAGCGAAAGCGATGCCGTCTTTACCGCAGTCGGCGACGACAAGCAGAAGATTATGGGTTGGGCGGGCGCAATGGATAACGCGTTCGACGAATTCACCGCCGACTTCAATGCCGTTCGCCATGCGCTACTCAGGAACTGGAGATCTCACGGGACGCTTGTTGCCATCCAGCATGTCATCGCACGGCAGATCGATCCCGATGTCGAGGAGGTTGAGGCGCGCGGCGAGCTGGCGATCGAGGGGGATACGGCGGCCATCTGGCGGTTCGACAGCCGCGAGCAGGAAGCTGAGCAGATAGCGCGATGGATCAGGAGCGAAGTCGATGATGGCCGCATCGCCCCACACGATGTTGCCATCCTCGTGCGCATGCGGGCAAACAACGTTGAAGACGAGCTTGCGCCCGCTCTCCGTGCCCACGACCTCGCGCTGCGAAATCTTGCCAGAAATGTTGGCGAAATCGCCATTCAGGATTTGTTAGCCGAGCCCCTGACCGAAGTTCTCCTCCCGCTCTTGCGGCTGGGTGCAAGCGTCCGCGACCCCGATGCTTGGAATGCGACGCAGGAACGCCTGCAAACGTTGGCGGGCATCAGTCCCGAAGATGAGGCCGGGCAAGAGCGCTTGCAGCGCGATATCGGAGAGTTCTCTCGGAACCTTCGACAGACGATGCGTGACGAGCCACCGGATCCGGCAGTGGCCGACCGGTTGTTCGCGCAGGCTCTGGACTTCGCCGGGATCGAGCGTCTGCGTCAGACCTACCCCGAATATCGACGCGACGCCGATTTTCAGCGAGTGCGCAACGGCTTTCAGGTTCTTTTGCGGGAATGCGTCGAGAACGCAGCGGACTGGAGTGGCGTTCTTGATCACTTCGAAGGCAAGGACCAGGTCCCGCTCATGACAATCCATAAGAGCAAGGGCCTCGAATTCCACACCATGATCTTTTTCGGTCTCGATGCCAAGACATGGTGGAGCCTGTCGCCGGAGCGTGGCGAAGAGCTAAATTCATTCTTCGTCGCGTTTACTCGAGCGAAGCAGCGGGCGTTCTTCGCTTACTGCTCCGAGCGGGGCAATGCTATCGACTGGCTGGAACAGCTTCTCCTGCCTGCAGGTGTGGAGCAGATCGACGGAGCCAATATTGTCGCTGCCGACAGGTAAGGACGGCAGATCCTGGGATCAGTAAGCCGGTTTCGTATCGGACGTGGTGGAGTGCTTGAAGCGGACGTCAGCTTGGGAGTGGCTGAACGGCAGGTCTGGGCCGAGCAACCCGGACATTATGATCACGGCTACAGTTCCCACGTCTGCGGTTGAGGTAGTTGAAATCTTTTCAGCCACCTGCGCCCCCTTCCTCATCCTCCGACACCTCCTGCCGCAGCTTCGGACCCTGCGCCAGGCGCCGACCGAGAGCCGAGACAAACGCCTCGTATCGCTCCCCTGCTTTTGCCCGTGCCGCCTTGGCTGCGGGTTCCGGCAGAGCGGGTGTCGTCGCAAGCCAGAAACGGATGAACACCGCCAGGCTTTCGACGGAGATTCCGACATCGCGCTCCAGCCGGGTGATCCGCCTGTCGATCTGATCCAGGCGTCGGGCCAGAACCGCCTCGCGGCGCTCTGCGTTATCCGGCGAGAGGAAGGATGCGATCGCGGCCTCAGCCACCATCGATTGGGATCGGTCGCGCCGGGCGGCAAACTCCGCCAGCATCTGCATGACCTCGGGATCAAGGTAGACCGAGATCTTCGTCTTCTTGCGGCTCGAGGTCATGATCAAAGCTCCATCCCGTCGTCGGGATTGAGGGAGACCTGGCGCGCGACACCACGCATCTGCTGCATGATGCGCCGATTGCGGATGGCGCCATCTTCCTCATCCTCGGGTGGGTCGAATTCAAACTCGTTCTCGAGAGGTGTCTGCCTGTCGGCCGACCGGGTCTGCGCCAGCTCCGGCTGAAGACGGCGCTCCGACGCTGTCGGGTCCTCATCCTCCGGTCCCGTCCCGGATACCGGCTCGGGTTCGTCGTCCTGCGGTGGGACTGCCAGACTACTCCAGTCATCCTTCCCGGACGCGCCTACATCCACCAGGTCGGGTGGCGGCAAGACCCGCTCGGTGAACCGCTCATCTTCGTAATACCGTGCTTTTGTCGCCCGGATCGGTGGAGTGCCGGCCACCATGACGATCTCGTCTGAAGGCGGCAGCTGCATGATTTCTCCGGGGGTGAGCAACGCCCGCGCGGTCTCCGATCGGGACACCATGAGATGGCTGAGCCAGGGCGCCAGACGGTGCCCGGCATAGTTCTTCATCGCCTTCATCTCGGTGGCCGTGCCGAGAGCGTCGGATACCCGCTTGGCCGTGCGCTCATCATTGGTCGCGAAGCTCACACGGACATGACAATTGTCGAGGATCGAGTTGTTCGGACCATAGGCCTTCTCGATCTGGTTCAGCGACTGGGCGATGAGGAAGCTCTTCAGCCCGTAGCCCGCCATGAAGGCCAGCGCGCTCTCGAAGAAATCCAACCGGCCAAGCGCCGGGAACTCATCGAGCATCAGAAGCAGCCGATGACGATCATCTTTGCCCTGCAGCTCCTCGGTCAATCGTCGGCCGACCTGGTTGAGGATCAGGCGGATGAGCGGCTTGGTGCGATTGATGTCAGATGGCGGCACCACGAGATACAGCGTAACGGGCCGCGCTTCCCCGACAATGTCGCCGATCCGCCAGTCGCAGCGGCGCGTGACCTGCGCGACGACGGGGTCTCGATAGAGGCCAAGGAATGACATCGCCGTCGAAAGCACACCGGAGCGTTCATTCTCGGACTTGTTGAGCAATTCACGGGCGGCACTGGCGACCACGGGATGCGGCCCCGCCTCGCCCAGGTGCGAGGTCCGCATCATCGCGCGGAGTGTGGACTCCACGGGACGCCGCGGGTCAGACAGGAAGTTGGCGACACTGGCCAGCGTCTTGTCCTTCTCGGCATAGAGGACGTGCAGGATCGCACCGACGAGCAGACTGTGGCTGGTCTTCTCCCAATGGTTCCGCCGCTCCAGGCTCCCCTCGGGGTCGACGAGGATGTCGGCGATGTTCTGAACATCACGAACCTCCCACTCTCCGCGGCGCACTTCGAGCAGGGGATTGTAGGCTGAAGAGTTCGGATTGGTAGGATCGAACAGCAGGACCCGACCGTGCCGGGCGCGGAACCCGGCGGTCAGCTGCCAGTTCTCTCCCTTGATGTCATGAACGATGGCCGAGCCCGGCCAGGTGAGAAGCGAGGGTACGACCAGCCCTACCCCCTTGCCGGATCGCGTCGGTGCGAAGCAGAGCACATGCTCCGGCCCATCGTGGCGCAGGTAGTCCCGGTCATAGCGACCGAGGACCACTCCATCCGGGTCAAGAAGTCCAGCCGCCTTCACCTCGCCCTTATCGGCCCATCGGGCAGAACCGTAAGTCGCGACGTTGCGGGCCTCGCGGGCACGCCAGACCGACATGGCAATGGCCACACCGATAGCGATGAAGCCCCCCGAGGCAGCGATGATCCCGCCTGTCACGAAGACCGACGGCGCGTAGGCCTCATAGAAATACCACCACCAGAAGATGGCGGGAGGATAGTAGATGGGCGTCCCAAACAACACGAACCAGGGTGGGCCCAGCTGTGCCTGATAGCCAAGGCTCGCGGCCACGTATTGCGTTGCTCCCCAGGTGGTGGCCAGAATGATGAGGAAGACGATGGAGACCTGGCCCCAGAGGATCTTGGTCGCGGACATGACTGTCGCTCCTTTCCGGTGTGTTGATCAGAGGCCGAGGCCGCGCTTGCGGCCAAAGTCCCAGTCCACTCCGCCGTCCCCGCGCGCGACGCCGGTGACATCCCGGCCGAGATGCTTTTCGAGGGAGGGGGACCAGGGCACCAGCTGGAAGCCGAGCGCGCCGTCAGCTCCAAAGCCTTCGATCATGGCAAAACGGCCCGAAGCCAGCACGAGACGCTGGCGATAGATGCCGCTGACGTAGTCACCCGGATCAGCCTTGTTGAACGGCAAACCGGTTTCCCCAGAGAGCTGCGCGCCAACCGCCTGCAGCTCCCGGTCGCGCAAGGTTCCGAGCAGGCGCCGGGCAAAGACCACCCTGCCGCCCCGCTGCTCGGCCAGCCCCTCCGAGGTCAGATGATCGGCCCGGGCGTCCAGGGCCTGCCGGACCTCGGCACCGAAGCCCTGGTCCGACAGCGCGAGCGGATCCCGCGCGATGGCCTGCCGGTCGAGCCAGGTGGCCCCCGACGCGGAGACCTGCGCAGCGAGGTCCAGGTCGGACCGGACCGCCAGCGCGACACGACGCTGGCCGCGTGCATCGTCATAGGTGCGGAGTTCCACGATCGAGCCTGGGGCGCTGTCACCGGCGGCGTCGAGATGGGGCAGACGGATATGGTGGCTCCGGCCATCGACACCATCGACGACGGCATAAGCCGTCCCCTTCAGCTCGTCATCCAGACCGCGTTCAACCAGACGACCGATGACGGGAACATCGAGGCTCTCTGCGGCAAGGACGTAACTCGAGGACCCGCGCTCGATCCCCCGGTCCGTCAGGGCACGATGCATCCGCTTGATGATGTCGCCACGCTCCCCGATCTCGCGCAGCACCGCCTCGGCATCGTCCCTGATGTGCCATTGCGACTTTCCGATCTGGTCGGCGACACCGAGCACTTCCAGCCTCCGCAGCCGCCCGATCTTCAACGCGTGAAACGCATCCGGCTGCCGATCCGCATCCGGCGCCATTTCGAGGATGCGCGAACGCCCCGCGTCCCGCAGCAACTGACGATCGAGCTGCGTCCAGCGCTCGGCCCCGATCTGTCGCTCAAGCGTCCGCCGGATGTCGAGATCGCTGCGTAGGCCCAGTTCCTGGGTGATGAGATCCCGTGCCCTGTCCCGCATCCCTTCCTTGATGTAGTCCCGCGAGATCACGAGATCCTGGCCGTCGTCGCGCATACCGCGAACGATCAGGTGGACATGCGGATGCGCGGTGTTCCAGTGATCGACGCCGACCCAGTCAAGCGACGTGCCGAGATCCTGTTCCATCCGCCCGACGAGATCGCGGGTGAAGGATTGCAGGTCAGACATGTCGGGCGCGTCGTCGGGCGAGACGATGAAACGGAAATGATGACGGTCATCGCGACACCGCTCGGCAAAGGCCCGGCCATCGGCATCCTCCGTTCCGGGCCCGAAGAGACTGGCCTTCTCCCCGTCCCGGGTCACGCCATCCCGGCGCAGGTAATCGAGGTGGGCTCCGAGGGGTGCGGATTTCCCGCTGTGCCGGACCACACGCGCCTTGACCACCGCGCCGCGTGTGCGGACGGTGATGAGGCGGTTGGCCTGAATACTGGCGCGTTGACCGCGCCCGAAGCGGGACCGATTACCCGGGGTGACGCGCCCGGCCCGCGAGACACCACCCCCGGCCTTTTTCGCGGCAGCCAGGGCCTGTGCGACAAAGGGCCGGGCCTGCTGCGCCCGTGTCGAGCGGATACCCCCCGGACGGATGCGGAACTCGCGATCATCGGGCATGGGAGTTCCCCACACAGTGCGAAACCGCGGTGAATATCAGAGTGTTAGGCACATCTCGCACGGTGCGCGCACACGCCACACGGTGCGGAACGCGGCGAAAACATGAACAAAAACAACCGCCCAACCGCCGCGCACCGTGCGCCCTTTTATCCTGCCATCCTTCGGTCGTGGTGCCCGCCACCACTCCTTGCGCCCTCCAAGACACGCCAGAGCACGACGGAATGCGAAGTGTCGTCGCGCGGATCATGGCCGGGCCTCACCAGTCTCCGGCTGGACGAAGAGGCCCTCAGATTGCGGGGTGAGGCCCGCCTGCGGCACCGCCGGGATGGGGGAAGGAGCGCCGCCGACCTTTCGGTCAGGCAACACAGGATCGGTTGCAAGCGTCCCGTCTTCGCGGCTGATGAAGATCGCCGCCTCACGCCAATCGAGCGGTCGGGCTGCAGTGATAGCGGTGCCCGATGGCCGCTCGCCAAGCAGAACGGGTGCAAGCGCAGCGACATAGGCACGTGTCTCGGGAGGCAGCGGACGATCCGCCAGTCGGTATTCTTCGTAGCGGGCGGGACCGGCATTATAGGCCGCCAGCATCGCCGAGACATCGCCATAGCGGTCCCACATCTCGCGCAGATAGGCCGTGCCCGCGAGGATGTTGTCACGCGGCTCGAAAGGGTCTCGGCCGAGGCCATGACGGATGCGCAGCCCGGCCCAGGTGTCGGGCATGACCTGCATGAGCCCCATCGCGCCAGCGGAAGACACCGCGCGCAGATCGCCCGCGCTCTCTGTCCGCATCACGGCCATGATCCATGTCGTCGGAATGCCGAAGCGCTGCGATGCCTCGGTGACCTGGGCGGCATAGGGATGCGCGGCGATTGCGTGTTCGGGCACACCGGTTTGCGCCAAGAGCGGCTGCGTGGCGGTGGCCGGGAGGAAGAGGCCGGAAAGAAGAAGGAGGAGAATGCGGTGGCAGATGCCACCCTTCCCCGAGGCGGGACGGGTGCAGGACGCGATCATCGTCAGTCCTGCTCGTCGCGTTTCTTCGGGCGGGTCCAGTGCAACCCCCAGTCCCTGCCTTCCTCATCCGACTGGAACAGGCGGGCGCGGATCGGATGCTGGAAAACCGGATCATCGAGCAGGACTGAAACGAAAGCCCCTGCGGTTTCGCCGGTGTGTTTCCAGCCCGCGCCAACCTCCGGGCCCTCCTCGTCACCGAGGTGGATGCGATAGGCGGGAGCTTTCTCGGAGTCGACGGTGTCGGTGGGAACGAATGTCAGTTCCAGGTCGAGAGAGAGCGTACGCAGCTGTCCGGCATAGCCAGACGGGGTACGTTTGAATTGGCCGATTTGCGGCATTGGAGACTCCTTCTTTAAGCGGTGAGTGGGATGCGGGCCGCTTGCACGTCCCGCCATGAACGCGCCGTCACCTCTCCGGCGCGTGCCAGACGAGGCGGCCATCGCTACCCTCGTCGGTGAACAGTGGACTGGCCCGGCCGATCACTGCCGAGGTGGGGAACGGACCGAAGTAGCGGCCATCGAAGCTGTCAGAGACCGCCGGGTTCATCAGGAAGACCTCGCCCTCTACGATGGTGCGGCAGCCCTGCCAGACAGGAAGATCGCGGCCCTGGCTGTCGCGCTCTCGCGCCTCCCCCAGGTGTCTGCCATCGACGGTGATCGCGGCGCCGTCACGGCAGACCCGTTGTCCCGGCAGCCCGGTGACGCGCTTCAGGATCGGCACATCGCGACCGACATAGCCGCGCGCGACCATGAAACCTGCAAAGGGTTCGGGCGGCATGACCACGACCAGATCTGGCACCTCGAGCCGATCCGCCGGCGCGATGGCGTAGAGACCAATCGGCACGCTGGCCGAGGCGTTCCAGACCAGCCGTGGCGCAGTCGGAACGCTGCCGGCGATGACGGCGGCGAGCGCCGCGACCGTCGCCATGATGTAGCGGGCACGGGTCATTTTCCGATCTCCCGACGCCGGAGCCATGCGGCATGGCGTTCCGCCGTATAGCGTCGTGGCGCTGCGCCCGCCTTCATCCAGTGGGCGACATGGTGCCAGTGATAGGGATCGACCTCGGCAGGATCGATGCCGAGACCCTCGATGGCATCGACATGGCGGAGGACCTTCTCGACCTTGGGCCAGCCTTCGATCTTCAACAAAATCTCGCCACCTGGGCGCACGAAGGGCAGCGTCTGACAGGCGCTCCCAGGCGCGACCGCACGCACGATGTCGATGCGCGAGACGACGGTTCCATAGTCATTCGCCGCCCAGCGGACGAAGCCAAACACGGCGCCGGGACGGAAGAAGACGATGCGGCGGCTGCGGTCGAGGATCTGTTCCCCGGCCGCCTGGCCGAACCTGATCCAGAACTCGATCCGCTTCTCCACCCAGGTCAGTTCCACGCGCGTCAGCTCGCCGCGGGAATGGGCGTCGAACGGTCCGTCTCCGGTCACGCCGGGGATCACAAAGCCGGTCATTGAGGTTCTCCTTCGGGTTCCGGGTATTCGCGCCCGAGCAACTCGCGCAGCATGTCAGCGACAGTGACGCCGCGGCTGAAGGCTGCGACCTTGATGCGACCGCGCAGGTCCGGGGTGATGTCGATGGTGAGCCGGGCCGTATAGATCGCCGCCGCGCGACCGTGTGCGGATGGCGCCTCGCCAGCCTTGATCCAGGTCTCGGCATCGACTGGCCGCGCGGCGAAACCACGCTTGTCATTGCGCCCGGTCATACCGCCACCTTCCCAAGACCGAGGCGCCCGATCTCAGACGTCAGCGCCGCGATCTCTCGGGCAGCAGGCGATTGACGGTCAATGTCACTGGCGAGGCGACCAGTTTGTGCCGCATCTGCAAAGACGACGCGCTGACAAATCGTGCTGGCAAGCACAGGAGGATCGTGATCGGCCAGCGCCTCGGCAGTGTCCCGGGCGATGACGGTGCGCGCGCCGCAGCGGTTGAGCAGGAAGCGGGCGACAAGTTCCGGCCGATAAATGCGGGCCTCCGCAAGGAGGGACAGCATCTCGGCAGAGGCCCAGCCATCGAATGGCGAGGGCTGGACCGGGATCAGCACCAGATCGGCGGTGAGCAGCGCTGAGCGCATGAGCCCCGCAACACGCGGTGGGCCATCAATAACAACATGGTCGACTGTGCAGGCAAGTTCGGGGACTTCGCGGTGCAGGGTGTCACGGGCCAGGCCGAGGGTGCCGAAGAGCCGCGGCAGACCTTCGCGGGCGCGTTGCTGCGACCAGTCCAGAGCGGAGCCTTGCGGGTCGGCATCGATCAGGGTGACACGCTTGCCCTGTATCGCCAATTCACCAGCAATATGAAGCGCAAGCGTCGTCTTGCCGACGCCACCCTTCTGCTTGAGCAGAGCGATGATCATTTGCCACCTCCCGGCAATTCGAGAGGAAGGCGGGGCGTATCTGGATGATCGGAGGCTGCTGCAACACCCTGATCGGAAGCCGGTCGCAGCACCGATGGGGCGACGGCTGCCTTCGTCTTACCGGCCTGGCTGAGGCTTTTTGCGGTGGCACGGATGAGGTTTTCCACACCATCAGCGCGCTCTTCAAAGTTAGAGTCTTCGTTAGATTCTAAGTTAAGAGAGCGATTTCCGCTTTTGCTTCCATACGTTGCACCCTGTTTGGGTTCCTGATAGCACGAGCCCCCGGTTCCTGATGGCACGATAGTCCGGGTTCCCGATAGCACGAGCGCATTCACAGGTTTTCCACAGCCCTGCGCGGGCTCGAAGGCCAGCAGCTTGCGGCCACCAACCTCAGTCTCGAGAAAGAGCGTATAGCCCGGCAGCGGCTGCCGCCGGATGATGTCGCGAAGCTCGAAGGCAAACCGCTTGAAGGGCGACAGTGCCCCGGACTTCTGGTGAAGATGATGGAAATCGAACCGCCAGCCATCGCGCTGTCGGCCACCGTGCTTGCGCACCAGGCGATACAGCCAGCGGTCGAGCCCGCCGGTCAGGTCGAAATACGCCCGGTCGATGGTGAGGATCAGCGCATTGTCGAGCACCGCTTGGTAAAACCAGTCGGGCACGATCAGTTCGATGCCGTCCGGGCGCCCGTCCCTGTCGCTGCGCTCCTGCCATTCGTTGATCCAGGAGAAGCGATGGCGGCGTCCTTCAGCCGGCTGCCGGATCGAGGTGGAGATCGTCGTCGACTGCAGACGATCCAACGCCGCCTTCAGGCGCTGGTAATCCCGCGCGCTAGTTCCGCGACCGACATAGGTGAGGATCTCATATGGGGTGGCAAGCATCAGCCGGGAAGTGCGCAGGCCCGCGTCACGCGCCTCGACGATCTGGCTGGCCGCCCAGATCAGGATGTCGGCATCCCAGATCGTGGCCATGCCGTGATCGGGAACCGCCTCGACCCGGATGCTGACGCTGCCAGCGGCAAAGTCGATCGGCGCAACGCGCTTCGACTTGGCGAGGGAGAAGAAGGGATAGGCCATGAGGTCCTGCGCATCTCTGGGGGCGAAGTCACCGGGCAGCGCGCGGAACAGATCGAGCTGCCCACGCTCGGAGCGGGGTTTGCGTCCATCGGTCATGACGGCATTGCCGCCACGTCAGCGCACGAAGCGGCCGGGCTGCTGGAGATTGGCGAGCGTCTGGCGTTTCGCCGGCAGCACCTGTCCGCGCGGATCGGAGGTCGAGGTGACAGCGCCGCGTCCGACCCAGGCCTGCAGGTCCTCGATCGCGTAGACCACACGTCCGCCCAGCTTGTGGTAGGCGGGACCGGTGCCGTAGGTCCTGTGCTTCTCCAACGTGCGAGCGGACAGGCTGAGGAACTGCGCGGCTTCCTTGGTGCGCAGATAGCGCGGGGGAAGTTCGGTTGAGATGGCGGACATCGGGCGTCTCCCTGCTGTGTGTGACCACTGCCGCGAAACAGCGGCTGATGACGGTCACGTTGGCGAAGCGCGTCCGGTCAGATGCAGTGGGGAGTTGGCAGGGGTAAATTCGCACACCGCGGTGCGGGATCGCCGACCTAGAGGCGGCGCTGGTGACGCAGGAGCTTGCGATAGCCGCCGGCGATCAGGTCACGCCCCTCACGAAGGAGGCTGGAGACGGCAAAACGGGCCGAGGAGACCTGCCATTCATCGCGGTCCAGATGACCGGTACGGAACAGCACCTCGGCGATCTGCTTCTGGGTCGCGCCGTCGAAGGCGGCGTCGGAGGCCTGGAGGACACGCCGCAGCCGCGCTTTCTGCTGCGCGGTCAGACGGGTGTCGCGGGGGATTGATCGACGGCGGTGCAGGTCCGCCAGGAGCCGCTGGATCGCCTCCATGCGGTCAAGCCCCTCGGAGCCGAGCGGAACGGTAGCCACAAGCCGACCGTGCTGCTTCAGGGGAACGACGAGATGCAGGTCTGTTCCGTCCGGCAGCCTGTGGCGCAGGTGCTTACCAATGGGGGATGCCCGGCCCTTCGGGGCGACTATCTCACCGCCGGGGGCGTCTGTCTCTTCAGAAAATACCTCAGGGGCGACCGCGAGGATCACGGCGCTGGTATCGATTTCGGGGCGCCAGAATATCTCGGCGACAGTCGCGGCCAAACCGGGCCGTATCGGGAAAGCACAGACCCCATCGACGGCCGACCTGATCCCTCAGGTCAGCCCTCTCAGGTGGTCCCCCTGCAAGTTCTGCATAGTCATCTTGATACTCGGGATTACGGCGCAGGCACTCCCAGCCGAGTTCCGGCGCGGCCAGATCATCGAGATAGTCATAGGCCGCCTGGTCACGCCAATTCGAGCGGTCGGGTTGCATGGCATCGCCTCTCCCCTGGGTTGATCTCAGGAAAAGGATTCCGGGAGATCAATCACTTGGGAAGTCCGCCCCAAGGCATCAGGTGATGCGTGGCACGCATCACCTTCTCAGCCGGTGCGCCCCGTCGCCAACTGCCGATAGCCCTCGGAACTCAGCCAGCGCGCGCGTTCAAGATGGGTATCATGGACCAGGCGCGCCCGCTCAGGCTCTTTCTGCGTATCGAGGCCCAGGATGATCTGCGCTGCCTCCTGCCAGCTCGCGCCCTCGCCGGCAGCATCGAGCAGACGCATATATTGCGTCATGTGACGACGGTCATAATCCGTCACCACGGTCCCTTGCGGCGGTACATCCTGCAATTCGCCTCTTCTCACACGCAACCCCATTGCGGTTTGCCAGCATGTTTAGCACGGTTGTTCGATCTTCTTGTGAGCATGGCGACGGCGGGCGTCCCTCTTCGGGGAGACGTGCCGGAAAGCTCAGCCCTTCGGGACGGCCTTCGCCTGAACATGCATCACTCCAATCCCCTGGTCGGAGTTCAGGAGCAGAATGCCATTCGCTTCAAAAGCCCGTCGAACCTGATCGCGCGTGGTCTCGTAGACCTCGAGTCCGCTTTCGGATTCGAGGCGCTTGAGCGCGGTCAAAGATACCCGGGCCTCATCCGCAAGCTGCTCCTGTGTCCAGCCAAGAAGCGCACGCGCGGCCCGCGATTGTCGGGCGGTGATCATGCAGATCACCTCCCATCCGGCCCGGCGCGCACACCAGAACTACGACTATTATAGTCGCTCTCAGAAGAATCTCTACCGGATTTCTTCCGCGTTTATATCGCGTTTTCGTCTTGGCGCCGCCGAACGGGAAAACTGATTCGGTTGCCCGGTTTGGCGGGCGGGCCCCGGCCTGTCGGCCGGGGCCTCACGGCGCCGCTACTCGCTGCGGCGACCGTTGGGGCGGGACCAGATCAGCGCGTAGCTCTCGCCGTCCTCCTCATCGAAGAGATTGGCGTAGATCGGGGCGGTGAAACTCGGATCGTCGAGCTTGAGGCCCAGATAGTCGCGGCCCTCGCCAGAGCGCTTGGACCAGGCGGCGCCGATCTCGGCGCGGCCGACGAGGACCCGGTGGCTGGGGGCGTTCTCGCCGGTGGCGCGGGTGTCGGGGACGATGCGCACGCCCTTGGCCTGAACGCTGAGGGTGACGATTTCGCCGGTGAATTCGTTGCCGGTCTTCTTGAAGGTGCCGATGGTTGCCATTTTAAGTCTCCGTTTTCCGTTTCCGGGTCCGCACCATTACGGCCCGATGGCGATCGACAGGCCGAAGACGACCGGCGGCGCACCCCCGGCGTGCCGGGGGCCGGACAGCACAGGCAGAACTTTCTTGTCTCGCGCGGAATGGGCGCAGCCCAGGGGAAGAAAGTTATGGCGGCGCTGTTGCGCCAAGCCGGTCGAGGCACAGCCGGTCTTCGGCCAGATCAGGCCATTGAAAGGGCCGTATGGAGCGGACATGGGACGGGTAAGGAACGGAGACGATGGCAACCGCGGATGCTCATCAGCCTGACCGGCCTTTCACCGGCGGATTGGCTCGCCCGCGACAGGCATTGCGCGTCGTTCTCCAAGCGCCCCGCCCGACGTGCCGCCCGCGATCACAGGAGCAGTCTGCCGCTCGAACGGTCCGCCATTCCCACCGCTCAGCCACGGGCAGCGACGCGGGTCTCATGCCGATCCGCACACCGCTCCATACCGGCATCCTGACGATCGGAATGGCATTCCAGCGCTGATCCGGGCCCGCCTCGTCGGATCGTTGGCATTGTCAGGCGCCGACGGCCAATCCGTCCGAAGTGTCGGCGGCCATGCCGGCAATGCGGAGGAAGGCGGAAACGCCAACGGCGCCAGCGCCGATGACGGCGAAGATCATCTGCCATGTCTCCGAGGGCATCATAGTCCTGATGATCCCGAGGGTCGCGTAGAACCCAGCCAAGACTGCGGGTACGACGAAGATCAGCACGATGACAAAGCGCGCCCAGAGCGGGCGCACGAGTATGATCAGCACCTGACCGATGGCCAGCGTCAAGCCGGCGGCAAAGCCGCCGACGAGGATTGCACCGAGCCAGCCCGCGCCAGTTCCATAAGCCCAGATGCCGGTATGAAGTCCAACGAGGAACGGCAGGGCGAAGACTGCGAGGGTAAACACCAACCAGCACAGGCCCGCAATGGCCGCGAAAGATGCAAGGATTCCGAGAGCGATCATGGTGGTGTCTCCCGTTTGACGTGGAACGGTCGCGCCTTCCACCACCACCATGGCGCAACCTGAAAGTTGGCAGAATTCTGGCCTTTGCGCGAGACACAAGGTGACCCGCCCCCGCTGAGGGAACCAGGCAATCGTTGACCCGTGGTGCAGTTTTCCCCACTGTGTCGTGATGATTTACGTCCTGGCATATCCGCAATTTGAGCCGAGTATCGCCGAACGCATTCGTCAGTTTCGGACCGAGAACGAGCCGGCCAGAGCCGAACTCGTCCCCCCACACGTAACTCTCGTGTTCGGGCTGATGAATACTCGCCCTCATGAGTTCCTGGAACACTGCGAGGCGGTGGCCAACAGGTCATCGCAGTTTGAGATGTCATTCGTCTCAGAGGAGATTACACGCGATGCCTTTGAAAAGACCTATAAACTGCTACTCGTCAGTTCGACCGGAAATTCCCAGTTAGCGGCACTGCATGAGCAACTCTACGAAGGCGCTCAGAGGGCGGAGCAAAAGGAAGATATCACCTACCGTCCACACATGACGGTCGCGACGAACCCCGATCGAACGATTATCAAGAATTTGGACACTTCTTCCCTCGGAGGCTTCCCGCTCTTGGGAACCATCCGGGCCCTGGAGGTGGCTAAGCTTGAGAACGGGAGGCTACACCACCTTCGCACCACCCCGTTCGCAAAGTCGGGCTAGGGTTTTAAGGCGGCTTGCGGAAGCGCGACAGGCGGTCGTGCGTGATCCGCGCCGCGCTTCTTCACTTCCGGCCCATAGCCGCAGGTCGGCCTCGACATATGCTGCTTTGCCGCATTCCCGGAAGCTGCCGCTCGGTTGCGACGCAGCGAAATACCCGTTCACACGTATCGTACAAACTGATCACCTCTGTTCCGGAGGTTTTTGGCAAGTCACGCGAAAATCGGCGACGATAAGGAGCGACCTCTAGACTCGAATTCGTGCTTGGGCTGTAATGTCCGCCAGCCGCAAACCGCGTCTAAGAACTTCAGCTCGAACTTCGTCGTAGACAGGAGCGATTCCCTTAGGGTCGCGGATGGTCATTAGCAACGCAAAGCCGATGCCTTCGTCCGGGATAATGTAAGCTCCCGGTGAGGACCGTCTGACGCTGAAGGTGGGATGGATGTAGGAGGCTGAAGCTATGGACACCCATAGCTTCAGTTCCCAAGTCGAGGTTCTCTCGGTGACCGATAGTGGTCGGCGGCGTCGCTGGTCGGCTGCCGAGAAGATCCGTATCGTCGAGGAAAGCCTGTCGCGCCCGCGCAGCGTGGCGCTGACGGCGCGGCGTCACGATATCTCTCGCGCGTTGCTGACGCGCTGGCGGAAGGACTATCGCGAGGGCCTTCTCGGAAATGAGCCTGCCCTGACCTTTGCGCCGGTGATGATTGCTGCCGAACCTGTGCCTGTATCGGTATCACCTGCGG
>NZ_LLWQ01000207.1 GCF_001447385.1 Paracoccus sp. MKU1 | reverse complement strand
ATTGTTCGCCGCCTCGATCACCGCCCGGTAGCCGGCGATATTGGCCATCGAGCTCAGCGCATCCATCTTCTCCGCCTGCGAGATCCGCGGCACCATGTCCATGGCGATGGCGGTGACGCTCTGTTCGCGCGCCAGCTCCCGCAGCCCCGGACTCTGCGCCGGCCAGAAACGCGAGATCAGCACCTGGCCGCGCCGCATCTGCCGCAGCTCGGCCTCGCTCGGCGGCCGCACCTTGACCACCACGTCCACCGCCCCGATCAGCGCCGCGGCATCGGGATGCACGCTGACCCCGGCCGCCTCATAGGCCGCGTCCGAAAACCCCGCCCGAACCCCGGCGCCGGTTTCCACATGCACCTCATGGCCCAGCTTCTGCAGATGCGCCGCAGAGGACGGAGTCACCGAAACACGCGACTCCCCCTCAAAACGCTCCCTCAATCCGCCAATCCTCACCAGGCGATCCTTTCCGTAATCTTCACGCGTCAGAATCCGCCGGCCCCCCGGGAGGGCCGGGCGGATGCCATTCAGAGTTCGGGATAAAGCGGGAAGCGCGCGCACAGCGCCTGGACCTCGGCCTTGACCCGGGCTTCCACCGGTGCATTGCCCTCGGGGCCGTTCTCGGCCAGTCCATCCACCACCTCGATGATCCAGCGGGCGATCTGGCGGAATTCCGGCTCGCCGAAGCCGCGGGTGGTGGCGGCCGGGCTGCCCAGCCGGATGCCCGATGTCACCGTGGGCTTTTCCGGGTCGAAGGGGATGCCGTTCTTGTTGCAGGTGATGTTCGCCCGGCCGAGCGCCTTTTCGGTCTCGTTGCCGGTCACCTTCTTCGGCCGCAGGTCGACCAGCATCACATGCGTGTCGGTGCCGCCGGTGACGATGTCCAGCCCGCCCTCGATCAGGCCCGCCGCCAGGACCTGGGCGTTCTTCACCACCGCCGCGGCATAGGACTTGAACTCGGGTTGCAGCGCCTCGCCGAAGGCCACGGCCTTGCCGGCGATGACATGCATCAGCGGCCCGCCCTGGATGCCGGGAAAGATCGCCGAATTGACCTTCTTGGCGATCTCCTCGGAATTGGTCAGGATCATGCCGCCGCGCGGGCCGCGCAAGGTCTTGTGGGTCGTGGTGGTCACCACATCCGCATGGGGGAAGGGCGAGGGATGCGCGCCGCCGGCGACCAGCCCGGCGATATGGGCCATGTCGACCATCAGATAGGCCCCGACGCTGTCGGCGATCTCGCGGAACCTGCGGAAGTCGATGATCCGCGGAATGGCCGAGCCGCCGGCGACGATCAGCTTCGGCCGATGCTGCCGGGCCAGTTCCGCCACCTGGTCGAAGTCGATCAGGCAGTCCTGCTGGCGCACGCCGTATTGCACCGCGTTGAACCATTTGCCGGACTGGTTGGGCGCCGCGCCATGGGTCAGGTGGCCGCCCGAGGCCAGGTTCATGCCCAGGAAAGTGTCGCCGGGCTTCATCAGCGCGGTGAACACGCCCTGATTGGCCTGGCTGCCGGAATTCGGCTGCACATTGGCATATTCGCAGCCGAACAGCCATTTTGCCCGCTGGATCGCCAGATCCTCGACGATGTCAACATATTCGCAGCCGCCATAGTAGCGTCGCCCGGGGTAGCCCTCGGCATATTTGTTGGTCAGGACCGAGCCCTGCACCTCGAGCACCGCGGGCGAGACGATGTTCTCCGAGGCGATCAGCTCGATCTCGTCGCGCTGGCGGCCCAACTCCATGCGGATGGCGCGAAAGATATAGGGGTCGCTGTCGGCCAGCGGCTTGACGGCCATGGTGGTGTTGATCGGTTGGTGGTTCATCTTCCTCTCCCTGTTCTGTGGTTCAGCCGGTCCAGCCCAGGCCGGCGGCTATGCAGTTCATGGTCTGAAGCAGCGGCACCGACAGCTTGCCTGCCGTGCGGCCGCGCAATTCGCGCAGCAGGTCGACCTGCAACGCATGGATGTCGTCCATCGGGGCGCGGACCCGCTCGAAGCGTTCGCGCATCAGGGGGAAGCGCTCGGCCAGCAGCGCCTCGCCGGTCAGCCAGAGCAGCGCCCGTTCGCTGCGGCGGTATTCGGCCTGCACCGCCCCCAGGATCGCGTCGCGCACCCCGGCATCCTCGACCAGCGAGGCATAGCGGGCGGCGATCTGCATATCCGCCTGGAACAGCGATTTCTCGACCTCGTCTACGATCAGCTGGAACAGCGGCGAGCCGCGCAGCATGCGCCGCAGCAAGTCCTCGCCCTCCGCCTCGCGCACCTTGCGAAAGCTGTCGATGGCGGTGCCGAAGCCATACCAGCCGGTGATCAGGTGGCGGTTCTGCGACCAGGCAAAGACCCAGGGAATCGCCCGCAGGTCGTCGAGCGACTTGGCCCCGAAACGGCGGGCCGGGCGCGAGCCGATCTTCAGCATCGCCAGTTCCTCGACCGGGCTCGCCTGTTGGAAATAGCTCACGAAGCCGGGCTGGCGCAGCAGGGTGGCATAGGCGGTCTGCGACATGCCCGCCAGCCCCTCCAGCGCGTCGTCGAATTCCGGCGTCCCTGCGGTCCGGGCCGGCACGGCGCTGTGCAGCAGCACCGATGCGGTCAGCACTTCGAGCGTGTTCAGCGCCGTGCCGCGGTTCGCGTATTTCGACGACACCACCTCGCCCTGTTCGGTGATCCGCATCCGGCCCGAGACCGTGCCGGGCGGCTGCGCCGCGATGGCGCGCTCGGTCGGGGCGCCGCCGCGGCTGACCGAGCCGCCGCGGCCGTGGAAGAAGGCCGGGCGCATCCCGTGGCCGGCCAAGGCGCGGGATATGCTGCGCTGCGCCCGCTCCAGTTCCCAGGTCGAGCTGACGAAGCCGCCGTCCTTGTTGCTGTCGGAATAGCCCAGCATCACCTCGAGCCGGTTGCCGCCGCGCGCCTTGAGGCTGCGACGCGCCAGCGGCACCTGCAACAACTCGGACAGGATCGCCGGCGCGGCCCGCAAATCGGCGATGGTCTCGAACAGCGGCACCACGCGCAGATCCAGGGTCTCGGCGCCGAAACCGGCATGGCGGGCCAGCAGATAGACCCCCAGCAGATCGTCGGTCGAGCGCGTCATGGACAGGATGAAGGGGCCAATCGCGTCGCGGTCCGCGCCCTCGCGCATGTCGCGCATCAGCCGCAGCAGCGCCATCAGCTCTTGCCCGGCATCGCCCAGCCGGGCGGGATCGACCTCTTGCAGCACCGGGCTGGACAGATCGGCGCGCAGCCGCCCCGACCAGGCGTCCGAGCCGTATTGCGGCGCGGGGCCCCCGTCGCCGGCCCAGATCTCGGCCAGCACCCCGGTCGTCACCGTCGAGTTCTGGCGGATGTCCAGCGTCGCGGTGCGAAAGCCGAAGGTCTGCGCCTGCCAGCGGATCGGGCGGACATGGCGATGCGCCAGATGCGCGGCGCCGATGGCCTGCAACCCGTCCTCGACCACCTTCAGGTCGGCGATGAAGTCGTCCACGAAGCGGTAGCCGCCGGTCCGGTCGCGCAGCGCCCGGATCTGGCTGCCGATGACGGTCAGCGCCTGGCGAAAGATCTCGCCCGGGTTGCGGCTGCGGCATTCGGGCTGCTCGGCGATCAGCGCGTCCAGCGCGATGCCCTCCGCCCCCGGAACGGCCACGATGGAGGAGCTGATGCTGATGCGGGCCCCGGCCTCGCGCAGCCCGTCCAGATAGCGGTCCAGGATCGCCTGCCGGCCGCGGGCCAGCGCATCGCGGGTCGCCTCGGTCGTCACGTTGGGATTGCCGTCCCGGTCGCCGCCGATCCAGCTGTGAAAGCGGATCTGGGGCAGGGTGCCGGGGTCGAAGCCGGCGGCAAGATAGCGGTCATAGAGCAGCGGCACCGCGTCGTAGATGCTGTCGCGAAAGAATTGCAGCCCCCATTCGATCTCGTCCGACAGCCGCGGGCGTTCCAGCCGCAGCTCGCCGGTCATCCACAGCAGGTCGATCTCGCTGCGCAGGTCCTCGGTCAGCTGCGCCCGTTCCCGAGGGGTCCAGCGATGCGTCTCCAGCGCCACCAGGGTCAGATAGATGCGGCGATGGATCTCCAGCACGGTGACACGCTTGGCTTCGGTCGGATGCGCGGTCAGGGTCGGCCCCACACAGATGCCGTCGTCCGAGCCGGCGGCGCCGATCCGGGCGTCGTCGCCCAGCTCGGCCCGCGCCTTGGCAAAGCTGCCGGGGACGGTCGCCGCGCCCAGCTCGGTCTCTGCCCGGCGCCGCTCGCGCATGGCGGCGTTCTCGTCGGCGATGCGCAGCAGCTGGAACCAGATGTTGAGCGCCTGAAGATAGGGCACCGCCGCATTGTCGCGGGGGATCGCGACCGGCGCGCCGGAATCGAGGCTGGCGGCCACCTGCGGCGCGCGGCGCAGAAGCACCTCGCGCCAAAGCTGCCGCAGCGTGTGCCTCAACGCCTCGGGATAGGCATCGGCGCTGCCGTCCGGTCCGGGCTGGAAGTCCCGCGCGCGTGCCATCAGTTCACACGGTCGCGCGGTTCGCGGCCCTCGAAGAAGGCCACGAGGTTCTCCATCACCCGCAGGCCCATGGCGTCGCGCGTCTCGCGCGTGGCAGAGCCCAGATGCGGCAGCATGACCAGATTGTCGGCACCCAGCAGCTCATAGGGGATGTCCGGCTCGCCCTCGAACACGTCCAGCCCGGCGCCGCCGATGGTGCCGAACCACAGCGCCTGCGCCAGCGCGTGCTGGTCGATCACCTCGCCGCGGGCGGTATTGATCAGGCAGCCGTCGGGCTTCATCAGCCCCAGGCGGCGGGCGTCGATCAGGTGGTGGTTCTCGGCCCCGCCCGGGCAATGCAGCGACACGAAATCGCAGCGCGGCAGCAATTCGTCGATGGTGCCGACCTGCTCGGCTCCGAATTCGGCCAGGGTCTCGGGGGCGACGGCGGGGATGTTCTGCACCACGATCTTCATGCCGAAGCCGAAATGCGCGCGCCGGGCCATGGCCTGCCCGATCCGGCCGAAGCCGACGATGCCCAGCGTCGCGCCCGAGACCTTCTTGCCGATCATGTGGGTCGGGCGCCAGCCGGTCCATTTGCCGGCGCGCAATTCCCGCTCGCCCTCGCCGGCGCGGCGCGCGACCATCAGAAGCAGGGTCATGGCAAGGTCGGCGGTGCATTCGGACAGCACGTCCGGCGTGTTGGTCACGGTGATCCCGCAGGCATTGGCCGCTGCGAGGTCGATATGGCTGAAGCCGACGCCGTAATTGCCGAGAATCTTCGTGCGCGGGCTTGCCACGTCGAAGATCGGGGCCGACAGCCGGTCGGTCACCGTGGGAAGCACCGCGTCGAAATCCCGCAACGCGGCTTTCAGCTGGTCGGCGTCCAGCGGCAGGTCGTCCCGGCTGACGGTGAGGTCGAAGACCTCACCGAGCCGCGCTTCGACCGCCTCGGGCCACCGCCGGGTCAGGAGTACCTTGGGCTGTGCCATCTCGACCTCTCAGGCAAACTGTTTCATCGACCGGGCGATGGTCTCGCCGATCATCGAGGGATGTTCGGCGACGGTGACCCCGGCGGCGGACAGGATCTCGACCTTCTCGCTGGCGCTTTCGCCGAAGGCCGAGATGATGGCGCCGGCATGGCCCATGGTGCGGCCCTTGGGCGCGGTCAGCCCGGCGATATAGGCGACCACCGGCTTCTTCATGTGGTCGCGGATATAGCCGGCCGCATCCGCCTCCTGCGGGCCGCCGATCTCGCCGATCAGGCAGACCAGATCGGTCTGCTCGTCCTGCTCGAAAGCCATCAGGATGTCCTTGAAGGACGAGCCGTTGATCGGGTCGCCGCCGATCCCGACCGAGGTCGAGACGCCGATGCCCAGATCCTTCAGCTGCTGCGCCGCCTCGTAGCCCAGCGTGCCGGAACGCCCGACGATGCCGACATTGCCCGGCAGGTAGATATGGCCGGGCATGATGCCCAGCAGCGCCTTGCCCGGGCTGATGGTGCCGGCGCAGTTCGGGCCGGTCAGCACCATGCGGCGTTCCCGGGGATAGCGATACATGTAGCGCTTGACGCGGATCATGTCCTGGGCCGGGATGCCGTCGGTCACGCAGACGCAATAGCCGATGCCGGCATCCGCCGCCTCCATGATCGAATCCGCGGCAAAGGGCGGCGGCACGATCACCAGGCTGGCATTGGCCCCGGTCGCCGCCACCGCCTGCTTGACGGTGTCGAAGACCGGCACGCCCTGCACCGTCTCGCCACCCTTGCCGGGCACGACGCCGCCGACGACATTGGTGCCGTATTCGATCATCTCCTTGGTGTGGAACTGCGCCAGACGCCCGGTGATGCCCTGAACGATCACGCGGCTTTCGTTGTCCAGATAAATGCTCATCAGATCGCCTCCGCCTTTTCCAAGATGGCTGTCTTGCCCGTCAGGGCGCTCACCGCCTTTTGCGCCGCATCCATCAGGGATTTGGCCGGGATGACCGGCAGGCCGGATTGCTCGAGGATCCTGCGGCCCTCCTCGACATTGGTGCCGGCAAGGCGCACCACGACCGGCACCGCGACCGGGTTGGCGGTCAGCGCCTGCACCACGCCCTCGGCCACCCAGTCGCAGCGGTTGATGCCGGCAAAGATGTTGACCAGCACGGCGCGGACGTTCTTGTCCGACATGACCAGCCGGAACGCCTTGGCCACCCGCTCGGGCGTGGCGCCGCCGCCGATGTCGAGGAAGTTCGCGGGCTCGCCCCCGGCCAGCTTGATCGTGTCCATGGTCGCCATGGCAAGGCCCGCGCCGTTGACGATGCAGCCGATATTGCCGTCCAGACCGACATAGGACAGGCCGCGGTCGGCGGCGCGGGATTCGCGCGGGTCCTCCTGCGACTTGTCGCGCAGTTCCGAGACCTGCGGATGGCGGAACAGCGCATTGTCGTCGAAGGTCATCTTGGCATCCAGCGCCATGATGCGGTTGTCGCCGGTGACCACCAGCGGGTTGATTTCCACCATGGTGGCGTCGAGGTCGCGGAAGGCGCGGTAGCAGCCGGTCAGGGTGCGCACCATCTGCTGGATCAGCGGCGCGGGGATACTCAGCGCGAAGGCGATCTCGCGGGCCTGGAACTCGCGCAGCCCCACCGCCGGCTCGACGGCCGAGCGGACGATGGTCTCGGGCTTCTCGGCCGAGATGTCCTCGATATCCATGCCGCCCTCGGACGAGGCGACGATCATCACCCGCTGCGAGCCGCGGTCGAGCACGAAGCCCAGATAGATCTCGCGCGCGATGGGCACCGCGCCCTCGACATAGACGCGATAGATGCCCTTGCCCTCGGGCCCGGTCTGATGCGTGACCAGCTTGCGGCCGAACATGGCCTCGCAGGCCTCCATGATCTCGTGATCGCTGTCGCAGAGCTTGACCCCGCCGGCCTTGCCGCGGCCGCCGGCATGGACCTGCGCCTTGACGATCCAGCGGTCGCCGCCCAGTTCGCGGGCGCGATAGGCCGCCTGCTCGGGGCTGTAGGCCAGCGCACCGGGCGGAATGGCGACGCCGAAGCTCGCCAGGATTTCCTTGGCCTGGTATTCGTGAATATCCATCTGACAATCCCTCCCTGGATTAGGCGTCGGCGTGGTCGTAATGGGCGCTCAGCACCGCCCGGACCCGGGCCATGTCGATATTCGCGCCCAGCTCGGCCATCGCTTCGGCAAAGCGGGTGACGATCTCGGTGATCGCGGGTTCGGAGAGCTGGTTGAGGATGCCGATCCGGACCTGCACCGGCTCGGACAGCGTCGGCCAGATGCCGAAGCCCTTGGCGCGGCAATTCTGCACCAGTTCCATCTCGCGCCCGGCCAGCGTGCCGGGCAGGTTCAGCACCACCAGCGAGGTCATGTTCGAGGTGACCTCGCAACCCATCGCCTCGACCGCCTCGCGCAGGACCTTCTCGTGGAAGGCATAGTCCCGGGCGCGCTCGGCGCGGCCCATTTGCAGGATGATGCGCAGCGCCTCGTGGAAGGCGGCCACCGCATAGCCGGAATGGGTGCGGTGATAGGCGCCCTTTTCGACATCCTGGCCGTCGATGATGCCCCAATGCCGGGCCTCGAGGATCGGGTGATGGACATAGCTGTGGCAGCCGTTCTCGCGCAGTTCGGCGATATAGCGGTCGTTGAAGCTGACCGGCGCATAGGTCAGCGGCAGGCACAGCACGCCCTTTTGCGGGCAGGAGGCCCAGCCGACCACGCCGGGATAGTCGTCGATCGAGAAATCCGCGATGCCCAGCGAGGAGACCGCATCGACCAGCCCCAGCGCGCCGTGCCGCTGGCAGGCGTCCGAGAAGCCGCGCAGGTCGTTGATCCGGCCCGCGCCGGTTTCCCAATGCGCCATGAAGGCCCATTTCGGCTTGTGCCGGGCCAGCGCCGCCTCGATCACCTCGGCCGAGACGGATTGGCCATGTGGCACCTCGATGGTGGTCACCGAGGCGGGCTGCGGGTTCAGCGGATCGGCCCGCAATTCCTCGCGGGTCGAGGCCTTCATGCGGATCGACAACCCGTCGATGCCCGAGAAGGTGCCGTTGGTGAAGACCACGACGCTGTCGCCGGGCAGGATCGCGCTCAGCATGCAGTCGAGCCCGGAAAAGCCGGTGCCGGCGACGCCGAAGGTATGGATGTTGCGGGTGCCCCAGACCGCACGCAGCATGATCTTGCATTCGATCATCCCCCGCAGGACGTCGGCCTGCATGTGGTCGGCCAGTCCCGACTGGCAAAAGCGTTGCAGCACCCGCGCATCGGTATTGCCGGGGCCGGGCCCGGCGGCCAGCGTCTCGGGGATCTCGAGGGGCGGGAAAATGATCGTGTCCTTCATCGCGTCAACCTTTCGAAAAGAATGTTTGCCTGGGTGCGGGCCGTGCCGTGGTCAGGTGTCGAGTCCGGGTGGACGGGGGCGGATGGTTCTTCACGGTTTCCTCCTTGGTTCAGGGGCCGAGCAGCAGGATCTGGACATCGGCGACATTGGTTCCGGTTCCGCCGGTGACCAGCAGGTCGCCCGCGGCCTTCAGCGCCGCGTGGCTGTCGTTGTTGGCCAGCAGCGCCGCGCCGTCGCGGCCGGCGGCGCGGATTCGAGCGGCGGTTCCGGCGTCCACGATGCCGCCGGCGGCGTCGGTCGGGCCGTCGCGGCCATCGGTGCCGCCCGACAGGAAGACCCAGTCCCGGCCAAGCGCCGGCATCGCCAGCGCCACGCGCAGCGCCAGTTCCTGATTGCGCCCGCCCAGCCCGGTTCCGACCACGTTCACCACCGTCTCGCCGCCGAAGATCAGGCAGGCGGGCTGGCCGCGCGGCGCGTCCTGCGCCGCCGCGACGATGCGCGCCGCGGCCCCGGCCACCTCGCCCACCAGGGCGTCGCAGAGGATCGCCGGGTTCAGGTCCGCGGCCGCCGCGGCAATCGCCTCGAGGCTCTTGCGGTTCGAGCCGATCAGGTGGTTCTGCGCCGCGGGCGAAGCCGCAGCGGGGCCGGCCGCCTTGCCGCGGCCCAGATGCGCCCGGACCTCTTCGGGCAGCAGCAGCCACAGGCCCCGCGCCTCGATCAGCGACCGGGCCTCCTCGATGCTGCCGATCGGCGCCACGGTCGGCCCCGAGGCCACTACCGCCAAGTCGTCGCCGATCACGTCCGACAGGATATAGGCCGTCACCGGCGCCGGGGCGGCGAAATGCAGCATGCCGCCGCCCTTCAGCCGCGACAGGTGCTGGCGGACCAGGTTGGCGGCGCGGATGTCGAAGCCGCGCTCCAGCAGCAGCCGGCCGACCGCGATCTCGTCCGCCAAGGTCAAGTCGCCCACCGGCGCCGGCAGCATGGCCGAGCCGCCGCCGGATATCAGCGCGATCACCCGGTCCTCCGCCCCCGCCGCGCCCAGCAGCGCGATCACCGCCTTGGCCGCCGCGGCGCCGTCCGGGTCCGGGACCGGGTGGCCGGCGACCATGACCATGGCGCCGGGCAGGGGCCGCCGGTTCTCGCGATTGGTCACCACCAGCGCCTGCACCGGTGCCGGTCCCAGCGCGTCCAGCATGGCCTCGGCCATCGCGGTCGCTGCCTTGCCGACCGCGACGAGGATGTAGCGGCCCTCCGCGCCCAGGTCCGGCACCGGATGCTTCCGCAGCGCGGCGCGCAGGGCTTGCGCCGGGTCGGCGGCCGTGCAGGCCGCCCGGAACAGCATCTCGGCCCGGGATCTGAGCGCGGCGGACATCACGCGGCGCCGGCGATCTGCCGGGCCTTCTCGACCAGTACCTCGGCCTGGCGGATCGAGGCATAGTCGATCAGCCGCCCGTCCAGAGAGACGGCGCCCTTGCCCTCGGCCTCGGCCTCGGCCATCGCCGTCAGGATGCGCTGCGCCTTGGTCACCTCGGCGTCCGAGGGGCTCATCACCGCGTTGGCCAGGGCGATCTGGCTGGGATGGATCGCCCATTTCCCCTCGCAGCCCAGCACCGCGGCACGATAGGCGGCGGCCTTGTAGCCCTCGGGGTCCGAGAAATCGCCGAAGGGCCCGTCGATCGGCCGCAAGCCGTTGGCACGCGCGGCGACGACCATCTTGGCGATGGCATAGTGCCACATGTCGCCCCAGTGCCGCTGCCGGCCGCCATCCTGGTCGGGATCCGTCAGGACGGCGTAATCGGGGTTCACGCCGCCGATGATCGTGGTGCGCGCCCGGGTCGAGGCGGCATAGTCGGCGACGCCGAAATGCAGGCTCTCGTTGCGCTTCGAGGCGGCGGCGATGGCGCTGACATTCTGCATCCCCAGCGCGGTCTCGATGATGTGCTCGAAGCCGATGCGCTTTTTGTAGCCTTTCGCGTCCTCGATCTGGGTGACCAGCATGTCCACGGCATAGACGTCGGCGGCGGTGCCGACCTTGGGGATCATGATCAGGTCCAGCCGCTCGCCGGCCTGCTCGACCACGTCCACGACGTCGCGATACATGTAATGCGTGTCGAGTCCGTTGATGCGCACCGACATGGTCTTGCTGCCCCAGTCGATCTCGTTCAGCGCCTTGATGATGTTCCGGCGGGCCTCGGCCTTTTCATCGGGGGCCACCGCGTCCTCAAGGTCCAGGAAGATGACGTCGGCCTCGGATTCGGCGGCCTTCTGGAACATCTGCGGGGCGCTGCCGGGCACGGCAAGCTCGCTGCGGTTCAGCCGTGCGGGGGCCTGTTCGATGACGTGAAAGCTCATATCGGGTTCCTTCTTCCTTCGGTTCGAGTTCGCCGCCCCCTCAGGAGGTCAGCCCTTCGGGTTCGGGCAGGCCATGCGCCCGCGAACAGGCGGTGACGGTATTGGCCAGCAGGCAGGCGATGGTCATCGGCCCGACGCCGCCGGGCACCGGGGTGACGGCGCCCGCGACCGCCGCGGCGCTGTCGAAATCGACGTCGCCGACCAGCCGGGTCTTGCCGCCGTCCTCGGGATGCGGGATGCGGTTGATGCCGACGTCGATCACCGTCGCACCCGGCTTGACCCAGTCGCCGGGGATCATCTCGGGCCGGCCGACCGCCGCGACCAGGATGTCGGCGTTGCGGCAGATCTCGGCCAGGTTCCGGGTTCGGCTGTGGGCGATGGTCACGGTGCAGCTGTCGCCCAGCAGCAGCTGGGCCATCGGCTTGCCGACGATGTTCGAGCGGCCGACGATGACCGCGTTCAGGCCCGAGAGCGAGCCGTGATGCTCGCGCAGCATCAGCAGGCAGCCCAGCGGCGTGCAGGGCACCATGGATTTCTGCCCCGTCCCCAGCAGACCGACATTCGAGATATGGAAGCCGTCCACGTCCTTCGCCGGGTCGATGGCATTGATCACCACATCCGGGTCCAGATGCGCCGGCAGGGGCAACTGCACCAGGATGCCGTGCACCTCGGGATCGTTGTTCAGCCGCTCGATCAGCGCCAGCAGGTCCCGCTCCGAGGTATCGGCATCCAGCTTGTGCTCATAGGAGTTCATCCCCGCTTCCAGCGTCGCCTTGCCCTTGGAGCGGACATAGACCTCGCTGGCCGGGTCCTCGCCCACCAGCACGACCGCCAGTCCCGGGGTGATGCCGGCTTCCGCCTTCAGCCGATCCACGGTCCTTGCCACCCGGTCCCGAACCGTCGCCGCAAAGGCCTTGCCGTCGATGATCTTGGCATTCATTGTCTTCGCTTCCTGATAATGCGCCCGGTCCTGCGGCAGCCCTGGGCCACCGCCGCCGCAGCGTCGTTGGGTCGCTTGGTCGGGCGACGGGCCGGAGGGTCAGAACAGACCTTCGACCTCGCGCGCCCCGTTCAGCCCGATCACCTCGGCAGCAGGCTGCCGGGGCAGTCCGGGCATGGTCATGATCTCGCCGCAGATGACGACGACGAAGCCGGCGCCGGCGGCCAGCCGCACCTCGCGGATCGGCACGGAATGGCCCTCGGGCGCACCGCGCAGATTGGGGTCGGTGGTAAAGCTGTACTGGGTCTTGGCCATGCAGATCGGCAGGTGGCCGTAGCCCTGGCCTTCCCATTCCTTCAGCTGCTTGCGGATCGCGGTATCGGCCAGCACCTCGTCGGCATAGTAGATGCGCTTGGCGATGGTCTCGATCTTGGCGAACAGCGGCAGGTCGTCGGGATAGAGCGGAGCGAATTCCGCGCTGCCCGCCTCGGCGATCTGCACGATCTTCTGCGCCAGCTCGACCGCGCCTTCCGAGCCCTCGGCCCAGTGCCTGCACAGGATTGCCTCGACCCCGCGCGCCCTGGCATAATCCTGCACCGCGCGGATTTCGGCCTCGGTATCGCCCGAGAAGTGATTGATCGCGACCACCACCGGCACGCCGAAGGATTTCATGTTGGCGATGTGGCGGCCCAGATTGGCGCAGCCCTTGCGCAGCGCCTCGACATTCTCGGCCGCGAGGTCCGGCTTGGCGACGCCGCCGTTCATTTTCAGGGCGCGGACCGTGGCGACGATCACCGCCACGTCCGGCCTCAGCCCGGCCTTGCGGCATTTGATGTCGAAGAACTTCTCGGCCCCCAGATCGGCGCCGAAGCCGGCCTCGGTCACCACGTAATCGGCCAGTTTCAGCGCCGTGGTGGTGGCGATCACCGAATTGCAGCCATGGGCGATATTGGCGAAGGGCCCGCCATGGACGAAGGCCGGGTTGTTCTCCAGCGTCTGCACCAGATTGGGCTGCATCGCGTCCTTCAGCAGCACGGTCATCGCGCCGTCCGCCTTGATGTCGCGGCAATAGACCGGCGTCCTGTCGCGCCGATAGGCGACGATCATGTCGCCCAGCCGCCGCCCGAGATCGTCGAGATCGGTCGCCAGGCACAGGATCGCCATGACCTCGGAGGCGACGGTGATGTCGAAGCCGGTCTCGCGCGGGAAACCGTTGGTCACGCCGCCCAGCGAGCAGGTGATCTGCCGCAGCGCGCGGTCGTTCATGTCCAGCACGCGGCGCCAGACCACGCGGCGCAGGTCGATCTGCTGCTCGTTCCCCCAATAGATGTGGTTGTCGATCATCGCCGACAGCAGGTTGTGGGCGCTGGTGATGGCGTGGAAATCGCCGGTGAAATGCAGGTTCATGTCCTCCATCGGGATCACCTGCGCATGGCCGCCGCCCGCCGCGCCGCCCTTCATGCCGAAATTCGGCCCCAGCGAGGCCTCGCGGATGCAGATGCAGGCGCGCTTGCCGATCCGGTTCAGCGCGTCGCCCAGGCCGACGGTGGTGGTGGTCTTGCCTTCACCCGCCGGGGTCGGGTTGATCGCCGTGACCAGCACCAGCTTGCCCGAGGGCCGGTCCTGCAACCGGTCGATGAACTGCTGGCTGACCTTGGCCTTGTCGTGACCATAGGGCAGCAGATCCTCGGCCGTGATGCCCAGCTTCGCCGCCACGTCCCGGATCGGCAGCTTGCTGGCTTCGGACGCGATTTCTGAGTCGCTCTTATATGCCATGATGATGTTCTTGATGCTGAAGGTTGTGTGCCGGAACGATCGCCCGTGAAGCTGGCCCTCGCGTGCCGGCCCGGTCGGTTCCGTCAGATGCCGGAGATCCTATGCGGCGCGATGCGTGCAACGGCGCCAGCCGCTGTCAGGTATCCGGCCGCGATGCAGCTCAAAGCCCCGGATAAGGCAGGAACAGGCGCCGTCGCTCACTGGCGGGGGCTGTGGCCCTCCGGGCGCCTCGCACCGCTGGTTGCAGCCTTTCCGGCATCCTGGAATGATGCATGGTTTCCTCCCTTCACCTGACTGTCGGTGCCCGCGCTCAGCGTTTCCCGACGATGACCCCCAAGTGCAGGAACGGCATATTGCGCTCGGCTGTCAATATTTTATTGTTATATATCAGGCAGTTGATTGGACACACTGTCTGTTCTTTGCGCCGCGCCCGCCTGATTTTCGGACATCCTGACCATGGGCAGGTGGATCGGGCGGTAAAATTGGGACATTCTGTCCAAATCGGCTTTTTTCGGTCGGCACGACCGACTCGCGGCTCTGTCCCGGAAAACAGGCCAGGCGCTGCTGCGAAAGGCGAATCAGCCATTCCGTCACGACCGCCGTGCCCCGGTGCCGAACCGGAGATAGTCCGATCAGGCCCGACAGGACGCTGCCATGGCCGACCAGGCGTTCAAGGTTGCGTGCGCCGCCCGGCTTTCCTTGAGGTTGCGAACCGGGATCAGGCCTGCCCAAGCTGCTCATCTGCGGCGATCGGACGGGCCGCTTCGACATGCTGGGCCGGTCGTCCGCTCCAGCGGTCCTGCGCCATGAGCTTGCATTCCGCGACGCTTTCGCCTTTCCTGCCGGGCAATCCCGCAGCTTGCCGATATGCCAGCTTCGCTATAACGATGACAGCGAGAGCACCGGACCGCGGCCATGCTGATACGCCACCTCAAATTCTTTGTGACGCTTGCCGAAGAGCAGCATTTCGGCCGGGCGGCCGAGCGCTGCAATGTCACGCAGCCCACGCTGTCCCACGCCATCCGCAAGCTGGAGGACGAGCTGAACCTGGGCCTGATCGTCCGCGGCCACCGTTTCCTGGCGTTGACGCCGGAGGGCGAAAGGGTGCTGCATTGGGGCCGGCAGATCCTGGCGGATTACGACAGCCTGCATGACGACCTGAACGGCCGGGACCGGGGCGGGCTGACCGGGCGGCTGCGGCTGGGCGTCATCCCCGCGGCCATGCCCGCCGCCTCGCTGCTGACCGAGGCCTTCGTTGCGCGCCACCCGCTGGCCGAGATCGAGCTGCGATCGATGTCCTCCCGCGCCATCCAGAAGGGGCTGGACAATTTCGAGATCGACGGCGGCGTGACCTATCTCGACAACGAACCCTTGCAGCATGTGCGCTGCTTTCCGCTGTATTCCGAGCATTACGTCTTTGCCTGTCGCAGCGGCGACGATTTCGCCGGGCGGGCCGGTGTGACCTGGAGCGAGGCTGCGGCGCGGCCGCTTTGCCTGCTGTCGGGGGACATGCAGAACCGCCGGATCCTCGACGCCATTGCCGGCAGGGCGGGCGTGCGCCTGGCGCCAAAGGTCGCGACGAATTCCTTCCTGGGCGTGCTTGCGCATCTGCGGCGCGGCCCGTGGTGCGCGATCCTGCCGCATACCTTCGGCCTGGTCTTCGCCGGGGTGGAGGATCTGCGGCTGGTGCCCCTGACTGACCCCGGCCATGCGCAAGAGATCGGGCTGGTGCTGGCGGATCGCATGCCGCAATCCCCGATGGTGCGCGCCTTGCAGGACTGCGCCCTGCGCGCCGCCGCCGAGCGGGTTTTCAGCGCCATGCGGGCGGGTTGATGCTGCCCGTCGTATCTGGGACGGAGGGCGGAATGGATATCATGATCGCGGCGGCGCTGGTCATGCGCCCAGACGGCCGGACGCTGCTGGTCCGCAAGGCCGGCACGCGCGTCTTTCAGCAACCCGGCGGCAAGATCGACGCGGGCGAAACCGCCGAGGCCGCGCTGTGCCGCGAGCTTGCCGAGGAAACCGGCCTGCGGGTCGAGGCGGGACGGCTGCGCGGGCTGGGCCGCTTTCGCGCCCGCGCGGCGAACGAGCCCGGCCGGCAGGTGCTTGCCGACCTGTTCCTGCTGCATCTCCCGGACGGGATGGAAATCGTCCCCGGCGCCGAGATCGCCGAGGCGCGCTGGGTCGATCCGGCGGGCGCCGGCATCCCGCTGGCGCCGCTGACCGGTGAGCAGATCCTGCCGCGCTGGGTCGCGGGCGCCTTCGCTCCACAGCAGGCCGGTTAGCCCCGGCTCATTGCCTGTTGGGAAGCAGCGGGCCGACGATGTCCAGGATGGTCGCGATGGCCTTTTGCACCGCTTGGTCCGTCTCCGGCATCTCGAATTCGGCGAGTTCGACCCCGGCGATGCGCTCTGGCGGAATGGCGGCAAGAAGGGCGCGCAGCCTGTCGCCAGGGCCTCGGCGACGGCTTTGGCGCCGGGCGTACGGTCGGCAAGGCGGCCCTGGGAAAGCAGGATGCTGGAAGCTGGGCGCATGATTCGTTATTTCGTTATGAACATATCGTTCGCCGAGGTGAAGGGAACCGGGAAGGCTGTCAAGCCAGGCTGGCGACCGGGCGTTTTCGCGGTGCGGCCCTTGCCGCCGCCCGTCCTTTGGAACCGTCTTTTCCCAGCAAACCAAGGGAAAATCGTATGCCGCGGCGCGGCATCATCGAAACCGTCTATGGATCGTTGAAAAACTCCGATTTGCGATTGCATGCGACGGGATGCAGGCTCGGCCCTGTCCACAAGACACCTCGTGCAACCCTCGAGGCATCCAGGGAGGAAAGCCCCGACATCGCCCGGTCCCTGCCGGTCCGCCTGCCCGCGAACGGGACAGGCTTGCGTTTCCCCGTGCCCACCCGCGGCACAAGGCGGGACTTCCGGCTGCCTCATGAACGGAAAGGAATATTCATGGCCAAGGTTGTTTGCGTGCTCTACGACGACCCGATCAACGGCTATCCGACCTCTTATGCCCGCGATTCGCTGCCGGTGATCGAGCGCTATCCCGACGGGCAGACCCTGCCGACGCCCAAGGCGATCGACTTCGTGCCGGGCAGCCTGCTCGGCTCGGTCTCGGGCGAGCTGGGCCTGCGCAACTATCTGGAATCGCAGGGCCACGAGCTGGTGGTGACCTCGTCCAAGGACGGCCCCGACAGCGAGCTGGAAAAGCACCTGCACGATGCCGAGGTGGTCATCTCGCAGCCGTTCTGGCCGGCCTACCTGACCGCCGAGCGCATCGCCAAGGCGCCGAAGCTGAAGCTGGCGCTGACCGCCGGCATCGGCTCGGACCATGTCGACCTGCAAGCGGCCATCGACCGCGGCATCACCGTGGCCGAGGTCACCTTCTGCAACTCGATCAGCGTGTCGGAACATGTGGTGATGACGGCGCTGAACCTGGTGCGGAACTACACCCCCTCGCATGACTGGGCGGTCAGGGGCGGCTGGAACATCGCCGATTGCGTCACCCGGTCCTATGACATCGAGGGGATGCATGTCGGCACCGTCGCCGCCGGCCGCATCGGCCTGGCGGTGCTGCGCCGCTTCAAGCCCTTCGGCATGCACCTGCACTATACCGACCGCCACCGCCTGCCGCGCGAGGTCGAGCTGGAACTGGACCTGACCTGGCACGCGAGCCCCCAGGCCATGTTCCCGGCCTGCGACATCGTCACGCTGAACTGCCCGCTGCATCCCGAGACCGAGCATATGGTCAACGACGAGACGCTGAAGCTGTTCAAGCGCGGCGCCTATCTGGTCAACACGGCGCGCGGCAAGCTCTGCGACCGCGATGCGGTGGCCCGGGCGCTGGAGAGCGGCCAGCTGGCCGGCTATGGCGGCGACGTCTGGTTCCCGCAGCCGGCGCCGCAGGATCATCCCTGGCGCACCATGCCGCATAACGCGATGACGCCGCATATCTCGGGCACCTCGCTCTCGGCGCAGGCGCGCTATGCCGCCGGCACCCGCGAGATCCTGGAATGCTATTTCGAGGGCCGGCCGATCCGCGACGAATACCTGATCGTGCAGGGCGGCAGCCTCGCCGGGGTGGGCGCGCATTCCTATTCCAAGGGCAATGCGACCGGCGGCTCGGAAGAGGCCGCCAAGTTCGAGAAAGTCGGCTGACGCCTGCCGGCCCGCGCGAGAGGGATCGCGGGGGCCGTTTTCCGGGAGAATGACATGTATTCGCAAACACAGACCGCAGAGCGGGAAAAGCCGCCGGTTCCGGCCGTCCATGCCCGCCTGAACCTGCTGACCGCATTGGTCTCGGGCCTGGGCGGGGCGGTGGCGATCTGGCTGCTGGCGGGGCTTGCGCAATCGCTGGAGCAGGCGCTGCTGATCGCGCCCTTCGGGGCAAGCTGCGTGCTGCTGTTCGCCCTGCCGCAAAGCCCGCTGGCGCAGCCGCACAACGTGATCGGCGGGCATGTCCTGTCGGCGCTGGTCGGGCTGCTGGTGCTGAACCTGATCGGCGATTCCGTGCTGGCCATGGGGCTTGGCGTGGGCCTGGCCATCGCCGTCATGCAGCTGACCGGAACCGTACACCCGCCCGCGGGCGGCGATCCGCTGGTGGTGATCCTGACCGGCGCGGGCTGGTCCTTCCTCGGCCTGCCGATCCTGGCCGGAACCGTAACGCTGGTGCTGGTCGCCATCGCCTATCACCGGCTGGTCTCGATGCGGGCCTATCCGGGCTGAACGGGGGCGGTCAGGAAACCATGGCGGCGCAGGATCTCTGCGCAGGCCGGGCCCTGCAAGGCCTCGAAGAAGCGGCGCGCCGGTTCCGGGCCGCCGAATCGCGCGGTGGCGCAGATCTCGGTCGGTGGCGCAAGGTGAGGCGGCAGCGACAGGATCCGCGTTCCGGGCAGCGCCCGCGCGATCCGGTCCGCCGTGGTCGCATAGGCGATCAGCATGTCGGCCCGTCCCTCACGCAGCGTCTCGGCCGCCGGGCTGCGGGGCGGCGCATCGGGATCGGGCAGCGAAGCCCCGTAAAGGCTGGCGCAGCGGACGCGCAGGCCCTGCCAGCGGCCCGGATCGGTTGTGGTCAGCCGGCCGAGGAAGGCTGCGGCATGGTCGCCGCCCGGATCGGCGCCGGGGGTGGACATGCCGATGCGCCAGCGCGGATCGGCCAGCAGGGCCAGCGCATCCTCGACCGGCGCTTCCAACTCCGGGCGGACCACCAGCACCATGCGGTTCCACGCGATGGTGCGGAGCGGGCCGAACAGACCGGCCCGGTGCAACGCGGCCGGTCCTTCCGGGCTGGCCGAGACGAAGACATCGACCGCCAGCCCGTCCCGGATTGCCTGGGTCAACAGGCCGGCGGGGCCATGATGAATGGAAACGGCATGCCCGGTTTCCTCGATGAACCCGCGCGCGAACTCGGACAGGGCGGCGGCAGGCTGCCCGCCACGGCGAAAGTGATTTGCGGCATTCCCATCCTGTCCTGTGCCACACGATATGCTTAAATGGATATATCGAATCGCCTGCTGATGACAGGCCGGAGGGACATTGATGACAAGACATGATCGCTGCCTGACCTTGCTCGCCCTCGGGGTAGCGCTGGGGCTGGCCTCGCCCGCGCTGGCGGACCGCACCGTCACCGACCAGCTGGGGCGCGAGGTGACCATTCCCGACACCATAGAGCGCGCCGTCGTCTTGCAGCACCAGACGCTGAACATTGCGGTGCAGCTTGACGCGCAGGGCCAGGTCGTCGGTGTGCTCGACGAATGGAAAAAGCAGCTCGGCGCCGGGTTCGAACGGCTGGCGCCGGGGATCGGGGCTCTGGCCATGCCCGGCGGCCTGACCAGCGTGAACATCGAGGAATTGCTGGCGCTCAAGCCCGATGTGGTTTTCGTCACCAATTATGCCCCGGCCGAGATGCGCGAACAGATCGCATCCGTCGGCCTGCCGGTGGTGGTGATCTCGTTGCTGGACGTCCCGCCCGAGGAGGCGGTCAAGCAAAGCCCGGTGGTCGGCGGGGATGAGGCTGCGGCCTATGACAACGGCTTTCGCGAGGGCGTGCAACTGATCGCCGAGGTCTTCGGCAAGGCCGAGGCCGGCGAGGAGCTGATCGCGGCGGCGACGGAGTCGCGGGCCTTGGTGGCCGGGCGGTTGGCGGATCTGGCGGAGGGTGACCGCGTCCGCGCCTATATGGCGAACCCGGACCTGACCACCTATGGCAGCGGCAAGTATACCGGACTGATGATGGCGCGGGCCGGCGCGCTGAACGTCGCGGCGAAGCAGATCCAGGGCTACAAGCAGATCACCATGGAGGAGATCCTGGGCTGGGATCCGCAGGTGATCTTCGTGCAGGATCGCTATCCCGAGGTCGTGGACGAGATCAGGACCAGCCCCGCCTGGCAGCCCATTGCCGCGGTGCAGGCCGATCGCATCTGGCTGATGCCGGAATATGCCAAGGCCTGGGGCTATCCCATGCCCGAGGCGATGGCGCTGGGCGAGCTGTGGATGGCCAAGGCGCTTTATCCTGAACGGTTCGACGACATCGACTTGGACGCCCGCGCCGACGGCTATTACCGGCGCTTCTATCGCGTGCCCTATCGGCCGTGACCGCCGCGCTGTCCGTCGCTGCGGCGCGACGCGAGGCCCGCATCCTCTGGGCGCTGGCGGCGCTGCTGGTCGCCGTCGCCAGCGCCTCGCTGGGCATCGGCCGCTTCGACATCCCGCCGGGACGGGTGCTTCAGATCCTGATCTCGCCCTGGCTTGCGCCGGCCGAGCCGGTCACCGCCATGGAGTGGAGCGTCGTCACCGTCATCCGCCTGCCGCGCGTCCTGATGGCGGCGCTGGCGGGGGCCGGGCTGGCGCTGGCGGGCGCGACGCTTCAGGGCCTGTTCCGCAACCCGCTGGTCGGGCCGCAAGTGGTGGGCGTCTCGTCCGGCGCGGCCTTCGGCGGCACGCTGGCCATCCTGGCCGGCTGGCAGCATCTGGGGCTGGTCGGGGCCGCCTTCGCCTGCGGCCTGTCGGCGCTGGTGCTGGTCTGGCTGTTGAGCGCGGCGGTCTCGCGCAGCAATATCCTCGTGCTGGTGCTGGCCGGGGTCGTAGTCTCGGGCTTCTTCGGGGCGCTGGTCAGCCTGGTGCAGTTCATGGCCGACAGCCAGGACAAGCTGCCGGTGATCGTCTTCTGGCTCTTGGGCAGCTTCGCCACCGCGGATGCCGGCAAGGCGGTGCTGCTGGCGGGGCCGGTTCTGTCCTGCGGCGCGGTGCTGCTGGCCCTGCGCTGGCGGATCAACATCCTGTCGATGGGCGACGAGGACGCCCGTGCGCTTGGGGTGCCGGTCACGGGGCTGCGCTGGCTATTGCTGGCGCTGACCGCGATGATCGTCTCGGCGCAGGTGGCGGTGTCCGGCATGGTCGGCTGGGTCGGTCTGGTGGTGCCGCATCTGGCGCGGATGCTGGTCGGCGCCGATCACCGGGTGCTGCTGCCGGCCTCGGCGCTGCTGGGCGGGACCTTCCTCTTGCTGGTGGACGATGCCGCGCGCAGCATGAGCGCTTCGGAAATCCCCTTGGGCATCCTGACCGCGCTGATCGGCACGCCGATCTTCGCGGTTCTGCTGTGGCGGACGCGGGAAAGGCGCATCGATGGCTGAGCCGCTGATCCTGGCCGAGCGCGCGGAGCATTCCTATGACGGCCGGCGCTGGCAGTTCCGCGAGCTGGGTTTCGCCGTCCGGCCGGGCGAGATCATGGCCGTGCTCGGGCCCAATGGCTGCGGCAAGTCCACCTTGCTGCGGGTTGCGGCCGGGCTGCGCCCCCCGACAGGGGGCCGGATCGCGGTGAGCGGGCGGGCGGCGCTGGTGCCGCAGGACTTTGCCCGCGCCTTTCCCTATCGTGTCATCGACATGGTGCTGATGGGCCGGGCGCGCCATATCGGCCTGCTGCGCATGCCCGGGCGGCGCGACTGCGAGGCCGCGATGCAGGCGCTGTCGGTGATCGGCCTTGCCGACCGGGCCGAGGCGCATTTCGACGCCCTGTCGGGCGGCCAGCGCCAGATGGTGCTGATCGCCCGCGCCATCGCCGCTGAGCCTGCGGCGCTTTTGCTGGACGAGCCCGCCTCGGCGCTGGATCTGGGCAACCAGGACCGCGTGCTGTCGCTGGCTCGGGCGCTTGCCGACCGCGGTTTGGCGGTGATGATGACGACGCATCAGCCGAACCATGCCCTCGCCGTTACCGACAAGGCGCTGCTGATGCTTCCGCAAGGCCCGCCGGCTTTCGGCCCCTGCCGCGAGATCCTGACCGAGGCCCGGATCGGGGCGCTTTACGGCCTGCCCGTGAAGATCCTCGATTACCGGCAGGGTAAGCGTATCTGCCGAGCCGTGGTGCCGCTATATGCGGCAGATGGCCGGTGATGAGGCCGATCTCATCCCGATGAGCGATCCGCAGCGCGACGGGGTCTCCGACAGGCCGGCCCGGTACGAACGCCGTCGAAGCGGGCTTCCCGATCAGGGGGCGGCCATGGTGATCCTGTTCCGGTGATTGCTCTCGGAACTCTCCTGGCTGATGCGGACTGTTCATCCAGGGCGTGGCCAGTAATCGGATGCCTCCGCTGGCGGTCGTCCGGCCCGTTCCTTTCAAGCGGCCCCCCTTTTCGGGGCTCGTCGGAAAGCTGACGGCCGATGTCGCATTGCTGCTGCGCCGGGCCGAGGGCGCAGGACAGGATGCCCACGACCGTCTGGTTGCGTCTGCATCGAAAGGTTTTTCAAGAGGTTGCCGAGAATGCTGAAAGAACGGATAGCGGGTTTGCTCGGCCAGCGCCGGCCCGGCCATTCCTTGCCCCGCGACTTTTATGTCGATGACGAGATCTTTCGCGCCGACATGCAGGCGGTGTTCGAGACCGACTGGATCTTTGCCTGCAACGTGGTCGAGATCCCCCGCCCCGGCGACTATCTGACGTTGAAGGTCGGCGACAATCCCGTCGTCGTGCTGCGCAACCGCGAGGGAGAGATCGCCGCTTTCCACAACAGCTGCCGGCATCGCGGCTCGCTGATCTGCCAGAAGGAGAGGGGCCGGGCGAACCGCCTGGTCTGCCCCTATCACCAATGGGTCTATGAACTGGACGGCAGCCTGATCAACGCCCGGCAGATGCCCGACGATTTTGACAAGGCGGCGCATGGCCTTGCCTCGGTCCATGTCGAGGTGATCTGCGGCATGGTCTATATCTGCCTTGCCGATCAGCCGCCCTCGCTGGCGCGGTTTCGCGCCGGGGTCACGCCCTATATCGCCCCGCACATGCCCGACCGCACCAAGGTCGCCTTCACCTCGACCATCGTCGAGGAGGCGAACTGGAAGCTGGTGATCGAGAACAACCGCGAATGCTATCACTGCGCGGGCAACCATCCCGAGCTGCTGGTGACGCTGGTCGAATTCGCGCTGCCCGACGATCCGCTGGTCAAGGCGCAGTTCCAGGGGCTGATGGAGCGTTCCACCGCGCGCTGGGACGGGCTGGGGCTGCCGCACAAGCCGGCCGAGGGCGGCAACGAGTTCCGCTGCATCCGCCTGCCTTTCAACGAGGGCTGCCTGTCCTTCACCATGGACGGCAAGCCCGCCTGCAACAAGCTTCTGGCCGATTTCACCGAACCCGATCTGGGCTCGGTCCGCATGTTCCGGGTGCCGAACAACTGGAACCACTTCCTCTCCGACCACATCCTGCATTTCCGGGTCCTGCCGCTGTCGGCGAACCGGACCGAGGTGCGCACCACATGGCTGGTCCACGAGGATGCGGTCGAGGGGGTGGATTACGACCTCACGCGCCTGACCGAGGTCTGGCTGGCCACCAATGACGAGGATCGCGTGCTGGCCGAGAACAACCATCGCGGCATCCTGTCGCGCGCCTATCGGCCCGGCCCCTATGCGCCCTCGGAATTCATGCTGAACAATTTCTCGGAATGGTATGCGGGCAAGATGGGTGATTTCACCGGCGGCCCGCAGGCGCGGATCGCGGCGGAGTAAGGCGCATGGACATGCAAGCCCCTCCGGCGGCCCTGCTGGCGCTGTCCTGCATCGCCGTCCGCGACGAGACGCCCACCGTCAAGACCTTCCGCCTGCGCGCGGACAGCGGCCCGGTGGGCTTCACCCCCGGCCAGGCGCTGGTGCTGAGGGTGCCCTTGCCGGGCGGCCCGGCCTGGCGCAGCTTCACCATCTCGGGCGGCGCCCGGGGCGATCTGGAGCTGACGATCAAGGCGCAGGCACCGGGCGGCGCGACCCGCTGGCTGCATGACAACCTGCGCGAGGGCAGCGGCATCGAGGCCCGCCCCCCGCGCGGCGCCTTCACGCTGGGGCTGCGCGGCAACGACCGGCTGGCCTTCGTCTCGGGCGGGTCGGGCGCCACGCCGATGATGGCCATGCTGCGGCATCTGGCGGAAACCGAGCCCGAGGCCGATCTGGCGTGGTTCCATGCCGCGCGCGATCCGGCCGAGGTGCTCTTTGCCCGCGAACTGGCCGAAATGCAGGCGCGGATGCCCAATCTGACGGTGGCGGTCAGCGTCAGCTGCGCCGCGCCGGGCTGGTTCGGCTATCGCGGCCGCGTCAGCCGGGGGCAGCTGGCGACCGCCATCCCCGATCTGGGCCGCCGTCAGGTGTTCTGCTGCGGCCCGCAGGGCTTCATGCAGGAGGTCCGGCTGATCCATGCCGCCGAGGGCGGGGCGCGGGCACAGTTCCACACCGAAAGCTTCGGCGCCGCTGCCCCGGTCGCGCCGCCCGTGGCCGAGGTCGCCGTCGCGGCCGGCCCCGGTTTCGGCCTGACCGTGAACGGCCGCGCCATCGCCATCCGCCCGGACGAGACGCTGTTGCAGGCCAGCCTGCGCCAAGAGGTCGTCATCCCCTGCGGCTGCGGCGAGGGCATGTGCGGCACCTGCATGGTGCAGCTGGTCTCGGGCCGAGTGGACAGCCGGCCGAATGGCGGGCTGACGCCGGAAGAGGCGGCCGAGGGCTATGTGCTGGCCTGCTCGACCCGGGCGGCGTCGGATGTCGAGATCAAGCTGGCCTGACGCCCGGATCACGGTCGGATTTCTTTCCCTTCCGGGCGGAAACCTGATGTCGGCCGGGCCAGCCATGCCCCAAGGATGGCCCTGCCGCGATGCCCGCCGACCAGTCACCAGAGGACGCAAGATGACTACAGACCCCCGATCCGTCGCCGGCAAGCGCCTTGAGATCGCGGAGCGGACCCAGATCCTGGTCGTGGGCGCCGGCCCCGCCGGGATCGCCGCCGCCCGCCACGCCCATCAGGGCGGCGCGCAGGTGATGCTGGTCGACGAACATCCCGTGCCCTTCGAGACCATGGGCGAAAGCGTCCCGCAGATCTGGGGCGGCCGCATGGGCGGCGCGGTCCGCAACCGCAACGCCATGACCGAATGGATGCTGGAGGCGCGGCCCGACCTGGTCGAGCTGTTCGATCTGGGCATCGACATCCGCCTGGGCACCGCCTGCTGGGGGCTGTTCGCCAACCAGCCCAATCTGGGCTGGATGCCCGGACTGGTCGCCGGCCTGGTAGATGAGGAACAGGGCAGCCATCTGGTCGGCTTCGATCAAGCGGTGGTGGCAACCGGGCGGCGCGACATGGGGCTGGCCTTTCCCGGCTGGGACCTGCCCGGCGTGCTGGGCGCCGGCGCCGCGCTGATGCTGGCACGGCTCTACGATGCGCTGGACAGCCGCCGCGCGGTCATGCTGGGCTCGACCCCCGAGGCGCTGCTGGCGGCGCTGGAGCTGATGGATGCGGGCGTCACCATTGCCGCCGTGGTCGAACAGGCGGCCGCCCCTGCCGCGCCCGAGGATCTGGTGGCGCGCATCCGCGCCGCCGGGGTCGAGATCGTCACCGGCGAGGCGCCGCGCGGCGTCACCTCGGACGCGGATGGCGTCACCGGGCTGGTGCTGCGCAACCGCACCATCGCCTGCGATTCCGTGCTGCTGGGCGTGGGCGCGGTGCCGATGATCGACCTGCTGCACGCCGCCGGCGCGCGCTGCGCCTTCGACAATGGCCGCGGCGGTTTCGTGCCCCTGCTGGGCGCGGGCGGCGAGACCAGCCTGCCCGGCATCCGCGCCGCGGGCGACTGCGCGGGGATCTGGGCCGCGAAATCCGCCGATCCGGCGCTGGCCGAGGCCGAGGGGCGGCTGGCCGCCGGGGCCGCGCTGGCGGCGCTGGGGCTGGCGAGTGCTTCGGCCGGGGACGCTCCGCAGCCCGGCCCTGCCGCCGATCTGGGCGAATACCGCAAGGCCTGGGTCCGCGCCTCGGTGGTGGAGGCCGTCGCCGACATGCCGGTCTGCCAATGCGAGGAGGTCACGGCGCGCGAGATCCTGGATGTCAGCCCGCCGCGCTATCTGAACGCGCCGCCTCTGCCGAACCTGACCCGCAGCCTGACCGAGATCCTGGGCGAGGGTCCGCCCGATCCCGACCAGATCAAGCGGCTGACCCGCGCCGGCATGGGCCCCTGCCAGGGCCGCCGCTGCCGCGAGCAGATCCAGGCGCTGCTGGCCTTGCAGGACGACCTGTCGCTGGGGGTGGTGCCGCTGGCCGGCCATCGCAGCCCGGTCCGGCCGATCAGCCTGGCCGCCGCCGCCACGCCCGAGGATCCCGCCATCGCTGCCGCCTGGGATTCCTGGTTCGGGATGCCGCGTCAATGGGTGCCCTTCTGGGATGTCGAGGAACATTACACGGTCGCCGCGCTTGCGACGGAGAAGGAACATGTCAGCGAATAACCCCATCCCCGGCATCGACGCCGGCGACGACAATCGCGGCGCCTCGGTCATCGTGATCGGCGGCGGCGTCACGGGCCTCTCCACCGCCTTCTGGCTGGCCGAGGCGGGCGTCGACGTCCTTGTGCTGGAACGCGGCATCGTCGGCTGGGAGGCCTCGGGGCGCAATGGCGGCGGCTGCTCGCACCATCACAGCCCGCTTTTCGCCGAGGAACAGCGGCTCTGGCCGATGATGGACGAGTTTCTGGGCTATCCGACCGAGTTCCGGCCGAACCGCATCCGCATCGCGCTGTCGCCCGAGCAGTTCACGCTTTACGGCCGCGCCGTGGCCAATGCCCGCAAGCAGGGCTTCCGCGCCGACGACCTGGACGCGCAGGCGGTGCGCGAGCTGGTGCCGCTGGCCGGCGACAATGTCCATGCCGGGCATTATTACCATTTCGGAGGCCATGCGAATCCGCACCGCACCGTGCAGGCCTATGCTTGGGCACTGCGCGACCGGGGCGGGCGGCTGCGCCAGCACGTCACCGTCATAGGCTTCCGGCGGCAGGGCGACCGGGTGACGGCGGTCAGGACCGACAAGGGCGACTTCGGCTGCGACCATCTGGTCATCGCGGCGGGTCCGCAGACCGGCCGGCTGGCCGCGATGCTGGAGGTGGACATCCCCATGCGCGCCGCCCGCGCCGAGATGATCGTCACCGAACCTCTGCCTCTGATGCCGCTGGGCGGGATCGACGGCAACGGGCTCTATGGCCGCCAGACCCTGCGCGGCAACCTGGCCTATGGCGGCGGCCCGCATGAATGGGTCGAGACCGAGGCGCAGCCGGGCGGGCCGCGCCCCTCGACCCCGCTGGCGGGCAGCATCGCCCGGCGCCTGGCCGAGCTTCTGCCCAAGGCCGCCCATGCCCGCGTCATCCGCAGCTGGGCCGGCATCATCGAGAACACCCCCGACGGCCGTCCGGTCATCGACCGCCCGGCGCTGTGGCAGAACCTGACCGTCGCCACGCTGTCGGGCGTGGGCTTCGGCCTGTCGCCAGCCTCGGGCCGGGCGCTGATGCAGCTGGTGACGCAGGGGCGCTGCAATTTCGCCGATCTCTCCAGCCTGCGGCTGGGACGCTTCGACCGGCTGGAACCCGACTGGGACGCGCTTCAGGGCTGGCTGCCCGCCGCGATGGCGACCGCCTGATGCGGACCGCGTGAAGCAGGGCGGCTTGAAGAGCGGGGCGGCTTGACCGAACATGGCGCATCGCAACCCGGACCCGCCGATGTTCTACCACGACACGGGCGAGCCTTTGTGCTTCGCCTTCCTGATGCTGGAAGGGCTCTCGATGCTGAGCCTCGCCTCGGCGACCGAGCCTTTGCGCGCCGCGAACCGCCTCTTGGGGCGCGAGGTTTTCCGCTGGGACCTGTGCAGCATCGACGGCCAGCCGGTCATGCCGTCCTCGGGCATTCCCTTTCCGGCCATCCCCGTCGATCAGGCGATCGAGCGCAACCACGCCCTGTTCATCTGCGGCGGCGCGCGGGTCGATCCCCAGGACGAACGCCCCTATCTTGCCGCCCTGCGGCGGGCGGCGTATCGCGGCCGGGCCATCGGCGCCCTGTCCACGGCCAGCTATCTGCTGGCCCGCGCCGGGCTGCTGGACGGTTATCGCTGCACCATCCACTGGGAAAACCGCGCCGCCTTCGAGGAGGATTTCCCGCATCTGCCGATCACCGGCACGCTTTACGAGATCGACCGCAACCGGCTGACCTGTTCGGGCGGGACGGCCTCGATGGACCTGATGCTGCATATCATCGCCGACCTGCACGGGCGCGACCTGGCCAACGGGGTCGCCAACCAGTTCCATCACGCCCGGATGCGCGATGCGGGCGAGAACCAGCAGGGCGGCCGGGCCGAGCAGATCGGCACCCTGCCCGGGACGATGCAGATGGCCATTCGCCTGATGCAGGCCAATATCGAGACGCCGTTGCAGATCGAAAGGCTGGCCGCGCTGACGGGTGTCAGCGAACGCCAGATGGAGCGCAATTTCCGCAACTTCCTGGGCATGACGCCGGCGCGCTACTACCTGTCGCTGCGGGTCGAGCGGGCGCGCGAGATGCTGCTTTACACCGAACAGCCGATCATCGACATCGCCATCGCCACGGGCTTCGCCTCGACCTCGCATTTCTCGAAATGGGTCAAGGAGTTCTATGGCATCCGCCCGAGCGAGATGCGCGAACAGGCGCGGGCCGCCCGGGCCCGGTCGCGGCGCATCGCCTGAACCCGACCGCCGCTCAGGCAGCGCCCAGCAGGCCGAACAGGGTCCCCGTGCCGCCGCCGTCGCCCAGCCGGTCCACCGCCTTTTCCAGATCGGCGGCGCGAACCTCGCCCAGAACCGGCGCGGCATAGGCGCGGAACTTGGCGCGCACCGCATCCATCGGCGCCGGTGCCTCGGGGTCGCCCGCCGCCTCGGTCGGGCCGGAGTCCAGCACCCGGCCGTCCTTCATCACCAGCCGCACATCGGCGAACCGGCGGGCCGGGAAGGCGGCATTGAAATCCTCGCGCTCGCTGACGGTCATGCCGGCGGCAAGGCTGCGGATCAGCGGGTCGGCCAAGCCGTCCTCGGCCACGTCCGCGGGATCGACGCGGCCCCGCACCAGCGCCACGGCGGCGGGGTAGGCGGTGGAATACTGCGCCTCTTCGGTGCTGGCCGGATCGCGGGCGGCCAGGCGGCGGGACTGGTGGAAGGTGGCGATCTCGATCCGCTCGACCTGATCGGCGGTCACCCCATGCCGCGCCCGCAGGTCCAGCACCGCCTGCACGGAGGGCTGCGCCCAGCGGCAGACCGGCCAGGGCTTGAAATACTGCTCGGCGATGCGCCAGTTCGTGCCCAGATCGGCCCAGAGGTCGGCGACATCCGCGCCCTCGACGGTGATCGCCGGGGCGCCGGTAAAGCCCGCCGCCGCCAGATAGGCGGCCGAGACCCCGGCCATCGCGCCCCAGCCCGAGCCGTCCTTGACCATGGTCGGATGGTCGATGCACCGCATCATCTGGCTGCGCGGGCCGTGATATTCGGCGATGCCCACGGCCTCGCGCGTCCGCGCCGCGTCCAGCCCCAGCACCCGCGCGCCCAGCGACGCCGCCGCCACCGCGATCCAGGCGCCCGAGGTGTGATAGTCGCAGGCGGTGCGGTGCAGGGCGATGCCCGCGCGCGTCCCGATCTCGTATCCGACGACCAGCCCGGCCAGAAGCGCGCGGTCATCCGTCCGTCCCTCGGCCTGCATCAGCGCCAGCAGCGCGGGCAGGCTGCCGCAACCGACATGGCCCTTGGTCAGCTTGTGCCCGTCATGGCCGTCCAGCGCGTCGATGGTCATGCCGCCCGCCAGCGCCGCGCCCGCCGGGCTGACCCCGCGGCCGTCCATCAGCATCGGGGCCGCGCGGCCCCCCGCGCCGAAATGCGCCGCCGCATGGTCGCGGATGATGCGCGACAGCCGCGTCCGGCTGCCGCCCGCCGCGACCCCCAGCAGGTCCAGAAGCCAGCGGCGGCCAAGGTCCAGCACCGCATCCGGCATGTCCTCCGCGCGCATGTCGTGCAGGAAATCGTGAAAATTCGATGGCATGATGCTGTCCTCAACAGGCCGGCTGCGGGGCATGGCGCGCGACCAGCTCGCGCCGGAGCACCTTGCCGCTGGGGTTCAGCGGCAGGCTTTCCAGGAACTCGTAGCGGCGGGGCCGCTTGTAGGGCGCCAGAGCGTCGCTGGCCTTGCAGAACGCGTCCAGGTCCTGCGCGCTCAGCGCCGGGTCCGAGCGGACTACGAAGGCCGTCACCGCCTGGCCCCATTTCTCGTCCGCCAGCCCGACGACCGCCACCTCCTGCACGCCATGGCAGCGATAGAGGATCTCCTCGACCTCGCGCGGATGGATGTTCTCGCCGCCCGAGACGATCATGTCATCGGCCCGGCCGTGGAAGTAATAGAACCCGTCCCGGTCCTGGCTGAACAGGTCGCCGGTATAGATCCAGCCCGCCTTCAGCTTCTTTTGCGTCTCGAACGGGTTGTTCCAATAGCCCTGCATCGCCTGCGGGCCGCGCACGATCAGCTGGCCCACCTGTCCGCGCGGCACGGTTTCCGAGGGCGGCACCTCGCGCTCGGGGTCGTCGGTCACGATCCGGCATTCCGAAATCAGCGTCGGCTTGCCGCAGGACCCCAGCTTGCGCAGCGCGTCCTGCGGATGCAGCACCAGCGTCAGCGACGCCTCGGTCATGCCGTAGCCGTTGAAGATCGCCGGGCAGAACTCGGCCATCACCCGCTCCATCGTGGCGGCGGAAATGGCCGCGCCGCCGGTGGTGATCAGCCGCAGCGAGGAGAGGTCCTGATCGCGGAAGCGCGGGTGGAACAGCATTTTCTGGATCTGGGTGGGCACGGCGAACAGCGTGGTGATGCGCTCGGCCGCGATGGTGTCCAGCGTCTTTTCCGCCTCGTAGCGGCCGATCACGACATTGGTGCCGCCGACCAGCAGATGCGGAATGAAATAGGCCTGCATGCCGCCCACATGGTAGAGCGGCGCGATATGCAGCGCCTTGTCGGTGTGGTTCAGCGAATATTCCATGACGCAGTTCATCGCGATGGCGATGTCGTTGGCATGGGTGTGGATCACCCCCTTGGGCCGCCCGGTCGTCCCCGAGGTATAGACCAGCGAGGAAATCGCATCCCCCGGGGGAATGATGCGCGGCTCGTCCCGGTCCGCGGTCTGCTCGGCCAGGGTATCGAAATGCAGATGGCCGGCGGGGATATGCGCCCGGTCATAGGCGCAGCCGATGAAATCGTGGACCGAATGCATCTGCGCCGCGATCCGTTCGACGTTTTCGGTCAGGCTGCGGCCATAGATCAGCACGCGGGCGCCGGAATCCCGCAGGATATAGGCGGCCTCGCCCGCCGAAAGGCGGAAGTTCATCGGCACCGCCACCGCGCCGAGCATCTGGCAGGCGAAATAGGTCGTCACCGAGTTTTCCGAGGTCGAGACATAGAAGGCCACGCGGTCCCCCGGCCGCACCCCCAGATCCGACAGCGCCTGCGCAAAGCGGCGCACGCGGGCCAGCCATTCGGCATAGGTCCAGCGCCGGTCCTCGAAGACCAGCGCCAGGTGATCCGGGTAGCGGTCGGCGGAAGCCTCCAGAATGCGGGCGATATGCATAGGTCTCTCTTGCTGTCACAGATTGGGACGGATCGCCGGCATCTCGCGCGCCGCGATCAGGTATTTGCACATCTCGGAGCTGCCGCCGACGATGGGCAGCGCGCGGGCATCGCGGTAAAGCTGCTCGGCCCGGCCGTATTGGCGGGTGACGCCGTCGCCGCCGAGGATCTGCACCGCGCGGTCCGAGCAGAAGACGGCGGTCTCGGTCGCGACCAGCTTGGCCTGGCTGGCCTCGCGCATCAGGTCCTTGCCGCCGATGCCGTCGTCATACATCCTGGCCGCCCGCTGGGTAAGCAGTTCGGCCGCGTCTATGCGCCAGCTCATCTGCGCGATCATGTCCCAGATCAGCTGTTTCTGGCCCAGCCTCTCGCCGAAGCTGACGCGGCTTTGCGCATGGTCCCGCGCCAGGTCGAAGGCCGCCCGCGCCACGCCCAGGCCCGAGCCGCCCAGGATCACCCGCTCGAAGTTGAAGGCCCCCAGCATGATGCGGAAACCGGCATTCGCCTCTCCCAGCAGGTTCTCCTCCGGTACCCGCACCCCGTCCAGCGCCACCTCGCCCACGACCGAGCCGCGCCGGCCCATGAAGTCATAGATGCGGGGAAAGGACAGGCCGGGGGTATCGGAGGGAACCAGCACCGCGCTCATGCCCCTTTGCGGGGCGGCGTCGGGATCGGTGATTCCCCAGACGATATAGACATCGGCCTTGGTCGCGTTCGAGATATAGCGCTTGAACCCGTCGATCACCCATTCGCGGCTGGCTTCGTCAAAGCGGATCGCGGTCTCCATGCCGGCGCTGTCCGAGCCGACATTCGGCTCGGTCATGCAGATCGAGCCGACGGCGCGGCCCTCCAGGATCGGCGTCAGGTAGCGTTCGCGCAGCGCCGGGCGGGCATGGCGGTGGATCGGGTAGGCGCAGGACAGGGCCGTGGCGATGGTCGTCTCGAAGGCATAGTTCAGATAGGCGGCCTCTTCCGAGACGATCACCGCTTGGGTCAGGCCGGGCCGCGACAGGCCGCCGGTATAAAGGTCGGGGAACATCAGCTTCAGATAGCCGGCCTCGCCCAGGGCCTGCGCGACCTCCAGCTGGGCCGCGAAATCCTGGTCGCGCTCGATCCGGTCCACGCGCGGGGCCAGTTCGCGGGCCAGGAAATCGCGGATCTCGGTGCGGAAGGCCCGGTCCTCGTCATTCAGGAGGAAATCGCGCATCGTCGTCTTGCCTCATTCGCGGACGAAATCCGGGACGCCCAGGGTGTCGATCAGCCGCGCCGTCTCGCGCTGGACCAGCGCCAGGTTGCTGTCGCGGACGGTGGGCAGCAGGTGGCGCGCGCGGCGCAGCACGTCGTAATCCAGCGTGGCGGAGATCATCTCATCGCCGGAACCGGCGACGACCAGTTCGCGCCCGAAGGGATCGATGATGCGCGAACCGCCCCAGAAGGTCAGGTCGCGCTCGGTCCCGGTGCGGTTCACCATGACGACCGGGGCGCCGTAGATCATCGCATAGAAGCGGCAGGTCAGCGCCCAGCCGCCGGGATTGTCGAAATCGGCGCCCACCGCCTCCTCGCCGGAGCTGACCGGGCAGATCAGCAGGGTGGCGCCATGCAGGAAGGCCAGATGGGTCAGCGCCGGGTTCCAGACATCGGCGCAGATCAGAAGGCCCGCGCGCCAATGCCCGTCCAGTTCGCAGGTCTCGACGAAGCGGCCGGGCGCGTAATGCTTGCCCTCTTCCAGCTTGCCATAGGTGGGCAGGTTCACCTTGCGGTGCAGATGGATCATCCGCCCGTCGCACAGGATCGCAGCCGCGTTGTAGAATTGCGCGGCCGGCCCTTCCTCGATGAAGCCCAGCGTCACGGCCATCGGGCCCGCCGCCTCGGCCAGCCGCTTCAGCCGCGGGTCCTTGCGCGACATGGCGGCGTCGAGCAGATGCTCGGACCCGTAATGGCCGGTCAGGGACAGTTCCGGCATGACCAGCATGTCCAGGCCCGCCTCGCGTCCCCGTGCGATCCAGTGCAGGTGGCGCTCCAGATTGGCATCGACATCGCCGATCTCGCTGGAGAACTGCGCGGCGCCGATGGTGATCGTCTTGCTGGTCGTCATCGCCTTCGGCCCTTTCGCATCGCCGCCCAGCCGGCAGGGGCGCATGCCGCCCCCGCCGGCCCGCCTCAGTTGAGGCCGTTGTCCTGCAAGAACTTCGCCGCCGCGTTCTCGACCGAGACCTTGTCCACGTCGACGCTGGCATTCAGCGCGGCCATGACCTGATCGTCCAGCTTGGCCGCCACCCCGTTCAGCAGATCGCCGATATCGGGATTCGCCTCCAGCACCTCGGTGCGGATCACGGGTGCCAGCGCATAGCTGGGGAAATAGCCCTGGTCGTCCTCCAGCACGGTGAAGTCGAAGGCGGGAATGCGGCCATCGGTGGCAAAGACCAGCCCCACATCGACCTGCCCGTCCCGCAGCGCCTGATAGACCAGCCCGGTATCCATGCGCTTGACATTGGCGCGGCCGAACTCGAAGCCATAGGCCGTCTCCAGCGGTTTCAGCCCGTCCGGGCGGGCATAGAATTCGGCGTTCGAGCCGAAGGTCAGGCCCTGGCCGCCGTTGATCGCCCCCGCCAGGTCGGAAATGGACGCGATGCCCTTTTCGCTGGCATCCGCCGCGCGCATCGCCAGGGCATAGGTGTTGTTCGCCTCGGACGGGTTCAGCCAGACGATGCCCTTCTGGGCGTCCAGTTCCTTGACCGTGTCATAGGTCTGCTGCGGGTCCAGCTTTTCCTCGATGTTGTTGTAGGTGATGAGCGAGGTGCCGGTATATTCCCAATAGACGTCGATCTGGCCGTTCTCCATCGCCTGGCGCACCGCGGCCGAGCCCATGCCGGCGCGGTTGTCGACCCTGTGGCCGTTCGCCTCCAGCACCTGCTGGGTGATGGCGGACAGGATCTGCTGTTCGGTGAAGTTCTTGCCGCCGACGACGATGTCGGCCGCCTGCGCGCCGGTCGCGAACGCCGCGAGGGCCAGTGCCGCAAGGCCGGATTTTATGGTGATGTTCATTCTGTTGGCTCCCTTTGGTTGTTGGTTATTGTTCCGCCTTATCGAAGCGGATTCACGCCCTTGGGGATCAGCCGCAGTTGCGCCTGTCCCATCAGGAAATCCACGGCCACGGCCAGCGCCGCCGTCGGGATCGCGCCCGCCAGCAACATGCCCGTGTCCATCAGGTCGATGCCGGTGAAGATCAGTTCGCCCAGGCCCCCGCCGCCGATCAGGAAGGCCAGCGGCGTCGTGCCCACGTTGATCGCCAGCGCCGTGCGGATGCCCGAGAAGATGACATAGAGCGCATTCGGGATCTCGACCCGCATCAGGACCTGCCGCTGCGTCATGCCCATGCCGGTCGCGGCCTCCTTCAGATGCGAGGGCACGGCCAGCAGCCCGGCATAGGTATTGCGCACGATGGGCAGCAGCGAGGCCACGAACAGCCCGAAGAAGGCCGGCGGAAAGCCGATGCCCAGAAGCGTCATCGACAGCGCGATGACGGCGAGCGTCGGGATGGTGGTGCCGATGTTGAAGACCTGCATCACCGTCTCGGCATAGCGCTCCATCGAGGGACGCGACAGCCAGATGCCCACCGGCACACCCGCCAGGATCGCCGCCCCGCCGGAACTGGCGACCAGGAACACATGCTGGCGCGTCAGATAGGTGATGTCGTCCCAGTATATCGCCATCTGGTCCAGCAACCCCGAGGTCGCCACCCAGATGCCCAGCAGGAAGACCAGCGGCATCATCGCCATGCGCCCGAGACCGAGCCAGCGTGTCATGACGCCTCCTGTTCCGGTCTTGCGCCCTTGTCGGGGCCATAGGTCGCGCGCAATGCCGCGGTCACGTCCGGCTGGGTGATGACGCCCGCGAAACGGCCGTGGTCGTCGGTGCAGGCCAGCCACATCGTGTCATGCGCGAACATTTCCGAAACCACGGCACGCAGGTCGGCGCGGACCGGCACGGTCGCGGGCAGCGGATGGGCGAAGTCCCGGACCGTGCCCGAGGCGCCGGCCATTTCCTCGGCGGTCACGAAGCCCACCGGGCGGCGGTCGCTGTCGATGACGACGGCGCGGCGCGCCTTGGCGACGGTCAGCTGGTGCAGCGCGTCGGACACTTTGGTCGACCGCGCGGTCACCGGCACCTCGGCGGAGGCCACCTCTTCGGCCGTGACCAGCCGCAGCCGCTTGAGCGTGCGGTCGGCGCCCACGAAATCGGCGACGAAGGCATTGGCGGGATGGGCCAGGATCATGTCGGGCGTGTCGTATTGCTCGATCCGGCCGGCGCGGAAGATGGCGATCTTGTCGCCCATCTTCACCGCCTCGTCGATGTCGTGGCTGACGAACATGATGGTCTTCTTCAGCTCGGCCTGCATCTTCAGGAACTCGTCCTGGATGATCTCGCGGTTGATCGGGTCGATGGCGCCGAAGGGCTCGTCCATCAGCATCACCGGCGGATCGGCGGCCAGCGCCCGGATCACGCCGACGCGCTGCTGCTGGCCGCCCGACAGCTCCTTGGGGTAGCGGCGCAGGAACTGGCGCGGGTCCAGGCCCACCAGGTCCAGCAGGTCGGCGGCGCGCTGCCGGGCCTTGCGGATGTCCCAGTTCAGCAGCCGGGGGACGACGCAGATGTTTTCCTCGATCGTCATGTTCGGGAACAGGCCGATCTGCTGGATCACATAGCCGATATTGCGGCGCAGCTGAATGTCGTCCAGCTGCGAGGTGTCTTCGCCGTTGATATAGATCTTGCCGCTGGTGGGCGGGATCAGCCGGTTGATCATCTTCAGCGCGGTGGTCTTGCCGCAGCCCGAGGGCCCCAGCAGGATGCAGATCTCGCCGGTGGGCACTTCCATGTTCACCCGGTCGGCGGCCACGATGTCGGCGCCGGGGGTCTTGAATCTCTTGGTCAGGTCTTCGAGTCGGATCATCTGCTAAGGTCCTTGCTCGGAAGCGTCAGCGTTTCAGCCCGGCCGGGGTCAGCCGCTTCTGCAATTGCAAAAGCGCCCAGTCGGCCAAGATGGCGAGAAGGGAGACGGCCAGCGCGCCGGTGATCAGCTGGCGCGGATCGGTCTGCGAGATGCCGCGCGCGATCAGCACCCCCAGACCGCCGGCGCCGATATAGGCGGCGATGGCCGCGACGCCGATATTCATGACCACCGCGGTCCGCACGCCCGCCATGATGACCGGGATCGCGATGGGGATCTCCAGCCGGGTCAGCCGCTGGAACGGCGTCATGCCCATGCCCGTCGCCGCCTCGCGCAGCGCCGGATCGACATTGGTGATGGCGGTATAGGTGTTGCGCACGATGGGCAGCTGCGAATAGAGCAGGATCGCGATCACCGCGGGCAGCCAGCCGATCCCCTGGCCGATCTTGGACAGGATCGGGATCATCAGCCCGAAAAGCGCGATCGAGGGGATCGTGACGATGATCGAGGCGACATAGAGCACCGCATCCGCGACGCGCCGGTTCTGGGTGATGGCGATGCCGATGGGCACGCCGGTCAGGATCGCCAGCCCCACGGCCACCGCGACGATCGAGATGTGCTCGCCCGCCAGACGCAGGATCACCGGCCAGTTATTCGCAATGAAACCAAATATTTCCATATCCCTCTTTCCCTCGGGCAGAGATGGGGGCCTGATCAGCGATATCCCGAAATAGCCCGGTTGGGATGGCATCAAGTTGCGCCGATTCGTCATTGGCTTGCACGAATCCGTCGTAAAGACGGTTCAGGCGCCATTGAACCGGGGCGGAGATCATCCCTCCACCGGATCGCATATCGCAAGGCTGTCGCATGATCCCATCCTGCAACAATTCCGGCCGCAGGACCACCCCGCCGCAGCGAAGCCCGGTTCGGCCGTGAAGTCGCCAAGCTTCCAGTCCGCGTTTCCGTCCCGAACGGCTGCACCGCGCTTGGTGTCCCGGTCACGGATGCCGTGGAACGGCCCAGTCCGAGGAAAGGCGGAGCCTTCCCAGCCCATTCCGGCAACAGAGGCATCTTTCAGCGGTCGGAGACTGGGGCGCAGAGATTTCAAATAAATAGAACAAAACATATGAAATTATATAATTGTGAGCATGATTCAGCTCCGATAATGTGAGGGGGACCGCATGAGGAGGCTTGCGGTCAGCCAATATTCAGTCAGCGCTCGGCATTCAGTCGGGGCATGTCGGATCAACCCGGCATCCCGCCCGGCCGATCATGAGGGCGATGACGGTCAGGGAGGGTGAATGCAGCACGCTGTGCGTCTGGACAATGTCGACATCAGTTTTGGAGCGGCGGGGAAAACTGTATTTCGCGCGGTGGCCGGTGCCAGTCTGAGCGTCGAAAAGGGAGAGTTCGTCGCAATTGTCGGCCCGACAGGCTCCGGCAAATCGACCTTGCTGAACGCCGCCGCCGGATTGCTGAAGCCTTCGGCCGGCACCGTCGAGATCCAGGGCCAGCCGCTGGAGGGGCTCAACAAGCGCGCGGGCTATCTGTTCCAGGCCGATGCGCTGATGCCGTGGAAGACCTCGCGCGACAACGTGGCCATCGCGCTGGAAATCTCGGGCACGCCGCGGCGCGAAGCCCTGGAGCGGGCCGAGGACTGGCTGGAGAAGGTCGGCCTGAAGGGCTTCGGGCACCGCTATCCCCACATGCTTTCCGGCGGCCAGCGCAAGCGCGTCGCCATGGCGCAGGTGCTGATCCGCGACCCGGAAATCCTGCTGATGGACGAGCCCTTCGGCCCGCTGGACGCGCAGACCCGGCTGATCATGGGCGACCTGCTGCTGGACCTTTGGCAGCAGGACCGCAAGGCGGTGATGTTCGTGACCCACGATCTTGAGGAAGCCATCGCGCTGGCGGATCGGGTGGTCATCATGTCGACGGGACCGGACGCCAAGCTGATCGGGGATTTCACCATTCCGCTGGCGCGGCCGCGGGACGTGTCCGAGATCAAGCTCTCCCCCGAGTTCCAGGAGCTGCACCGCGACATCTGGCACCTGCTGAAGGAGCAGGTGCTCAAGGCCTATGGCAACCAGAACCGGGAGGAGCGGGCATGAGCAGAACCGTCCTGACAACCCTGCAAGTCCTTGTGGCGGTCATTGCCGTGGCGCTGTGGTGGGTGATCACCCAGACGTCGATCCTGGGCGATCCGGCGCGGATCCAGTTCTTTTTCTCGACCCCCGCCGACGTGTTCTGGCAGATCGTGGCATGGTTCAGGAGCGGCGAGATCTGGCGGCATCTGTGGATCACGCTGATCGAGGCGGCGCTGGCCTTCGTCATCGGCGCGGTGGCCGCGATGATCGCCGGGTTCTGGCTGGCGCGCCGGCCGAAGCTGGCCGCGGTCTTCGACCCCTATGTCAAGGCCGCCAACGCCTTGCCGCGCGTGGTGCTGGCGCCGATCTTCACGCTGTGGTTCGGTCTGGGCATCTGGTCCAAGGTGGCGCTGGGGTTCACGCTGGTTTTCTTCATCGTCTTCTTCAACGTCTATCAGGGCGTGAAGGAGGTGAACCGGACCGTGCTGCAAAACGCCCGCATGCTGGGCATGACCGAGCGGCAGCTGCTGCGCCATGTCTACCTGCCCTCGGCGCTGAGCTGGGTGTTTTCCTCGCTGCATGTCTCGATCGGCTTTGCTGTGGTCGGCGCGGTGGTGGGCGAGTATCTGGGGTCTTCCGCCGGGCTCGGCTATCTGATCGCGCAGGCCGAGGGCATGTTCGACATCGCCGGCGTGTTCGCGGGAATGTTCGTCCTTTCGGCCTTTGTCCTCCTGATCGACTGGGGGGTGACGATGGTGGAAAGGAAGCTGCTGGTCTGGCAGCCCGACAACAATCACTGAAGGGAGGAGCAAAGATGACGATGCTCAGGACTATCCTTGCGGCGGCGCTGGTGGCGGGCGCCACGCCCGCGGCGGCCGAAACCGTCAAGATCGCGATCGGCGGTGCCAGCTGCGTCTGCTACATGCCTGTCGTCCTGGCCGAGCAGCTTGGCCTTTACGAAAAGCACGGGGTCGATGTCGAGCTCGTGGATTTCAAGGGCGGTTCGGCGGCGCTGAAGGCCGTGGTCGGCGGCAGCGCGGATGTGGTCTCGGGATATTACGAGCACACCATCACGCTGGCGGCCAAGCGGCAGGAGCTGTCCTCGTTCGTGCTGATGGGGCGGCTGCCCGGCATCGCCGTGGCTGTGGCGCCCGGCAAGACCGACGAGGTCAAGACGATCAAGGATCTTGCCGGCAAGACCGTGGGGATCAGCGCGCCGGGTTCCTCGACTGACTTCTTCCTCAAATACATGCTGTCGCAGAACGGGCTGGACCCGAATGCCGCCTCGGTCGTCGGGGTCGGCGTCGGCGCCACCGCGGTCGCGGCGCTGGAGCAGGGCCGGATCGATGCGGTGGTCACGCCCGATCCGGCGATCACCCAGCTTCAGACACGACATGCCGACCTGCCCGTGCTGGTCGATACCCGCAAGGCGGCGGATACCCATGCCCTGTTCGGCGCGGACTATCCCGGCGCGGCGCTTTATACCCGCACGGAATGGCTCGACCAGCATCCCGAACAGGCCCAGGCGCTGGCCGCCGCCATCGTCGAGACGCTGGAATACATCCACAACACCCCCGCCGAGGAGATCGCGGCGAAGATGCCGCCCAATCTCGTCGGCGCGGACAAGCAGGTCTATATCGAATCGCTGAACAACAGCATGGAAATGCTGTCGGAAACCGGGCTGGTGGATGCGAAGGGTGCCGAAGCGGTGCAGACGATGCTGAGCTTCAACCTGCCCGAGGTCGCCGGTGCCAAGATCGACCTCAGCAAGACCTATACCAACGCCTATGTCGAAAAGGTCGCGGCGCAGAAGTGAGCCGGTGAAACCGATGCAGAAGCCCCGTCCATTCGGACGGGGCTTTCGTCATTCCGCCTCGATCAGCCTTGCCGGCCAGATGCCGTCGTTGACGGCGCGGACCATCAGGTCGCGGATCAGGTCGCGGATCGTCTCGAGCGCGATGGTCGGCGGCCGGTCTGTCTGCTCGCAAAGATAAAGCGTCCTCGTCAGCGTCGGCGAGATGATCGGCCGCCAGTGCAGCCTGCCGGACTTGATCTCGTCGCCCATGAACAGCGTCGTCCCGATGGTGCAGCCCAGGCCCTCGCGAACGGCCCCGGAAATCGCATGGACCGAGTTCATTTGCAGCTGGCTGGTCGCGTAGATCTGTTCGAGGGTCTTGTGATGGTCCAGCAGCGCCCGCGCCGCCATGCCCTGGCGCAGCATGATGATCTTGAAATTCAGCAGTTCCGATACTGTCACCGGCTCCGATCCGCTGCCGATGATCTCGCGCTTGCCGATCAGGACCAGATCCTCCTCCAGGATCGGCGTGGCCTTGAAGGTGCTGGTCAGTGGCGGATTGTAGGCCAGCCCCAGATCGGCGTCCGCCGAGGACAGGTGCAGCAAGGTGGTGCTGGAAAGGCTTTCGATCATGTTGAGTTGCAGGTTCGGATAATCCTCGACCACGACCTTGGCCAGCTGGACGCCGATGGCCTGGATCGCGGAATAGGCCATGGCCAGCGATACCTCGCCCGAAACATTGTCGCGGAAGGTGGACAGGTCCCTTTTCGCCACCTCGACGGTCTTCAGGATCGACCGGGCATGGAAGTAAAGCCGTTCGCCCGCCGCCGTGGCCTCGAGGCCGCGCGACTTTCGGGTAAACAGCGGCGCGCCGATCTCGGCCTCGAGATTGGCGAGGTGGTAGCTCAGCGCGGAAACGGCGATCCTCTCGGCATCCGCCGCCGCCGACAGGCTCTTGTTGTCGTAGATGCTGCAAAAATACCGCAATTGCTTCAGGTCCAAGAGCGCCTCGCATGGGTGCTAATTTTTAGAACGTATCTATAAGTATTATATAATTGTAAGAATAGATGGGCAATCCTATCCTGTCGCCGATGGTATGGGAGGCCGCATGACCGCCGAGTTCAAGCCCCTGGAGGGGATCCGTGTCGTTGAGATGAGCCATATGGTGATGGGGCCGAGCTGCGGCATGTTCCTGGCCTTCCTGGGGGCCGAGGTGGTCAAGGTCGAGCCGCCCGGGGGCGACAAGACACGCCAGTTGACCGGCATGGGCAGCGCGTTCTTTCCATTGTTCAACCGCCGGAAGAAATCCGTCGTCCTGGACAGCCGCACGCCGGCCGGCAAGGAGGCGCTGAACCGGCTTCTGGCCTCGGCCGACGTGTTCATCGACAACTTCAAGGACAGCACCTTGCAAGGCATGGGGCTGGATGCCGAAACCCTGCACGAACGCTTTCCGCATCTGATCTGCGCCAGCCACAAGGGTTTCCTTTCAGGCCCTTACGAGAGGCGGACGGCGCTTGACGAGGTGGTGCAGATGATGTCGGGCCTTGCCTACATGACCGGCCCCAAGGGGCGGCCGCTGCGCGTCGGCACCTCGGCCAACGACATCATGGGCGGGCTGTTCGGCGCCTTCGCCGTCATCGCGGCGCTGTTCGAGCGGGGCAAGACCGGCGAGGGGCGGACCATCCGCGTCGGCCTGTTCGAGAATTGCCTGCTGCTGGTCTCGCAGCACATGGTGCAGTTCGAGCTGGAGGGCAGGGATCCCGAACCGATGCCCGAGCGGGCGTTCAGCTGGCCGATCTATGACGTGTTTGCCGATGCCGAGGGGGGGCAGATCTTCATCGGCGCGGTCAGCGATGGCCATTGGACCCGGCTTTGCGCCTATCTCGGCCTCGACGAGCTGCTGGGGCATCCCGAGTTGCAAAGCAGGATGGCACGCATCGACGCCCGCTCCTGGGTGGTGCCCCTGGTTGCGGCGGCGGTCGCAAGGCGCCCCATGGCCGAGCTTTTGCCGGCGCTGGAGAAGATGGAAATCCCTTTTGCGCCGGTGGCCAAGCCCTCGGATCTGTTCCGCGACCAGCATGTCATGCGGCAGGGCGGGCTCGCCTCGTCGCAGACCGCCGATGGCCGGACCTTCCGGGCGCCGGCCTTGCCGATCGAGATCGACGGCGCCTCGCTGGCCGGCGGGGGTGATGTGGACAGCATCGGCGGGCATAACGCCGAAATCCTCGGCAGTCTCGGCCTCTCGCCCGAGGAAGTGGCGGCCGCCGCCAAGGCGCCCTCGGGCGAGGCGGCGTGACATGGCCGGCCCCGCATGCGCCACCGGCAGGCAGGTTTCCGTGACCGAGGTTTCGCCGCGCGACGGCCTGCAATCCGAAAAGGTCTTCGTCCCGACCGAGGACAAGATCCGGCTTGTCGAAAGCCTTGTCGCCGCGGGCATCCGTTCGGTCGAACTGACATCCTTCGTATCGCCGCGCGCCGTGCCGCAGATGCGCGATGCGGCCGAGCTGGTGCGGCATTTCCGGGGCCGGGCCGGTATCCGCTTCAGCGCGCTGGTGCCGAATCTCCGCGGTGCCGAAGCGGCTATCGAGGCGGGAATCGATGCCGTGGTGATGTTCGCCTCGGCCTCGGAAAGCCATAACCTGAAGAACGTGAACCGTTCGCGCGCCGATTCGATGGACGGGTTTCAGCAGATCGCGCGCCTCGCCGAAGGCTCCGGCGTCGCGCTGCATGGCGCCATCGCCACGGCCTTCGGCTGCCCCTTCGAAGGCGACGTGTCCGTGGGCCGACTGGCCGATCAGGCCATGCGGTATCGCGACCTCGGCATCTCGCGGATCACCCTGGGGGACACGACCGGGATGGCGACGCCCGGCAATGTCGTGCCGGCGCTCGATGCCTTGCGCAAGGCGGTCCCCGATGTCGGCATCGCGCTGCATTTCCACAACACGCGCGGCGTCGGTCTTGCCTGCGCCTATGCCGGCCTGCTGCATGGGATCCGCGATTTCGAGGCCAGCGTGGGCGGGATCGGCGGCTGTCCTTTCGTTCCGCGCGCGACCGGCAATATCGCCACCGAGGATTTCGTCTACATGTGCGAGGAATCCGGTTTTCCGACCGGGATCGACCTCGGCAGGCTGATCGAGGCCGCTGGCACCGCCGAGCGGATTCTGGGCAGGGAACTGCCCGGCCAAGTCATGAAGGCCGGGCCGCGCCTGGCGCTTTCCAGCATGGACGCCGTCAGGACCGCCAATGGCTGAGCCCGGGACGGGCATGGCCGGGCATATACTTTTCTGTCCGGAAATCGTCCTCCATGCGGCTTTCCCTCATAACGAATGGCCGGTGCCCGGCTTTCGAAGAAAATCCGACGCATCATGGCGTTCCCAAAGCTGCTCGGCCGGCTCGCCCGAGGTCTTGTTGACCATGATGCCGCGCTGCACGGCGGGACGCGCGGCGATTTCGTCATACCAGCGGCGGACATTTCCATAGATCCCGGCATCGAGGAAGGTCGCCGCGTCGCCATAGACCTTGCCCGCGATCACCTGCCCATACCAGGGCCAGATCGCCATGTCGGCGATGGAGTATTCGTCGCCGGCCATGAAGCGGTGATCGGCCAGATGCCGGTTCAGCACGTCGAGCTGGCGCTTCGCCTCCATCGCATAGCGGTCGATGGCATATTCGATCTTGACCGGGGCATAGGCATAGAAATGCCCGAAGCCGCCGCCGAGGAAAGGGGCCGAGCCCATCTGCCAGAACAGCCAGTTCAGCGCCTCGGTCCGCGCGCCGGGATCACGGGGCAGGAAGGCGCCGAACTTCTCGGCCAGATAAAGCAGGATCGAGCCGGATTCGAACACCCGCCGCGATGGCGTCACCGAGTGGTCCATCAGCGCCGGGATCTTGGAATTCGGGTTCACCGCGACGAAGCCGCTGCCGAACTGATCGCCATCGCCGATGCGGATCAGCCAGGCGTCGTATTCGGCATCGAACCCGGCTTCCAGCAGCTCCTCCAGCATGATCGTGACCTTTTGCCCGTTGGGCGTGGCCAGCGAATAGAGCTGCAAGGGGTGCTTGCCGACCGGCAGCTCCTTGTCATGGGTCGGCCCGGCGATGGGGCGGTTGATGCTGGCGAACTCGCCACCGTTTTCCTTGTCCCATGTCCAGACCCTGGGCGGGGTATAATCGTCGCTCATGACCTCTCCTGTCGCTGTCAGACCTCAAGATGTGGGGGAGGGCTGACAACTTCAACGTCATGGCCTCTGCGCTTGATGCTCCGTGACACTCTCGGGTCGATGAGAGGCGCTTAGCGCGCCTCGTTCACGATGCGGATCTGGGTGAACTCGGCCAGCCCCTCCTCGGCAAATTCGACGCCCAGCCCGGACTGCTTGGCGCCGCCGAAAGGAATGTTCGGTCCGAAATCCAGATGCTTGTTGATCCAGACCGTGCCGCTTTCGATGCGCTCGGCGACGCTGCGGGCCAGGTCGCGATCCTCGCCCCAGACCGATCCGCCAAGACCGAGATCGATGCCGTTGGCGCTGGCCACCGCCGATTCCACGTCCTCGAAGCGGATCACCGGCAGGATCGGGCCGAACTGTTCCTCGTCCACGATGCGGTCGCCGTCCTTGACATCGGCGACGATGGTCGGGCGGATGAAATAGCCCGGCCCCTCGGGCAGCGCACCGCCGGCGATGATGCGGCCGTCGGCGCGGGCCGAGTCCAGGAAGCCCTTGACCTTCTCGAACTGCATGCGGTTTTGCAGCGGGCCGATGGTGGTGCCCTGCTGCAAGCCGTCGCCGACCACGGCGGCCTCGGCCAGCTCGGCCAGCCGGGCGCAGACTTCCTCGTAGATCGAATCGTGGACATAGGCGCGCTTGATCGCCAGGCAGACCTGCCCGGCATTCATGAAGGCGCCGGCGAACAGCCCCGGTGCGACCTTGGCCGGATCGGCGCCCGGCAGCACGATGGCCGCATCGTTGCCGCCCAGCTCCAGCGTCAGCCGCTTGATGGTCGAGGCGGCGCTGGCCATGATCTTCTGCCCGGTCGCGGTCGAGCCGGTGAAGGATATCTTGGCGACATCGGGATGGCCGGTCAGCGCCGCGCCCAGGTCGTTCTGGTCGGTGACGATGTTGACGACGCCCGGCGGCAGGATCCCGGCCATGATCTCGCCCAGGCGCAGCGTGGTCAGCGGCGTGGTCGGCGCGGGCTTGACCACCATGGTATTGCCGGCCAGCAGCGCCAGCGGCAGCTTGAAGGCCACGATCAGCACCGGGAAGTTCCACGGGATGATCGCCCCGACCACGCCCAGCGGCTTGCGGAACTGCCGCACCAGCCGGCTGTCGCTGTCCTCGATCACCTTCACCGGCAGGTCGTAGCCCGCCAGATGGCGGATGAAGGCGCAGGTATAGGCGATCTCGGCCTGCGCCTCGGGCAGCGGCTTGCCCTGTTCCTGGGTCAGCAGCCGGGCGAATGCCTCGGCCTGCGCCTCCAGCTTGTCGGCGATGGCCAGGATCAGCCCGCGCCGCTCCTCGATCAGGCGGGCGGCCCAGGCCGGGAAGGCGGCCTTGGCCGCCGCCACCGCCGCGTCGAGCTGCGCCGCCGAGGCACGGGGGGCTTCGGCCAGCAGCTGTTCGTTGGCCGGGTTCACGACCTCCATGGTCATGTCGCCCGCGACCAGCTGGCCGTCGATCAGCAATCGGTATTCCGTCATTTCTTCCTCCCCAAGAGCGTCGGGCAAGTCTGGGGCAAAAGGGCGGGCCGATTCTTGCCATATCCGGCCAATTCGCGAGGCCGGAAGGGTGCGGGCGGAAATCTGGCCGGAAATGTCAAATCCACAACTGCCTGATTTTGCGGCACGATCCTGGAAAGCGGCGGATTTGTAACGGTTTTTCGCAAGCCCCGTCCCAAGGGGCGCGCGGGGCGGGATTCTTGGGGATCGTCCGGCGGATATGCTACACTTTGTCGCAACAGGGAAATAGCCGGGGCAAGGCGCGACACAGCGGCCACTCGGCGCAGCCACGGGAAATGCCATGCAAGGGTCATGGATTCGCGGAGCCATAGCATTCATGCTGATCGGGTCCGAGGCGGACGGCGCCCCGGCAGCTCCGGCGCCGGCGATGCCCTTGCAAACCTTCGTCAACCATCTTGAACAGGAGCGTGCGGCCAGCAGCGACGGCCTGCGCTCATGGCGCTCGGGCGAGGCGATGGAGCTTTCCGCCATCGGCATCCTGGGCGATGCCGTCGCCCCGCGCCGCACGCTGGGCGAGGCGCTGCGCATTTTCGCCCGCGGCTTTCCGGTGCTGCAATCGAACAGCCGCGTCTCGCTCGAGGTGATCGGCGACGAGGCGCATGTCTGCTACCGGGTGCTCGACCCGCGCATCTGGCCGCGCCGGGCGGATACCGAACTGACGCTGGGGCTGATCCGCGGCATCTGCGACCGCTACGCCGTGCCGAACGGCGCGATCCAGGACCTGTGCTTCGAACATCAGCCGGATCGCGACCTGCGGGTCCTGGCGCGTCACCTCGGCCGCACGCCGCGCTTCGGCCAGGACGAGAACCGCATCGTGTTTTCCGCAAGGGTGCTGGGCAACACGCTTTGCGCCGAGCCGGGGGGCGATGCCATGGCGAGTTCGAAACGGCTGGACGGCGCGCTGATCGAGCTGCGCCGGCAGACCCCGGTCGCGCAGCGGGTGCATGAGCTGATCCTGAGCCGGATGGATCGCGGCATGGTCAACCAGAGCCATGTCGCCGCCGAGCTTGGCATGTCCGAACGCTCGCTGCGCCGGGCGCTGGCGGCCGAGGGCCAGCCGTTCCACGAGATCCTGGAGGAATGCCGGCGCATCCACGGCTTTGCGCTGCTGGTGCGCAGCGACCGGCTGTTCGGCGAGATCGCGTTGCTGCTGGGCTATTCCGATCAGACCGCCTTTTCGCGCGCCTTCTCGCGCTGGTATGGCGCCTCGCCGCGCGAGCTGAGGAAGATGGGCGCCGAGGAGGTCAGCGTGATCCGCTGATCGAACCGCCCCTCGCGCGCCGGGCCGCTATGGGCGATGAAGATGCGCGTGGCATCGGCACGCCGTGCCTCGATGGCGGCGAGGATGCGCCGGCAGGCGGCATCGTCGATTTCCGAGAAGGCTTCGTCGAAGATCAGCACCTCGGCCGGCCGCAGCAGCGCGCGGGCGATGGCGATGCGCTGGCGCAGCCCGCCCGACAGATTGGCGCCGGTTTCGCTGACCGGCGTGGCAAGCCCGGCCTCGGCCCGCGCCCATCCGGCCAGGTCGGCGGCCTCCAGCGCCTGCCACAGCGCGGCGTCGCCCGCATCCGGCGCGGCCAGGCGCAGGTTCTCGGCCAGCCTGCCGCGCAGGATCGCCGGGCGCTGCGCCAGATGGGTGATGCGCGCGGCGAGCGCCAGCGGGCGCAGATACGCGACCTCGGTGCCGGCAAGCCGCACCGATCCCTCGGCCAGCGGCGCGTCGCGGGTCAGCGCGGCCATCAACCGCGACTTGCCGATCCCCGACGGCCCATCCAGCAGCACGCGCTGGCCGGGCTGGATGGTGGCGGTTACCGAATGATGCGCCGCGCCCTCGGCCCGGGCCTCGCGCAGGGCGATGGTCAGCGGTCCGGGCGGCGGTTCGGCGCCCGTGTCGGGACGGGCCGAGGCGATCACCGCGCCCAACCGGTCCGCCGCCACCCGCGCCCGGGCCTGCGCATGGTAGAGGCCCAGAAGGTTGCGCAGCGGCCCAGACATCATCCCGGCATAGGCAAGGAAGGCGACCAGCGTGCCGATCTGCCATTCGCCGCGGACCACCTGCCAGCCGCCGACCAGCAGGATGGTGCCGCGCAGGATGGCGGTGATGGTCTGGCTGACCGCGCCCACCGTCTCGGACCAGAGCCGCTGGCGGGTCAGCCCGGCGATCTGCGCCTGCTGCGCGGCGCCGAAGCCCGCCGCCCGCTGGTCCAGCGCGCCCAGCCCGCGCAGGGTGGCGCGGGCCGACAGCGTCTCGGCCATCTGCGCGGAAAGCGCGCCGCGCTGGCCGCGCACATCCTCGGCCAGCGCGCGGGTCCGGGGCCGAGCGCGGGACAGGAACCACAGCTCGAAGGGGGCGGCCAAGAGCGGCAGGACCGCCATGCGCCAGTCCAGCGCGATCATCAGCCCCAGCCCGCCGGCCAGCCGAAACAGCGCGCCAACCGCGACCAGGCCCGTGTCGAAGGCAAAGCCCTGGATCTCGGCGCAGTCCCCGTCCAGCCGCGCCATCGCTTCGCCCAGCGGCAGGTCGGGGCGGGCGGGGTCGCGCGCCAGGGCCGCGTCGAACAACCGGCCGCGCAGGTCGGCTAGCATCCGGGCCGAGGCGCGCAGGTGCAGCATCCCGTTCACCATCCCGAAGCCCACCGCGCCCAGGCCGAGCGCAAAGGACAGCCCGGCCCAGAAGATCAGCGCGCCCATGTCCCGCGCCATGATGCCGGCGTCGATCACCTGCCGGGTCAGCATCGGCATGGCCAGCCCCAGCGCCACCGCGGCAAGCGAGGCCGCCAGCACCAGCAGCCCCGAGGGCAGGGCGCGCGCCATCACCGGCGCCAGCCAGCCCGCCGCCTCGGGGTCGAAGATCAGCCGGGCAAGGCGGGCGGCCAGCCTATCCATGGCCGCGTTTCCGTTCCGGCCCGTGATGGACCGCCCGCGCCGCCAGCGCGGCGATGGCGGCAGGGCCGTCCAGCCGCCCGGTCCTTGCCATGATCGCCGCCAGATGGCCGGCGATGCGCGCCGCGCCCAGGCTTGCCCCGCCCATCCCGGACGGGCCGTGCTCGGGCGAGTTGCACCAGGCGCCGAACAGCGCCGGGCCCAGTTGCGACAGATCATCCCAGCCGCAGCGCGCATCGCCGGTGGCGGCGATCACGCCGGGATAGGCGGCGGGAAAGCAGGGCGCGCCGCGGGCCGGATGCGCCGCGACCAGAACCGCGCCGCCGGCCACCAGCGCCTCGCAGGCCCGGCGCAGCGGCGCCCGGTCGGCGCTCAGGCCCAGGCTCATGCAGATCACCTCGGGCCGCGCCGCGCCCATGGCGGCGAACCAGCGCAGCGCGGCGGCGACGCGCAGCGCGCTGGTGACAGGCCGGTCGTCGAAGACCTGCGCATGGATGATCGCCGCGCCCGGACAGGCGCGGCGGATGATCGCGGCGACGGCGGTGCCGTGGCCCAGCCGGTCGGGCAGGGCGGGGACGGCCGAGCCGTCGGCCATGAAGGCGCGGGCGTCCTCGGCCTGGTCCTCGGGGCCGGGTCCGCTGTCGATCACCCCCACCCGCAGCATCTCATTCGTCCCGCGTGAACAGCCGCACCGAGGCCAGCGACATCGAGGCATTGCCGGGCAGGTCGACCTGGCCCTTCTTCTCCAGCGTCTCGGCGTCATAGGCGGCAAGGTCGCCAAGCGCGCCGCCCAGCCAGACCGTGCTGCCGTCGGTCGAGACGTTCACCGAATAATAGCTGTGCGGCAGCGCCACCCGCTTGATCGAGGCGTTCTTTTCCAGGTCGAAGCTTTCCAGCACGTTATAGGCGCCGAAGGCGCGGGTCTTGGCCGGGTTCACCGCGGTCGAGAAATAGAACACGTCCATGATGCGGATTTCGCGCATCGCCATCTCGCCGGTCTCCAGGTCCATGGTCAGCAACCCGGTGCGATAGGCTGTCGGGTCGGCCGGGTCGATGTCCTTGCGCGCGGTGTAGAAGGGCGCCGCCATCACGCCCGAGCTTTCGTGCTGGTTCCAGACCGCCAGCACGTCGGGCTGGGCATAGGTCTCGGCCTGCCAGCTCTGGATCGGCTTGTCCTCGATCAGCGCACCGGTCTCGGGGTCCATGACATGCAGGTCGCGGCCCAGCCCGTAGAGCTTCGAGCCGTCGCGGGCCCAGGCCAGCATGGTGACCTGGCGCGGCGCCTCGAACACCTTGCGCCGTTCCAGAGTCTCGGCGTCGTAAAGCGCGATGCGGGTGGGCTGGACCTCGAAATGCGTCAGTTCCAGCTTCACCGGGCTTTCATAGATCGCCAGCGTCTTGCCGTCGGGGGAAAGCGCGGCGCCGAACAGGCTTTTCACCCGCTCCTCGGGGGTGGACAGGTCGATGCGGCCCAGCGTCTCGCCGGTCACGAGATCGACCTTGACCAGGCTTTCGGACTTGTTGACCGTGGCATAGGCGATCCTGCCGCCCGGCGCGACCATCGGCACCATGGGCGTCGGGCCGGCGTCGTCGATCTCGATCACCTTCTCGACCGCCATCTTCTGGGTATCGACCACGACCAGCTTGTTCGGCCGCGCCGGGGCCAGGATGTAGTCATGCGCGGCAGCCGGGCCGGCCAGCGCCAGCGCCGCCGCAAGCATCAGGGATTTGCGCATCAGGACGAGCCTTTCGTTTCCGGGAACACCGATTGCAGCTTGCGCCAGTCCTGCATGACGTCGTCGGCGCCGGCGCTCCAGTTCGGATAGGTGTTCAGGGTGTCGGCCACCTGCGCCGGCCACCAGCAGGGATCGGCGCAGCCATACAGGTCGGCCTCCATCGGCTGGCACAGGTTCGAGACGGCGCCGAAGGCGTCCACCTCCCAGCCGGGGTCGAAGGAGGTGGTGCAGCCGACCAGCGAATTCATCGCCACGACCTCCTCCTCGCGGCCCAGGGCCTCGGCTTCGACGAAGGCCTTCGCCTTGGCGTTGGCGGGGATCAGATGTTTCATTGGAGAACCTCCCTTGCTGGGCCGGACCGGGTGATCCGGGGTTCCAATTGGCTGCGGAAGAAGGACGGGTTGGCCTGCATGATGCGGACATAGGATTCGATGCCGAAATCGACCCAGTCCCGCATCAGGTCGCAGTAATGCCAGACCGGCGCGAAGGGATCGCCTTGCCGGGCATAGCTTTCGTGATAGCAGCCGCCGGCGCAGATACTGCGGATGCGGCAGGTCTTGCAGCCGAAGGCGCTGCGGTCCTGTGCGGTCTCGATGAAACCGGCGAGCTTGGGGATGTCGATGCCGGTTTCGACATTGCCATAGGTCGGCTGGTTCGAGCCGACGAAGCGGTGGCAGAGGTGCAGCTCGCCCTCCTTGTCCACGGCGAGCATGCCCAGCCCGGCGCCGCAGGGCACGGCCTTCTTGGTGCCCTGGGCGATATCGGTCAGCAGTTGGTGCATGTTGGAAAAGCCGATGTTCTCGCCCCGGCAGGCGGCCTCGACATAGCGCCGGCCGAGGGTCTTCATGTCCTCGAAGGCGCGCTTCAGCGCCTCCTGGTCCAGGTTGAAGACCGCGATCGGCCCCGAGGTCGCCGGGCCGAAGCCGACCTCGTGAAAGCCCAGTTCGTTCTTCAGGTGGTCGTGGATGCCGATGACGTCGGTCACGCCGCGCGTCAGCGTCACCCGCACGCCGACCGGGCGCGAGCGATAGCGCGCAAGCAGCATCCGCACATTGCGCGCCACCAGGTCATAGGTGCCCTTGCCGCCCACGGTCTTGCGGTTCGCGTCATGCAGCGCCTTGGGCCCGTCCATGCTGACCGTCAGCGCGAAGCGATGCGCGTAGAACCAGTCCACCAGTTCCGGCGTTAGCAGCGTGGCATTGGTGGTCAGCGAGAAATCGACCGTCTTGCCGAGTTCCGCCGCGCGCGGCAGGGCATAGGCCACCACCTCGCGGATCAGCGGCATGTTCGACAGCGGCTCGCCGCCGAAGAACACCACGTTCACCCGGTCGCGGGCCTGGGCCTGCTTCAGCAGCAGCTCGAAACTGGCGCGCGCCGTCTGAAAGCCCATCTTCTGGCCCTTGGCCGGGGTGGTCAGGTCCTCCTTGTAGCAATAGGTGCAGGCGAGGTTGCAGCCGGTATTCACGTTCAGGATGATGGTCGAGAGCGGGATCTCCTCGACCTTCACCACCGGGCGGGGGATGTCCGCCGCATCGGCATCGCGCAGGATGTCGAGCGCCAGGAAGCTTTGCAGGCATTCCGACAGCGTGTCGGGGCCGTGTTGGGGGCCAAGCTCGGCGCGCATCAGATCGGGATCGACGGCGGGCGTCCGCCGGAACAGGTCGTAGACGTCGCGCGCCACGCCGTCGAGCTCGAACAGGCTGGTCGTCGGCACATGCATCAGCATCGCGTGGCCGTCGACATCGACGCGGTGGGCATTGTGGCGGATCAGGGTCAGGGCTCCCATGGCGTCACCGGATCGGCGCATCGACAAAGCGCTGGACCGTGGCGTAGAGATGCGCCTCGGCGGTCAGCGGCTGGTCGTCGGCGGTGACGGTCGCGATCACCTTCAGGTTGCCGGCATTGTTGGTCTGCATCGGGCGTTCCGGGTTCGGCCCGGCATCGGCCGGCGTGAACAGGCCGGTATCGTCGATTGAGCCGGCATATTTCGCGTCCTGCATCTTTTCCGCCTCCTCGTCGAAATTGTCGGTGGCCCAGCTGGCCGGGAAGGCGCCCAGGGCGATGTCGTCCTCGGTCCCGGCTTCGCCGTCGGGGCCGTTCAGCCAGCCCATCGCCTCGAACTGCGCGGGCACCTTGGGGATCGGGCCGCCATTGCCGCCGATGCGGGCGATGGTCATGTCCGGCACGATGCTGATGCGGTCGGGCCGGTCATAGGCCACCAGCTCGACCTTCTGCCCGCCCAGATCCAGGCTGACCGGGCCGGGCGCGCCGCTGGCGGTCAGCTTCAGCACCGTCACGCCGTCCCCGGCGCTTTCCACGCTGCCGGTAACGCCTTCGGGCAGGGTCAACGCATCGCCCAGGCCGGTGCCCGCGACGCGGACCCGCGTTTCCTCGCCGATCTTCAGCCGTGCGGGGGCGGCCGCCAGCACCTGCGGCGCGCCGTCCGCCTTCACCGCCGCCAGCCTTCCGCCGATCACGTCGCTGTCGGCATGATACCAGCGGCCCGAGAAGCGGCCGTCCTCGAAGGCCATGACCTGGCGGATGGTGGTCTCGCCGTCGCTCAGCGTCGCCCGCCATTCGCCGGCGCCGAGGATGCGGCCGGTGCCGGCAAAGCTCCGGCTGCCATCGGCGAAGTCGAGGGTCATGGTCACCTCGTAATCCTCGCCCGCCTTCTTCAGCGCCAGCCGGCCGGTATAGTCGCCGCGCCCCGGCTGCCGCCCGGCCAGCACGTAATCGCCCGAGGCATCGCCGGCAAAGGCGGCCGGCGCCTCGCCCAGCGGATAGGTCTTGGCGAGGAAGGGGATGATCTCGGCCTGGGCGATGCCCCACCAGTCGCGGTCCCGCGCCAGCGCCTGATATTCCAGCGTCGGGAACTGGCCGAGGTGGAAGTTGACCAGATGCTTCCAGTCCTCGGGCGTGCGGCGTTGCAGCGCCACGCGGGCATAGGAATGGCAGCGGCCGCAGGTCTGGGTCATCAGCGTATCGGGGCCCTCGTCCCAGGCCACCGGCTCGCGTTCCAGGATGTAGCGGCGTTCCTCGGTTTCGGCCAGGGTCAGGCCGCGGGTGTCGGAAAGATAGCGCACCACGGCCGCGCGCTCCTCGGGTTCCAGGGCGACGCCGTGGTTGCGCATCATCCGCGTCACGGTCATGTCCCAGCCCTCGGGCGTCTTGCGGGCGGCGTCGATGCGCTCCCATCGGCCGTCCTCGTGCTTGACATGGCAGGCGGCGCAGGCGTTCTCCAGCACCTCCTCGCCGGTCACCGCCAGCGCCGGGGTGGCGGCAAGGGCGGCGACAGAGACCAGCGCGGTTCGGGTAAGTGGCTTCATCTGGCGGCTTCCTCTGGCTCGTCGGGGATGACCCGATTGCGATGGGATCCAGAAAAGCGCCGGGGGGCGGCAGGTTTCTTGTCATTCCCGGCCAGAGTCGCGGCAGATCGTCGCGCCGCGCCGATTTGGCCGCAAATGTCAGGTTTGCCGGCCGGAAGCGGGCGCAGAATGCCGATCATGCAGGCGAAGCGGAGGGAAGCGCATGGGCGCGGATGCCGATCTGATCGTGCTGGGCGGCGGGCCGGCGGGCGCGGTTTCGGCCTGGCTGGCCGCGCGCGACGGGCTGCGCGTGCTGCTGGTCGATCCCGCCCGCAGCCGGCCGCGGCTGGAGGGGCTCAGCCCGCGCCTGCACCGCTGGCTGGCGGGCCAGGGCCTGCTCGACGGGTTCGACGGTATTGCAGGCCCGCTGCGGCGGCAGGTGGACTGGGCCGGGATCAGCGAAAGCAATGCCGAGCATGTGGTCGAGCGCGCGGCGCTGGACGCGCATCTGCGCCGTTGCGCCGAAGCCGCCGGCGCCTTGCTGGTCGTCAGCAGCGGCCGGCCGGAACCGGGCGGGGTGTGGCTCGGCGGTCGAAGGCTGCGCGCGCCCATGGTCATTGACGCCAGGGGGCGCCGGTCGCACGCCGCGGGCGGCAAGGCCCCGGCCACCCTGGCGCTGTCCGGCTGGGTCGAGGCCGGCCTGCCCCCCGGCATCCGGCTGGCGGCGCTGGCGCAAGGCTGGCTCTGGCGCGTGGCGCTGCCCGACGGGCGGGTCTGGGTGCAGGCCATGCTGGATGCGGCCGGCGATGGCACGCCGGCCGACCGGCTGCGGGCCGCCATGGCCGCGGCCGAGCCCGCCCTGGCCGATGCGTCGCTGCCGGGCCCGCCGCTGGTGCGCGAGGCGGCGCCGCGCCTGCCCGAGCCGGTCGGGGCGCTGGACCTGCTGCGTGTCGGCGACGCCTTTGCCGCCATGGACCCGCTTTCCGGCCATGGCCAGTTCTGGGCGGTGTCGAGCGCGCTGGCCGCCGCCGCCGTGCGCCGCACCCTGGCGGCCCGGCCTGGCTCCGAATCCCTCTGCCGCCGCTTCCTGACCGAGCGCGCGCTGCGGACGAGCCTGCACCAGGCGCGGATCGGCCGCGATTTCCTGCGCGCCGAGCCGCGGTTTCGCGCCGAGCCCTTCTGGTCGGCGCGGCTGGGCTTTCCCGACGACCGCCCTGCCGCCGCGCCGCCGGAAAGCCCGCGCGTCGCCCGCGCCATCCTGGTCGAGGACGGGCTGCTGGCCGAGCGCGAGGTGCTGCATACCCCCGCCGCGCCGCAGGGTATCGGCTGGTTCGGCAACATTCCGGCGGCCGAGGCCTGGCGGTCATGGCAGCGGGGCGGCGCCCTTGCCCTGCAAGCCCGATGGGGCGAGGCGGGGGCACGGATCGCCAGGCAGCTCCAGCAGGCCGGGCCTCAGACCGGCTGACCCGGCGCCTCGGCCCGGCGGAACCCTGGGTGAATCGCCTGCGGCACGATCAGGCGCGCCACCCCACGGCGCTGAAATTTGGTCGGAGTCTGCCTGCTTTGCGGGAAATGACCCGGCGAATTGCCTGAAATCTTGCCAGTTCATGCCACCGGGTGATGGTCGGGCGCGCAGGAATTGGCGGCGTGCCGCCGATGCCCTCTAGTGCCCTTGAACCCGCTGGCAACGATACAAGGGGAGACAGGGATGAACAGGACTATCAGCGCAGCCGCCGTTCTGGCGATTTCGACCGGGCTTGCGGGCATCGCTTGGGCGCAGGAAGGCGAGCCGATCAAGATCGGCGTGCTGCACTCGCTCTCGGGCACCATGGCGATCTCGGAAACCACGCTGAAGGACACGGTGCTGATGATGGTCGAGCGCCAGAACGCCAAGGGCGGGCTGCTCGGCCGCCCGCTGGAGGCCGTGGTGGTCGATCCGGCCTCGGACTGGCCGCTGTTCGCCGAAAAGGCGCGCGAACTGCTGACCGTCAGCGAGGTGGACGTGATCTTCGGCGCCTGGACCTCGGTTTCCCGCAAGTCGGTGCTGCCGGTGCTGGAGGAACTGAACGGGCTGATGTTCTATCCGGTGCAATACGAGGGCGAGGAAAGCTCGAAGAACGTCATCTATACCGGCGCCGCCCCGAACCAGCAGGCGATCCCGGCGGTCGATTACATGATGGAGGAACTGGGCGTCGAGAAATGGGCGCTCTTGGGCACCGATTACGTCTATCCGCGCACCACGAACAACATCCTCGACGCCTATCTGAAGGACAAGGGCGTCGCCGTCGCGGACATCTTCGTCAACTACACCCCCTTCGGGCATTCGGACTGGTCCAAGATCGTCGCGGACGTGGTGGCGCTGGGGGCGGACGGCAAGAAGGTCGGCGTCGTCTCGACCATCAACGGCGATGCCAATGTCGGCTTCTACAAGGAACTGGCGGCGGCGGGCGTCTCGGCCGAGGACATCCCGGTCATCGCCTTCTCGGTCGGCGAGGAAGAGCTTTCCGGGCTGGATACCACGAACCTTGTCGGGCACCTGGCCGCCTGGAACTATTTCCAGTCCGCCGACACGCCCGAGAACGCCGCCTTCATCGAGGAATGGCACAAGTTCATCGGCGACGACAAGCGCGTGACCAACGATCCGATGGAGGCGACGATGATCGGCTTCAGCGCCTGGGTCGCGGCGGTGGAAAAGGCAGGCACCACCGATGTCGATCCGGTGCTGGACGCTATCGTGGGGGTCGAGGTGCCGAACCTGACCGGCGGCACGGCGACGGTCCTGCCCAACCACCACCTGACCAAGCCGGTGCTGATCGGCGAGATCCGCGCCGACGGCCAGTTCGACATCGTCAGCCAGACCGAGCCGGTGCCGGGCGACGCCTGGACCGACTACCTGCCCGAATCCGCCGTGCTGGATGCCGACTGGCCGGGCAAGCAATGCGGCATGTTCAACACCCAGACCACCAGCTGCGTGCAGGTCCAGTCGAATTACTGACCGGCTTTGGGGGCGGTGCAGCCGCCCTCTTTCGCCTCCAGACGGGAATGCCCATGACCTGCCGCCTGATCGCCTTGCTGCTGAGCCTGTTCCTGGTCTTGCCCGCCGCCGCCAATCCGGCGCTGGAAGCGGTCATCGCCGACCACCTGGACCAGATCGAGCGCCCCTCGCGCCGCACGGTCGAGCCCCTGGTGGCCCAGATCGCCGCCACCGGACCCGAGGGGCTGGGGCTGCTGTCGGCCTGGGCGGGCCGCGCGCTCGGCGTGACCGAGACGGGGCGGCTGGTGATCGTCGCGGGTGACGGCGCCACCGATGCGGTGACGGGGCAGGCTGTCAGGGGCGCGGACCCGAAGATGCTGCGGCCCAATGCCGGGGTGCGCGGCGTCATCGAATCGGCGCTGGTCGCGGGAGAGGTGTCCAGCCCCGACCGCGCCCGCCGCGCCGCCGCGCTGGCCAGCATCGCCCGCGACGGCACCCCCGAGCATCTGGCCGCCCTGCGCGCCGCCGCGCCCGATCCGGACCCCGCGCTGGCCGCCCGCCGCGCCCGGATCGAAAAGCTGCTGGCCATCCGATTCGACGCCGATCCCGCCGCGCGGGTGGCAGCCATCCAGGACATGGCGGGCGATGTGGGCCTTGATTTCCGCGCCGCGCTGAACCCTTTGCTGGCGACCCGGCGCGTGGCCTCGACCGAGGAGCCGCAGGGCGCCAATATCGCCGGCGAATTGCGCGTGGGGTCAGCCGATTTCCCGCGCGAGGCCGCCGTCGCCCTGCTGACGGCACAGGGGCTGATCCAGCCGCGCCTGACCGCCGCCGACCAGCGCAATGCGCTGGCCGCGCATATCGTCGATGGCAGGGTGGGCGGCGTTTCCGCCGCCGAGCTGTCCGATCCGCAAGCCCGCGACCGCGCCTATGAGGCGCTGGAGGGCGCGGGGACCGTCCCGCCCGCCGCGACCGAGGCCGAGACCGAGGCGGCGCTGGCAGACATCCGCTTCTTCGATATCTTTGCCGAACCCGAGGCGGCCGTGACCGACGCCGCCCGCGCCGCGCAAAGGGGTGCGGAATGGCGGCTGGTGGCGATGAAGGGGATCGACCTGGGGCTGGACGCGCTGTCTCTGGCCTCGATCTATTTCCTGGCCGCCATCGGGCTGGCGATCACCTTCGGGGTGATGCGCGTCATCAACATGGCGCATGGCGAATTCATCATGATGGGCGCCTATACCGGCTATGTCGCGCAGACCGTGATCGCGGACCGCACCCTGTCGCTGGTGGCGGCGCTGCCGCTGGCCTTCGCGGTGACCTTTGCCGCGGGCGTGGTGCTGTACCGGCTGGTGATCCGGCACCTGGCGCATCGGCCGCTGGAGACGCTGCTTGCGACCTTCGGCGTCTCGATCGCGCTGCAACAGCTTGCCAAGAACATCTTCGGCACGCAGGCCCGGCCGCTGACCGCGCCCGCATGGCTGGAGGGCGCGATCACGCTGAACGACGTGGTCTCGATCTCGACCATCCGGGTGGCGATCTTCGGGCTGGCGCTGCTGTTCCTGGGCCTGTTCCTCATCATCATGAAGCGCACGCGGCTGGGGCTGGAGGTCCGCGCGGTGACGCAAAACCCCGGCATGGCGGCCAGCATGGGGATCAACCCCGACCGCATCGCCATGCTGACCTTCGGCCTCGGCTCCGGCATCGCCGGGATCGCGGGCGTGGCCATCGGGCTGTTCGCGCAGGTCACCTCGGAGCTGGGCCAGCAATATATCGTGCAAAGCTTCATGACGGTTGTGGTCGGCGGCGTCGGCAACATCTGGGGCACCCTGGCGGGCGCCGGGCTGATCGGGGTGCTGTCGAAGGTGATCGAATCCTTCAATCCCTCGAACACGCTTGCGGCGCAGACCTTCATGATCCTGTTCATCGTGATCTTCATCCAGTTCCGGCCGCGCGGCATCATCCCGCAGCGCGGCCGTGCGGCGGAGGCGTGACATGACCCGGCAACCCTTCATCCTGCGCAACCCCTCGGCCCTGGTCGTCCTGGCGCTGCTGGCCGCCTTTACGCTTGCCGTGACGCTGATGAGCGCGGCCTACGGTTCGGGCGTCATCCCGACCTCGACCGTCAAGGTGCTGGGCAAGACGCTGTGCCTGGCGCTGGCCGCCTTGGCGATGGATCTGGTCTGGGGCTATCTGGGCATCCTGTCCCTAGGGCAGATGGCCTTCTTCGCCCTGGGCGGCTACATGATCGGGCAATGGCTGATGTATGCCCGCACCGAGGCCATCGTCGCCGCCTCGCTCTCCGGCAACCCGATCCCGCCCACCGCGCAGGAGTTGCGCGAGGCCGTGGCCAACCAGATCTTCGGCGTCGTCGGGTCCGCGGACCTGCCGCTGGTCTGGTCCTTCGCCCATTCGCTGACGGCGCAACTGGTCCTTGTCGTCGTGGTGCCGGGCCTGCTGGCGCTGGTCTTCGGCTGGCTCGCGTTCCGGTCGCGCGTGAACGGCGTGTACCTGTCGATCCTGACGCAGGCGATGACGCTGGCGCTGGCCCTGTGGCTGTTCCAGAACGACAGCGGCTTCCGGGGCAACAACGGTCTGTCGGGATTGCAGAACATCCCCGGCCTCGACGGGGTGGGGCAGGCGCGGCTGTCGATCTGGTTCCTCTGGGCCTCGGCCGCCGCCCTGGCGCTGTTCTACGTGCTGGCCGCATGGGTGGTCGGCGGCAAGTTCGGCAGCGTCATCCGCGCCATCCGCGACGACGAGACCCGCGTGCGCTTCCTGGGCTATCCGGTCGAGGGCTTCAAGCTGGCGGTCTTTACCCTGGCCGCGATGATCACCGCGATTGCGGGCGCGCTTTACTATCCGCAGGCGGGCATCATCAACCCGGCGGAGCTGATGCCCATCGCCTCGATCTACCTCGCCGTCTGGGTCGCCATCGGCGGGCGCGGGCGGCTTTACGGCGTGATGATCGGCGCCATCGTGGTCTCGCTGCTGTCAAGCTGGTTCACGGGCGGGCGCGCGCCCTCGATTCATTTGCCGGGCTATACGGTCAACTGGGTGGACTGGTGGCAGGTGGCGCTTGGCCTTTGCTTCGTGCTGGTGACGCTGTTCGCGCCCAAGGGCATCGCGGGCATCTTCGACCGGCTGGCGGGCATCCTGCCGCCGCGCCGCCACGGCCGCGACCTTGGTCCAGACCAGGGTGCATTGCAGGAGCAGGAGGCCAAGGCATGACCGCGCTGCTGGAAGTGGACGGGATCGCGGTCAGCTTCGACGGGTTCCGGGCGATCAACAACCTGTCCTTCAGCATCGGCGCGGCGGAACTGCGCGCGGTGATCGGCCCCAATGGCGCGGGCAAGACCACCTTCATGGACATCGTGACCGGCAAGACCCGGCCCGACAGCGGCGATGTGAAATTCGGCGAAAGCTCGAAATCGCTGCTGCGGATGAACGAGGCGCAGATCGCCCGCGCCGGCATCGGCCGCAAGTTCCAGCGCCCGACCGTCTTCGAGGACCAGAGCGTCGCCGCCAACCTGACCATGGCGCTGAAGGCGAGCCGCGGCCCCTTTGCGGTGCTGTTCTGGAAACCCACGGCCGCATCGGAGGCGCGGGTGGCGGAACTGGCGGCCGAGGTCGGTCTGGCCGACCACACCCACCGCAAGGCGGGAAAGTTGAGCCACGGCCAGAAGCAATGGCTGGAGATCGGCATGCTGCTGGCGCAGGAGCCGCGCCTGCTGCTGGTCGACGAGCCCGCCGCCGGCATGACCCTGGCGGAACGCGAACAGACCACCGCGCTGCTTGTCCGGCTGGCTCAGACCCGCGCCGTGGTGGTGGTCGAACATGACATGGACTTCGTGCGCCGGCTGGACTGCAAGGTGACGGTGCTGCATCAGGGATCGGTGCTGGCCGAGGGCAGCCTGGACCACGTGACCCGCAATCCCGATGTGATCGAAGTCTATCTGGGGCGCTGAGACATGCTGGAAGCCAGGAACCTGACCCTACACTACGGCGGCAGCCAGATCCTTCACGGCATCGACATCGACGCCCGGCCCGGTCGCGTGACCTGCGTGATGGGCAACAACGGCGTGGGCAAGACCTCGCTGCTGAGCCTGCTGGCCGGGCGGCATCCCCGTTCCGGCGGCACGATCCGCCTTGACGGGCGCGAACTGGGTCGGGTGACGGCCCAGCAGATGGCGCGGATGGGCGTTGGCTATGTGCCGCAGGGTAGGGCGATCTTTCCCATGCTGACCGTGCGCGAGAACATGGAGACCGGATTCGCCTGCCTGCCCCGCAACCAGCGCCGCGTCCCGGACGAGATCTTCGACAGTTTTCCCGTGCTGGCCGAGATGGCGCATCGGCGGGGCGGCGACCTTTCGGGCGGCCAGCAGCAGCAGCTTGCCATCGCCCGCGCGTTGATCGCCAAACCGCGTGTCCTGCTGCTGGACGAGCCGACCGAGGGCATCCAGCCCAACATCATTGCCCAGATCGGCCGGGTGATCGCCGCGCTTCGCGAGCGGGGCGACATGGCCATCGTGCTGGTCGAGCAATATTTCGACTTCGCCTGGGATCTGGGCAATGATTTCCTGGTGCTGGAACGGGGCCGGGCGGTGGCGCAGGGATCGAAAGCCGATCTGCGCCGTGAGGATTTGCACGCGCGGCTGGCCGGTCACGCCGCGGCATGAGGGATTTCCCCCCCGTTGGCGGGGCGGACGCAGCTCTCAGAACCCGGGCGATGCCCGGGTTGGAGCCGGAACTCCATCCGGATCGATACTGGCGCCGTCCATGTCCAGGAAATCGGCGCGGCCATATTCCAGACCGCTTCACGGCCGGGGCTTTCGAGGGAACCCTGGATCATCGGCTGATACGGGCCAATGGTCGGCTGCGTGCCGAACTGTGCCTTCGATGGCGCGGCCGGGCCCACCAACGACACCGCCGACCACCGCATCGCCTTCCTGACCGTGCCGGGCGCCGAGGTCGGCCCGCCCAAGCTGATCCGGGTGCCGAAGGGCTGCGTGCGGCAATCCGAGCTGCTGAAACGCTCCCGCGGCCGTTATCGTGCCGGCCGGAGCCCGGCCTGCGTGGCCCGTGATCCATGCCTGCCGTCGGATGCTGCGCAAGCAGCGGCATCCGGCGATGCGGGGGGCGACCGGCTCCGCGAGGAATATGGCCCCTGCGGGGTCCTATTTCGCAACGCTCACCGCTGCGCCCAGCCAGGGGGCCAGGGCGCTGAGAGCGGGGACATATTGCGCGGCGATGATCGTGCGGCAGGTCTGGACCAGCAATGGCTTCAATGCCGTCAACTCGCCGCTGCGGGTCACCAGATAGATCCGCCGCGCGAAGGCCGGGCCGGGAAGCGGCAGGATTTGCAGGAAAGGCACGTGATTCGCGCATTTGCGGATGCAGCTTGGCGTCAGGATGGTCCAGCCCAGCCCCGCCGCGACGAAGCTGATGATGGAATCGATGGTGTCGCAGGCAAAGGCATGCGGAACCTCCAGCCGGGTGCGGCGGAACTGCTGCTCGACCCGCCGCGCGATGCCCGTCGCCGCACCCGAGCGGATCATCGGCGAGGTGGTGGCGAAGCGGCGAAACGATTCCTCGTCCCGGAACGGCGGCACGTCCTTGGGCACCAGCGCGATGAACTGCTCGGAGAAAAGCTCGTGCCGGTCGAAGCGGTCGAGATCGTCGAACGGGTCCGCCGAGATGACGGCGTCCAGGTCGCCGTTGATCAGCTTCTGCCGCAGCGGCTCCATGAAGCCGCTGAAGATCGAGACCGCGTCGACGCTGTGGCGCATGGCCTTGATCAACTGCGGCACCAGCGGATCGGACAGCGAATCGATGATCCCCAGCCGCAGCTGGGTCAGGGTCGTCTGGTTGGCGTCCAGCAGCTCGTTTCTCAGCGATGCCGCCTGCGACAGCAGCCGCTCGGCGCTTTGCGCCAGCCGCCGGCCGGCCGGCGTCGGCACCATCGGCCGCGAGGCCCGGTCGAACAGCGGCACGCCCAGTTCCGCCTCGAGCCGCAGGATCTGCCGGGACACCGCCGATTGCGTCAGCTGCATCCGCTCGGCAGCGGCGGTCATGCTGCCGGTGCCAAAGACGGCGAGATACAGTTCGAGCGCATGCAGGTCGATCGCTATGCGGGGCAGGGGGCTTAGGCTGTCAGCGGCGCACATGGCGGTCACATCATGATTTTCCAGAATTATAATTAGGAGTTTTCGGGATGATGGCAAGCCAGAATCGTGCCAATCACGCAGGATGATTTAAGGTATATAATTATAATTAAACGGTTTTATAAAATTCCGTGCCACGCAAGGATCGGTCCGGCGCAGGATCGCAGGATGATTTTTGTTTTTGATGTGGCGGGGATTCGCTTTATCCACGGCGCCAGATCATCTGACAAGGGAGGAGCCTGACAATGATCACCCGCCGCACCTTCGCCGGCCTGTCGGTCAGCATCGCCATCGCCCTGGCGAGCGCAGTGCCGGCTCTGGCCGAAACCACCTTCGAAAAGATCAAGCGCACCGGCACGATGGTCGTGGGCACCGAGGCCGCCTATCCGCCGTTCGAATTCGTCAAGGACGGGCAGATCACCGGCTTCGGCCGCGACCTGCTGGACGAGATCGCCAAGTCCTGGGGTGTCGAGATCAAGCAGCTCGACCTGCCGTTCCAGGGCATCCTGCCGGGGCTTCTGGCGCAGAAGTTCGACTTCGTGGCGACCTCGGTCGGCATCAACCCCGAGCGGGCGGCGCGCTATGCCTATACGCTGCCCATCGCCGACAGCACCGCCTATGCCATCAAGCGCGCCGGCAACGACGACATCAAGGGCGTCGAGGACCTGGCCGGCAAGGTGGTGGCGACGCAGCTCGCCTCGGCCGTCGATCCGGTCGCCAAGGCGCTGGACGAGAAGTTGAAGGCCGAGGGCAAGGGCTTTTCCGAACTGAAGCTGTTCCCGACCTTCAACGATTCCTTCCTGGCGGTGGCCAACGGCACGGCGGATGCCGCCATGGCAGGGCTGCCGGTGCTGCAAAACCTGATGAACGAACGCCCGGGCGTGTTCGAGCTGGTCGGGCAGGCGGCGGATACCCAGAGCCTGAACGCCTGGGTGGTGCGCCCCGAGGACAAGGACCTGCGCGACGCCATCAACGCCGTCATTCTGGAGCTTAAGGCCAGCGGCCGCTTTGCCGACTTGCAGCAGAAATGGCTCGGCATGACCTACGACCTGCCCGAAAAGGACTACCTGCCCGAAGGGGCGCTCTGACGGGCGCGCGGCCCTTCCAGGGGGCCGCGGCGCAAGCCGAGCAGAAGCAGGAGCTAACCCTTGGACTTCGACCTTGTGGCGTTTGGTGACGCCTTCCCCCGGCTGCTGCCCGCAGCCCTCACCAACCTGACCATCGCGCTGGTGGCGATGACGCTGGCGCTGATCGGCGGCACCGTGCTGACGGTGCTGCGCACCACCGGCATCGGCCTGTTGACCGGCGCCATCGGCGTGCTCATCAGCTTCATCCGCGGCACGCCGATCCTGGTGCAGATCTTTCTGTTCTATTACGGGCTGCCGGCGCTGGGTCTGGACCTGACGCCGATCCAGGCCGGGGTACTGGCCATCGCGCTGAACAGCTCGATCTTCATCACCGAGATCATGCGCGGCGGCCTCTCCGGCATGGACCCCGGCCCGGTCGAGGCCGCCATCGCCCTGGGCGTGCGGGCGCGGACCATCTGGACGCGGGTGATCCTGCCGCAGCTTTATATCCGCATCCTGCCGCCGCTGGTCAACGAGCTGACCACCATCGTCAAGGGCACCGCGCTTTTGTCGGTCATCACCGTGGTCGAGGTGCTGCGCACCGCGCAGCAGATCGCCAACACCACCTTCCGCCCGCTCGAGGCGCTGCTGGCCGCCGCCATCGTGCTGTTCGCGCTGAACCTGGCGATCAGCCAGCTGGGCCGCCGCCTCGAAACCCGTTTCGCCGCGCGCAGGGGATAGACCATGACCCTCGATTTCTCCGTCATTCTCGACAATTGGCAGCTTTTCGCCTCGGGGCTGTGGATGACGCTGGTCGTCGCCCTGCTGTCCATCGCCGCGGGTTTCCTGCTGGCGATCCCGGTGGCGATCATGGCGCTGTCGCATCGCCGCTGGCTGCGCACCATCGCCGGGGCCTATGTGGAATGGTTCCGCAACATCCCCTTCATCGTGGTGCTGTACATCTTCTTCTACGGCCTGCCCTTCATGGGGCTGCGCCTGCCCGAGCCGGTGGTCGGCGGCATCGCCCTGGCCTTCTATGCCAGTACCTATTTCTCGGAGGTGATCCGCGGCGCGGTGCTGGCGGTGCCGAAAGGCCAGCTCGAAGCCGCGCGCGCCGTCGGCATGTCCTATTTCATGGGTATGCGCGAGGTGGTGGCGCCGCAGACGCTGCGGCTGCTGCTGCCGCCCTCGACCAATACCGCGATCTCGATGATCAAGGAAACCTCGGTGCTGTCCACCATCACCGTGGCCGAGATCACCTATCAGGGTCTGGTGGTCCAGGGCGCCACCTTCGCCCCGTTCGAGGTGTTCCTGACCACGGCGGCGCTTTACTGGCTCATCACCTCGGCCTTCGCCCATGGCATGCACCGGGTCGAGCGCGCCGCCGGCGCCGCGCAGGGCAGCCAGCAGGCCCGGCACAGCCTTGCCGACAAGTATCTTCAGCTCGGAATGCGGAGGAACAAGTGACCCGTCCCCTTCTGAAAGTCTCGAACCTGGCCAAGTCCTTCGGAACCATGACCGCGCTACGCGACATCAGCTTTGAGGTCGAGGCGGGCGAGGTGGTCTGCATCATCGGCCCCTCGGGCTGCGGCAAGAGCACGCTTCTGCGCTGCATCAACTACCTGACCTTTCCCGACGGCGGCTTCGTCGAGGTGGACGGCACCCATATCGGCCGCGAGCCGGGCCGCGACGGCAAGATGCGGATGCAGTCGCACAAGCGCATCGACCAGCTGCGGCCGATGATGGGCTTCGTGTTCCAGCAATTCAACCTGTGGCCGCACATGACCGTGCTGGAGAACATCGCCCGCGGCCCGGTCAAGGTGCAGCGCCGCCCGCGCGAGGAGGTCGAGCACCAGGCCCGCGCGCTTCTGGCCCGCTTCGGCCTGGCCGGCAAGGAGGATGCCTATCCCTCGGCCCTGTCGGGCGGCCAGAAGCAGCGCGTCGCCATCGCCCGGGCGCTGGCCATGGAGCCGCGGCTGATGCTGTTCGACGAGCCAACCTCGGCCTTGGACCCCGAGATCGTCAAGGAGGTGCTGCTGTTCCTGCGCGAGCTGGCCGACAGCGGCATGACCATGGTGATCGTGACGCATGAGATCGGCTTTGCCCGCCATGTCGCCGACCGGGTGATCTTCCTCGACGGCGGCCTGGTCGCCGAACAGGGCCCGGCCCGGCAGGTGCTGGGCGACCCGCAGAATCCCAGGCTGAGGGAATTCCTCGCCCAGATCCACGAGGTGGCCGCCCCGGCCGACCTCTCGACCCCAAGCCATTGATTTACCCGGAGGACCATTCATGACCCGCAAGCTGACCTCGGCGCCGAAGCATGGCCATACCAGCATGCTCTATTCGACCGTGCAGACCGATCTGGAGACCCTGGATGCCGATATCGCCTTTCTCGGCATTCCCTATGGCTCGGCCTATACCATGGACGAGGTGACGAACGACCAGAGCCGCGCGCCGACCGCGGTGCGGCAGGCGACGGACCGGGCGGTGCGGCTGCTCGACCGCTACGATTTCGACATCGGCGGCACGCTTTATGACGGCCGCGACGTGCGGGCGGTGGATTGCGGCGACGTGACCGGCGATCCGGCCGACCCCAAGGCGCATTCGCGCAATGCCGAAGCCGCGGTGCGCAAGATCCTTGCCGCCGGGGCGCTGCCGCTGATCATCGGCGGCGACCACGGCATCCCGATCCCGGTGCTGCGCGCCTATGACGACCAGGGGCCGATCACGCTGATCCAGATCGACGCGCATCTGGACTGGCGCGACCAGATCAACGGCGTGCATGACGGGCTGTCGAGCCCGATCCGCCGTGCCTCGGAAATGCCGCATGTGCAGGAGATCTTCCAGATCGGCATCCGCGCCCAGGGCACCGCCCGCCCCGAGGAATATGAGGCCGCACAGGCCTACGGCTCGAATATCGTCACCGCCTACGAGCTGCACGAAAAGGGCATGCCGGCGATCCTGGACCGCATCCCGGACGGCGGGCGTTATTATATCACCATCGATGCGGATGGCGTCGATCCCTCGGTGATGCCGGGCGTCGCCGGGCCGGCCTTCGGCGGCGTGACCTATTGCCAGATGCGCGACCTGCTGCACGGGCTGGTGCGCAAGGGCCGGGTGGTCGGCATGGACATTGTCGAGATCACCCCCTCGAAGGACGTGAACCAGCTGACCGCCATCGCCGCCGGGCGCTTCTTCGTGAACCTGGTCGGCGCCGCCGTCCGCGCCGGCTATTTCGACGAGCGGATCAGCCAGCGTGCCGCTCGGTCCGCTGCCTGAACATGCCCGCCCCGGCTACCTGCCGGGGCGGGCCACAGAAGATGCCACCCCAGGATTCAGGAGGTCAGCCATGTCCAATTCAGACGCCGCGCCCGTCGCGCCGATCATCTCGGTCACCGGGGTGAGCAAGTGGTATGGCGCGTTCCAGGTGCTGACCGATGTCAGCCTGTCGGTCGCCAAGGGCGAGAAGGTGGTGATCTGCGGCCCCTCCGGCTCTGGTAAATCGACGCTGATCCGCTGCCTGAACCAGCTGGAACAGCACCAGCAGGGCTCGATCGTCGTGGACGGCATCGAGCTGGGCAAGAGCGAAAGCGCCGCGCAGGCGGTGCGGCGCGAGGTCGGCATGGTGTTCCAGCATTTCAACCTGTTCCCGCATCTCGACCTGGTGCAGAACTGCGTCCTGGCGCCGATGTCGGTACGCGGCATGTCCCGGCGCGCGGCCGAGGCGATGGCGGTCAAGCTGCTGGAGCGGGTGCGGCTGGGCGAGCATGCGCATAAATATCCCTCGCAACTGTCGGGCGGCCAGCAGCAGCGCGCCGCCATCGCCCGCGCCCTGTGCATGGAGCCGCGGGTGATGCTGTTCGACGAGCCGACCTCGGCGCTGGACCCGGAGATGGTGGGCGAGGTGCTCGACACCATGCGCGGCCTGGCGGCCGAGGGCATGACGATGATGATCGTCACGCATGAGATGGGTTTCGCCCGGCAGGTGGCCGACCGGGTGGTGTTCATGGACCGGGGCCAGATCGTGGAACAGGCTCCCCCCGCCGCGTTCTTCGGCGCCCCGGTGCATGAGCGCACCCGGCGTTTCCTCAGCCAGGTCCTGCATTAAGGGAGGGCGGGCATGGCGCCCCGGACCATCGTGCTGGTTTCGACCGGCGGCACCATCGCCTCGCGCTTCTCGGCCGATCACGGCGGGCTTTTCAGCATGGACGGGCCCGAGGCGCTGCTGGCCCCGGGCCTGCCGGATCTGCGGGTCGATCCGTTCTGCAACCTCGGCAGCAACCGCATCGACCTGGCGCTATCGCTGGACCTGGCGCGACGGGTCGCCGTGCATCTGGCCGATCCCGATGTCGTCGGATGCGTGGTGACGCATGGCACCGACACGATGGAGGAAAGCGCCTTTCTGGCCGGCTTGGTGATCGGGTCCGAGAAGCCGGTGGTGTTCACCGGGGCGCAATGCGCCGCCGACAGCCCCGCGCCGGACGGGCCGGGCAATCTGGCCGCGGCGCTGCGCCTGGCGGGCTCGCGCAAGGGCCGGGGGCTGGGCGTGGTGGTGGTCTTCGACGGCAGCGCCTATGCCGCCGAGGATGTCACCAAGATCGACGCCCAGGCCCGCGCCGGCTTTGCCGGGCCGCATTTCGGCCCGGTGGCCCGCATCGGCCGCGCAGGCATCCGCCTGCTGGCGCGGCCGCCCCGGCCCGTGCCCCTGCCGGCACCCGGCATCTGCCCGGACGTGGCGCTGCTGCCGGCGGTGATGGGCATGGACGGGCGCGGCATCGACGCGCTGGTCGCCGCCGGCATGAAGGGCATCGTGATCGAGGGCTTCGGCTGCGGCAACGGCACGCCTGAACTGGCCGCGGCCGTCGCCCGCGCGCGAGAGCAGGGCGTACCCTGCGTGGTGACGACGCGCTGCCTGCGCGGCGAGACGCGGCCGCTCTATGCTGATGGCGGCGCGCTGGACCTGCAACGGGCCGGGGCGATCCTGGCCGGGCGATTGCAGGGCAAGAAGGCGCGCATCCTGCTGGCGCTGCTGCTGGGTGGTGGGCCCAGCCCCGTCGGGGCCGGGGACTTCGGGCATTATTGCCGCGATTTCGCTCAGGAACGCCGGTTCGGAGCCGGCAGGTCCCGTCAGGCAGACGATAAGCCGGATTGATCGCCCGATCCCGCCTCATTGATCCGGCGCATTACGGCCGGCGAGTCCGACGCCCGGTATCTCCAAGGTTTTCTCGTCGATCCCGGGCGAGACCTCGCGCCGTGCGCCCAGCCGCGCCAGCGGTTCCGGCGATCATGAAACGCCGCCTTCTTGGGGGGGCACGGGTCACGCCGCTTGTCCAGCCCTCGGGCGATGCCCGCCCCCTTGGGCCTTGATCGCCTCTAGCGGTGGGTAAACCGTGGCGGACGTTTTTCGGCAAAGGCATTCATGCCCTCGCGACGGTCCTCCAGCGAGAAGGTGGCATAGAGCAGCCGCCGTTCCACATAGAGCCCCTCTTGCAGATGCGTCTCGTAAGCCTTGTTGACCGCCTCCTTGGCGATTTGCAGGATCGGACGGGAATGGCTGGCCAGCCGCGCCGCAAGGTCAATGGCGGTGGCCAACTGGGTGCCCGCCGGCACGACGCGGCTGATCAGCCCCATCGCCAGCGCCTCGGCGGCCGAAAGCGCCCGCCCGGTCAGGATGACGTCCATCGCCACCGCCTTGCCGACGGCGCGTGTCAGCCTTTGCGTGCCACCCGCGCCTGGGATGATGCCGATGGTTGTCTCGGGCAGGGCGAAGCGGGCGGTTTCCGAGGCGATGACGATATCGCACATCAGCGCCAGTTCGCAGCCGCCGCCGACGGCATGGCCCGAGACCGCCGCGATGGTCGGCTTGCGCACCCGCGAAAGCCCCTCCCATGTCGCGGTGATGAACTGCTCGTCATAGACTTCGGCGAAGGTCTTGTCCTTCAGCTCCTTGATGTCGGCCCCGGCGGCGAAGGCGCGGTCCGATCCGGTGACGACCAGCGCGGCGATATCCGGATCGGCGTCGAAGCCGGCGGCGGCGGCCGAGATCTCGGCGGTGATCCGGCGGTTCAGCGCATTCAGCGCATCGGGACGGTTCAGGGTGATGACGCCGACCGCGCCTTCGGTCGAGACGAGAATGTTTTCATAGCTCATGATTGCCTCAGGCGATGCGGATCAGGATCTTGCCCAGCCGGGCAGGGTCTTCCAGATGGGTGAAAGCCGCCGGCACCTTGGCCAGCGGGAAGGCGCGGTCGATCAGCGGGACGAAACCGCCCGCCTCCCAAGCGCGGATGAGCCGGCGGAACTCCTCCAACGAGCCCATGGTCGAGCCGTGGAGCGACAGCTGCCGCACGAACAGGCGCTGGATATCGGCCGAGGGATGCGCCCCCGTGGTGGCGCCGCAAGTCACCAGATGGCCGCCCCGCGCCAGGCTGCGCAGCGAGGCGGCCCAGGTTCTTTCGCCGACGTTGTCGATGACCAGATCGGCGCCCTCGCCACCCGTCAGGCGCAACACCGCCTTCGACACATCCTCGGCGCGGTAGTCGATGGCCTCGATCCCGAGATTGCGGAAATGCGCCAGCTTGTCGGCGCCCGTCGTGGTGACGACGACCCGTGCGCCGGCCATGCGCGCCAGCTGCATCGCCGCATAGGAGACGCCGCCGCCCGCACCCTGCACCATCACGATCTGGCCCGGCCCGGCCGGCGCCTGGCCGAAGACCATGCGCCAGGCGGTCAGATAGGCCACGCCCAGCACCGCCGCCTGCTCCATGTCGGCATGGGGCGACAGCCTGACCAGCGACCGGGCCGGCAGGACCACCTGTTCGGCGAAGGTGCCATGGCGATGTTCGCCCAGGATGCGGGCGGAGTGGCAGAGCGGCTGGTTTCCGGCAAGGCAGGGCCGGCAGGCGCCGCAGAACTCATAGGGATAGAGGATGACCCGGTCCCCCGACGCCAGCCCGGAATCGCCCGGAGCCTCGATCACCTCGCCCACGCCATCCACGCCCATGATCAGCGGCAGATCATGGGTGATGCCGGCGCCATTGTCGCGCATGTAGAGATCGACCCGATTGACCGAGGCCGCAACCATGCGCACCCGCGCCCAGCCCTGCGGACAATCCGGGGCCGGCAGGTCGTGCAGGCCGACCCCGTCGCGGCCCCGCTGATGCAGAACGATAGCTTTCATGCAGATTCCTCCCCCTTTGGCGAAAAGGTAAATGCATTGCCATAATATGGCAATAGGTTGCGTATCAACGGCACTAATTCGGCGTTTATCCTCATAAATTCCGGCTTGCCGGACGTTCTTTGCAAGATTATATAGAAATATATTGTCATAAATGGGGAGGGTGAGATGGCAATGGATCCCGATACGCTCGCGCAGCTTTGCGCGACCTTGCGCCGCTTCGTGGACGAGCAGCTGATCCCGGCCGAGGCCGGGGTCGCTGAAACCGACGCCATTCCCGAGCGGATCGTTGCCGGCATGCGCGAGCTGGGCCTGTTCGGGCTGACCGCGCCCGAGGAATACGGCGGGCTGGGCCTGACCATGGAGGAGGAGGTCATGGCCATCTTCGAGCTTGGCCGCGCCGCGCCGGCCTTCCGCTCGATGTTTGCGACCAATGTCGGCATCGGCATGCAGGGCATCGCCATTGACGGCACGCCCGAGCAGAAGGCGAAATACCTGCCGCGCCTGGCCTCGGGCGAGCTGATCGGCTCATTCGCGCTGACCGAGCCGGATGTCGGCTCGGATGCCGGTTCGGTCAGGGCGACGGCCCGCAGGGACGGTGATTTCTATGTGCTGAACGGCACCAAGCGTTTCATAACCAACGCCCCTCATGCTGGGCTGTTCACCGTCATGGCGCGCACCGATCCCGGGCAGAAGGGTGCCGCCGGCGTCTCGGCCTTCGCGGTCGAGCGTGACGCGCCCGGCCTGTCCCTGGGCAAACCGGAAAAAAAGATGGGCCAGCAGGGCGCCCATGTCTGCGACGTGATCCTCGAGGATTGCCGCGTGCCGGCCTCGGCGCTGATCGGCGGGGTCGAGGGACAGGGGTTCAAGACGGCGATGAAGGTGCTGGACAAGGGGCGGCTGCATATCGCGGCGGCCTGCGTCGGCCTGGCCGAGCGGATCATCGACGACATGCTGGACTATGCCGTCGCCCGCCGGCAGTTCGGCCGGCCACTGGCGGATTTCCAGCTGTTGCAAGCGATGTTTGCCGATTCCCGCGCCGATGCCTATGCGGCGCGCTGCATGGTTCTGGACGCGGCGCGCAAGCGCGATGCCGGCCGGGATGTCGGGGTCGAGGCCTCCTGCGCCAAGATGTTCGCCTCGGAAGCGGTGGGCCGGATCGCCGACCGCAACGTGCAGGTGCATGGCGGCAATGGCTATATCCGCGAATACCGGGCCGAGCAGCTCTATCGTGACGCGCGGCTGTTCCGCATCTACGAGGGCACGACGCAGATCCAGCAGATCATCATCGCCAAGGCGATGGCGGCAGAGGCGCGGGCGCGGGCCGGACTCTAGCGCAGCAGCCGGGGCGGCGGGCTATTCCGCCGCCTTCCTGTCCGATCCGGCCTCCGGGTCGATATCCTTGAAATTCCGCAGCATCTTGTCGAGGTAATGGATCATGTGGATCCGGTCCTCGGTCGAGAAGCCGCGCAGCGCCTTGTCGTAGTAATCCGAGATCACCGGCCGCATGTCCTCGTCCCAGAGGCTGCGGCCCTTGTCGGTCAGGCGAATCAGGCGCGAACGGTTGTCGTTCTGGTCCACCGCGCGCTCGATGTAATCCATCGCCTCCAGCCGCGTCAGCACGCCGGTCAGGTTCTGCCGGCTGACCAGCAGAAAGGCTGCCAGGTCGCCCACCGCGACGCCGTTCTCGAAGGCGGGGCGGGTCAGCGCCCCGAGCACCGCCCATTGCTGCGTGGTGATGTGGTACTCGTCCAGCGCCCGGGTGCCGGTCTTGTGCAACATGTTGGCGCATTGGTAGACGCGGAAAAAGAGCCGATTGCTCAGCCCCGACCCCAGATCCCCGATTTTCTTGCCGCTTTTCGCCATGCTGCCAATCTGGCCGCAGTCACGGGCAAGGTCAAGCCGTGCCGCTCCGGCAAAATAAAGTAAATATATTGACATAAATTTCCAATTGGAGCAAGATGCTGACAGGGAGGCCGTCCAAGGATTCGGACAGGATAATTCAGCAGGGATCGCGCGGAAAAGTGCGATTTCCCTGACCGGAAGCCTGCGGCCTGAAGTCAGGAAGGAGATTGCTTTGCGTGGCCTGGAAGGGAAAGTAGTTGTCGTAACTGGCGGCGGGGGCGGCATTGGCTCGGCCACCTGCCTGCGCTTCGCCGAGGAGGGCGCGCGGGTCGTCGTGGCCGATGTCGGCGCCGAGGCGGCTGCCCGGGTCGTCGAAGCGATCGGCGCGACAGGGGCCGAGGCCACCGCCATGGTGGTCGATCTGACCGATGCCGAGGCGACAGCCGCCGCCGTGGCCAGGGTCGAGGCCGATTTCGGCCCTGTGGACGTTCTGGTGAACAATGCCGGCTGGGACCTGTTCGTGCCCTTCCTGAAATCCGGTCCCGAATACTGGGACAAGATCATCGCCATCAACCTGCGTGCGGTGCTGAACGTCACCAAGCCGGTATTGGCCTCGATGGTGGCCCGGGGGCAGGGCGGGCGCGTGGTGTCGATCGGCTCGGATGCAGGGCGCGGCGGGTCCTCCGGCGAGTCGGTCTATGGCGCCTGCAAGGCGGGTGTCATCGCCTTCATGAAGACCCTGGCGCGCGAGCATTCCCGCCACGGCATCACCTTCAACACCGTCTGCCCGGGCGTGACCGAAACCGGGATGCTGGAAAACTTCATGGAGGCGGCCGGCGACAAGGAAAAGCTGCGCGTGGCCTTTGCCAAGGCGGTGCCGATGGGACGGTTGGGCAAGCCCGAAGACCTGCCCGGCGCCATCCTGTTTCTGTCCAGCGACGACGCGGCCTTCATCACCGGCCAGGTGATCTCGGTCTCGGGCGGCCTGACCATGCACGGCTGAAAAGGAAAAGCCATGACCTATGAAGACATCATCTATGAGGTGAAGGACGGCGTCGCCACCATCACCATCAACCGCCCCGAAAGGATGAACGCCTTTCGCGGCCAGACCTGCGAAGAGCTGATCCACGCCTTCAACAAGGCCGGCTGGGACAAGTCCATCGGGGTCATCGTCCTGACCGGTGCCGGGGACAGGGCTTTCTGCACCGGCGGCGACCAATCCGCCCATGAGGGGCAGTATGACGGGCGCGGCACCATCGGCCTGCCGATGGAGGATCTGCATTCCATCATCCGCGACGTGCCCAAGCCGGTGATCGCCAAGGTGCGCGGCTTTGCCGTGGGCGGCGGCAACGTGCTGTGCACGATCTGCGATTTCACCATCGCCGGGGAAAGCGCGCAGTTCGGCCAGGTCGGTCCCAAGGTCGGTTCGGTCGATCCCGGTTTCGGCACCGCCTTCCTGGCCCGCGTGGTGGGCGAGAAGAAGGCGCGCGAGATCTGGTACATGTGCCGTCGCTACAAGGCGGCCGATGCCCTAGCCATGGGTTTGGTGAATGCCGTGGTGCCCGACGACCAGCTCGATGCCGAGGTCGACAAGTGGTGCGCCGAGATCATGGAGAAGTCGCCCACCGCCATCGCCATCGCCAAGCGCAGCTTCAACATCGACACCGAGCATCAGCGCGGCATTGCGGGGCTCGGGATGTATGCGCTCAGCCTCTACTACGACACCGACGAAAGCAAGGAAGGCGGCATCGCCTTCAAGGAGAAGCGCAAACCCGATTTCCGCAAGTTCGCGAAATAAGCGGCCATCAAGCAACCTGGGGAGGAGTTCATGCTTGAGAAGAAGAATACCGTTGCCGCTGTGGTGTTGGCAGCCCTGGCCACCTCTGCCGGGGCGCAGGACGGGCCGGTCAAGGTCGGCTTTGCCGCCGACCTGACCGGGGCCTGCGCGGCCCTGTCCGAAGACGGGCTGAACGGCGCGAAGATCGCTGCGGAGGAAATCAACGCCAGGGGCGGCATCCTGGGCCGCCCGGTCGAACTGATCGTGCGCGACACCCAGACCAAGCCCGACGAGGGGGCCAAGGTCGCCCGCGAGCTGATCGCCAAGGACAGGATCGATGTCCTGACCGGCGTCTGTTCTTCAGCGGTGATGCTGGCGGAAAGCGCGGTCTCGGCCGAGTTGAAAGTGCCGTTCTACGCCGCCATCGGCTCGACGCAGCGGGCCAATATCGAACTCTACCAGCCGTATTTCTGGCAGGTGCAGGCCAATGCCACGATGGAGGCCTATGCCGCGGCCGAATATGTGGCGAAGAAGCCCGAATGGAAGAAGATCTCGGCGCTTGGTTCCGACTACGAATGGGGCCATACCTCGGTCGCGGCCTTCACCGAGCGGCTGAAGGAACTGCGCCCCGATATCGCTTTTGCCGATCCGATCTATGCCAAGGTCGGCGAGACCGCGATGGCGCCCTATATCACCGCCACGCTGGCGCAGCAGCCCGATGCGGTCTTCGCACCGCTGTTTGGCCCCTCTTTGGGCGCGACGCTGAAGCAGGGGCAGGGGTTCGGCTTCTTCCAGAAGACCAATCTCGTGACGCTGATGACGGTGGATACGTTGCAATCGCAAGGCGTCTCGATGCCCGCCGACAACGTCTATGGCATCGCCCGCGCACCGTTCTTCGCATTGGAGCAGTCGCCAGAGGTGACCGCCTTCATCGAGACGTATCGCGCCGCCTATGGCGAATATCCGACCGACTGGGCGATCAATGCCTATGATGGGCTGAACTTTTACGCTGCCGTGGCCGAAAAGGCCGGCACCGTCGAAGCCGATGCGATCATCGCCGCCCTGCCGCAGGTCAGCTTCGACGGGCTGCGCGAAAAGGGCCTGACCATCCGCGCGCTGGACGGTCAGATGAACGCGCCGGTCTATGTCGGCAAGGCGGCCAAGGTCGAGGGCTACGACTTCCCGATCCTGACCGAGGTGGAAAAATTCGAAGGCGCGCCGCTGATGCCGGCCGAGGACCTGATCCTCCAGGCCCGCGAAGCCGCCCGGTAAGCCACTCTGCGAACCCGTCCCGGCGGGATGATCCGCCGGGACCAGCCAGAGGAAATCCAGATGGTTCTGATCCAGCTCGTCAACGGGCTCATGGAAGGCATGACGCTTTTCCTGATCGCCTCGGGCCTGACGCTGATCTTCGGCGTCACCCGCATCATCAACTTCGCCCATGGTTCCTTCTACATGCTGGGCGCGTTCCTGACCTATGAGCTGGTGCCGCTGATCGGGCCGGGCACGCTCTGGGGCTTCTTCGCTGCCGTGGCGGTTTCGGCGGCCGCCGTCTCGGCCCTGGGCATCCTGTTCGAGATGACGGCGCTGCGCCGCATCTATGGCAAGGACGGCATCCTGCAACTGATCGTCACCGTGGCGCTGGTGCTGATCATCCGCGACCTGGTGCGCATGACCTGGGGCGCGAACAGCGTCCCGGTGCAGATGCCCGATGCGCTGATGGGGGCGCTGGTGGTGGGCGACACCTATTTCCCGCTGTTCCCCATCGCGATCTTTGCCGCCGGGCTCACCGTGGTGCTGGCGATGATCTGGGTGATCTACTTCACCCGGGCGGGCATCCTCCTGCGCGCAGGCACCGATGACCGCGGCATGGTCGCGCTGCTGGGCGTGAACGAGAAGCTCATCTTCACCGCGGTCTTCGCCGCCGGAGCCTTTCTTGCCGGTCTGGCCGGGGGGCTGAGCGCGCCCTATGGCGAGGTGAATTACCTGCTCGACACCACGATCATCGTTTCAGCCTTCATCGTCTGCGTGATCGGGGGGCTGGGCAACCTTTACGGTGCTTTGGCCGGGGCGCTGGTCGTCGGCGTCACCAAGGCGATCGGGGTGATGTATTTCCCGCGCCTGTCGATGGTCCTGATCTTCCTCATCATGGCCGCCGTCCTCATCGCCCGTTCGCTGGGCCGCCAAGGAGGGCCGGCGCGATGACCGGGCAGGATCTGAAAACCTGGCGGGCGAAGGTCGCTCGCGCCACGGTCAGCTGGCGGTTCGTGGTCCCGGCACTGGCCGTAGTCCTGGCGATCAACTGGATGGCCTCGACATCGACCTCGACCATGATGACCGAGATCATGATCATGGCGCTGTTCGCCTCGTCGCTGAACCTGCTGATGAGCTTCGGCCACATGGTCAGCTTCGGCCATGCCGCCTATTTCGGCCTCGGCGCCTATGGCTTCACCCTGGCCGTGGTGCGCGGCGGGGTGCCGCCGGAACTGGCGCTGGCCGTCGGCCCGCTGGTCGCGGCCCTTGGCGGCCTGGTCTTCGGCGCGCTTTGCGTGCGGCTGACGCAGATCTACTTTGCCATGCTGACGCTGGCCTGCGCGCAGATCACCTATACGGTGCTGTTCCAGTGGTATGACTTCACCGGCGGCGATACCGGCATCACCGGCTTCATGATCCCGCGCTTCGGCCTGTCGGAAAAGGGCTATGCGACGGCGGTGCTGGCGGTGGTCACGCTCTGCCTGCTGGCGCTGTGGGGGATCGTGAAATCCCCGCTCGGCCTGTCGATCCGGGCGGTGGGGCAGGATCGCTACCGGGCCGAGGCGCTTGGCCTGGGCGCGCGGCGGGTGCAGCTGGTGGCCTTCGTCATCGCCGCCTTTTTCGCCGGGGTCGCGGGCACGCTTTATTCGGTGCTGCATGGCGCGGCTTTCCCCGACTATGCCGGTCTGGGCATCACGCTGGACGGGCTGATCATGGTCGTCATCGGCGGGCTGAACAGCTTTGCCGGCGGCATCTGGGGCGCCATCATCTACGAATTGCTGGCCACCTTCGTCTCGAAGGTGATCCACGAATGGGAGCTGGTGCTGGGCCTGATCCTGCTGGCGATCTGCCTGGCGGCGCCGGCCGGCTTCGCCGGTGTCTCGGCCCGGTTGCGGGCGATGCTCGGGGGGATCCGCTGATGCAGCCGATCCTCTCCGCCCGCCACATCCGCAAGGCCTACGGCGCCTTCATCGCGCTGAAGGACATCTCCTTCGACATCCCCAAGGGTGAACGCCACGCCCTGATCGGCCCGAACGGGGCGGGGAAATCCACCTTCATCGCCTGCATCGCCGGACAGTTGCCGGGGGTGGAGGGCGAGATGATCTTCAAGGGCGAGAACATCCTGTCGCTGCCGCCCGCGCGGCTGGCGAAAAAGGGGATCGGCCGCACCTTCCAGATCAGCCGCGCCTTCCTGCACATGTCGGTGCTGGAAAACATGATGGCGGCTTACGTCATCGCCTCGGGGCGGTGGGCCTCGCTCTCGGACCGGGTCTATGACGAAAGGATAGACCGCGTTCACGCCATGCTGGAAACCGTGGGCCTGGCGGACCGCGCGAAGGATGTCGTCGCGGACCTCAGCCTCGGCGACCGCAAGCGGCTGGAATTCGGCATGGCGTTGGCTGCCGACCCGGACCTGCTGCTGCTGGACGAGCCCACCGCCGGGATGTCGATCAAGGAACGCCACTTCCTGATGGAGATGGTGGCCGAACGGGTCGATGCCACCGGCAAGACGCTGATCTTCGTCGAACACGACATCGACGTGGTGATGAAGATCGCCCGGCGCGTCACCGTCATGGTGCGCGGCGCGATCCTTGCCCAGGGCAGCCCCGAGGACATCAAGGCCAACGACGCGGTGCAGGCCGTCTATCTGGGAGGGGGGCACGGATGATGCTGCGCATTTCAGACCTGCGCGCCGCCTATGGCAAGGCCGAGGTGCTGCACGGGATCGACCTGGAGGTCGGTCTGGGCGAGGTGGTCTGCCTGATCGGGCGAAACGGGGTCGGCAAGTCCTCGACCATGAAGTCCATCGTCCGCGACCAGATCGCCGTTACCGGTGGCGAGATCATCTTCGACGACCGGTCGCTGGCCGGGATGCGCGCGCATGAGGTGATCCGCCGCGGCGTCGGCTACGTGCCCGAGGACCGGCGCGTCTTCGCCTCGCTCTCGGTGCTGGAAAACCTGAACGTGCCGCGCCCGGTCGCCGCCGCCGACCGCCGCCGCTGGACGGTGGATGAGGTGTTCCGCCTGTTCCCGCAACTGCACGACTACCGCCACCGCAAGGCGGGCGTGATGAGCGGGGGCGAGCAGCAGATGCTCTCCATCGCCCGGTCGCTGCTGACCTGCCCCAAGCTCCTGCTGCTCGACGAGCCGCATGAGGGCCTGGCGCCCAAGATCGCCGAGGAGGTGGTCGACGCCATCGTCGCGCTGAAGCGCGAGGGGGTGTCGATGATCGTCTCGGAACAGGCGCTGAACACGATCCGCCGCTGCGCCGACCGGGTCTATGTCATCGACCGGGGCATGACGGTCTGGAACGGCAGCGTGGACGGCTTCTATGCCGACCCGGAAATCACCCGGAAATTTCTTATGGTTCAATGAGGCAGCCCATGTATCCCACCATCTTCGACACCGAGGAACTGACCGCGCTGCGCGACCTTGCCCGCAAGTTCGCCGCCGAGAAACTGGCCCCCGGCTATCAGGCGCGCGAAAAGGCCGGCGGTTTCGGCCCCGAGCTTCTGCGCGAGATGGGCAGCCTCGGCCTGATCGCGCCGGAACTGCCCGAAGAATTCGGCGGCCTCGGCTCGGGCGCGATCTATTCCGGCGTCATCATCGAGGAAATCGCCCGGGGCGATTTCAACATGGGCTATGTCAACATCCTCGCCTCGCTGAACGGCCAGATCCTCGCGAATTTCGCCAATCCCGAGATCAAGCGCGAATGGTTGCCCAAGCTGATCGGGGGCGAGCTGATCGTCGCCATCGCCTTGACCGAGCCGCGTGGCGGTTCGGATGCCGCGAACCTGGGCCTGCGGATGGAGCGCGACGGCGACCATTATGTGATCAACGGCGAGAAGACCTCGATCTCCTGCGCCGATCAGGCGAAGGGCGCGGTGGTCTTTGCCCGCACCGGCAGGCCCGAGGACAAGGCGCGCGGCATTTCCGCCATCTTCGTGCCGATGGACACGCCCGGCATTTCCACCACCCGCTTCACCGACCTGGGCCAGCACGCCATCGGCCGCGGCTCGATCTTCTTCGACAACGTGCGCGTGCCCGCCGATCACCTGCTGGGCGAGGAGGGCAAGGGCTTCGTCCAGGTCATGCAGGGCTTCGATTTCTCGCGCTCGCTGATCGGGCTGCAATGCCTGGGCACCGCGCGGCAATCGCTGGACGAGACCTGGGACTATATCGGCGGGCGCAAGGCTTTCGACAAACCGCTGGCCGCCTTTCAGGGCATCACCCACCAGCTTGCGGATTTCGACACCAAGGTCGAGGCGGCGCGGCTTCTGTCGCTGAACGCGCTGTGGCTCAAGGACAACGGTCTGCCGCATGTGGCGGAGGCTGCGATGGCGAAATGGTGGCCGCCGCTTCTGGCCTATGAGGCGATCCATGCCTGCCTGCTGATCCATGGCCATGCCGCCTATTCCAACGAGCTGCCGTTCGAGCAGCGGCTGCGCGACGTGCTCGGCCTCCAGATCGGCGACGGCACCGCGCACATCATGAAGAACATCATCGCCCGCGAGCGGGCCGGCAAGGCCGTCACCGGCTGAGCCAAAGCGAAAGGGGAGGAGGAACCCATGGAATTCGATGCCGTCCTGATCGAACCGCGCCGCGCCCGAATGGAGGCCCAGGGCCTCTGGCCCGGCAAGACGCTGCTCGACTATTTCGAGGAATGCCTTGCCGGAAAGCCCGATGCGCCTGCCCTGACCAGCATTGCAGTCGATTCCGGCGCACGCAGGGATCTGACCTGGGCCCAGCTTGACGCCCTGTCCTGGCGGGCCGCCGAGGGGCTGCGCCGGCTGGGTCTGGTCAAGGACGATGTTCTGGCCTGCCAGCTGCCGAATTCGTGGCAGTTCGTCGTCCTCTACATCGCCTGCCGGCGGCTGGGCGTGGTCTTCAACCCGGTCATGCCGATCTTCCGCGAACATGAACTGCGGTTCATGCTGAAGCATGGCGAAGCGAAGGCCTTCGTGGTGCCGAAGACCTTCCGCGGTTTCGACCACGAGGCCATGGCCGAAGGCATGCGCCCCGACCTGCCCCATCTGCAACATATCGTCGTGGCCGGCGGTGATGGGGCAAGCAGCTTCGATATGCTGCTGATGGACCCGGCGCTGGACGACGCCCCCGGCCTGCGCGAGATCAGTGCCCGCGACCGCGGCGATGCCAACGATGTCTGCCAGCTCATTTATACCTCGGGCACCACGGGCGAGCCCAAGGGCGTGATGCACACCGCCAACACGATGTATTCCAACCTCGTGGCCTATGCCGACCGGCTGCATCTGGGGGCCGGGGACATCGTGCTGATGGCCTCGCCGATGGCGCATCAGACGGGCTTCATGTATGGCTTCCTGATGCCCGTCATGCTGAAGGCCCGCATGGTCCTGATGGACGGCTGGGACAAGGCGCTGGCTGCGACGCTGATCGCGGAGGAGCGGGTCACTTTCACCATGGCCTCCACCCCGTTCCTGATGGACCTGTCCTCGGCGGTCGAGGAGGGCGCCACCGATCCTTCCTCGCTGCGCATCTTCCTTTGCGCCGGCACCGCCATCCCCGGGCCCCTGGTCGAACGGGCGCAGCGCGTGCTGGACGCCAAGGTGATTTCGGCCTGGGGCATGACCGAGAACGGCGCCGTCACCGTGGTCGCGCCCGAGGATCCCGACGAGCGCTCGGTCCAGACCGACGGGCGGCCGCTGCCGGGGATGGAGTTGCAGATCCGCGGGCCGGACGGCAGGCCGGTGCCTCCGAACCATGAGGGCGAGCTCTTTGTGCGCGGTTGCTCCAATTTCGGCGGCTATCTCAAGCGCCCGCAATGGAACGCCACCGATGCCGAGGGCTGGTTCGACACCGGCGACATCGCGCGGATGGACGAGCAGGGCTATATCCGCATCTGCGGCCGCTCCAAGGACGTCATCATTCGCGGCGCCGAGAACATCCCCGTGGTCGAGGTCGAGGCGCTGCTTTACAAGCATCCGGCGGTGCAGCAGGTGGCGATCGTGGCCTATCCCGACGACCGCCTTGGCGAGCGCGCTTGCGCCTATGTGGTGCCCAAGGCCGGGCATTCCTTCGGCTTCAAGGACATGACCGCCTTCCTGGAAGGCCAGCACCTCGCCCGGCAGTATTTCCCGGAAAGGCTGGAAATCCGCGAGAGGCTGCCCTCGACCGCCTCGGGCAAGATCCAGAAATTCGTGCTGCGCAACGAATTGCGTGCCGAATACGAGGCCGCGAAGGCGGCAGGGGCCCAGGCATGACGCGCATCGCCGGTCAGCGCGTGGTGGTGACGGGGGCGGGCGGTCCGATGGGTCGCGCCGTCGCCCGACGGCTGGTCGCGGCCGGGGCCGGTGCGCTGGCCCTGACCGACATTTCCGCGGCGCGGCTGGCGGAAACCGCGGCGCAGCTTGCAGCCGAGCATCCCGCCCTGCGGATCGAGACGCTGCGCGGCGACGTGACGGGGGCGGCCGAGGCCGCGGCCTTCGCTGCGATGGTGCTGGAGCGGCTCGGCGGCGCCGATGTGCTGGTCAATACCGTGGGCGGCATCCGCTCGTCCCGGCTCTATACCCCGTTTCTGGAGATGGACGAGGCGCAGTTCCGCGCCACCTTCGATCTGAACCTGATGGGCAATTTCCACCTGATCCGGGCCTTCGCGCCGGGAATGCTGGAACGCGGGCTCGGCCGGGTCGTGAACTTCGCCACCGTGGTCTTCGGCGGCGAGGCGGGGCAGGCGGATTATGCTGCCGCCAAGGCCGCCATCGCCTCGCTGACACGCAGCCTTGCGGCCGAGCTTGCGCCGGCGGTGACGGTGAATGCCGTCGCGCCGGGCCTGACCCGCACCTCGGTCACGCAGAACATGCCCGAGGCCGAGGCCGCGCGGCTGACCGCGCTGGCCTTCCACCGCCGCATGGCCGAACCCGAGGAAATCGCCGAGGCGGTGGCCTTCTTCGCCTCGGACGCCGCCCGCTTCGTGACGGGCGAGATCATGGCCGTCTCCGGCGGCATCCACCCGCATCTCTGAAAGGCAGACATGACCGACGCGGTTCACCTTTCCCTTGCCGACGACATCGCACGGATCGCCATCGACAACCCGCCGGTGAATGTCACCTCGCGCGCGGTGCGCGCGGGGGTGATGATGGCGCTGGACCGGGCGGAAGCCGCCGGTGTCGCGCGCGTGGTGCTGACCGGCGCGGGAAAAACCTTTGTCGCCGGGGCGGATGCGAGGGAGTTCTCTGCCCCGCCGCGGCCGCCGCATCTGCCCGATATCGTAAACCGGATCGAGAGCTTCCCGGTGCCGGTCGTGGCCGCGATCAACGGGGCGGCACTGGGTGGCGGGCTGGAACTGGCGCTGGCCTGCGCCGCGCGGGTGGCCGCGCCCGGGGCGACGCTGGGCCTGCCCGAGGTGACGCTGGGCGTGGTCCCCGGCGCGGGCGGCACGCAGCGGTTGCCGCGGCTGGTCGGGCTGGATCAGGCGCTGTCGCTGATCCCTGAGGGCCGGGTGATCGGCGCGGCCGAGGCGCTGCGGATCGGCCTCGTCGATGCCGTGTCCGACGATCCTGTGGCCACCGCCCGCACATTGGCCCTGCCGGACCGTCCCGCGACCGGCGCGCGGCCTGTGCCTGCCTGCGATCCCGCCGCCATCGAGGCGGCCCGCAAACAGGCCACCCGGCGCAGCCCGCAGCAGATCGCCCCGCAAAGGGCCATCGACCTGATCGAAGCCGCCTTGCGCCTGCCGATGGCCGAGGGGCTGGCGCTGGAACGCCGGGCCTTTCTGGATCTGAAGATCGGCGATCAGGCCGCTGCCTTGCGCCATGTCTTCTTTGCCGAACGCGCCGCGATGGGGCAGGGCAAGGCCCAAGGGGCGGATGTCCGCTCGGCCGTGGTTGTGGGCGGCGGCACCATGGGCGCGGGCATTGCCTATGCCCTGGCCGGTATTGGCGTCACCGTCACATTGGTTGAGACCGATGCCGCCGCTGTGGAACGCGCCCGCGCCAGCATCGCGCGGTTGTTCGATGATGCGGTCAGGCGCGGCAAGGCCAGTGCGCAAAGGGCCGCTTCGGACATGGAGCGGCTGTTCACCTTCCGCGCCGGCTATGGCGATCTGCCCCCGGTGGACATCGCCATCGAGGCGGTGGTCGAGGATCTGGCGGTCAAGCGCCAGGTTTTCGCCGCGCTGGATGCCGCTCTGCCGGAAACCGCGATCCTGGCGACCAATACCTCCTATCTGAACCCCAACCGGATCATCGAGGGGGCGCGCAATCCCACGCGCTTCCTCGGCCTGCATTTCTTCAGCCCGGCGCATGTGATGAAGCTGGTCGAGGTGATCCGGGCGCGGGGCACCGGACCGGAAACCCTTGCCACCGTCCTGCGGCTGGCGGCGCGGCTGAAGAAGATCCCGGTGCTGGCCGGGGTCTGCGACGGCTTCATCGGCAACCGCATCCTGACCCGCTATCGCCAGTGCTGCGACGCGATGCTGATCGAGGGCGCGCTGCCGGCGCAGATCGACGCCGCGATGCGCGGCTTCGGTATGGCCATGGGAGCCTATGAGGTGCAGGACCTGTCGGGGCTGGACATCGCCTATGCCAACCGCAAGCGGCTGGGCTGGAAGACCAGGCCGGGCTTTCGCTACATTCCCATCGCCGACCGCATCGTCGAGGAGACCGGCCGTCTGGGCCGCAAGACCGGCGCGGGCTGGTATGACCATGCGGGCGGCAAGCCAACCCCCTCGGCGCTGATCGACGGGATCGTGCTGGAGGAAAGCGCGCGGGCGGGGATCGTGCGGCGTGGCTTCACCGACGCGGAGATCGTCGCCCGCGCCACCGCGGCGATGGTCGAGGAAGGCTTCCGCATCCTTGATGAGCGGATTGCCGACCGCGCGGCCGACGTCGATCTGGTGATGATCCACGGCTACGGCTTTCCGCGCTGGCGCGGCGGGCCGATGCATTGGGCGGGCCGCACGGGCCTGGCCAAGATCCTGCGGCGGATCGAAGGCTATGCCGCCGAAGACCCGCTGTCCTGGGGCGTTCCCGACCTGCTGGCCCGCGCCGTGGCCGAAGGCAAGACCCCCGAAGATCTGTGAGGATCCGATGACCGACGCCGGCCCCTGCGTGAATCCCAACGGTAGCGCCATCGCACTCGGCCATCTGCGGGACAGGGTGCCCGCATCGCCGGTTCCGCCGCCCTTGAGCTGTCGCAGGGCAAGCGCCGGCATGCGCCGGCCACGATGTGCATTGGCATCGGCCAGGGCGCGGCGCCGCTTCTCGGACCTGTTTGATCCCCGGAGGATTTCTGATGACCGAGAAACCAGATCTCAAGCCGAAGGACGCCCCGATCTGGGCTGTTTCGACCGGGAAGACGCCTTCCGGTTGGATGAGCAACTGACCGAGGACGAGCGGATGCTGCGCGACGCGGCGTGCAACTTCTCGCGGGAGAAATTGCGACCCCGGGTGATCAAGGCCTTCGCCGACGAGGAGGCCGTCCCGGCGATCTTCCGCGAGATGGGTCTGCCGGGCGTGACCGTGCCGGTCGAATGTGGCGGGTTCGGCGCCTCCTCCCTCGCCTATGGGCTCATCGCGTCCGAGATAGAGCGGGTGGACAGCGGCTATCGCAGCATGATGCCGGTGCAGTCCAGCCTCCTCATATATCCGATCTACGCCTACGGATCGGAGGAGCCGCGCCGGAAATATCTGCCGAAGCTGGCCTCGGGCAAGTTCATCGCTTGCTTCGCCCCGACCGAACCGGCTGCGGGCTCCGATCCCGCCGGGATGAAGACCGTGGCGCTCGAGATGGGTTTCATCGTCAAGCGCAACCGTTGCGGCAAGGTGCTGGAGATCGCGCGGGTTGCCCGCGACATGCATGGCGGCAACGGCATCTCGGAGGAGCTCCAGGTGATCCGGCACATGGTCAATCTCGAAACCGTCAATACTTATGAAGGCACCCATGACGTGCATGCCTTGATCCTCGGCCGCAGGATCACCGGCTTTCAGGCATTTTGCTAAGGAGGTAATCCCATGAAGATCCTTGTCCCAGTGAAGCGCGTGATCGACTACAACGTGAAGGCGCGCGTGAAGAGCGACGGCTCCGGTGTCGATCTGGCGAATGTGAAGATGTCGATGAACCCGTTCGACGAGATCGCGGTGGAGGAGGCGATCCGGCTGAAGGAGGCGGGCCAGGCCGAGGAGGTGATCGCGGTCTCGATCGGCGTCAAGCAGGCGGCCGAGACGCTGCGCACCGCGCTCGCGATGGGCGCCGACCGGGCGATCCTGGTGGTGGCTGCGGACGACGTGCAGCAGGACATCGAGCCCTTGGCGGTGGCGAAGATCCTCGCCGCGGTGGCCAAGGCGGAAGGCACCGAGCTCATCATCGCCGGCAAGCAGGCCATCGACAACGACATGAACGCCACCGGCCAGATGCTGGCGGCGCTGCTCGGCTGGGCCCAGGCCACCTTCGCCAGCAAGGTCGAGATCGAGGGCGGCAAAGCGAAAGTCACCCGCGAGGTCGACGGCGGCCTCCAGACCATCGCGGTGGCGCTGCCGGCGGTGGTCACCGCCGACCTGCGGCTGAACGAGCCGCGCTATGCGAGCCTGCCGAACATCATGAAGGCCAAGAAGAAGCCGCTCGATGAAAAGACCGCCGCCGATTACGGCGTCGACGTCGCGCCGCGGCTGGAGGTGGTCTCGGTGCGCGAGCCCGAGGGCCGCAAGGCCGGCATCAAGGTGGGCTCGGTGGACGAGCTGGTGGGCAAGCTGAAAGAAGCGGGGGTGATCTGATGGCTGTTCTGCTGCTTGGGGAAGTCACGAACGGGGCGCTGAACCGCGACGCGACGGCGAAGGCGGTGCAGGCGGTCAAGGCCTTGGGCGATGTGACGGTGCTCTGCGCCGGCGCCTCGGCGAAAGCCGCCGCCGAGGAGGCCGCGAAGATCGCCGGCGTCGCGAAGGTGCTGGTAGCCGAGGCCCCGCTCTACGGTCACCGCCTGGCCGAGCCGACCGCGGCGCTGATCGTCGGCCTGGCCGGCGATTACGACCACATCGCCGCGCCTGCGACCACCGATGCCAAGAACGTCATGCCCCGCGTCGCGGCGCTGCTCGACGTGATGGTGCTGTCGGATGTCTCGGCCATCCTCGACGCCGAGACCTTCGAGCGGCCGATCTATGCCGGCAACGCCATCCAGGTGGTGAAGTCGCGGGACGCGAAGAAGGTCTTCACCATCCGCACCGCCAGCTTCGACGCGGCGGGCGAAGGCGGCAGTGCC
>NZ_LLWQ01000206.1 GCF_001447385.1 Paracoccus sp. MKU1 | reverse complement strand
GCCAGCTTGTCTGCCACAACCGACCCGGCGGCCAGTTTGGCAGTCTCGACTGCGCCCGCCGCGATCTTGACGGCGGTGATCGCATTGGCCGCGACTTCGTTCGCCGTGACAGCGCCCGCCGCGATCTTTGCGGTGGTCACCGCATTGGATACGATCTTGTCTGCGGTGACGGCGKTGGCGGCAAGAGTGTCGGCTTCACAGCCCCGGCGGCCAAGTTGGCCGTTTTGATGGCACCAGCCGCGACCTTGGCAGCGGTGACAGCGCCCGACGAAATGGCGGCTGCCGTGATGGCGTTGGCCGCAACCTTGTCAGCGGTGATCGCATTGGCCGCAACAGCGTCTGCGGTAACCGCGCCGGTGGCGATCTTGAGCGAGGTGATGGCCCCGTCAACAATCAATTCCCCCGTCCCCATCATTTGCATGGAGACGTCGGCAACCTCGAAAACTGTCCCGACCGCGTTGGAGCATTGGACACGCAGGCCCATGAAGCCCCGGGCAAACGGCAATGCCCTCTCTCCGGTCAGGGTGACCCATTCTCCGGGCGTCATGGTCGCGGCGTCGGCGATAACCGGATTGATCCAGTTGTTCGATCCATCCGGGGTCACGCGCTCAACTAGGTTGATGCGGATCGAGCCAGAATTCCCGCTCACAAGGCGAACCGTCATCGTGTATCGGAATGCCGACCCCGGAACGACTTGGCGAAGCGTCTGCGTAGTGACGCGCCAATCCCTGTTGTTGACGCTGACGTCCGCCGCTGTTGGGGTGGCCCGCAGCATGTTGATCATGTTGCCTTGCGGGCCTATCCCGCTGACGATGTTGAAGTTGGCGCTGGGGACACCAGTCCAACCCGCGCCACCTGCATTGAAGTCGGGTTCGGCCAGAAGGTTCGCGGTATTGCCGATCAGCACCTTGTCTGCCGTGATGGCGTTGGCCGCGATTTCGGTAGAAGTGATGGCCCCAGCGGCGATCTTTCCCGCCGTGATGGCATTGGCTGCGACCTTATCGGCGGTGATCGACCCGGCGGCGATTTCATTGGCCGTCACAGCACCCGCCGCGATCTTGGCAGTCGTGACAGCGTTCGACGCGATATTAGCCGCAACGATAGTTCCAGCGGCGATCTCGTTTGCCGTGACGGCGTTTGTCGCGATCTTCTGGGTGGTCACCGCATTCGCCGCGATCTTGTCTGCGGTGACGGCGTTGGCCGACACTTTGTCGGCGGTCACCGCGCCTGCGGCGATACGGTCGGCGACCACAGACCCGGCGGCCAACTTGGCCGTTTCGACTGCGCCCGCCGCGATTTTCGGGGTGGTGATGGCGTTGGCCGCGATGTTTTCGGCGATGATGGTCCCGACCGCGATTTCGTTGGCCGTGACAGCATTCGTCGCGATCTTGGCCGTGGTCACAGCGTTGGCTTGGATTTTGTCGGCAGTCACCGCATTGGCGGACAACTTGTCTGCTGTGATCGCACCAGAGGCGATGCTGGCAGCTTCGATAGCCCCGGCAGCCACCTTGGCGGCGGTCACCGCACCCGCGCTGATCTTTCCCGCCGTGACGGAATTGGCAGCCAAGGCATTGGCGGTGATCGCATTGGCGGCGACGGCATCGGCAGTCACCGCATTGGTGGCGATCTTCGTGGACGTGATCGCGCCGTCCACAATAAGCTCTCCTGCCATGCGGAGACGCAGGCTCAAGCCGCTCATGCGGGCCGTGGTCCCGGTCCCGGCGACACCTTCCGACACCATGACAAATCTGAAGCGACGTTCGGTCGAACCTGTCGTCACCGCAACGGTCGCAGGCACAAGCGACGACGATCCGAGCCGTTGCTGTATTTGGACCTGACGGGTCGGGGTGACCGCGCCAGCAGCATCAAGGGAGCCGAATTCGATGCTAAGAGTGACGTTCCTCCCGGCTCCGGCGGACCCCACGCGGCAGGCCCCTCTCGCGAGGTATTCCGTCCCGGCTTCCAGCGGGAACCATGCGGTGGTAACCGACGTGTCCGCGTTGGAGACGGAGATTTCGTATCGACCAACGGCGGCTACAATCGCCGCGATTTGCGAGATGTTGGCGCTGGAAGAGTAGAGGCCGAGGTCCAGACCGTCGTAGTCGGGGAACAGGTTGGTGGTATCCGAGATCAGCAGCTTGGAAGTCGTGATCGCCCCGGCAGCGATTTCTGCGGCGGTGATGGCCCCCGCTGCGATCTTCCCTGCGGTGATGGCGTTGGCAGCAACTTTGTCAGCGGTAACCGCCCCGGTTGCGATTTCGTTTGCAGTCACCGCGCCTGCGGCAATCTTGGCCGTGGTGACGGCGTTGGCGGCTACCTTGTCGGCAACGACTGCCCCAGCAGCGATCTCGGTTGCCGTCACGGCACCAGCCGCGATCTTCGCTGTGGTGACAGCATTGGTGGCGATGTTGGCGGCGACGATGGTTCCCGCCGCGATTTCCGTCGCGGTCACCGCGTTGGCGGCGATCTTCCCGACCGTGACGGCCCCGGCCACGATCTTTTCCGACGTCACCGCATTGGCGGACAGCTTGTCGGCGACGACGGAACCTGCGGCCAGCTTCGACGTCTCGACCGATCCGGCGACCAGCTTGGGCGTGGACACCGCGTTGTCAGCGATATTGGTGCTGCCGACGGCGTTCGCAGCGATTTTGGCCGCCGTGACGGCGTTGGACGCGAGCTTCAGATCATTGATCGCACCGTCAACGATCATTTCCGTGCTGCTCTTGCGGCGCACGGTCGGATTGGAGAAGCGCGCCACCGCGCCGGTCGCGCCGGTGGCTTGCAGTTGAACGCGCGCGCCAATGGCGGTCTCCGGAGCGGTTACGCTCCCAGACAGCAGCGTGGGGTTCCAACTAGTAGTGATGGCCGACCCGACGAGAACGACGCCCGTCCACGTTCCATCGGCGAGGAGCCAGTTGATGGTGAGTCTAGCCGTCGAATTTTCCGGGCCTCCCGGGCCGCCGAAGGAGGTGGTCAGTGCAGACAGGAAATATTCGGTATTCGCGTCTACGCTGAAGGTCTGGCTGATGGCCTGACCCCAACTCGCATCAGCGGCGATCAGGATGATGCGGTTCGACAGCCATCTTGCGGGATCGGTGGGGACGATTGGCGAGAGGGTCGCGGCACTCGGCGTCCAGTAGGTGCCAAGCTCGACAAAGTTGGGATCGGTGATCAGGTTGGTCATGTCGCCGATGGCGAGCTTTGTCGCGGTGATCGCGCTGGCCGCGATCTGCTCGGACACGATCTGTCCCGTCACCTTTGCCGCTTCGATTGCGGCGATCTGATCATTGGAAAGCTGACCGGAAATGTCCCCTGCCGGGGTGGCAGCGGTGAAACCCGTTGCACCAGCAGGCGATCCGGTGTGTCGGTAGAGCTTGCCGTCGGTGGTCAGGAAAACGACGCGGCCCGCGAAGTTCCCGGTCCCCGGCAGCGAAGACACGATTTCTACCGGGCGCAGGCCCGAGGCGAACTTTGCCACCGTGATGGCGGCGTCCGCAATCTGGGTGGCAACAACCTGTCCCGTCAGTTTCGCAGCAGCGACCTGCGCGATCTGCCCATCGGTCAACTGGCCGGTGATCTTCGAGGCAGCCAGTCCCGCTATTTTCGCATCGGTGATGGCGCTGTCGGCGATCTGAACCGAGGTGATCTGTCCCGTGAGCTTCGCGGCATCCAGAGCAGCGATCTGACCATCGGTCAATTGCCCGGTAATCTTGGACGCGGCCAGACCCGCGATCTTCGCGTCGGTGATGGCGCTATTGGCGATTTGGGTAGAGGTGATCTGTCCCGTCAGCTTTGCCGCCTCGATAGAGGCGATCTGGGCACTCGTTAGCTGCCCAGTTATGTCAGCCGCAGGTGTTGCTGCGGTGAAGCCAGCGGCACCTGCCGGGCTTCCGGTATGGCGATACATCTTGCCGTCGGTGGTCAGGAATACCGTGCGACCCGCGACGTTTCCCGAGGTAGGCAGAGCGGACACAATCTCGACCGGGCGCAGGCCCGAGGCGAACTTCGCGGTAGTGATCGCAGCATCCGCAATCTGCGAGGCGACCACCTGTCCGGTCAGCTTGGCAGCGGCCACCTGCGCGATCTGGGCGTCCGTAAGTTGCCCCGTGATCTTCGACGCCGCCAGCCCGGCGATCTTGGCATCCGTGATGGCGCTGTTGGCGATCTGCGAAGAGACCACCTGCCCGGTGAGCTTTGCCGCGTCCAGTGCCGCGATCTGGGCATTGGTCAGTTGGCCGGTGATCTTGGATGCAGCAAGCGCCTCGATCTGGGCCGAGGCGATGGTGCCTGCGATGTCTTCTGACGCGATAGCCGCCGTCCAGCCGCCGCCGGTATTCCGGTAGAGCTTGCCATCCGTGGTCAGGAAAACCGTTCGGCCCTCGATATGCGGGGTTCCGGGCAGCGCGGACACGATCTCGATAGGCCGCAGACCAGCAGCGAACTTGGCCGTCGTGATGGCCGCGTCCGCGATCTTCTCGGACGTCACCGCGTTGGCGGCCAGCTTGGCCGAGGCGACGGCGTTGTTGGCGATTTTCGCGGTGGTGATTGCGTTGTTCGCTACATGTGTCGCTGTAATGGCGTTCTGGGCAATCTGGGCCGCGACCACCTGCCCGGTCAGCTTTACCGCGTCTAGGTCAGCGATCTGCTCGCTGGTCATCTGGCCGGTGATCTTGGAGGCTTCCAGAGCCGCGATCTGCGCGGCTTGAAGCTGACCGGCTATGTCCTCGGCGTTGATCGCCTTGGTCCATCCGGACCCGTCGTTTCTGTAAAGCTGATGGTCCGTGGTCAGAACCACCGTCCGACCAGAAACGTGAGGCGGGCCGGGAAGCGCCGACACGATCTCGACCGGGCGCAGGCCCGTTGCGAACTTGGCGATGCTGATCGCGCCGTCGTCAATCTGGTCTGCAACGACCTTGCCGGTAATATCGACGGCCTCGACGGCAGCGGACCATTCTCCGCCCGTGTAGCGGTAAATCTTGCCGTCCGAGAGAAGCAGGACCACCCGACCGTCGAAATTGCCTTCGGTCGGTAGTTCGTGAACCACCTCGACCGGGCGCAGGTCTTCCGGGAAGTCTTCTGGGGTCGGCTCGAAATCCGCTACCGCGCGCTCCCATGCTTCGCCGTTCCAGCGATACAGACGCTTCTCGGGGATCAGCCATACCAGTTCGTCAAGCTCACCCGTGGGGGGCAGGACAGCGACAGATCGGATTGCCTTCAACCCATCCAGCCAGTCCTTGAAGACGTCGGAAATATCCTCCGGTTCCAGCGCCAGCTTTTTGCCGATTACGGGGCCGACCCATGGCGAAGCGGGAACATCCGCATCGTGGACCGTGGTCCGGAACCAGTATTTCTGATCCACATCAAGGGGGCCGTCGCTGTCGGTATAGGTATCGCAAGGCGCAAGCCGCGCGATGATGTCCCCGGCGGCGGGCACCAGCTTTTCCATCGGGGTTCGGGCGATAACCACGCGGGCAAGGCCCGGCTCGTCTTCTGGCAATGCCCAGTAGAGCACAGGCCCGCTGGTGGTGTTAGTGACCCCTGCCGCCGTGATCGGGCGCGCGCTGGTGCTGCGCCCCGTCACCGTCATCTGCGGGGTATAGGCCCATTCAGACCTGCGACCGGACGCAGATTGTGCGCAGATGCGGAACTGCACATCGTCGCCGCGAAGGAAGAAGGGATAGCCGATCTCGGCATTGGACGTGCCGAATTCTCCGGCGAAGGCGTAGGCCCCGCCGTTTACGCGCACTTCCACGATGAATTCGCTGACTGCCGCGCCCTCTCTGGACGGGGTCCACGAAACCAGCGCCTTGATGTCCTGCTCGGTGCCCGGAACATTCCGTGCCGAAAAGATCAAGCTCGGGTTTCTGGGCGTGCCCGGCGCTGATCCGATCCGGGTCGGGTCTTCTATGCTCTCGAAGTCAATGCCGTCCTCGACCTGCGCGTATTTGTCGGCGACGTAGTTGAGCGCGCTGATCTCATAGATGCCCGGCTCGACCTCGGCCTTGGTCAACACGCGGTAGGTTTCCGGTTCCAGATCGCCCGGGATCAGCACGGCCCAGACGAAGCCGTCGGGAAGGTCGTTCGGCAGGCTCTGGGCCAGCGTGAGGCTCACCGTGCCGTCGGTGTTGGTGGTGACGGCGTTGATTGCAACCTGTTGCACCGCATGGTCATTGGTCAGGTAGCGGAACTGGCATCCAAGTTGCACCGAGGCGACGTCGCTGATGCCGTCCACGATGACCAGATTGCCTTGGTAGTAGACGGCCCGCCCGCCCCAGCGCGTGCCGATGTGGTCATTGTCCACCACCTGAATGACGGACCCCGGCTTGACCCACGCATGGTCATCACCAGCCCGATAGGTGATGACTTCGGTCTGGAACTGCTCGGTATAGAGGAGCCAGCGTGCGAGGCGTTGCGCTTGCCCCCGGCTGTCGCATCCGAAAGCGGTGATTTGCTTGGGACGGTAACCGTAGCGCGCCACCAGACCGTTCATCTGTGCGATCTCGATGGCGTCCTGATAGAGATTGGTCTTGTCCTTGTAGGCCACCATCACGGCGTTGGCGCGCGAACGAAGCGACGTCCCGGAGCGATTGAACTCTCCATTCTCGACGTTGGCATTGGTCACCAGCATCTCGGGATCGGTCGGCTTGTCCTGCGCCAGCGTGATCGTTCCCGATGCCCAGAAGGTGAGCGCCCGGAAGACCGAGGCCAGATTGTTGATCAGGTCATAGGCTTCCTGCTGCTCGGTGATCGCGACGTTCAGGCTGAAGCGCGGCTCGGTGCCGCCATAGCCGTCGTCAACCCGTTCGTCGCAATAGGGGGTCAGGGCATAGAGCGTCGCATCGTCAATATAGACGTCCCGGAAGGCCGCCCCGAGGCCGTAGCGCATGTTCTTCAGCATGTCGCGATAGCACCACGGCGGGCAGTTGGTCCACGCGAGCTTGAAGGTGCCATCCCAGAAGCCGGAGAGAGTTCGGGTGGCTGCGTCATAGTTCGACGGAACCTCCACGATCCGGCCCCGGACGTGGTAGAGCCGGTTCGGGACACCGGAGAACTGCTCGCTGTCCACCTCAAGGGCGATCAGGTGGCAGTAGGGGTAGGTGAAGTTCTTCTCCGTGATCTCTGTGTAACCGGCGAAGACGATGTCACTTTGCTTTTTCGACTCGGTTTCGTCATCGGAAACCCGCGTGACGCGAACTTCCCAAGGCCCATCCCCTTCAAGAGGGATGCGATACGCCGCCTCATAGAGCGAGTTCGTCTTACCCCGGATGGTGATGTCCTCGCCGCCGAACGTCGAGAACGGCATCCCGACCTGCCGATATTCGATCCGGAAGGTGACCGAATGGTTGACGATGTCACCGTCCTTTTCCATCGCCATGAGCGCCGGGATGTTGATGCGGACGCGGATCGCGGTCAGGCCGGTGTTGTTGATGGTCCGGGTGATGGGGCCAACGGATTTCTGGACCGTGATGCCGACCGTGACCTCGGTCTCGGCTGCCGAGAACCCGGGGATTGGGGATTGATCGACAGTCCCCAGCCGCTCATGGAATTCGATGCCCGAGAAGTTCCGGCTGCCGTCTTCGTTTTCTAGGGGGGTTCCGTCGATATAGATCGACTTCGCGCCGTTCACGAGGCCGACGTTCGGCCCTTCGCCGATCAGATCAACAAAGCGCGCGACTGCCTTGGAGATCAGGTTGTTCTTGGTCTCTTTCGGTGTGCGTTTCTTACCGCCACCGGAACCGGAGATCGGGCGCAGTTTGTCTTCGTCGCGCGGCATGGCTGAACCCCACTGATGGAATGCAGCTACATGTGTAGCTTTTGACACTCCATCAAGCAAGGTTGATTGCGGTTACGCGCCGCCCTTCAGCGTTTCGATACTGATACCAGCAGAGATGACCGTCGAGCCGACGAACGGCTCTCCGTAGATGACCGGGATGGCTCCACCCTCGGTCATGGTGTTGGTCGCCCCCGAGAAGGTATAGGACTGGCTGTCGTCCGTTTCTTCCATGCCCGGCATCGGTGACAACATCATGCCGATACCGGACAGCATCATGCCGACGCCAAGTTGCGCGACTGTGCCCCAGAAAGTGCCCTGCATGGCTCCGAACGCTGATTGCAGGCCGCCTGCCGCCATGCCGCCGGAGAAGATCAGGGCAGCGCCGACAAGCACCGCGCCGAGAAGTGCCATAAGGCCGCCCTTGCGACGCGAGGAGCCTTTGCCGCGCGGCGCGATGTGGAGCACGCCGCTGGTGACCGTGGAAAGGAAACCGGACTCGTCGGTGATCGGATGCTTCTTCTTGCGTTTGCCACACTCCTCCTCGATCCAGACGAAGAACTCGCCTTCCCGGATCGCGGTCAGGAACCGACCGATGAAATTGGCTTCCATGATATGCAGCGCCCGGGCGGCGTTCTCGGCCACCACCGGGAAGGTCTCGCCGAACTCTTTCTTCAGGCGACCGTAGAGCTTCACGCCCCTGATGGCGGGGCTGGCAGTTGCAACCTGTTGCACCTCATTTCTCCTTCTCTTTGAACCGCAGGATATGCGTGACTTTGGCCGTCAGGGTGTTCAGCGGACGACGCGAAGAAAGACCGTCTGCCGGGTGATGCAGGATCAGGTTGTTCCCGACATAGATGGCGAAGTGGTTCGGGGTGGACGACATGAGCGCCATGATCAGCGCGTCGCCTTCCCGTATTTGCGACATCTCGGTCAATGGGATGTCTTCCAGCATCGGGTAGCGCGCCCGGTTGTTGGCGTAGGTCGCATAGGTGTCGAGGCTGGCCCAGTCATCGGTGCGCGGGATGTCCGGCATGACGACGCCGTGGGTCTGCTTGATGTGCGAGCGGAACAGGGCGAAGCAATCGAAGGCCCCGGCCACCCATTGCCGCCCGAGCAGGGGTTCATCCAACAGGTGGTCTCCCCAGTGCAGCAGCTTGGCAAACTGGCCCCCGGCCAAGATGACGATGCCCCAAGGAACGTCGGTGTCGATCTGACCGCGCATATCGCTCTCGGACGGCGCGGCTTCACCGTTCGGGTGCGAATGGATCACGCCCTCGAAGCTGCCTTGAGCCAGCGCAGCGCGCATGTCTTCCGGGTCGATCTCGAAGTCAAGTTCCGGCTCCTCGGCCACGTTCCGGCAGCGCACATACCGACCGGACACCACCAGCCCGCAGCTTTCCTCGGGAAAGGCTTCCTGCGCGTGGGCGATAGCGTCTTCCCAGATGGAGAGGGAAAACGGACCTTTGTCATACGGGGGTCTCATCGGCTGATCCTTCCTGCACCCGGGAACCCGCCGAAGGGCGTCCGCTTTTGACCGGCAAAGCGCAGAAGGCACCCCTTCTGGGTCTGCGAGCATTTGTCCAGCCGGGCTTCGGTTACGGGTTCGTTCTTGTCGTTGAAATAGCTGTTGCCGACATAGGGGCAGGAGACATTGGTATAGTCGAACATGCCTGTGTCAGCGTTGAAAGTCCGATAGGTAAGCTGGCATCCGGTGCGCAGCACCTGCCGGGCCGGAAGCTGGATACCCTGTTGATCCATGGCGCTGGCAAGCTGCCATTCGATCATGGTCCGCGTATGGCTGACCTTCTGGTCGATCACATAGATTTCCTTGGGGTAGTGCGCGTTCGGATCGGCGTTCGGACCATCGTCAAGGAAGCGCCGGAAGGTGACCCAGCGGGTGATCTCGACCCCGGACAGATCGCCGAGGTTTTTCAGCAGGAGCGACCCTTCGCCCATGACGTTGGACATGCGGAACGTCGGGCGCGGAAGGGAGCCGTTCGAGGTGATCTCGAAGCCCTCTGCCTCGACCGGGCGAGGCTCATAAACCTGCCCACGCCAGAGGATTGGACGATAGATCGCCTCGTCTGCAACGACCTGAACCGTGGCCTGCGCGTGCGATGCCGACAGGCTTTCGAGTTCCAGATCGACCATATCCAGCCGGGCACGCTTGTTTTCCGCCCAAGCTCCGAATTTCACGAAGCTGACGGATCGCGCTCCCGTGCCGTCGGCGCTGAAGCCGACGATGACGTTTTGCAGATACGCTCCTGTGGGCATGGACACGGCAATGATCAGGTAGTCCGTTCCGGCATAGACAGAGGCCGCCTCAACAGCCCCGGTGACGCCGGTGACCGCCGTGGTGGGCTGCTGGCTGGCGGTGTTCTGCGAGAACTGGACGACAACCTGATTGGTTCCCGCGCCCTTGAAGGTCAACGAGACAAGTCGCGTGGATGCGCTCCGGCGCACAGCGAAGCGGAACAGCGCCGTGCTGCCGGGCGTGGTCAGTTCGCTCTGGCCCAGAGGCAGAGTCGCGATACCTGCCGCCCCGGTAGAGGAGAAGGTGCATACCCGGCCATCCCCGATCTCGTTGGTCATCGGTGAAACCCGTTGCACCGCACCGCCTTTTTCGCGCAGGTCGATGTCGAACAGGATCACCCGCGCATCGAGCTTCATGGACCGGGCGTGCTGGACGATCTTGCTCATGGTGCGAAGTCCTGTTCAAGCGTTGCGGTGACTTCCCAGTTCCCGGCGCTGGAAAAGTTCTGCGAGAATTCGGCGCAGGTGAACTTCGCCCCATTCCAAGGTGTGCGCAGGAATGGGCAGCGGAAAGCCTCGATACCCTTCCGGGCGCGCAGAAAAGCCACGATGGTTTCTTTCTCGCTCTCGGTCAGCCCCTCCCACTTCAGGCTGATGGTCCCGACATGCGAGTTCAGCCCATCAGGGCCGTCCTGCTTGTAGCCGTCTCCGAAGCGGATCGTTTTTACCCGGTGGGTCTCATCGACCTGAAGCGGGAAACTGGGGTTAACAGGGGGATTGAATACGGATGCCATGCTCACCTCTTCCCGTAGAGCGCCCCGCCGGGACGCATTTCCTTGTGGACCACTTCAATGACGGTGGTCTTGATCTCGTTCGACAGCGACTTCGCCAACGCTTTCTGGGCGTCCGGGCTGGTGGACCCGCCGCTGCCCGCGCCGCCGGGGATGGTGACGCTGGTGGAGACATGGATGTGCGTGTCTCCTTGGGTGGTGCTCTGCTCGCTGCGAGACCCTACCGTGCGAACACCAAGGCGACCGGAACCGTCCCGGGCCAACGGCATGATCGCCTCGTCTCCGGCCTCGCCCATCTCCCCAAGCCGTTGCTTGCCGCCGTCGCTATAGGTGAACAAGGTTGGTTGCGTCACAACCTTATTGGCGAATGGGCTGCCCTTGGCGAACTTGACCGCTTCTCCTGCCTCGGTAAAAGCGTTCCCCTTGGCGCTCGGCATGGTGACCGCGCCGGTGTTCGACACCCCGAACCCGAGACCGCCCAGCAGGTATTTGAAGACCATCACCTTCAGGGCGTAGTCCATGATCATCTTGCCGATTTCCTTGAACGTGTCCCCCACAGCGGATTTCAGAGCGTCCATCACCGACATCTGTTCCTCGAAAATATTGTCGAGGAAATTGGATGTCACGTCGCCGAGGCTTTGCACCACGCCAGAGGCGAGTTGGGTAGCGTCCACAACCTGTTGGCGGAAGTCGGCGAATTGGCTGGTGAACTGGGTGACAAAGTCGGTCCCGATAAGGGCAGCCGCTGCTTGCTGCTGCGCCAGATCGGCGAAGGAGTCACGAAGCGCATCGACTTCGGATTTGGCAAGACCAAGAGCTTCGGCCTCGGCGACGATCTCGGCGACTTTCGTGGCCTGATCCTTGGTCAGGCCGTATTCGCGCATGATCGAGGTCGCTTCCTTGGCGGCAGCGATCTGAAGCTGAATGCTCTTGGTTTCGTCGGCGATTTTCTTGCGGAACTCGGCGCGCGGGTCTTTCTCCTCCTTGCCGGAGCCGCCGGATTTCTTGGAGCCGCCACCTCCCGCGTCATCGTCCCCGGGTCGATCCGGTCCATCCGGGTCAACGGCTTTCTTCACTGGCTTGTCAACTCTGCCGGTGATACCGCCCTTGTCGTGTTCAAGCCGCCAAAGCTCCTTTTCGCGCCGGGCGGCGGTTTCGTCTAGGATCGAGCCGACAGCGTCGTTGGCGACTTCTGCGGCTTTGGCCGCAAGACCGCCGATATAGTCCACGTCCATCGCACCGGCGAAGGCTTCCTTCAGCCGGTCTCCGACCTCCTGCGCCTCATGGGACGCTTCTAGCCGGTATTTGGAGAGGTCAATGGAGCCGATCTTGCTGGCGAAGTCGGTCTCGGCCCAAGTTCCGGCGGTGAACCCGTCGATGGACGACAGGAACGTCCGGATGCTGGTCAGGACCGAGTTGATGCCTGCCTGAACGGTGTCGATCACCGAGTTCATCGCCATGACGAAGACGGCTTCCAGCGTTGCGGGGATGTTGCTGGTAGCGACATCGAGTGCGGCGGGGAGGGCGGCGAATGCCCCGATGATACCATTCAGAACATCGTTCACATTGTCCCGGGCTTCGGTCACCTCATCGACAAGGCGGGTCAGGAAGGTGGTGCCGCCTTCCTGAATGCCGCTGCTTTGGAACCACGAGACGAACTCGCCCCAGAGGTCTTTCAGACCGTTGATCGCGGTCTTGACCCGTTCGACCGCGCCGGTGACCCAAGTCGAGAAGCGCGACCACAGGGTCTTCATCACGTCCATGACGCTGATCGTGGTGCCCTTCCAGTTGAAGGTGATCGCCATGACCCGGCGGATCGCGTCAACGGCAAGCATGGCCCAGCCAACATAAGGCACAGCGCGCAGGGCCGCGCCAACGCCACGGATCAGGATCGAGAAACGGGAAAGGACGCTGAACACCGAGGATATTTTACCCACCCCGGTCTGCATCGCAGCGGCGGCGGTGGTGACGCCCGTGAAGCCCGCCCGCGCCAACGACAGGAACCCGAGGAGCACCCGAGACCCTGCGACCACGCCGATTGCCATACCGAGCGTCTTGATCACCTGAACAGCGGTTTCCGCCGCCTCGGCAAAGCGGGCCGTGGTGGGGGTCATGCCTTGCAGCGCCTGCACGAAGGCCGTGGCAAACTGCACGATGGCGCGCATGGGCTGGTCGAGGGCCTGTCCGATCCGGATGCCGAGTGTCTGCACGGCAGAGACCAGCGCCTTCCAATCCCCGGCGAGGCTGTTAGCCCGGTCCGAAGCCATCTGCGCGGCGCGGCCCATGGCGGTGGCGTTCTCCGCGATCAGTTTTTCGAGGCTGCCGTCACGATAGGCATCCATCAGCGCCGAAACCGGACTGACCCCGCGTTCACCGAACAGGGCTGTGAGGTCGTCGGTCTGGGCGTTGGCATCGACAAGGGCCTTGATCATGCCGACGATGCCAACCTTCTCGGGGTTGAATTTGTTCGGGTCGATCTTCAGCGCGTCGAAGGCGGTCTGTGCCTTTTTGGTGCTCTGGCCGAGAGCAATCATGGTCGAGTCCAGCAGGGCTGCCCGGACTGCGGTGCCCGCGATGCTACCCTTCAGACCGACGTTCGACAGCGCGCCGAGTGCGCCAAGGGCTTCGTCCACATCAACGCCAAGCTGCGAGGCGATGGTGCCCGCGTAGTTCATGGCTTCGGCCAGATCGAGAATGCCCGCAGAGGTGCTGGCAGAGGTCTGCGCCAGCGCATCGGCGACATGGTCGGCATCCTTTGCCCCAAGGCCGAACTGCTGAAGCGTGACCGCCACGATCTCCGAGGACCGGGCAAGATCGAGGTTGTCGGCGGTGGCGAGGTTCAGAACCGCAGGCAGGGCGTCGATGGCCTGATAGGCGTCGAAACCGGCACGGGTCAGTTCCTCAAGGCCGCCACCGGCTTGCGTTGCCGTGAACCGGGTGGTCGAACCCATGCGGATCGCGGCCTCGGTCATATCGTGCATCTCGGTAGCCGTGGCGCTCGTGACCGCCTTGACCGTTGCCATCTGGTCCGCGAACCCAGCATAGCTGGCGACCGTCGCTTTGGCGACCGCCCCTGCGGATATGCCCGCCGCGACGCCAACCGCCGCCTTGGCCGCGCTGCCATGGATTTTCTTCATCGCCCCGTCCGCAGACAGAACCTCCTTCCGGAGACCGGCGAACCGATCCTGAAGCTGCTTGACAACGGATTGAGCGCGCTTCAGCCCCTCGGAGGATTTCCGGACGCGGTCGGTCTGCTTCTCGGCGTCTCGGGCGGCCTTCTGCGCTTCCTTGGTGCGGGTTGCGACATCCCGCCAGTCCATCCCGAGCCGCTTCATGGCGGCCCGGGCAGCGTTTTTCATCTTCAGGACAAAGGTGATGTCTCTGTTCGTAGCCACGGTGCGCTCCCAGCTTATGCGGGTCGTGACCGCCTTCCCTTTGCACCGCGTTGCACCGACTGGGCGCGCGCTTGCCGCGTCCGCTCTTCATGCTCCTTGGCGTCACACGCGGCATTAGCCTCGTCAATCACCCGGAACATCTGCATCAGCTTGGCGCACTGGTCGTTCAATCCGCCGTGCTCGGGAAGAAAGCCACACTTGTAGCGGCCATAATACCAGAAGAGGTCGGCGAGGCCAGAGGTATTTCCTTCGTCTGGGTGGAGGACGCGGCGCGGACACCTCCTTGTCTCGCGCCCGTCGAACAGCATGGGGATCGGAGCGTCTTGGGTGCATCCGCGATCCAGTTTCTGCGATGCCGTGCAGGTGGCACAGTCGTAGTCTGGCAGAAGCCGGATCGCCAGCACGGCGCTCCTTAGTCGTTTCCCTCTTCGTCATCCAGCTTGTTCATGTCCACGATCTGCTGGTGCAGCCAGCGCAGGACTTTGCCGGGGATGCGGGCGACCAGATCACCCTTGGCGACCTTGTAGACCCGCGACCCGACCGTCTCGCTCTGGGTGGCATAGGGCAGCGGCTCGCCGTTCTCTCCGGGGAAGTTTTCCCAGCCCTTCAGGCCGAACTGCGCCACCTCGAAGGCAAGCTGGTTCTTCGCCAGCTTGACGCCAGCCTCTTCGTCCGGGCGTTGCGGGTCCACCGCCACGACAAGCGAGCGGTCGGAAAGCTGCCCGTAGACCCGGCTGTCAACCGCGCCGATGATCCATTTGGTCGGATTGTCCTTGTCGTCCGGGTGAACGACGGTTTTGGTGGTGTGCAGGTCGATTGCTTTGATTGCCATTTTTTGCTCCTAGATGGCTGTCAAGTGCATAGCGGGGATGACGTCCGCCGCGCGTTCCGATCACCTTCTCGATGAAGGTTCCCGGGGTATCGCGCACCACCTGCTCGGCCTCGGATCGCGAGGTTCTGGCGTCGATGATGCGCAGATTGGGTCTGCCGTCTCTGACGGCAAAGAGGCGTTGGAACACCACATAGAGCTTCACCGTCCGCAGCAGGGCGGATGCGTCGTCTTGGCTGTCTCCGGGTTTGCTCATGGTGGGTTCCGTTGCAACGGGTTGCACCCCGGAATGACCGGGGCGCGAAGGCTTCAGCAGAAGCAGAAGATGGTTTCGTCGTCGCCCGTCAGGCCGCGCTTGAACAGGATCGACTTGTCGTAGGCAAGGATGCCGTTGCGGTCCGTGTAGGATTGCTCGGAGGTCTGCGCACGCGGGCCGAAGATGGCGATCTGGTTTCCCGCCTCGGTGCCGACGCGAACCGTGAAGGTCTTCGATTTCGCCTCGGCGAAGTCGGCCCAGAACGGCTCATCGCTTTCAAGCTGCACTTCAGGCGTGAAACCCCCTTTCGGCTCCCGGCCAGCGATGCGCGACCCCAGATAGCCCTGCGCGGCGTTGACGTCCATCCGGGCCTGAATGTCGTTGCCAGCGTCGAAGGACCAGCTTTCGGCAATCATGTCGCGGTTCCCGCCCCACGTCAGAAGCGAAAGTTCCACCTGCGGAGCGATCAGGTCTTCGTAGACCGGGTTCGCGGGCATGGCCTGTGCGATGGGCTTCACATAGGTCGTGGTGAAGTTGAACGTGGCCTTGGCGATGTCGCCCGCCTGCGCTTCGATGGTGAAGCTGCCCATCCCGGCGTGGCCTTTGTGAAGGTTTCCGTCCTTCCACATGTAGATGGTTCCGGTGGAGTGGCCCTCGGACACCGGCTTGGCGATGACGCCGCGCGGGAAAACCTGCACCTGAAACTTGTCGCCAACGACAAGGTTGCCAGAGAAGGTGGGCGTGATCGAGATGCCCGAGTCGCCAAGCTGCTGCGCCTGCCCGGTGGTGATGGCCCGGGCCGCACTGGTAGCGCCCCCTGCCTCGGGGTTGTTGTTGCGACAGATCACCTGTGCCGTCCCGGAAGCACCGCCGGTAACGACTTCCAGCGTGTAGAGAACCGGGGAAGTGATGGTGGTGTTGCCGCTTTTGGTCCATGTGATGGCCGGGCCGGTATTGCCGCGAACCGGGATCACATCCGAGGTGGCCTGTGCCGCTGCTCCGTTGTTCGCGCCGAGGGCGTAACCGCAAGCGCGGATCAGCTTGGCGAAAGCCGAAGCGTCGGCCACAAGGCCGGAATGTTGCTTGCCGTTGCCGCGAAGCTCGACCTCGAAGCTGAAGCCCGAGACGACGCGACCGACGCGGTGCTCGAAATTCGACAGGTCCGTGGTGACGAAGTCGCGTTCGATGATCTGGGGGTCGGCGGTCCAGTTCGGATTGCCGACCAGAATGGCGTCTTGGGCTGCCGTCGGAACAGGATCAACACCAGTTTGGGTCTCGATCTTGAACAGCACCAGCCCCCGTTTCGTGAGAAGTCCACCGGGCATCTTTCTTACTCCTTAGACACGGGTGTAGGGGTCATTAGGGCGACACCTGTAGCTGACATCGACCACAAGAATTCCCGACACATACTTGTCGAACGCTCCGTCGATGTCAAGTTCAGAGCCGCTTTCGCGGGTATTGATGGCAAGGCCGCCCCATGTGATGTCCTCGCCGATCCGGGTCGATACCTGCCCGAGGCAATGATTGAGGAAGGTGGACGGCTCGTCGCCTTCGTGGATGCGGACATGGAACTCCAATACCACATTCAGGAAGTGCATCTCCCAGCCGGTGCCCTCCTTGATCCGCTCGGACGTGTCGTAAAGTCCGAGGGCGAAGTTCTCGTTGGCGATGTCCGATTTGGTGATCGGCTTTCTGGTCACCAACCCCCACGAGATGTCGCCGGGTTGTGCCGGGGCGGACTCGAAGCGAGCTTGAATGGCCTGCATGATCCGCTCTCGGACGGTATGCCTTGTCGGTTCTGGGGTCATCCTCCCATCCTTTCCGTGATCACGCGCTCGATCACTTCGATTGCTTTTTGATCGAAGTAGGGGACCGCGACGCGCTCGATGGTGTCTTGCATGTTCAGGCGCGGGCGTATCCGCACCTCTGGCTTCAGCAGGTAGAGCGGGGCGATGTCCTTCCGCCCGCGCTTCTGGAAAATGATCAGGTTTCCCTTGCGGGACTTGGCGACGAAGGTGTTGAGCCAGTCCCGTGCTCGCTTCTTCAGGGGGATGCCGCGCGCGTCCATGGCGGCTGGCAGCGGGATCGTCAGGTATTTCGACTTGGCGCGGATCACCCCGCCGGTCTCATGGATGGCCCAGAAGCCGGAAGAGATCGAGCCGGAGACGTTGTCGAGTCGTCGCGCGCCGGTGACCTTGACGGATTTGTCCATGGCAGCCAGTGCCTCGCCGCTGCGGCTTTGCAGGCGCTCGGAGAAATTGACCACGCCGCCGTTCCAAGGCTGCCCGTGCTCGGCCCGGACTTTTTGTGCAACCAGTTGCAACGCGCGCTTCAGTTCGGCGGATACCGGCTGTGCGGCCCATGCCACCGCCGTCTCAAGCGCGGTCTCGGCGTGTCGAAGCCCGGCCTCGAAATTGGCGAAGCTCTTTTTGCCGATCTGGATAGAAATTTGGTGCATGGTCAGCCTCTGCCGAGGATCGGCATCCGGAAGCGGCGGACCAGCCCCTGCGCCTCTCGGCAAAGCCCGGTGCTGACGTTCCAGCGCCCGGTGGCGACGGCGGTCTTCTCGGAGACGACGCCACGATCCACTGTCAGGCCGACATTGTCGGCGCGGTGACGTTTGAACAGGAAGGCGGTCTGGAATTTACAGGCCAGCTTCAGCGCATCGGGCGCGGTGCCTGAAAGTGTGCCCTCGTTGTCGGGTTCTATGCCCGCCGTATAAACGACGCGAAGACCGCGAACGGTTTGAATGGTGCCGCGCAGCAGGTCGAACTTTCCCGTGACCCAGTCGATACGAAACAGCGCGCCATCAACTTCGGTGTCAGGGCCGAATGCCCCTTTGGGATCGTAGAACACCTGCGCACCTTCGGTCTGATCCGGGAAGAGGCCGGTCAGGGTGAAGGTCTGTCGGCTCGACCGGACAACGGTGCCGCTTTCGCTGCATCCCAGAAGGTCTACATCGGTTTGGTATGTGTGCCTCGTGTCGAAGTCATCGGTGATCTCGTGGCGGTCAAAGCGCCTGCGCGTGGCTTGCTCAAGCTCCTCGGTCGCGGCAAGGATCAGGCCCTCGATCACCGCGTCATGCTGCACATTGTTGGGGCGAAGCTCAATGAACTCCTTGGCTTCTGCTAGGGTGATGAGAGGGCGGGTCACGGCTTTCTCCTGTTCTAAAAGAAAGGCCGGGGATGTCCCCGGCCATGTCCTTCTCACGGTCCCCGTGTCAGGCCGCCGGTTTGGCGCGGCTCCGGGGCGCAGGGTCATCCGACGCCGGAGCGAACGCGAACTTGGCGCGCGTTTCGGTGCGCGTCTCGCCGCCGTAGGTCAGGGTGATCTCGTCCACCGCCTTCTCTTCCAGTTCTTCCTTTTGCGCTTCGGTGACATCCCGGGGGACGCCGCGCTTGAAGGTCAGTTCCGTCGGATGCTTGGGGTCCGTGCCCGGAAAGATCATGGTGTAGGATTTGCCCGAAACGAGCGTCGCGCTGTATTTGTTGGTCATGGCGTCCATCCTTGTGCTTGCCATTTCACGGGGTTTCGATCCTCGCCCAGAACTGGGCGACTACTGGGAAAGCCCCCGAGGGGGCGATCCGGTGTCCTTATTCCCCGCCCTCGGGTTCGTCCGGCGGCAGGGGTTCGTCCGGTGGCAGGGGTTCATGCGCTTCGGGGATGGTGATGACCCCTTGAGCATCCTCGCCGAAGACCTTGCGGGCGATGGCGTGCAAAATCTGCGTGGGGTTGGCGTGGGTTCCGCCCACGATCTCCCCCTGACGGTTCATCTTGATCGACATGCTGATCTCCTAAATCGCAGGCTACAGGTGTAGCGTGAGCAGGTCAATCCCGCTCACGCCGCGAAGGTTACTGGCCGAGGCCGACCAGCTTCACCGCCGCTTCCTCTTCCTCGATCTGGATCGCGACGCGCATGGTCAGCACGATGATCCACGACCGGGCGCGGATGTCGCGCTCGCGCTCGATGCGGATGTTCCGCTGGATGCCGAACAGAATGTTCTGCGGGTTCAGCAGCAGGCCGTTCTGTTCCGGCATCAGGGCCACGCCCTTCAGCGGAACGCCCAGCACCGGCAGCGGGGCGTTGCCGGTCAGGATCGCGTCGCCCAGATCGGTGCCACGCGAGGCGACCGCCAGACGGTAGTCGCTTTCGACGTCCATCGACGTGAAGAAGCGCATCGCGTTCAGGTTGCGCCGGAACCGGGTCGGCATCTGCTTCTTCATGGAGTTGAAGATGGCCGCCGAGATCGGGGCACCGTTGGCGTTCACCACGTTCGAGGTCAGCAGCTTCAGCACGCCATCCTGCGAGGCAAGGAAAGCGTCCGACGAAGACGTGTCGGCGGTCAGCAGAAGCTCTTCGAGGTCGAGGGCGACACGCTCGGCCAGCAGCGCCATGATGGTATCGACCAGCGCATCCTTCTCGATGTTGTCTTCGAGCAGGTCATCATGCAGGTGGATTTCCGCGATGAATTCCTCGGTCTTCATTTCGACCAGACCGAAGTCGGGCTTCGCCCGCTGCGCCGCAGGCAGGTAGCGGGTGTTGGTGCCGTCATCCTGCGCGCCACCGCCGCCGGTGCCCGGGGCCTTGCGCAGCACGCGCGACCCGAAGCCGATCTTCGGAATTTTCATCTCCGGAGCGCCCATGTTGACCGAGCGGACTTCACGGAAAATGGTGGGGGCGTCGATGACGCGCTGGAAGAACCGGCCCTGATGCTCGGGATCGAGCACACCACCATTGGCGGTCAGGTCGGCGAGGGCGAGGTCCGCGCGGCGGACGGCTTCAGGCGTGGACATGATGTGTCTCCTTTTTCATGTCTGGGTGTTGGTGAGCGAGGGTTTGCCGTGATCAGGACCAAGCGCGATCATGCGTCTGGACGCCGAGGGCCGAGCGCAGGCGGCGGGCGGCGGCGGCCTGCTCCGCTTTCTGCTTTGCCTCGGTCTCGGATGCTTCCAGCTTGTCTTGATCCAGAACGGAGCTTCCCTTGCGCGACTGGGCAGGGGTTTCCTGCGCGGCGCGCTTCGCTTCGTCGGCCTCGGTGGTCGTTTCCACCTCTTCCGACGCCGCGCTTTTCGCGGTGACGACTTCGGCCAGTTTCGCGACCTGCGCCGTCAGCGCATCAACAGCCACCTGCCAGTCGGGCTTATCGGCCTTGGCTTCGGTGGTGGCGTCCGAACCCTCTTCCGCCGGGGCGGCAGGGGTCTGGTTGATCTTTTCCGCCGGGACGGTGCCGACGGCGGGATTGTCCACATTCAACGACCCGTTGGCGATTTTGTCGGCGGTAACAGGCACGTCGGCGATCTTGTCGGCGGTGATATTCCCAGAGTCCTTTTGCAGGTTCGCCCGGAACGCCGCTTCCAAGGCAGACAGGGTGCTGGACATGGCCGAGCCGAGCACCACGATCAGGCCGCTCGCGTGCGCGCGGATGGCGGCGACATCTTCGTCGGTCAGGTCGGTGTATTCCGCATCTTCGACCATCCAGCGCAACGTGCGCAGCACATCGTAAAGCTGCGAGGTTTCATACATGCCCTTCAGGGTCAGTTCGACGCCCTTCATTGCGTCTTCGATCTCGCCCGTCTTCTCGGCATTGTCCTCGGGCGCGCGGTCGTCGGTCTTGGTCTCGTCGGCCTCGCTGGTGCCCTTGGTGCCGGTGATTGCAACGGGTTGCACCGCCGAGGCATTGGCCGTGGCCGCCTCTGCGGTGGTTTCCTCCTCGGTCTTCTCGACCTCTTCCGGTTTCGCCAGCTTGCCGACGAAGGCCGTGACGCCGTCCACCGCACCATCGACCTTCTCGACGCTGCCTTCCTCGAACTGGGCATTGGTGTTCTCCACCTCGAACCCGCCATCGACCGCCTTCAGGGCGTAGTCGGAATAGCCGCCTTCGGTCAGCCACGAGCGAACGGCCTCTTCGGTGGCGAAGGCTGCGCCGGTGAAGCGCAGGGAAACGATGTCGAACCCTTCACGGGCGCTGATGCCTTTGGACATGGTCTTCTCCTTTGGGATTGCGTCCGCTTCGCTGGCCTCTGGCGCGACCGACTTGATGGTCCGAAACGGTCTTTGGTTTGCACCCGCCTTGACCAGCGACACGAAGGCGGGCTTCGGGTCGGTGAGCGCGCGGGCCTTGACGTGCTTTGTGGTCGGTGAACGCTTCATGTGTAGCTCCTCAAAACAGATCGAAGCGATGCGAGTGGGAGTCGGCCCCCGCCTTCTCGGTGTAGGACGCTCGCCTGATGTGATGCACATGCCCGTCCGGCCCGGGGGAAGTGATGCCACGGCGGATCAGGCCGCGCTCGTCCACCTGCACGAAAAAGGCGTGCTCATGGTCCGATCCCTTGTCGCTGCGCGTGCGCCCGACATGATCCCGGATTGTGCTGACCTCGGCGATGGTTTCGACCGGGCGCACCATAGCCTCGAAGGAATACCCGTTCAGTTCTCCGGACTTGACCGCGCCCCAGACCGTATCGTCCGGAACCTTCACCACCAGAACCCAGCTTCCCTCGGTGAAGTCCGGGTCTCCGGAGCGGGCGATATAGCTCTCGACAGGGAAAGACCCGTTGGCGACGTTGTCGTGGTTCGTGTCGATCACTTCGGAAAGGTTCAACTGCATGAACCGATGGCACATCACACGGATGTCTTCCGGGGTCATATACTCGCCATAGGTGTCCAGCACGAAGGGCGCATAGACCTCTGCATAAATCAGGCGCTCGTCGTCATCCATCCGACGGATCGGGCAGACGCGCTTCACTTGCTGCGTCTCGGCATGGTCAACCGATTTCCGGCACCCTTCGGCGCGGAGGCGCTTGAATTCTGAAAGGACGTCGGAGGGCTTCATTTGCAGCACCCGCTTTCGTGGCGATGGCTACATGTGTAACTCGTGAAAATGTAGCCGTCAACCTCGGTGCAACGGGTTGCAGATCAGAGCAGGATAATCGTGGATCGGCATCGCGGGTGCATAGGCGGAACCATGACGCCAAGCAGACGCAGATCGTCATCAGACATCGCCAGCAGTTCTTTTACGCTCGGCCACGGAGCGATGTCCTTTACATCCTCCGGGTCTTCAAGCTGGGCAATCTGATCCATCAGGGACATGGCCGAGTCCACCGACCATGTTGTTCCGTGCAGGGCCGCGCAGATTGTCGAAGTGCGTTCGTCCATCACGGCGGTATATTGGTAGGTCCGCTTCCCGAGCGACACGCCAGCCCGCAGCACGCCGTAGTGATAGGACCGCGACGCGGCCACGTTTGCCACCACCTGCCAGTAGGGCACGGATTTGAGGCGCGCATTCAGCGTCTCTTGGACGATCTTGTATCCGGCGCGAGACCCGGCCATGTCGCCGCTGACGGCGCGCTCGACCGCAGAGATCAGGGCGGGCATGGCCTGCCGGTTGAAATACTCGTTGGTGTAGTATTTCCCGGCCCGGACCATGCCGTCGATGATGCGGTTGCGAAATATCGGGTCGAGGAAGACGGCGCTGTTGGTCTTGTAAACTCCGGCGGCCACCGCATTCGTCATGGCTTCGCTGAACCTCTGCGCGGTGCCCTTCTGCCAAGACTTTGCGCGCCAGAGGCGATCCGCCTTGTAGATCGCCTCGTAGACATCATCGGCGCGCATGTTCTCGGTCAGCAGGGGGGTCAGGATCGCGCGGATTTCCGGAGCGAGCGCCATGGCCTCTTCAGCCATCGCCAGAGCGGCCTCTAGCTCGTATTCAGCGAAGAGATCATCCCCGGGGCCGAGGCCAAACGACCGCAGGGCGCTGTCCGGCATGGCAGCAGCCCCCTGCGAACGACGAACGGCCAGAGCCGTGGCTTGAACGGACATGTCGTTCAGGGTGATGTCCGGCTCTGGGCCGTGCAACCCGTTGCAACCGACATCCGGGTCGCCTCCGCAGGTCTGGTGCTCGCCCAGCAGGTCTTGATCTACGTCGATCCAGAACATGACCTATGCAGCCCTTGGCGCGCGCTGGCGGACGCTGGCGTTGATCGCTTCGTCGGTCACCAAGCGTTTCCGGATCGTCAAAAGGCTGTCTCGGATAGACTTCGAGGTGTCGTCTTCCTGCTCTTCCTTTGGCTTGGTCCCGGAATTCCCCGGCTGCGGGGCCTGACCCGGAGCCTGTCCGGGTGCGCCAAGAGAAACGCCGGATTTCAGGATTTCATCCCAGCCCTCTACCGCGCCACGCGCCGCCAGCGCCCTGACCACGCTGAACGGGAAGTTGCCCCATTCTTCCTTGATCGTGGCGATGTTCATATCGAACAGTTCGTTGGCGATGCCGATGGCGATGTTCGGCGTCATGCCGCCCACCTTCTCCAAGGCGTCCAGCGCCTTCAGCACGTCTTCCGGATCGGTGATGCGCGGCGGGTTCAACCTGATCTCCCAATGCTTCAGGTCGTAGTCACCGAAGATGTGTTGGTTGATCATGCCTTCGTCCGAGACCCGCTCCGGGCCGAACACCTGTGCCTCGGCAACCTCTTGCGATGCCTTGGCGGTGGCGTGGCTGTAGTCCTCGGACAGTCCGACGAAGATCGGTGGAAGCCGGAAGGCGGACCTGATCTTCCCTGTTTCGACCTTGCAGTATTCGAGGAACAGGCCGTCGCTTGGCCGGTATTCGGACATGCTCTTCAGTTCGATCTGCGGCGGCGGGATGCTGCCGTCATCTGACGCGGCGTCTTCGTCGCCATAGGCTTCGATCACCACCACGCGGTTTTGCGCCATGCGGCCTCGAACCGCTGTCAGATGGCTTTCGATGGCAGTCAGCGACGCTTGGGTGATGGAGCCGCCTGCAACCGTGATCACCATGGCCGGGATGGCGTTCTGGCGGAAATAGTCGAGGTTGGTCAGTTCGGCCTGTCGCGTCCCCATCACCGACGGAGTGACGTGCATCCAGCGCGGTATGCCGTAAGCCTGCCCGCCGTGGTAAATCGTGCGGTGGATGATCTCGGTCGCGGTGTCCTCGTAGGACAGGCTCTGGTTGACCTCCCCGGTGCTCGGGTCGATGGGTCGCGGGTCGCCGAATTCCTTGAAGTAGACCTTCTTGGTTCCGCGCATCTGCACATAACGCCGGAACTGTTTCCAGACCTTGCGTTTGACCGCGCCGTCGGCCCGGGGAATGATGACCTCGACTTGAACCGGGTCGCGGTCCACCTCGGTCAGGCGCATGAGGTGGCCGGGAACGTGCCAGCAGGCAGAAATCCGCTTTTTCTTGTCTCGGGCGACCTCGATGTAGCCGTTGCCGATGGTTTCGACATCCCATCGCACCCGGCGCATAAGCTCGGTCATCGAGTATTCTTCGTTCGGGTGCTTCATAAACAGGCGTAGAAATTCAGCCTCTGCCTTGGCCTCCGCGCTGTCCTGCTGCTCGCTCTCCCCAACATATTCGAGGCGATGACCGTGGCCGGGGACGTTGGTCACCATGACGTCGATGCACTGTTTCAGAACCGAGTTGTCATCGGCCATCTTGATCAGCGCCGCGAAGTTGAACGGCGGCTGGATGATCTGTCGGGAGTTCCCGCCAAGCGTGCTGGTGGAGAACGGATCAGCAATCTGCTGGGAGACGTATTCCCCTCGGATCACCTTTTCCAGCACCGGGTCGGTGGCGTCCGCCTTGGTCCCCACCACGACCAAAGGAGCGCCCTCACGGCGCACACGGGTCTCCCGACCGACTTCGCTCGTTTTCGACATGGCCTGCGCTCTCACATGGACGGGTTTTCGCCACCTTACGAGAGCGCAGGCTACATTTCAAGCTAGTCCAGTTCGACCATCCGGCGCGTTGTGGATGCGGCAGCCAAGGGTGCATTGTGCTCCGGATCGAAGTCGATCACCCGTTGCAACTGGTTGCACGCCGAAGACATCGCCTGCATCAGGACATCGGACGTCGGAACCAGCAGGTTTTCAGACAGGCCGGTGAACGCCGTTTTCACCACCTCGATCAGACGCAAAAACGGCAGGCCAATGCGGGAGGAGGTGTAACCAGTTCCTTTTGCCCGCGTCAGACACCACAGGGCGTCGTGCCTTGTGACGGCGTCAAACCGCATATAGCTGCTGTATCTCTTATCGTCGTCCAGTTCCGTGACCACCTCACGGCCCCATCCGGGGGTGGCGAAGACCACGCCCTTGGGCAGGGGGCTGCGAACGGACCATACTCGGTTGCAGGACATGTCGATGCCAGACTCCCTGATCTTTCTGGCGACCAAGGAAACATCGTTCATGGCGATGTCCATCGCCTGTGGCAAGCCTTGAACCGAATGCACGGTCTTGGTCATGTCCGGGCCGAGACCACGCAACACGACAGGGCGGTTGATGGCGCAAGCCGATAGAGGAACCTGCACGCCAAAGCAGTAGAAACCCGGATAGGATTGCACGCCCCAGACCTTCCCTCTGATCGACATCAGAAGGTTGGTTGGGAGGGCGAAAAGAAAGCGATATGCGTCGGGCTGAAGATGGATGAAGACTCTGCCTTCCGCCGCGAGCCAAGCGTCCCTGTCCGGACTGGACCGAAGTTCCTCATGCTCGATGCAACCCATAGCTTCGGAGCCAGCCCGCTCCACGCTGCGCGCCCGGAAAGGGACATAGGCCGTCATGCTCGGGGTAAGTCCGAGCATGAACAGCTTGCCGAACGCCAGATCGCGGAAAGGGGAGGCCGAAACCATGGCGCTGTCCGGCATCTTGAACCGGATGTCGCCAGTCCAGTCGAACGCCCGCGCGCGGGGCGTCTTCCCCGCTTTCGGTTTCAGCGATGCGGCGATGACGTCCGGGCCTTTCTCCCGGAGCAGCTTATGGACGAGCGGGTTCTTGGACCGAGTGATGGTGCCCGGCTGCACGCGCGCGTCTTGACTGCGGATGTGATCGAAATATCGAGGCGACCCCTCGCAATGGGCGATCAACCAGAGATCGTTCCAGCCAAGGAAATGCAGTTGCCCTTCAGGGACGTCGGCTTCGACCATGAGCCGGACCCGTATTCTCGGGCAGAGGCAATCGCCGGTTTCCTCGTAGAGCTTCATGTTGATCAGAAGCGGATCGAAGCCGAGGAACGCGAGATCATCGTGCCCTTCCTGAATGACGACGTGCATCCGCGCCTTCGTGTCGTCTTCCTTGAAGATGGTCCAATGATCAGTCTGGATCAGGGGGAGGGCGTTCCTGAAGACCGACGATGTTTCCCCCACGGTATCAACCCGGAAATGCCTGCCGGTCACCCGACCCGGGCGAGCCGGAATGACCAGCATCGGGCGCAGGGTGCCTGCCGCGTTGCCCATGAACAGGACAACGCCGGGCTTGGCTTCGATTTCCTCGCGCAAGCGATCAAGATCGACGTCGTCGGCAACGACAAGGGCCACCACGGGCGATGCAGCCAGCGGAAAACCATCAGAAGCCACCAAGTCCGGGTGCGGAACGATGGCATATCCGGCGATCCGGGTCTCGATTTGGTGCCGGAAGCGTTCGACGTCGATGACGCGCTTCAACTGGCTGTCGATGGCGCGGGCCTCCTCAAGGAAGTCTCTGGCGCATCCGCGTGTGTCCGAATAGGTGATGGTTGCCACGGTGGTCTCCTGTCTCTGACAGTAAGACTGTAGCAACTACTAAATTATTTGTCAACACTTTTCTAAAGAGCGCGAGACGGGTTCCTGCGCTCCCTGCGACTGTCGCGCTGCGCACGCGGGGACACGGCAGCCTTCACGGCGTCATGTTCCGAGAGCGCGGCGTCGATCTCTGGTGCAACCAGTTGCAGCGCGGCTTCCGCCTCCTCGATCCTGCGCAGCAGGTCGCTGGGGTCATATTTTACGCGGAGATGCCGGGCAGCGGCCATCGCACCCGCGATGAACCCGAGAACGAAAATACCGACAGCCACGGCAAAACCCATCAGTCCCAGCCTTTCTTTACGGCCCCATCGGCCTGCACGGTGATCTTGTCAACCATGTGCTCGCCTTGCAGCTTGAACATGAACACGCGCCAGAAGGGGCGGCGCGTCCCAAAGCCGCGCGACGGCTGGATGAAATACCCCTCGGCCACCTTGTTCCGCACCTCCTTCACCATCGGGTGCTTGTCCAGATCGAGGTCTTCCACGACCCGGTCATCGAGCTTGATGTTGCCGGTCCTTCCGTCGAAGGCCACTGGCTTGCGGAAGTAGTGCGTGATCGCCCGAAGGACGGCGGTGTAATGCTTCCGCAGATGACTGGGGAACTGCCCCGTCACATAGACGTAAGCTGCCCGATCCAGCATATCTTCCCGGGTCTTTTCCCCATCCTGCATCATGGGGGCAAAATCGCCGTATACAAGGCTCCGCTCTTCAGCGCGAAGTTTCGCTGCCACTTTATTCTCCATCCAATACGAGTCATGGGCCTACACTGTGAAAGGTAAAATCGCTTAACCTACATGTCAAGGATAATGGACCTGCCTCTTTGTGTAGCCCATCCGCGTGTTGCAACGGGTTGCACACTTGTTCGCAGGTTTCCGCCTAGACTCGCTATCCATCTCGGCAGGAAGACGCCGACAGCGAACTCGTGCTCCGTAACCGAAATTCCGATCACCGGCGGTCGGCGAAACGACCCTACCTGAAGGAGAATGTTTGGTAGGTCAGGGGCGTCCGCACCGCGCCCTTCCCAAATGGTCACGTTCAATGTGCCGAGCAGCCGCCGCAGACTGTCGCGATCCTGACCGCGCATCGGCGCGTAGCCGATGTTCAGACGGAAGGGCAGGAGGCGGACATGCTCCGGCAGATCAGGCACAGCCCGGTTTCCCGAGCGCGCGGTCATAGTGGGCGACGATCTTGGCAAAGGCGTCGTGGCTGTTGGCGAAAGAACCGAGGTCGATCCATTTCCCGTCGAGCAGGACGTGCCCGGTCTTTCCTTCGGGAGAAGGGACGATCCGGCCAAGGATGACGGACTTGTCGCCGACACGGCGGGACACGTCGTAGGCGCTGGCATTGCCGCGACCGGGGGTGTCGGCTTCATTTGTCTCTTTGGGTCTTGACGGCGAGCGTCTTTGGCGAACGGTGATTTCGTTCATGGTTCTCTCCTCTGGGTTTGCATGGTAAACTGGGGCAGGGCAAGACAGGGCAGCATAATGACCGACAAGAATGACAGACTTCGCACGCGCGTCGAAAACGCGCTTGAGCACGAGCCGATCTATCGGGGCATCTATGGTCGGAAGCGGTTGACTGACCTGCTGCCGACCGGCGTCGGGCTGAAGGACATCCTGCCTCGTCTTCTGGTTCTGGTGACCGGGCCGTATCGCGACCGCGTCGAGGTGCTGGAAGCGGACAAGAAGACCAGCGCGGCGGAAAAGCGTGCGCTGACCCGGAAGACCGAACAGACCCCGGACGTGGTGATCTATGAAGACCTGACCTTGGCCGAGGTGCAGGACATGCTGCGCCTGCGGGACGAGGGTTTGACACAGACACGGATCGCGACGCTCTTCGACGTGCCGACGGCCACGGTGAAGCACATCTTCTCGGCGATGGATGGCAAGTTGTCGTCCCGGGTGGTCTACAACGCCGAGATGCGCCGCCGCCGTAAGGCGACCCTTCGCAGGCCCACGACCACGGGCGCGCGCGCCATCGAGATCGAGGACACGCCCCCGGAGCCGGAGGTCGAGGCAATCAAGGCGGCAGAATGATCGGCGGGCGCGGTGCATGATCTTATATACCACAACAGAAATTATTCGTCAACACAAAATGGAAACGGCGGACCTGACCTGATAGGGGTCTCGATCCGCCGTCCGGCTCACGCACGTTTTGGTGCTTGGTAAAGTTTGATAACCTTTATTATGTCAAGTGAGCGGTCAGCGCATCCGCGATCAGGATTGCCGACTGGCTCCGCACCTTCAGATCGTCCGGAGCGACCACGACGCAGACGATGCGCCCGTCTTGATCGTGGACCGAGACGTCGCGTGCATGAAACGGGCCACGATACTGAACCGCTGCCGATGCAACGGGTTGCACGGTCTCCTCGGACTGATCCACGACAGGTTCGGCGGTGACCGCGCTTTCGGCGATTTGCGCTGCGGTGTCCGGATCGGGCTTGATGCGACGTTCGCGAGTCATTTCCATTCTTCCTTTCCTTGCAGGCGCAACAGCGCCAGTCCTGTGATGCGGTAGCCGCTGCCGTGCTTGGACTCGATCTCGACACCGTGCTCCTTCAGCGCGCGGCGCAGCTTGTGGACATAGACCTTGATGATGCGCTTATCGGTGCGATGGCCGTCGCCATAGGCCGCGCCAAAAATGTCGCTGGTGCTGACGAATTTTCCCCCGGCGGCAACGATGGCCGACAGGACAGCATAGACGCGATGGGTGAAGCTGACGCCTTGAGGCAGGTGCGCCGGATGCGGGATCGGCACCTGCTTGCGCAGCATGGCGACCTCGGTTTCAAGCTGGGCGACGCGGTCCGGGGAACCCATGGTTTTTTCTCCGATGCTACACATGTGGCTTATCATACCTTGTGGTGCTCGAATTTCCAGACCCAGTCGCAGCCCCACGGCGCGTCGATCTTCGTCAAAGCCATGTCCTGATAGATGGCCGGGAACCGTTCCTTCATCAGGTGGCCGAGGTCGATGGTGAACGCGCGGATTTCCTCCTCGGCATGGATGTCGGTGCGCGAGGCGATGATGTGTCGGATAGCGCGGTGGTTGGCCGAGAAGATCAACGACGTCTTCAGACCGTAAGGCGCGAACCGGCGAAAGGCCGAGGTCAGGATTTTCTTGATGGCGAAGCTGGCGATCCGGTCGATGCCGGTGATCTCCCCAAGGCGGCGCTGGAAAAGTTCGATGCGGTTGAGCAGGTCAACGCCTTCCGCCTCGATCTTGGCGATCTGGTCGTCGTCAAGCTCCCCTGCCCCGCGAGCCATCTCGAAGCCCTTGGGCCAGTAGAAGCCCAGCTTCTCGATACGGCAAAAGCGTCCACTGGTCTGCGATATGGCCGTGCCGACGCTGTGGCGGACCAGTTCATGGGTGAGGACTGGGGTGACGTCCAAGATGGCGAAATTGACGGTCGCGTGCTCCAACACAGAGCCGTGTCCAGACTTCAGGATATTGCCGATATAGGCTTGGTTCCCTTCCCGGACTCGGGTCACGTTCGGGTTGATACCGGGCGCGAAGGACAGGTAGCACATGCGCCCAGCAACTTCGGCGATTTCCTCGCCGCCGCTGGCTGCGTCGGTGCTGAAGTCGTATGCCCCGACGTGTTCAAGCAACGCGGTCATGCCGTCGCGATTGACGGCGGTCTCCCCGATCAGGAGCAGTTTGGGTGTGATGGTATCCATGGCGGACTCCGGGCTACAAGTGTCGGTCTGGTGGACATGAAAAAGGGGCGAACAGCGTCGCCCCGCATTGATCAGTGTTCGTCGGTCTGCCGCTGCGGATTGTGTGCAGGCGTGCAACGGGTTGCAAGACCGAAGAACAGGAAGAAGACCCATAGCAGGATCACAGCGAGGCGGATCACCATCAGCGTGACGCTTCCTTGCCGGTCAGCCAGATAGGTAAAGGCCGCGTCGTCGTCACCGCCGAGAGCCTGTTCGCGCAGCGTCTTCACGACCACCACGCGCCAGAAAATGACCCCCGCGATGAAATACAACGCTGTCAGGGTCACGGGCCAATAGTTTACGATGTGTTGCATAGTGGTCACAGTCAGTTTCCAGTCGATCCAAATCCGTTCTCGCCCCGCTGCGTGGCGTCGAGCGTATCAACCAGAACCATCGGCAGCCTCGGGACCATGGAGACAACGCCTTGCGCGATGCGGTCTCCGGGATGGATCACCACCGGCTCTTCGCCATGGTTGATGATCAGAACCTTGACCTCTCCGCGATAGTCGCTGTCGATTGTTCCGGGGCTGTTCAGAACCGTGAGACCTTCCTTCATGGCTCGACCGGAGCGCGGGCGGACCTGAAGCTCGTAACCAACTGGCAACCCGACGTAGACCCCGGTGCCCAAGAGACGACGCTTCCCCGGAAAGACCGTCTCGGTAGTTTCGCTGTCGAAAGAGAGGTCGAAGCCTGCGGCCCCTTCCGTCTCATAGGTGGGAAGTTTCGCATGGGCCGTGCGTGGCTTGAAACACAACGCGATTTGCATTGGGGTGCCTCTCAATGTGTAGGAACTAATACAGGTCTCTGACGTTAACCTAACTACCCTCTAAAGAGAGTCGCAGTCAACCCTGAACGGTAAACGACTGACGATTTTATTCGGCAATCCATGCGGCGTTATCAGGGTCGCAGGTCTTTCCGAACTGGTCAGGTTCACGGCACATTGGAGGAGTTGCCGATAGGCGGTTGTCGTCGCAGCATTCTATCGCTTCCCGGTGCTATCCGGACAAACCCAAGAGTTGCGTAGAAACGCGACAGATCGTCGCGGCTCGGGCCTCCGGACCCGGAGTCAAGCGGGTCCACGGTTAGCTCAACCGTAAGTCGCAAAGCGTCTGTTTTGGCAAGGATTTCCGAGAGAATGCGCCGGGCGATGCCCCTTCTCCGGTGCTCTGGTAAGACCATGATCTCATTGATCGTGACTCGGTCCAGCCACCATCCCATCGCGAACAGCGCCACTGGCCCGCCGTTTCCCGGCACGGCTGCAATCCAATAAGGCGAGTCATTGTCTTGCAGCAGATCGAAGCCCCCTGCCCCACCAGCGAGCAATTCGTCGATTAGCTGCTGGTATCTTTCCATGGCGGCTTGGTCTAGTGTGGTCGGGTTTACACCTGTAGGCATCAGATCATCCTCCAACGCCTCTTAAATAACACTTCTTATATTATTCGTCAATAGTTTTCGACTGGGCAAGAAAAAAGGTGCAACCCGTTGCACCGGATTGCACCCTCTCCTGTATTCCCAATCCTGTCAGAGACTTAGGCACACCCATCGACCCGATGATCGACTGTCAGGAGGACTTCAACCTACCTCAATACAGATTCAACGTCAATAGTCTTGAGGGTGCCCTTGCCTGCTTACTTCTTGCCCCTGCGGTTCGAGCGTCTGCGCACCGGCGTCGGGTTGTTGGCCGGGGTCACCTCCTTGGGCGGCTCCGGCTGCGGAAGAAGCTGGTCGAGCTTGCCTTCGACACGCTGGATGTCGCGGGCGCTCGCGAGACCGAGTGTGCCCGCCACCATATCCTTGGCGTGTTCGACACCGTCGTTGATGCCGACGTTGTAGCCGATCTGCACGCCGGTATTCAGGGCGTCGATCATGGCCTCGAAAACGCCACGGGTCTGATCGTCATCAAGGCCGTCGAGGTGCGCCATCTCCACCTTGAAAAGCGGCTCTTCGTCTTCCGGCTTGAACAGCACGACCCTCCCTTCGTCCGGGCGGTCTTCGATCTGGTAGTCATCGGCGTTGAGTGCTTGGGGTCGCATTGCGTCTCCTCTGGGGTGATGTCCTGTCGGACGGTTAACGGGATTTCTTCATGTTGGCGCGGGTCTCTCGGACGATCACCGTCAGCGCCAGAAGGTAGGTCAGGGGCAATGTCACCGGCCATGCGGCAGCCAGTGGGTAGTGCCACGTTGATGCGAACCACCCTGCCCCGCGCATGGTGCGAGACGGAGGGCACTGTGCTGGCCGCAGGGCCATGACCCCGATGCCATGGATGAAGGCCGAAAGCGGGAGGACCAGAAGCACATAAAGGATTGCGCCCGCGATGATCATTGCGGCTCTCCTGTCTGATGGGGCATGTGATAGGAGACGAATTCTTCGGGGGAGGAGAAGACGTTCTCCGGAACGTCCGGGGCTTGCCCGGCGATCTGGGTGGACAGGTGCGCGTGCGTGGGAACGCCTCCGACCTGTGCGATGTGACCGACATTCGCCCGATAGGCGGCAACACCTGTGCAATGATGCTGACGACTCACGTCGCGGTCCTGAAACCCGGGCGACATGTGGCAGGCGATGGAAGCGGGGGAGTGCATCGCGTCCAGATACATTTCCGGCGTGTAGCCGCCGAGGTAACCGGGTGCAGCGTCACGGCGCAGCGGGCATTCGATGCAGAGCACAGGTTTGCATGGCTTCATCGGCACTCGCGACGTCACGATCCCACCCGTGGTTTCCTTGGTGTGTCTGTTGCCGTGCTCGCAGCGTGGGGTTCTGGTCGGTTTCACGCCACGTTCTCCCGCTCGGATGCCCAGAAGTCGAAAGCGGACCCGCACCAGTCGGATACGATCTCTTCGATGGTCGCCGGGCGGGTGATCCCCGCATCGAAGTCCATGTCGTCGTCGGTGGTCCAGCCATCGCCACGACGATAGATCGCGGTGACGTCTTCCAGCACGAAAATCCCTTCACGGCGCGGGCAATCGGCAAGACTCTCGACGGTGTAGTCCAGAAAGCCGCCGTAGCTATTCTCGTAGCTCGCGGCTCCAACGACATCGGCATCGCTGACAATCAATGTCCCGTCCACCTTGAAATTTTTCCAGCCGAACTTCTTCCAGAGGGGGTCATATTCAACCACCTCGAACATGACATCTTCCGGGTGGCTGAAGTCGAAGACCTCGTGGCCTCCCTCTTCGTCGCGGTCATCCGCAATCTGAAACAAGTTGCAATCCATGATCTGCCTTCCTCTCTGACAAGATCAGTATATGAAATTCCAATTTATTCGTCAACACATTTGTAATGGAGTCAGGTCCAAGGAAATTCACCCGACAGACCGCCACTCCATGCGAGAAGCTGGAAAGGCGCGAGATTGAAGATCGTCTCGCCGCGCGATTTCATCCGCCGCTCACCGTCAAGGCGATATGCTTCCATGATCGCGTCCATGCCAACCTGTCCGAGGCGAGCTTGCTGGATCACCGTTCCACCAGCCCACTCCTCGATCTCTATGAAGGGACGGTTCGGAATAAGCCGAAAATCATGCTGGCTCCCTACGGCGGCGAGGCCATCAACGCGACCGAGGATGAAACTCTCCGGTTTGTTCGGGTCCATGGTCGGGTCAACAAACCCGAGCGCCTTTCCGTCCTCGACCATCTTGGACAGCACAGATTGCTTGGCAACGGGCTTCATGCCCTTGTGCCGCCGGATAGCGAGGTAAGGGCACATGCGCAGCGAAGCGGCTCCGCATTCGTGATGCACCGGACCGTCGTTATACATCCCGCGCGGGTCCAGTGCTGATCCCGGCCCGCCGATCATCCAGACATCGTCCCGGTCCATTCCCTGCCCACAGACGCCGCACAGGCCCTTGGACAGGCATTCCAGAACTCGGCGAATGTCATTGACGATGAAGTCCGGGTTCCCAGCGTCATCCCGGAAGACAACGTAGGGGATGGGCAGCCCGCGTCGGTCTCGTGGTAGAGAGGCGATGCGAGGGGATTGCGCGATCACGGCTCCGATCCGATCTCTAGCGATCACCGTTCTTCCCCCTCACGACATAGCGCCGCACGGTCTGGGCCAGAACACTGGCCGGGATGGTGGCGGACACCGTCTCCCCTCTGCCATCGGTTCTGGTAACCAGCCCGCGACCGGCCAGAGCCTGCGGGAAGCCCTGAACCTCGAACCAATATTTTGGGTCTTTGAACAGCCCCTCGTCGTCCACAAAGATGTGGTGCCCTGCCGGGCCACGAACCACCGCTATGCCGCTGACCGGGTGCAGCGGATGGCTAAGCGCAGCGTAGATCGCCTTCAGATCGTTCTCGATCTCGATTTCCCGGATCATAGGTTCGTCTTCCCCGTGGAAGGGGTCGATCAGTAACGCCTTAATCAGCACGGGGCACCCCCTCGACCTTCAGGTATTTGATGCGGACGGCGACGCCGGGTGCCGCCTCGCCGTTGCGATGCACCTTGCGCGACGCGCGGATGGCTTCGTCCTGACGGGCGTAGAGCGTCGCTTCGGCTCGCTTATCCGCCCATCGACGCTGGCTCTCGTTCCAAAAGCGATCCGGGCTGTCCTTCTTGCAACCAAGAATGAAAAAGGCGTGATCCATCTGCCCCTCCTTGAAGGCACCTGTTGGCGCGGTCTCTGACAAGACCTTAATACCATGTTATAGATTGTTTGTCAACACATAGGGGAAAAGAAAAGGGCCTGTCGGCCCTCCCCTAGTTCCCGATCAGCTTGAGCGTGAGCGCAAGAGCCGCGCCGATCACACCGGCTATTGCCGTCATGGCGGTGCTGCCGACCACGACCGGAACCCACGTCGCTTCGCGAGCGATCTTGCGGGTCTCGGCAAGGAGTTTGCTGATCTCGGCATGGGTCTTGTCGATTTCCGCGAGGCGCTGGCGCAGGTCCAGACCTTCCATATCCGTGTGCTGGGATGCGTCTACCATCGTGTCGTCCTTCCCTCTCTGACACTTAGACTTTAGCGACCCCAAGATTGTTTGTCAATGACAATCTCGTGCAACCCGTTGCAATCATTCCTCCCAGATGGGGTCATCAGCGGCATAGACCTTCCCGACCACTTGACCCCGGGCGCGCTTGCCGTCGGACTCGAACTCCATGTCGATGAGACGGACGAAGCACTTGCTCAACGGCCCGGACTGCGAAGCGTTCCGCAGGTATCCGACAAAGTCGGCGTCCTCGGACATGACGTGAATTTCCTTGTCCCGGCTATACAGCAGGGCGGATTTCCCCTCGGCGTCGATCTGCAATTTCAAGATCGGTAGGATGACGCTGCCATCGACCTCGTGCGCGATGTGCGGATTGGCCCCCTCTTTGTCCACGATGTTGATAACCGCCAGCGCGTTCTGATCGACATTAGCATTCAGATCGTCTTCGCTCATGCGAAAAGCTCCTTTCCGTTTCTGTTATGCAGCCCTACTAGGCGGCGACTTCCTTTTTGAACCCTTCGGTGGCCTTGGCCTGTTCGATGAAGGGCCGCCAGATGGTGTCCCAGAACTGAACCAGACGGGGTTTCATACGGGTGCAAGTCATCTCGTAATATTCCGGGAAGGCGCATTCGCTGCGGAAGTCGCTGATCGGGCCGAACTCTCGGATGCGGCGCAAGGCCCCATGGGCTTCCCGTCTCGAACCCTCGGTTAAGGCCCATTTCAGTTTCCACTTCGCATCCTCGCGTTCCTTCCGGATGCGCTCCTCTCGGGACGGGGTCTCATAAGTCACCCCGGAGAGAAGCTGGCAGAAGCCTTCCGCGCCCATCGTGTCGTGGTCCCTGTTCCTGATCTGATCCATGACCTCCTGTGCCTGCGAGCGGGACAGGGTGCCGTCCTTGCGCCATTCCCGAACCGTGCGGATGGTCTCCTTGATGGAGGTATCCCAATCGAACTCCCACGCGCTGCTGCCGACCAGTTTCTGCATGAAATAATGCCGATCTGTGCTGTGGAGCCATCCCCACCACGTTTCGCCCTCTCCCCCCGCGTGAGACCAGAAATGCTCATAGCATCCGAAGTCCCCGAGAATTTTTAGGCTGATGGTGAAACTGGTCTGTCCATCCAAACGCCATGTGCGAACCTCGCCTTTGACCATGATCGTGACGTGGTTCCCAAGCCTGTCCGAGATATTGAAGCACTCGTATTTGGACAGGTCGTCGGGTTTGATCATAATGCTCATGGCAAATCCTGCGGTTCGGGCTTAGAGAGTTTTCTTCCTGTGGCGCGACCCTCGCCCCCGGAGTAGAGAGCTTTCAGGATATGGCGTTTATCATCCCGGCGGCGGGCATCCATCCGCGCCAGAACGCGGACCTCAAGCGACGAATAGTCCACGTCCACCAAGGGGGAATTATCGGGCGCGGAGAACCGTTTCCCCGTCTCCGCGCCCAAGGCCCGCCAATCCGACGTGTCAGAGAGGGAGGCGGCGGGCCTGTCCTGTCTCCGATTATTCTGGGCGATACGCCCCGCTCTGGTCGCCGCCGGTATCGGCTGGCGCTTCTGGTCATGCCTCATGGTCTCGTCCTCTCTGACAAGACCTTTATACAACACCCTATATTGTTAGTCAACACTTTTCTTCATACGGCGTCGAAGACCGGGATCGGTGCAACTGGTTGCATCTTCCCGAACGGCCCCGGTCCCCGAGAACGGACAGACCAGAAGGCCCGGGTGAACGCACCGCAGATGCCGGAGCGCACGATGTCGTCCATGCCGAAGGCGACGTGGCAGGTGCCGTCGATCTGGAACTCTTTCGAGACGCGGATCGCGTGAGCGAGGCCCGACATTCCGGAGATGTCCTTCTGATCCATGTCTCCGTTGACCACCACCTTGCAGCCCTCCCCGAGGCGGGTCAAGAACATCTCCATCTCGCCCGGCGTGGTGTTCTGCCCCTCGTCAAGGATGACGAAAGCATTGTCGAAAGTCCGCCCGCGCATGGTCTCGAAAGGGACGATGTCGATCTGCTTGTTCTTCAGCGCGTATTCCACCTTGGAGCGACCAAGCACGTCGGTCAGCACCTCGATCAGCGGCACGGCCCAGTGGGCGATCTTCTCTTCCAGCGTGCCAGCGAACAGACCGAGGGTCGGCCCGGCAGGCACGTTCGGGCGGGCGAGGATGATCCGGCGAACGTCCTTGGCGGCGAACATCTCTGCGGCGACGTGGGCTGCCATGTAGGTCTTGCCGGTTCCGGGCGGACCGGAGACGAAGATCACCTGCGCCCTGCCCTTCAAGGCGCTCATATAGGCGATCTGGTTATTCGTTTTTGCCACGACCCGTTTCAGGGTCTTTGGGGACTGGCTGTCCTCGGCGAAAACCCCCTGTTCTATCTGCTTGTCGTGATAGCGCGAGGGACGCGCCTCCCGCTTGCTGACCCGGTCGGTTGCGCGTGTCTTCCCCATTTGGCCCATCCTTGGCTTGAAGGTGTGCCCCCAGTCTAGGATATGTAGCTGACGCACGCAACGCGCGAAAACGGAAACGGGCTGCAAGCTCTCACCTGCAACCCGTTGCAACGCCGGATCAGCTTGTCAGGCGGTTAGGGCCTTCCGGGCGCGGACTGGCGCGATCTGCGCCTCGATCTTGCCGTCATTCCCGACACGCACCGCTTCGCCCATGGACGCATCGGTGCAGAGCCGCCCGAAGCGATCCTTGAACAGGGAGACATCGCTGCACAGGCACCGCTGGCTGACGTCTGGATGCGAGGTGCTGCCATCGGCGTTCAGACGGATGTATCCGCCCTTGGCCTTGGCGAACAGCCCGCCCTGCCATTCGTATACCGGAACCTGCTGGAACACGCCCTTGCTGGACAGGACGACAAAATCGCCTTCGAGAACATTGAACCCGGTGCTCTTTTTCATGCTGCGGCCCCCTTCACCCAGCCCGGGAAGTGTCGATCCAGAGCCTCGTTGAAGTGCGGAAGCGCCGCCCGGCGGAAATCCATGAGCGGAGCGTCATAGAGGATCGGCCCGCCTGCTACCTCCAAGGTCTGGGTGAAGGTGACGCCGCGCCAGCGAACCGAACGCGACAACCGGATGGTGCCGTTCAGAGGCCAGCGCGCCGCCTCGACTATGCCGACCACCAGAGAGTCACGATCCTCGGACACGCCCTCGATCAGCGTCGGAATGACCGGGGGATGCTTGGCGGCAGCTTCCCCCACGACGGCACAGACACGCCCGAACTGGGCGGCGGATGTGTCGATGGCAGTCATTGCGTCGGTTCCTTGGTCTTGGGTCGCCGGGTGCGCGCGTTCGGGGTCGCCGAAGCGCCCTGCTTCTCGACGGCGGACGTGACCTTCGGCACATATTTCTTGACCCAGAAGACGGTGAAGCCGCCCGTCAAAGCGGCCTTGCGGATTGCCTCTTCGCCATGAACGCGCTTGATCTTCTCTTCCAGCAGCGCGACGGACAGACCATAGCGATCCGTGCGCGCCGTCATCCGCAGCGCCTCGCCGAGGCTGATGCAGCCGATTTTCCCTTCCAACACGAAGTCGCCGAGGGAGTTCCCGTCCTGATCGTGCAGCATGAGCTTGCCGCTAACCCGGAAGTCGTCGTTGAAGTCGATGCACTTCAGGTCGATGAAGGAGAAGCGATCCTTTTCGGGGATGAACGGGTCCACCAACCCTAGCGCGGGCATGGCTTCGAGCGGCTTCGTCATGGGTCTCTCCTATATGACGGTCTCTGACGATGACATCTTATAAGATGCTGTTTTATTCGTCAACACTTATGTAGGAGGGTGCCCGAACCTCGATCAGACAGGGAGGAGGAGACCGTGAGGTTCGGGCTGGCGACGAACAGGGAGGGACGTCGATATGACATCTGTAGCCCGCGCTTTACAGAATGTCAATGCGGTTTCTCACAGAAGAACGGATCGCTGCCCGGATCGTAGAGGTAGGGATCAACCCCAGCCGGGAACGCTTTGAAGACATCAGCTTCGTCTTCCGGGCGCGGCGGAAAGCACGGGATGATGTGTCCCGGGAAAACTGCCTCGTAGGCGATGATCAAGCCCTCGGGGTTGACCTCGAATTCCCGAACCAAGGTGACGAAGATGCTGCGGCCCGCGTTTGCCAGCGCATCGCGCAGATCAGTTCCCATGGTGCGCACGATCATGGTTCCGGTCGGGCCGGATACTGGCATCCCGTCATCGTCTACCCAATCGGTCTCATCCTCGAAGGTGATTACGACGGTGTAAGGGTGGTGGTCAGGGCTGTCGGGTGAAATTTGCTTGTCGTTGACGTCGCAGAAGTCCGGGACTTCGGGTCTGGTGCTGGGCATGGTGCAACCCGTTGCAAGGTGTCTTTGCACAAGTCTAGCGTGCGAGAAAGGGCGGGTCTAGTCCCCGCCCTGCCCGTCTGCTCATATAAGCCCGCGCTCCTTGGCGATCCACTCCGGAAGCTGAAGCTCCCACGTCTCGATGCCGGTCTGCTCGATCTCTCCCTGCGACTTGGGTATCCAGACGGCTTTGTCATTGTCCCCATCAAGAGAGACGTGCCACGCCTTATCCGTCTGCCGGTGCTTGAACACCTCGACCGTGACGATACTATGCCGCCGCTGCACCGTCATCCGCGCCCCCTACCCGAAGATTGCGCAGGGCTTGCCGGGCGTCGCACAGCGCGGCCAGTTTCTCATCCATGAAGCCGATCCCGACGACCTTCGACCAGATCACCTCGCCATTGTTGACGGCCTCCACGGTGACGGTCCCGGCGGCATGGTCTTTCTTTTCCCGGACGTAGCGGTTCATGCGGTGCTCCCTTGGCAGCTTGCGGAGATGATGTTGCGATATGTGCTGAAAAGCGGGATGCGCCAGCCGACCACCTTGAAGGTGCAGGTCTGCTCGCGCCGGATCGCGCCGTAGATGTCGGAACTGTTGAATTTCCAATGCCAGACGCTGTCCACGTTCTGAAAGGTCTCACCCTCGGCGAAGATCAGATAGCGACTGGTGGCCCCGCCATTGCCACCCGATTCCACGATGCGCTCCTTGTCGATCACCTTGGCGGTGACCGTAGCCTCGCTGCGGTTGTAGGCGATGGCAGGAACCAGAACGGCGGCCACCATTCCGACCACGACCATCGCTCCCGCGAGAAACACGGCGCGATCTCGCACGCGCCCGCGAGTGGAATAGACCTTCATTTCATACCTCTTGGTTGCAACGGGTTGCACAGCCGCACGAATACAAGCAGCGGCGCGTAAACATAGGCGATGCCGAGAAAGGGGACCGGGACCGCGACAAGGCCGAGATGCGTGAACATCAGGTTGCCCCCTTTCGGTCCGCGTCGGCGATGATCTCGCCCGGGACGGCGTCGAACACCAGCTTCGGAACCAGCATGTCTCCGACGACATAGTTGCGTTTTTCCTTCAGACGCGCGATGTATTCACGCTGCGCCCGGTCGCTGGTCAGACGATTGAAATGGGTCCGGTTGTAGTCGATCATGCCGTCGATCACCTCTTTGGTGACGTCGTCCGGCATGTCTTCGATCCATTGCCTCTGGGTCTTCACCTGCCCTTCGCTGCGGATCAGTTTATCCAGCAGCTTGTTGAGCCGCCCAATCCGCTCGGGCTTCCATCCGGTGGTATCAATGTGCGCCATGTGGCCTCCTGTCTCTGACCCCCAAGATATACCATGCTCTAGTTTGTGCGTCAACACAATTGTATGATCATTGCACCCCGTTGCACGAAAAAGCCCCGCCGAAGCGGGGCCTGCTCTCGCCGCCGTTCTCCGGTTTCACTTCGCGGCGGCTGGCACATAGTTGTCAGGCTTCGGGAAGGCCACGTCTTTCAGCGCCTCGAACCGGACCAAGCCGCGCGTCTTGCGGTTATGGTTGAACATCCGCATGTGGACCTGCCGAGCATGGCGATCCGTCACCCGGACCTCGCGGATGTGCAGGTTCCGGTCATCGAACAGCTTCATCACCTTGTAGACGGTGGCCCGGCTGATGCTGTTGATCCGGCTGATGCCGTCGCGGTGCAGGACCACGATGCCGCGATCCATGTCGTATTTGACGACGCCGATCAGCTTGCTCACGCCGCGCGCTTCACGAATGGCCGCGTGGGCGTCCTGAAAATACTCGGCAGCGACTGCGGGCGTGGCGCTGCCCGTGTAGGTAACCTTGCATTCGGCGGGGGCCGGGACGCAGGTGTAGCTTTGGCCCGCGCTCGCCGCAGATGCGGCCATGGCGATAAGGGCGGCGGCGATGAATTTAACCATGATAGTCTCCTCTGGTATGGTTAAAGGCTCAAACGATGACGGCCCCGAGACACAAAAAGGGATATGGCTCTAGCTCCCCATACGGCGCGAGGGTGTCTCCAAGGTCTACGTAACGGCATTTGATTCCGTTGGACGTTCTCTCAATCCCGTGCCCATCCTGAAAGAAGGACGAGCTAGAAAACTGCTCATACGACAGCGAGGCGGTCCCGATATAGAAGTCCCGGGCTGTCGTCGGGATGTTTACGATATTGCCGGGGTCTACCATATAGGTGTCGATTACCGCAACCAAATCCCGAGCGGTGCTGAACGTAATCAACCCGTTCTGGTCATATACCTCCATCCCGTATGGCTCTGCCGGAACCCCGCTCATGTCTCGGACAGCGCGGGCGGTGGTGATACGCAAGGTGGTCCTATTGGATATGTAGCCATATTGCGGATCGTAGGCCACCCAGTCCCCGACTCCCGGCAGATAGATGAACGGCATTCCCATGAAGTTATTGTTGGTCTTCCCGTATCTATATGAGCCGACCCCTATCGCAGTTCCGGTCAAGGTTACCTGTTTCCAGACCTGAAGGGAGGCGGATTGATCATCTATGACGACTTCGTTGTTCTTGTTCTTGATGAGAAACCCGTATGCCATCAGGTGAATTTCCAGTAGTCGATGCGGAAGTTTTTTGAGTTATTGTCCCCGCCCCGCCACGTCACGGTTCCATTCGAGAAACGCTGGAAGAAAGGGGGTTCCTTGTTGTCTAGCGCCTCAATGGTGACGACGCTATTCGCTTTGGTGAGATTCTGCCCCGCCGGGGCATTATACGCGCCGGTATACGAGTAGGGATTGGTGACGTGGTCATTGACACCAACGATATGGGAATAGACCCGGCGCGGAGACCGAATATCTCCGAGGTCCACGAACCCTGCCGTCGTCCTGATCTGAAACCCGTATGCCACCGCATCCTCCTTTCGTTACACCCTTATACTACATCCTTGATTGTTGGTCAACCGATTTCTAGCATAAGGGTGCAACTTGTTGCAACTCACGCCACCTTGTCGATCACCACCAGACAGGTGTTCACGCCAGTTCCGCTCTCCTTGAAGGAGCCGTCGGGCAGCGGCTCGATGACGCCACCCTGCCCGTCCACGAAGTCCCTGAAGCTGGCCGCCTTGGCATTGGTCCGAAACATCACCGATGCCGACATGATCGCCACCAGTCTCCCACCGGGCGCGAGGAAGTCGAATGCGTGCCGGACATGGTCGATGTCCGCCTGCTTGGCGAAGGGCGGGTTCATCACGACGCGGTTGTATTCCGGCTCGGCCTCGCGTTCGAGGAAGTCGCCCTCCGCGACCGGCTGGATCGGGTCGAAGGCATCGCGCAGGTGCGCCGCGCGCTTGGGATCAAGCTCGATGCAATGCACCGCCCGCGCCCCGGATTCCAGCGCCGCTGCAACCAGACGACCAGTCCCGGCGCTCGGTTCGAGGACCAGATCACCAAACTGGATGTCGGCCCGCGCCGCCACCTCGTATGCCAGCGCCTCGGGCGTGTCGAACTGCCCGAAGTCCTGCTTGTTCCGGGTGTATTCGCCGGTCAGAAGGATCGGGTCCAGAATGTCTGCCACAGACTCCGGGAAGACATGCGCCTTGTCCTTGCGGCTCCATTTCCCGCCGATGGCTTCGAGCACCTTGTTGGCCTCGGTGTAGACCTTGCGCTCAAGCTGCCCGACCAACACGAGCTTGTTGCCGTCCACCTGCGCGGCTTCCAGCACGTCCATGATGTGACGTTCGATCTTCATGCGTCTTCGCCTTCCATCTCGAAATTGTCGCTGCGCCAGTGGAAGTGCAGCGCGTTGCCCTCTGTCAGCGTCACAGCGGCGCAAGGCGGGGCAACATCGCTGCCGTGGATTTCCTTTGCCCGGGCCACCGCCTGCTCGGGGTTCGTCGCATATTCCTTCATCGGCCCGAAGAACTCGCACCAGATGACGGCGTGAATGGGTTTGGCCTTGTCCGCAGGCGGATAGGTGATGTCTCGACGCCTCATTGCGTCCTCTCCTTGTTGTTGCCGGTCGTGAAGTTCCAGATCACCCGACGGCCTCCCCGCTTGCCGAAGCGGAAGAGCACAACGTCATCCGTTGCGGTCATGCAGAGCAGTTCGACGCTGTGCGCGTCGGGGTTTTCTCGGAGCAGCCTGCGCGCCTTGATCGGTGCAGCGGGGAAAAGGTTGATCGCCTTCAGCGCCACCTCATCGCGGTCGAAAGTCTTCCGGACCTGCCGGATCATGTGCTGCGATACGTCGCCATAAGCGCGATCCGTGACTGCGGGAAAAATCGGTGCAACCTGTTGCATCGTTGGGTCTCCTTTCCTCTCTGACCCTTATGTTATCTCATTGATTACTTTCTTTGTCAACACATATGTAAACCGGGCCGGTCTTTTCATTGACCCTTGATGACGGTTCCATCCTTCAGATAGACGACGCGGTCAGCCAGAAGCCACAGGAAGACCGGGACCAGCCGGTCCGGGCGAGAGGCGTCAGAAATGTCCAGAAGAGCCGGAGCGAAGTGCCCGCGAACGGTGACGTGATCTGGCTCCTCGCTGATCAGGAAACGCGCATCGTCTCCCGTGAACCACGTCTGGTCCCCTGCCCTGTTCCTCTGGCGATGCCGATCCCGCTGGCGCTCGGCCTCGATCCAGTTGTCTCGGGAAAAGGTCAGTTCGATGTTGTGCTCCATGGCTCGCTCCCTGTGCTCGCTGCGCGTCTCATGCGGCAGGCCGTGGAGTTCTGCAACCCCAGATGGACGACGAAAAAGGGCGTGCTGCGGCCCGCGCGAGCAGGAGCAGACCGTAGCACGCCCAGTCTTCCAGCCGCCGCAGGCGAACGGCGACTGGGCATGTGGCGGGGCTATCCGATAGACAGCACGACCACGAAACCGAGCCAGACAGCAGCGAGGGCTGCCGGAGCGAGGGCGATGATGCGGATGGCCTCGCCAAGCGTGACATCCGCCTGACGGATGATTGCGGCAAGCATCACCAGCGTCAGGGTGACCGGCGTGGCGAGGCAGAGGATGGCGTCGAGGTCCATGGCTATCACGCTGCGAAGAAGGCTTGGGTGCGGTCGGCCTGCGCTGCGCTGTTCGTCTGGGCGCGGGTCCAGATCGGCGAGGAGGCCACGAGGTCGATGCTGACGTCCTCGACACCCTCCTCTTCCAGCCAGTCGCGCAGAACCGCAAGGCTGCACTTCGAGAGGCGGCCCGTCACCTCGGACCAGATCAGGCTCTCCACGAAATAGCTGATTTCCTTCAGGGCTTCGGTGGCGTCGGTGAAGGTTCCGATCTTCACCTTGTCGCCGATCCGATAGACCGCCACGGCCACGGTGCCGGTGGACTGGGCGGTCGGGACGCAGAATTCGGTCATGGCGTTCATGTTCGGGTCTCCTCTATCTCTGACCCTTACTTTATACGACATCCCTATTTATTCGTCAACACTTTTGTTGGTGGTTTGCCCGTTTTCTTTTGCAACGGGTTGCATCGCTTCCCAGAGAGACAGAACGTCTCTCCCGGCTCGGGTGATGCAGTAGATCATCGTCCAAGCCTCCCTGCCCTTCAGATGGTGGCCGGTCTCCGGGTCGAATGCCTTCTCGATCAGACGGTGTTCCAGCAGGCCACGGGCCACCCCGGCTTTCAAGGCGACGCAGCCCTCTGCGTCCTGCCTCATGGCGCGAAGCGCCGCGATCCGCTTTTGAGTGGGACGCAGACCGTCCCCCGGCTTAGGCTTTGCACACATTGACCTTCTCCCTTCGTTCGCGCAAAAACTGGGCCAGTTGGTATCGTGTGACATCGACAGCGCCTGCGTCCAATGCGAGACGCCGCTTGCTCTGGCAGATGTCGAAATGCTCGTGAGACGTTCCGGCCTTCTGTATCCATTTTCGGGCCACGCCGATCCGGTCGGCCATGGCGAGCAGTTCCTCGGACGTGTCGGCGACCATGTGCGACATGAACATGCCGCGATACGGGGCGCGTGCGCAGTCCACATAGACGGCCATCAGCGCCCCTCCGATGCGATTTTCATGGTGCCCCTCATACATAGGTCAGCGCGGCAGCGATCAGCGATACCGGCGCGGAGATGATTGCCGCCAGCGTGAAGCCCAACACCGCGCGCATGGCCGCGCGGCTGGTCTCAATGTGAGGCTCCGGGTTGCTCCCGGTGTAGTGCTCGACAAACAGGCTCATGCGCCGTCTCCTTTCGGCCTCCGAGTTCGGACTTCCGGGGCCTTCACAAGGCGAGCAGCCCGGGCCTTGGCAGCGCGTTCGACGCGCTCGACATAGACTGCCTCGTGTTTGTCGATGGTTTCCTGCCGGAATGCCTCGGCCTTTCCGATCACGTCTTCCGGAGACGATCCGATGAATAGCATCGGAACAGCGTCATACGGGTGGAACCGGGCAACCGCCCTGCCCTCCGCAGCGCCCACGCCGACAAAGACATGGATTTCCAGATCACGAAACGGGTGATGGGCCTTTCCGTCAGCCATGGACACTCTCCTTGGTCCGGTTCTGGTAGGCGACAGCGTCTTCGCGGCGGTCGAACCATCGCAGTTCCCGATCATCCGCCTCCCCGTCCCCGTCGGTATCCAGATGTTCCCAGACGACGAATTTGCTGGGGCCACGCATCAGCGTGGCGATCTCGACCGGCGCATCGTCCGAACCACGATCCAAGATATTGCCCACCAGTTCATGCCGATCTCCCCAGACATGCGTGACATCCCAGTCGGTCGGATCGTAGCAGTAGTCCGGTTCAGCCGGGACCGACCCCTTCGGAACGGAAACACTCCGGATCATACCGACAACTTCGCCGCGAGACGTCATGGAGCGAAGCTGCGGCAGCACCGACTTCAGGATCATGCCCTGCATCCACCATGCACCGGCAACGAATGCGTCGTCTTCCTGCGTATCGGCGGTGGCGGTCGGCTCGTCCCGCAGAGCCAGCATCATGGCGAGGTTTGCGACATCGACGCCATCGCCTTTCGCCATGTGCTCTCGAAGAAGTTGCCGGAGATGTTGTGCGGGGCAGTCCTCGGGACTATCCCAGCCGCTCCGACCCTTGACCTCGCGCGCGTAGCGCAGCTTGTCCTTCATCATCCGCGCGAAGCGATCCACGGCGATGTCGTCCGGGTGCCGGGTTGCCTCTTGCTGCGGCCCGAAAATGCGGTTGGCCTCGCTCTCCGGTCCCTGCCACGTCCCACGCCCGATCTGACGGGTGACCAGCTTGTCAGTGGGTTTGTCCATCGTCTCAATTCTCCCAGTTCTGCAACGGGTTGCGGCGTTGATCCGCGCCATGACCCAGAATTGCGGTTTACTTCCGGTTTTCAGATCGGTGGATCATCACCAGCAAAGCAAGGCACAGAGCCGACAGCGTGAATGCGGCGACGATGGCCGGGTAGACCCCGAGAACTGCCTTCATCGCTTCGAGCGCGGCGATCACCGCCCCGGCTGTTGCGGTGGCAGCGACCGCGACAGCCCCCTGCGCATATCGGCGGCTCATCTGCCCACCTGCCAGCGGATCAGCAGCAGGCCACACAGGCAGACCAGCGACAGGATGCGGGCCACCTCGAACGACCCCGTCAGGTAGGTCAGAACAGCCGAGATCACCACGAGCAGTCCTGTGATGATGAGCAGTCCTGTGATGATCAGGATGTCGGCAAAGGCGTCCAGCCATTCGCGGCGGCGTCGCGATCTGCGGATTGCGTCCGCTAGGCGCTTTTCGTCATCGTGTTCCATCGGTTCCTCGTCTCTGACTTCATCAGACTAGGTTAACCTAGATTATTGGTCAACACATTTTTAGATAAATCGAATGCAACCCGTTGCAACTGAAAAGGCCGCCCCGAAGGACGGCCTATCTGGTTCACGACCAGCGCGAGAACGGACTGACCAGACCATAGATGCGCGCGGGATCGGGGACGGCCTCGCGACTGCGGTAGCTGGCATCCTGCAAACGGGTGCCTTTGTCCATACATCGGGCCGTCAGGTCCGGGTCCGGGGCAAGGATCGGCGCGGTGACCTCGACCTCGACATAGAGGACCGGGGCCGTGAATTCCCGTTCCAGCGGCGCATAGGCCCGCCCTTCCGTGGGCAATGCCAGCGCCAGCATCAAGCCGAGCAGCGCACCGAGAAAGGGAAAGGTCAGGTATCGGAAGTAGGCGCGCATGGCGACCTCCTCTGTGGTTGCGGGGATCAGTCTTCCGGCTGGGCCGGGGGCACGGGCACCTCGAAGACGACGTCAGCCGGATAGACGTCGGTCAGTTGCCCGTAGGTGAAGGAGGCGACGACGCCGCCGTCTTCGTTGTAGAAGCGGGTGCCCGCGCCATCGGACTCGAAACGGTCGGCGGTGATGGTGGCCTGCGCCCCGTCGGCCCGGATAACCTTGAAGTTCGCCATGATGATTTCCTCTGTCTGGCAGGAACGGATCGCCACAGCTTAGCGGAAACGTCGCGGGCTACAAGTGTTTGCTGATGCAACCCGTTGCAACAGGGTCAGCGCCTGTCCGGGGCCGAGTAGAAACGCTCGCCCGTCTCCTCGTGCCGACGAAACGTCACGTCTCCCGTGCGATCATCAACATGGAAGGAATGCGTCCACGCGGACCCGATGATGTTCCCCAGCACCCTGTCCGCCGGAGTGAACCAGACGTCATTGTGGAAGATGCTGGGAATGCTCTCTTCCAGTGCCCCGCGCTGGACCGTGAACCTATCCCCCGGCTGCATCTAGGCGACGACCTTGCAGACCTCGTGCAGATAGGTTCCCGGTTCAGCGGTGATGCCCGAGGCTGGAACACGATTTGCCCGGGCCTCCATCTCGGTCAGGATAGCCGCCGGGACCAAATGCCTTGGCAGGCGGATTGTCTTCGGAGCCGTCGATCCCATGATCTGGTCGCGCATCGCGGCGAAGAAAACGTCCTCCGTATCCGTTCCCATAGCCATCTTGTAGGCCCGGATGGCGAGGTCACGGGGGACGTCGATGCGGTCAAGATGCTGGCTGCGGCGGTCGTTGGCGGACTCGGACAACGGGAACCTCCCCTGCTTGAATGATCTGAACCGGCAAGCCGACTGCCTCTCTGGCAGCCACGTCAGCTTGCGTGAGGTTTTTCCCCTCGGCAATGGCCGTCAGCATGGCGAGGCGCGCGTGCTCGCGCTGGTGATGCACCTCGTAATACTTGAGCTTCGGTGTCGCGCTCTCTGCCCGGTCCCCGATCATCTCGAAGATCACCTTCCAGACCCCGCGCGCCTGCTCTTCCGTGCCCGGTGTGCGCCGCAAGATGTCCAAGGCGCGCTGTTGCGCCTCGGCCATTTCCATCGGCTTAGACTTCGCCATCGGCCTTCTCCTCGGTCTTCCACGACACCGCGTAGCCCATGTTCTCGGCAACCATCCGGTCCCGCTCATCCGGCTCTCTGGGTTCATCCCCGGGCATCAGTTTCGACGTCGCCGACACGTTGGGGTTGTCATCCCGGCGGATCAGATACATGCGCGTCGGATGCTTGCTGATATAGTTGATGTCCACATCGACAGCCTCTTCAAGGTCCACCTCGAAGTCATCAGCGTCGATGATCTCTTCCGCCTTGGCGATGTCATAGGCGCTCATTTGAACAGCGCCCGCAACAGACGCCCCGTGAGCTTGCCCGCGACCCGACGACCGATGCGGCGGGGAACCGCTCCCGGTTTCTTCGAGGTGAGAGCCTGCACGTCCCCGAGACCACGGGCGAAGGCATAGAGGAAACTGCGAAACTGGTTGATGGTCATTTGAACCGTCCTTCCTGATAGTGGAGGCTTTCCGCCGCCCAATAGATGTCCCGGCCATCGACCTTGATGCGCAACAGCGGCGCTCCGGCGACATGATAGGCGCGTGGGTTGTCCCCTTCTTGCAGCCCCCCATAGCTCATGTCCCAGACGTGATCGTATCCGGTGATACCTCCCGGGCGATAAGGTCCGTCGCCTCGGTTGTTGACGATGTAGAGACCCTTGTCGTCTTTGCGGACTTTCATGCTTCCCTCACAGCAGACGTTCGATTTCGTTGTCGGTCAGGTCGCGAAGATAGACCAGCCGGGTTCCACCGTCGCGCAGGATCATCACCGTGCGCTCGCCGTCGATCTTGCCTTTGAAGTCGCGGGGCATCTTGCGGTAGATCGTGTTCAGTTTCTGATCACGGGTCATGTCTGGGTCTCCTTTCCCTCTCTGACAAGACCTCTATACCTATTACTAGTTTCTTTGTCAACACGAATTTGCAACGGGTTGCAACTATTCCTTGGCGTCTGGTTGTGCCCGTTCGAGGACGGATTGCACGAGGGGCCAGCGACGCTCCCGTGCCAGTTCATGCGCCTCGCGCAGGGCCTTCTTCAGACGGCGGTTCTGGGCCACGACCTCTTCCCCGGTCAGGGGTGATGCCGCGACGAATGCCTTGGCGACTTCGGTCACGTCCTGCCCGGCTGCGACAGCCTTCACGATGCCGACGATCAGGCACCTGTCCGCCTCTGCCTTGCTGAAGATGACGCCCGGGATGGTCTCCCTGCCCCACTCGGCAGCTTTGACGTAGCGGTGGTTGCCGTCCACCAGCAGATGCGAGATCGGCGGCTCATGGTCGAACTCGGCTTCCATCTCGACATAGATCACGGGGAACGTCAGGTCGGCGGGCGAGATGCGCGCAAGGCGGTGTGCCTCGACGCCACGGCGGTCGCGGACGATCTGCGCGAACTCGGCGTCTACCGGGGTGTCCCAGACCTCCTTGGAGCGGGCCATCTCGATCATCCGCTCGATGTGCCAGACCCGGACAACCCCCTTGTCCGAGACATGGGTGAAGGTGGTCAGGGGGCCGGGCTGAAGCAGGGTGCCGTCCGTATAGGTCAGCCTCCCGGCAAAGCGCGGGGCGTTGGGCGCAAGGTTCGGGATCATGCCGTCACCCCTGCGAAAACCCAGTCGGTCGGATAGTCGCGGCGGGCCTTCAGCTTGATCGTCTCGACCACCGGGTTGCCGTCAGCGTCTTCGTCCACGACGATGTGCATGACCGTCTTCAGAACGCGGGCCAGTCGCGCCGCTTGGTTCGGACCGACATAGACCACGCGATCCATCTCGGGGGCGAAGTATTCGGGGAAACCCGCGCGCTCGGCGAACTCGTAGAAGGTGCCTGCCCCGCTGGTGGCGCAGCCGAGGATCAGCGGCAGGTTGACCCGGCCAATGCGGCGCTCGGCGCGGACTTCGTTGTTGGTGTGCGGGGCGTAGGCCATCTGGCGGTCTCCTTCTCTCTGACAAGTTAGTTATAGCAAACCCTAGTTTGTTCGTCAACACATTTATGCGCCACAGATGCAAAAAGACCGCCCCGAAGGGCGGCCCATGCTGTGCAACGGGTTGCATCAGGTCAGTCGTGATCGGCAACGCCAGCGTCGAGGCCCTTGGCGAGGACGTCCAAATCGAGCTTGACTTCCTCGGTGGTGCGGGTGAAGCGGACGATCCGGCTCTTCAGGATAACGAGATAGCTGGTCATCACGTTGCCTTGGGCGGTCAGGTCTTCCTGTTCCGCGATGGACAAGAGAGCAAACGCCTCGGTCTTCTGGAAGGCGCGCAGCTTGTCGAGGCGTTCCGTGAGGTCGGCCCATTCCTTCCATACCCTGATCTGGTGTTCCTCGAAAGCGTAACCATTGAGCGGGAAATGCGTGAACCCCAGCTTGCCCGCGCCGTCGTATTCCCGGATGGCCCGGTTCCCCACTTCGATGGCAAACCACCCGCCGTTGCTGCGATACAGCCCACCGATCCGGTTCGCGACGATACGCCCCTCGGCGATGACAGCGCCATGCGCGATGGGTGTCGCTTGCTTGCTGGCCCAGACCATGTCTCCGGAGGTGAGCGCCCCAGCCGTGATTTTGGGCGATGCCTGCGCAGTCTCTTCCCGGATCGGCAGCGGCTTGGTGACAGCCTTGATAGCGTCCATGACGCCGTGCTCGATCTGGGTCATGGCGAGAGCCTTCAGCCGACCGATCTCGCTCACCTGCATGAAATGCGCAAGATCACTCTCGGCGCTGGAATGGTTCCGCACGGGAATGGCGATCTGGTCATTCAGCAGGTCGATCAGGGCCGCGCCCTTGCGCTTGATCTCGTCCACGAGCGGATTGCCCGAGGGGTTGTGCCGAACGTCGATGCGGAACTCTCCGAGGGTCTGCATGGGCGGTCTCCTTGTTGACAGGTGCCACCTTTGTAGCATTTGGAAATTAACCTATCAACAAGGATCGGTTGCAACGGGTTGCACGAAATACCCGAAGCAACAGACGTCGGCCTCTGCGTGCAGGGGCGGTCGCTTGGGGTCTCGGATATATGCCTCGGTATCGGTCAGCGTGTGTTTGACGATCCAGCATCCGCGATAGAGCACGTTGTCCGCCATGCCCACCCGGGGGAAGTGGCAGGGGTCTTTGTCCCCCACCGTCTTTGCGAATGCGCAGGCGCACGGGTATGTGTCGATGCGTGCCATCCAGACGCCCTCTCTCTCGTCAGAAGTTGTAATCGTAGAATTCGCGGGCAACATTCTCGATGAACATCGCGCCACGCCGCTCCCAGCCGCGCTTGGTCATGCGGATGGTGATCTCGCGCTCGGCGTCGATACCGCCGAAGAGCCACGTCTGCTCCGACTGGTTCTCACAGTGCCCCGCGAAGCCGCCCGGGGCGATCTTCGGCTTCCACATGGGGTCGGCCTGCACGTTGACCTTGTGCAGGGTCACGGTCTTGTCCGTGCGCCGGACCTCAACCCACGGGTATGCCTGCGAGTAGCCCTTCTCGGTGAAGTAGGTGTGCCCCTCGGGCAGGCCCTTGATGTTGGTGCGCGTGCAGATCGTGCAGGTGGCCGTGGGCGGTTCCATGAGGTTCGCCAGTTCCCATCCGCTGGGCATGGCCTCGTTTTCGCGCTTGGCGGGGATGACGACGTTTCCGCCCAGCATCCCGGTCGGCCCGGTGGACACATAGACCGTGCCCCCGAACCGGAAGGTGTCCCCTTCCTTGATGTCGGTCAGGGGGATGGTCTTGCCGTTGGTCAAGATGGTGGTCATGTCGTGATCTCCTCTGGGGTTCGATTACGCGCCGACGGTCAGGACGGCATCTTGGAAGCCCTCGGCGCGAACCGCGCGGCGCACCCATGCGCAGGCTTCGCGGTAGGTCATCGCAGGGGTGAAGATCATGCGGGCCGCATGGCCGTGCGACGCTTCACGGGTGAAGGCCCACATGCCCTTTCCGCGCGGGGCTTTGCCATGAGCGGTTTCGTATGCGCGGGTCTCGATGCGGATTGCCATGATCTAGTTCCTTTCCCTCTCTTGATGATTACTTATCCCATATCCCAGTTTCTTTGTCAACAGGAAAAGTGCAACGGGTTGCAATTACCATCCGAGAACCGCACGGGTGACTTCAGCGAGCCACGCCCCCACCTGCCTTCCCCATAGGGTGTCCATCAGATGGGCGACCCCTATCACGGCGATCAACAAGAGAGCGTGCCGAAGCCCGCGCGTATGTGCGATGATCGCTCCTGCCAGCATTCCGAGGACGAAGATGATCATTCGTCTGCCCACTTCACGCCCGAGAGACGTCCGATCTTCCGCATCAGGGCCTTGGCATCGGGTCCGGGGTTCTCGATGTCCCGCATCCCGTGCTCTGCCGCCTCGCGTCCGCTGCCGAAGGTGGGGATGTCCGACTGGTAGCCGTAGGCGCTTTCGTCCACGGGGTTGAACCGCAGGGCCAGCAGATGGTCCGTGTCGTGTGTCTGCAACCAGCCGCCGCACAGACAGCCGTCCCGCTGATGACACATGAACAGACCTAGTGCCCCCGCTTGGAGTTGGTCCATGGTGCTCCCGTCGTATTGCGGCAGCTTGGCGTATTCCTCTGCGGCCCAGACGCCCGAGGGAACGTCCTTCCGATAGGGGCACGATCCGCAGGGGCGCTTGGGTGGCTTTGGGAGGTCGGTCATGCGCCTTGGCTCCTCTATGCGGTCACGAGTGCGTCTTCGGGACAGCAGTCCCCCAGATTTCGTTGGCCCATTTGCCGGTGGCACGCCAGTTGGCGAGCGGCTTGGCCTTCAACACGGCGATCTCCTCACGGATGCCGGGAACGCGGCTGAACAGCGTCGGGTGCTTCTCCCAGCGGGCGGCCCGATCTTCGAGGCGGGCGATCTCGGCCTCGACTTCCCTTGCGGCGTCCTCGTAGCGGTTGGTCATCTGGTGATCTCCTTCTCTACGGTCATTTATCTCATACCGTAGTTTCTTTGTCAACAGATTTCTTCGCCTTGAGTGCAACGGGTTGCAAAAAGCCGCCCCAGAGGACGGCTCTAAACAGGCTCAACGCGGCGATCTGGTCAGTAGTGATAGCGCAAGGACGCGATGCGCAGCACCTGATCATCCCCCTTACCTGCCACCTTGTAGACGAAGCGGTGTTCACCGTCGATCCGGCGCGACCAGTAGCCCGAAAGGTTGCCCCGCAACGGCTCCGGCTTCCCGATCCCCTTGAAGGGCTGGCGGCGGGTGGCCTCGATCAACTCGTTGATGCGTTCCAGCGTGTTGGTCTGGGGCTGCTCCTGCCACCACAGGTAGTCATCCCACGCGCTCCGGTCGAACAGGATGTTCATGCAGGCTCGCCCTCGGGCTGGATCAGGGCGTGTTCTTCCCCCTCTCCCGCTTCGAGGCGCGCGATGGATTCCATCAGGCGGCGGGCGTTGTTCGGGCTGCGCAGCAGGTGCAGGGTCTCTTGGATCGAGTTGTAGTCTTCCAGCGACATGACCACGGCGGCTTCCCGTTTCTTGCGGGTGATGATCACGGGGTCGCGGTCGTTGATGGCGCGGTCCAGCACATCCTTGAACGAGTTCCGCGCGTCGGTATAGGTGATGACGTCCATCGGCGTGCCCTCCATGGCTTGCAACTTGTTGCACCATATATGCACAGAATTCTGGTCATGTCAACGGGAATGACAGGATTCTGGACAGATGCGGTGCAACGGGTTACAATCAGTGCCGAGGCGACAGGGTGACAAACAACCCAGTGTGCGCCTCGAAAACGTCTTTCAACTGGTCATGGTAGACTCCGGGCACCTCTGCCACCGTTCGGCACTCCCCGGCGCGGACATTCAGGAACTCCATGCGGTAGGTGTCCGAGGGGTCCAGCGTGATCCTGACGTGTGAAACCCTCTTGGGGTTGCGACCGATCCGCATGGTCAGCCGGTCTTCCCCAGCCACGAAGTCCTTGGCCCCGGTAAGGAGGGCGAACTGTCTCCCCCCGAGTTGCTGGATCAGGGTCTGGTGGTTCATGCCGCCTCCTCCACCGCTTCGGCCCAGATCGGACCGCAGACATGGTATGTGCGACGGTTTCCCCTCCCGCTGTCGAGGGCGATGAACACGCTGTCCGAGAAGTCCTGCATCCGCGCGAAGCCGATGATCGTGCCCATGCCGAGGGTTCCGAAGGGGCGGACGCGCTGACCGAGCGTGAGGCCATCCAGCGCCGTGATCGAGGTGTCCACGCCCATGCGGCGCAGTTCGTCTTTGGTGTAGGTCTTGGGTGCCATGGGGTTGTCTCCTTCCGTCTCTGACACCCTCTTTATGCCATGATCCAGATTCTTTGTCAACAGCCTTTGCAACATGTTGCAATTATCTGCGCGAGCGGTCCCGCGCCACCTTCACCGTCTCCCTGCGCACCCGGAACCGGGGGACGGACTGACCATGCGGATCGCGCTCTGGCTCTCCCCGGTGGTTCTCATGCCAGCCGTCCTCGCTGTCCTGATCGAGATGGATGCCGGTGCGCACGATCCGAGACCGCAAGGCGTTCGCCACCGCACCCGCTACCCCATCCGACACGTCCTTGGTGCCGCGCGGCGGGTGATCGACCTTGTTCTTCTGGGGGTAGAATTCAAGCGTGCGCAGTTCCACGCTCAACAGTTCGCAGTCGGGCTGGATGTCGATCCGATCCTCATAGAGCGCGTCCCGGAAGTCCTCATAGGGAACCGGACTGGTGTCCAGAGACAGGGCCTTGGCGCGGATGCCCGCCTTGTTCAGTGTCTGGATCGTCTCCCGGCTGTCGAAGCCGTCGAAGCTGATGCCCGCGATGTTCAGACCGTAGACTGCAACCAGTTGCATCACCCAGTTGCGCACATCGGCAATGTCGATTTCGGCCACGGCACTGGGCTTGATCCCCACCGCCAATTCCACCGTGAACTTGGGCAGGCTGGCGGCGATGCCTTCCACGTCCCCAACCGGGGATGCCACGAAGCCCTCTAGGGCGACCATGCCGATGCCGCACCTGTCCTTGTTCCGGGAAAGGTCAACATGCACCCAGCGAGGCTTGCGCCTCTGGGCCGGGGACAGCCGCATCAAGTAGTCGCGGTTCAGAACAGGCATCCCGTCGGTGGCAAGCTCGACGTCGTCCTTCTCGACCATGGAGGGGATGGCACGGATGATCCCCCGGTTGATCGCATCCACGATCTTCTGGCGCTTCCGGATGAAGGGGCTGATCGCATCCGTGGCAATACCCACGATGTCGCGCAGGGCCGCATCCGGGTTCTTCTGGAAGTCGGGCTTGTAGGGCATGGGGATGTCCATGATCTGCGCGGTGGCGGGGTAGTGGACCCCCGGCAGCATCCCCTCCTCTATGACCGTGGTGCCCTGTTCGTCGTTCCCCACGGCGATCTGGAAGGTGCCTCCGAAGAGGGCGGGGTCGTTGAACTTGGGGTTCACATGAAATTGCGCGTGTCGGAAGTGGATCACGTTGGGTTCCTCGAACTTGATGGACTGGTCGATGCGTCGGTCGAGGAAGTCGTCCTTATAGCGGGTCGAGGATGCGGCCACGATGCAGCCGATGGAGATGCCCCTTGTGGTGAAGGAACGCTTGCGGCGGCGTGAGATGTTGGAGTAGGTCTCCTCGGCTTGGTCGAACTTGCCTCCCAGTCCAGCGGGTCCGGCGGCCCTCTTGGAGTTCTCCACGATGGTCATAAAGTTGACCTCATCCAGCAGGGCACCGCAGACGGCTTGGCCGAGGATGGATTGCAGGCTGGCGAGGGCTGGGATGATCCTGATCTCCTGCTCCATCTGAAGCTCCCCCTCGACGTATTTGTTGAAGGGGACGTGCTTCTGGAAGTAGCGCATGTTGGTGATGGCATTGCGCAGGGGCGTGTAGATCACCCGCTTGGTTACTGTCGGGGATACCGATTGCAGCATGAAGACGATGGGGGTGGTGGGCGACAGGCCGAAGAGCTTCTGGGGCTTCTCGAAGCAGGTCAGCATGTAAGCTTGATACATGATGGTTGCCGAGCCGGTGAAGGTCTTCCCGGTGCCGGTAGCCCCCCCAAGGTAGACCTCATGCACGGCAGGCTCTCCGGCCATGACATCGGGGTTCATCTCGTAGACGTCCTGCTTCAGCGCGGGCCAGATGTCGTATTCCACCCCGCCGAGGAATTCGTTGCTCTCCATGAACTCCTCTATGGTGACCGGGAGATGCTTCATCATGGTCAGCCCGTGGACGAAGGCGGGGTTGCCGTGGACGATCACCTGTTCTGCGGCATGGGTGGCGATGCGGGCCAGTCGGGAATGCGGACCCCCTACCCCTTCGGCGTTCCGGACAAGGCGCTCGGCGCGGCGCATGAAGTTGTCCAGCATCTCCTGTTTCAGACGCGGGTCTTGAACGGTCATCGCGACCTCCTCTTTGTCTATGGTCAGATCAGGCGCAGATCGTCGTCTTGCTCTGCTTGGCGATCACGCTTGGGCGTGGCCGGATGATCGTCGGTGCCCAGCAGCCCGGCCACCATGGACATGACCTCCTTGCCGAGTTGCTTGGCGCTACCCTCGATCTCGTCTTCCATGTCGGCGCTGTCCGGGATGTAGCGCGTGTTCTCGTAAAAGCCGGATGCCTGAAGGAACCTGTGCTTGTCGGCCTCGGCATTCAGAGCCGTGCGCAGCGCGTGGATGCGGGTGGCGGCGGGCGTTGTCTTGTCCGGCTCCGAGGCGATCTTCATCGCCATGGCGCGGACCTCGTTGTAGAAGCCCATGGTCTGCCCGGCCAGCCCATAGATGTCGATCTTCTGGGCTTCCTTGCGCATCCGGTCGTAGAGGGTGACGCGCCACGCGCGGATCGTCTTCACGCTCACGCCGAGCATCGTCGCAATCACGTCGAGCGGCAGGCCGCGCAGCAGCAGGCGATGCAGCAGTTGCAGCTTATATTCTTGGGCGTATTCCGGATAGTCGCGCTCGACATGGGTGAGGCGGGCGGCGGGCGTATTTTCCCCCGGCGCTTTTGCAACTTGTTGCAAGTTCTGGCGCAGGAACGGCGGAAGCTGCACCGGCTCCCCGGGTCGCTCCTCGATCTGCGGGGCATAGCTCTCCGGCGTCGGGAACGCCTCATCGAGCGAGATGGGTTCAGCCGACATGGCCGCGCGACCGATCTCTTCGTCTGCGGCGTCTCCGGTGATGTTCCGGGGCGAGATGGCTCCGGTGTTCGCCCTGATCTCGGTCTGGATACGGCGGATGTCGCGACCATCGGTGAAACCGCCGTCAGGTGTCAGGCGGCCACGCACCTGCGGAGACGCCGTTTCCGGGTCAACCTTCGGACGGGTCTCGCGACGCTCTTCGGTGATGCGCAGGCCATTGCCATCGCGATAGACCCCTGCCCCGGTTTCACTGGGCACGAGGCTGGGGTGAGGCGCGCTTGTTGGCGTGCTTTCTATCCCCCGTCCAAGAGGGCTTGGAACTCGCTTGGGGCGCGGCGGTCGCTGGCGGGCGACGATTTCATCCCCTCTGTCTCTGGTCATTCGCTGCCACCGTATCCACGGATTGCTGCGAGGCTCTTTCGGGTCGGTCACTTCACCGCCACAAGACCCCCGAAATTGAACATCTGATAGAGGCCGGTGATGTTCTCGACCTCGAACCCGGCCAGCACCAGCGCGTTGACGGCTTCGGCGCGGCTCCACGGCCACATGGCCCCCTTCAGGGCGGTGCTCTTCGCCACGATCTCATCGGCCATGTAGCCGTTGTCGCGGCGGAAGTGCATGTAGGCGCGCTGAAGAGCGGGCGGAACCGGCGAAGTTGCAACGGGTTGCACGCCCGCGTGCTGCCACTTCTCCATCAGGAACAGCACGCCCCCCGGGGCCATGCGGTCATAGGTCTCGGACAGCAGACGGACGCGAAGCTCGTAGTCCGGCAGGAACTGAAGGGTCCATGCCCAGAGCGCGACGCGCACATTCCGCATGTCGGCGACCGGCAGCCCGTCACCCTCGAAGTCCACCCGACGGAACCGCGCCCAAGGGCAGCGTTCCGAGGCGATGTCCAGCATCGGTTGCGAGATGTCACAGCCCCAGTAATCGACCAGCGGTTCATCGAACCCGGCACGCACGGCGCGCAGGCCACGCCCGGTCGAGACGCCGAAGTCCCAAACCTGATCACCGGGATAGACCGCGACGTCCCGGCAGACTTCGCGCACCATGTCGTAGACGTGCTCATAGAGCGGCAACGAGCGGCGGGCCATGTTGTCGAAGATCGGCGCGACCTCCTCATCGAAGACGAAGCGGTCAGGGTTCTTGGGAATGTGACGCCCGGTTTCCAGTTCCACAGCCATATCAGTTCTCCGGCTTCTCGACTGCCTTGATCTTGGTGAAGTCCACCCGCAGGCGCTTCCCGAAGGCCGCAAGCGCGCGCTCGGCCATGCCGAGGCTGCGGCCACCGTCATAGGGCAGATCGAATTCGTGCATAATCGCCGCCTTCAGAACCGGCAGGCTGACCCGCTTCGGACAGGCGGCGCGGAAGGCGTGCGACGCGCTGAAATTCTTGACCCGAACCTCCTCGAAGAACACCCGCAAGTCGGCCTCAAGCTCGGTGAGCGAGTGCAGTTTCTGCACCTTGGGCATGACGTTGATGTCCCCGAGGATGATGCCCGGCTCGTAGTCCAACGGGAACAGGGTCTGGGCCGCCTTGACGTTGCCAGTCTCCGGGTCCACGCGATTGATCGAGCGGTTCAAGTCCTTGGCCTCGACCGCGCGGGCCGTGCCGACAAGTTGGGTCTTCACACCGCAGAGCGAATGCGCCATCGCCAGCAGGCACATCCGGTCCCAGCGGAACGGCACCGAGTTCAGCACGGCTGGCAGCGCCACTGTGGAATACTGAACGCCGCTTTCGATGTCGGACAGGAACCGTTCGGTGAGTTTACGCGCGAGGCCGAGGCTCGGGCGGTTCTCCGGCGTATCATCCTCCGGGCATTCCTTCGGATCGCGCCAGTCCAGCGGATAAGGCTCCCAGTCCGAGATGAAGATGCCGCGCTTCTCCATATATGGCCGGGTCCGACGCTGACCCGCGCCCAGATCGCAAATCGACTCACCGTAGTTCTTGCGGAAGCGGTGCCAGAAGTCTTCCTTCTTCGCCATGGAAGCGTGCGAGGGCTTCAGCACCCAGTTGTCAGCGAGAAAACGATAGGCAGGCAGCAGGCCGGGAACGATGGTCTGCGCCCGACGGAACGCGCCGAACCGAAGCTGGTCGGCATATTGGTTCTGCATCGTGAAGCGCATCGAGATCAGGTTCAGCAGGGCGTCCGAAAGCTCGCCCTCTTCGTCCTCGATAAAGACGACGGGATATTCGGTCAGCTTGTGCTTGCGGTATTTCGACCGACCAGACCGCTCGGCTGCCGCGATGGCGCGGTATTTGCCGTTCACGATCCGACCGGACTTGGTCATCACCACCGGCATGACGATGCCGCGCGACAACAGCTTCTCGCACATGGCGACCGGCTGGGCTTCATAGGGGATGTCCACCTGACCCACGACGTCAGCGACCGGGACCATGACCGGGTTCATGCAGCGATAAAACGCCTCGGTGTCCGGGTCACGATCCGGGACGGCGTCCGCCAGACGGACGACATTTTCCAGCCCCAGCTTACCCCAGAGTTCGTTGCTGTCGTCGTCGGCGCGCATGTCGTTGGTGGCGCGGTTGAAGACGAGGTTCACGTTGCGGGTGAACTTCTCATCCAGATCGACAGACTCGACCGGGACGTGGTTGCAGCCCAACATCATCGCGGCGGTGGACCGCTGGTGTCCGGACAGCAGATGTCCCCCCGTCGTGGTATAGAGCGGCAGGATGAACCCCAGCTTGCGCAAGGACATCTTCAGAGCCTCAAGCCGTTGGGCGTCAGCCTCGCGCGGGTTGTATTCGGCACGCTCGATACTCGACAGGGGGACAAGCTGGGGCATGGCGATCACTCCACCGAGACCTGCTCCTCGGGGACAGGCGCAGCGTCACCGAACGCCTCCTCGGTCTCGGGCGCGGTCTCCCCGGCCCGGACGCTGGCATCCCGGCGGCGCTTGGCGTCCAGCAGACCCATGGCCTCGGCCACGCGCTCGATGACGGCGGTCGGGTCATAGTTGGCATCGCGCATCATTCCGGTGAGCCAGTTCGTGTAATCGTCCTTCAGCACGAAGAACGCCAGATCACCGAAGACCACCCGCACGGAGCCGTTGCCTGTCTCGCGGATCGACTGGGTGCGCCCCGTGCTCTCGCCTTCGACATAGGTGCCGTAGGTGTTCTCCGCGCCCGGCGCGCTGGCGGCATCGCCCGCTGCCGTGGTCAGGCAGTCGGCAGCCACGACCGAGGTCAGGCAATCCACCTCTTCCTGCGACCAGCCGAAGGACTGAAAATCCACGCCGGTCTCATGCAGGTATCCGATCTCCTGCGCCAACAGGTTGAAATCCCACGTCGCCAGTTCCGAGGTCTTGTTGTCGATCAGGCGGAAGGCGCGAAGCTGATCGTCGGTCAGGTGCGAGGCGAGGATGACCGGGATGGCCCGCCAGTAGCTCGCGTTCTCGGGGTCTTCGTCCACCAGTTCCTTGATGGCCTGATGCCGGGTGTGGCCCGTCACGATCACGTTTTCGGCGTCGATGACCACCGGAACGAGGAAACCGAACTGGCGGATCGACTCCTTCACCGCAGCGACAGCCGGTTCGTTCTGACGCGGGTTGAATTCGTAGGGGATCAGGTCGTCCACGTCGCGGACGGAGTGTTCGATTTGCGGGCGCATGTTCGTCTCCGGGAATGGGGTTGGAGACAAATCTAGCGGATGGAATTTCCGATGTCCACACTTGTAGGCGTTGCAACGGGTTGCACCGGGAATATTTCCGGCGGCCCGTTGCAACCCGTTGCACGGTTACTGGAACGCGCAGGCGACGCCGCCGATCACCGGCAGGGGCAGGCCGTAATAGGCTTGGGCCTTCTTGGTGATCCACAGCAGAGAGCGGGCCTTCGTGTCGCGCACCAGCATTCCACTGTCGAGGAACCATTTGTGGACGTTCGGGCCAACGGCTTCCAGAACCTCATCGTCGGTGACCGCCCTGACGTTCTTCAGCAAGAACAAGCAATCCTCGCGGGTGACCGGGCGATCCTTGGTCGGCTGGCGCACGGCACGGCCCGCCTTGTCCACAACATAGGTGATCTCGTTGCGAACGAAGCTCTCTCCCGACTTCAGAACCCCATCCTCGAAGCGGCGAACCTGCTCGATGGCCTTGACGGCAGCGCGAGCGGCGCGGCGCGAGGCAGCAGCGAGGCGGGCAGCGGTTTTCTTGGTAGCCATGGCAGGGGTCTCCTTTGGGGTGCTTATCTCTCTGACAAGACCTTTATGCCATTGCCTAGTTTCTTTGTCAACCGGATATTTGCAACCCGTTGCACCTTTATGCGCAACACCGGCAGCCAGCCCCGTGACCCTGATCGGACAGCGCCGAGGTGAAATGCACGGCAGGCTCAAATGACCGGATCATCACCGCATAGATCGGCTCCCCTGCCCCGTTTTCCCGCGTCGCCACCTCGAAGACGTTGGCATGATCCAGCGCCGCCAGCAGCGCGCTTTCATCATGCCCCTCTGGCGCGATGAACTCGATCCGGTTCAGCGGCTGATTCCAGCGGTGCAGAGAGGCGGTCTCATGGTCCTGCCAGCGGTTCGAGACCGCCTGTCCCTCGATACCCCGAATGATGGTGATCCGGCCAACGGCCTCGACCACCGGGTCCAGCACCTCGGAGAACATGCGCGCCGTCTTGATCTGCCGGGACGGGCGTGTGGACGGAATGTTCTTCATCCGGTTCACGATGCCGACCGGAGACTTGATGAAATCGACCAGAGTGAAATATCGCCCGGTCCTGATGTGCTGGACGCGCAGGCTCCGCTGGGTATGAAACACGGGTTCGCCCTCCACCCGCCGCCATCCCGGCTGGGCATCTATCCCCCGGAACGCCGTCCATTGCTTCCCGCTACGGGACAGGGTCTGGAATTCTGGCTTCACGATGCCTTGCCCGCCAAGGTCGGCGTTGAACTCGGGATAGCGCCGGTTGTTGTAGACCTTGAAGCGCGGGCCTGCCGCCCGGTCGGCGATGCACATGAATTCGGTCCCCGCGTAGCCGATCAGCCGGTCGAATACCAGTTGCGTCTGGCGCACATCATTCAGCATCTCGACTGGGGCACGCCCCTCCGGGCGCGACGCACCGGGCCTGACCCAGTCATGGAAGACGGCGTCCACCGCCGCCCCGTGCGCAGGCAGGAAGCAATGCGGCGAGGGCGAGCTTTCGGTGCAGGGGCTGAACCCAGCGGCGATGGTGGAAGGGCCGAACAGCGTGGTCAGCCGCTCCATCAGGTTCGAGGCGAGATGCCGCGCCTCTTCAAGTCTGCCGCCCTGCATGATGCTGGACAGGTCTTGCGCTTCGACCGCGCCGCCCTGATAGGGCCAATGGGCGTCAAACATGAAATCCAGCAGCATGAAGTGCCGGGACAAGCGGATCGTTTCGAGGGCGTGAACTGTAAATTCGGGCATCTGCTCGTTGAAACCTTGCTAAGTCTTTGTTTAGACAGAATAACGCAATCAGATAGCAAGGTCAAGATTTTTCGTTCAGAGACCGAATTCTGTCCGAACCCGCCGCAAGGTGCTCCGGATGCCGTCCTTGCCGAGCGGGCCTGCATCGCCTTGCGCCTTGGCGGCCTGATAGAAACCGGAACCCGAGTTGAACGCGACCTTGGCAGAGACATCCCACGGTCGCAGGCCCTCGGGCAGGTAGCGGTTCAATGCCTTCTCGAAAAACACCTTGCGACCATGGTAGGGCGGAACCAGCCGTCGCGGCAGGCTCATGGTATAGCCCAGCACCTCGGGGTGGAAAAACGGCACGCGCCAGCGGAAGCCGGGCATCCGGAAGTTCCCATTCACCTGTTCGAGATAGGGGATGACGCCGGTCGAGATGGCCGCACGGGCAGCCTGCCATGTCTGATCAGTCCGCTCGGCCTCGGCCACCTTGTTGTAGATGCCGACCGCGCCCATCTTGTTGCCGATGAAGCTGTCCGCCCGGAAGCCGAGATAGATCGTGTGTCGGCCAAGATCGGCGCAGCGCCGCTGCATCAGCCAACAAGACATCGCCATATGGATGTTGTCCGCGCACCCGACATCCCCGACCACACGCAACGCTTCAAGCATGAGCCGAGCCTGATCCTCCTCGGCGACGGGAAGCTGCATGAACTCGAATGGAACGCCCAGATGATTGCTGACCGCGCGTGCCCAGCGAGGATCGAAGTTGTCGCGGGTCAGACCACAGGACATTGCCAGAACGTCCGCACCGATCTCCTTCAAAGCGACGAGCGCCATAAGGCTGTCGGTGCCGCCGGACGCTGCCACGGTGACCGGCCCTCCGCCATGGTCACGGTGCATCTCGTAGGTGGCGTTCAGGAACCGATCCCACCATTCGTCAAGGGCATCATCTTCACCAATGTCGGAACGGATGTCCGGAAGCGGGAAGGGTTCGCGCTGGATGTCGTAGGCATTGCCGTCGAAGGTCACGGTCTCTCCCGAGTCCAGAGACGAAATTCCGCCGCGCACGCCCATGGTCTTCAATGTTCGGCGCAGGTGCATCTTGCTTTCGGAAAAGAACAGGGTGCGCCCGCAGTTGCCGTAATAGAGCGAGACCGTGCCCGGATGCGAATGCCGCAGGGTGATCTCTTTCCCGGTCGCGGTGACGTCCGCCCCAAGCCGGGGCATAACCCCCGGCGTGCTTGCCAGCCAGTGCCGCCGCAGGGTGAACGGCTTTCCTCCCGGTGCCCAATCGCCGATCAGCACATCGTTCAAGTAGTCCATCGTGGTCTCCTCGGAAATGGCAAGGGGCGGTTTCCCGCCCCTGCAACTGGTTGCATGATCAGAGGTCTTGCTTTGCCTTACCGTCGAAAACGATAGGACAGGCCCCGGTGGAACAGTCGAGGTGTTCCAGACCGACATCCTCGGACGCCGACGCCTCATCCCGGCGAATGGCTGCGAGGATCGCCTGATATTCCGCCACCGAAACCTGCTCCTCTGGCAGGTATTCGTAGCTCGCCCCGTTCTCCTGCGGCATCACGGAGACGCAGCGAACATAGGGCTGGTTGCAGCGGATGACATCGCAGAAGGTATCGAAGTCGGTGTCATCAGGGCGAAACTTCATCGTGTAGCTGATCTGGTTGCCGAAGGCGTAGCCACGGATGTCGAGGAAGGTATCGAGGCTGCCTTCACAGGACAGATATTCGCCGACGCTGCCGCCCTCCATCAGGAAGAATTCGCCCAGTTTCAGCCAGCGGAACTGTTCCTGCATCGTAGCCTCGCCCGCCGTCACCAGCTTGTCGCCGATGCCCATGGAGACAATAGCCGGTTCGGTCGGGAAGCCGACGATCCAGTGGTCGCGGTAGGATTTCAGTTCCCGCACGGGATAGCCCATGGCGCGGTATTCCTCGATCATGGGGCTGTTCTTGTGATACTGGACCCAGCGCAGATAATGGCGCAGCGCGGGCAGGTGCCAGCCTTCGGACAGGCCGAACAGTTTCGAGACCGAACCCGACGGCTTTACCGTGGTGACAGTGTGCGGCGCGGTGACACCCAGAACCCCGGAATAGCTGTCGGCCTCGGACAGAACCGCACGGCTAAGTTCGCCCGACCATTCCCAGAATGCGGCGGCCCGGACGCGGGGGTTGACGTTGTCCCGCGCATCGACAGCATTGACGAATGCCTCGAAGTCCGGATTGACCAGATCGCTGAAACCGACACGGAAGAATTTCCAAGCCGCTTCATGGATACCCGTGACGCCCACGCCGATCCGGTTCGTGCGCCGAACCTCGGCGTTGTAAAGGCTATCCAGCAGGTTCACACGGATCAGGGCGCGCGTCGCGATCCGCGCCACCTCAATGGCGTGCTCTGGGCTGTCGCAATGCACCGGCACCACGTCGGCGATGACGCAGAACCCCCCGAGGATCGACAGGGCGATCTCGCCGCAGGGGTTCACGATGTAGTGGTAGGGCATAGCCTCGAAGCATTCGAGAAGCGTGTCCAGATAGAAGCGCGTCCTGTCGTCAATCTGGTAGCGCAGCGATCCGAGGAACGCTCCGTTCCGATACGCCTCGCGGTCGAACCCTTCGTCATTCGAGGTCAGGCGGTCCACGTTGATGAAGCCCGGCTCCCCGGTGCCGTCGCTGTAGCCGCAGGCCATGACCCTGTCATAGACGGCCTTTGCCTTCACGGTCAGCGGGTCGTCGCTTTCCGGCCCGTTCACCCGATCCCAGAAGTCTTCATCCACGGTAACAGAGTTGTTCGAGGACCAGAGGAAAGACAGCGGCTTCGGCAGGCCCTTGGCCGTGAGATCGGCGAGATAGGATTCAACCTCCTCGCGGCTCTTGCCCAGAAGCTCGACCGGACGCTTGACTTCCACAAATTCCAGAATGTCGGCATCCTGCCACCATTTGGTAGACATCCGGGCCGAACGGCGCGCGCCACCGACAAGGACAGGCTCCGCGAGGAAATGGTCGATGTAGAGGGTGGCCCGCCACGGGGCCATGCCAGACCCGCGCACCTTGGCGATCTTCTCGATGGCGTCCATCAGCGGTGCCGGGCCGGAAGACGGGCGGCCCTGCATCCCCATGATCGGTGCGCCTTGCGGGCGGACGTCGGAGAAGTCGATGACCAAGGTGGTGACAGCCTCTTCATCGTCCAAGACGTTCAAGGCAGCGGCCACCTCGATCTTTTCGATGGCCTTTCCCCAGCCTTCGCGGCTGTCGGCCACGCGATGCCAGACTACGCCGGGCGCGTCGGCATAGAGGTGTTGGGCGTCCCGGCGCGACATGTGCCGTCCCCATTGGAAGTCGGGATGGTCCGCGTCCAGAACGGCCACGACGTTCGGCATGTCATTGGCCCAGTCCACGGCCATCATCTGATCCGAATAATCGCGACCCACGCCAGACCCGTTCAGCAGAAGCTGGAACAGCGCGAAGCTGGTCGCGGCGGTCGAGCAGTTGGTGAACACCTCCATCGGACGGTTGCTCTGGTTCTGGTCGCCTTGCTGAAGGTGTCGGCCCGACATCAGCAGCGCGCCCTCGGCGATAGCGTCGGCCATGGCCCGGTGCTCCGGGATGGCGCTGGTGAGATAGAGTTCCGGGCGCTCGCGCTTCAGGATCGACACGTTGCCGATGGCGACCCGATGCGCCACGTCGGCCCATGTCTCCCAGCGGGTTTCAGGCTCTTCCGCCGCGACCGGGTGATCGGTGCTGACGTCAACCGCGAAGTCGGAGTTCAGGGCCGCGACATACCATTTCTGGAACAGAGGATCGGTCGGGTTCAGCAGGACGCGGCAACCACCCAGTTTGGTGCGCTGTTCGTCGGTGAAAACCCGGCGCAGATAGGTCCGCTCTGCCACGCCCTGACCCATGGTCGGATGCAGCGGGCGCGAGGTTTGCGGCGGGATGAAGTTCCCGGCTTCGGGACAGGCGTGGACGTTCATAGGGTGCTCCAAGATGCTCGGGGCTATAGATTGTAGCCGCCGGATTTGACCGCACCACATAAGCAAATGTAGCCGCTTCGATCAACCAGATTTGGTTGCAACGGGTTGCACCATGGGCAAGCCACCAGACATGGAAATGCCCGCCCGGTCGGGGAACCGGGCGGGCGCTGCCGGGGCGAGGGCGGCAGGTCAGGAGGTCTGCACCCCCTGCCCCGCCAGCATCAGGCGGACTGGGCCTCGGCGCTCTCGGCGCTGGCTTCATCCGTGTTCAGCGCGGCCAGAACGGCGTCCTTGCCGAAGCGACCGATGCCCAGAGCAATGAAGGTGTCGAGGTCCAGATCGGTGCTGTTGCCCGCGTTCATCCAGTCGCCGCACATATGCAGGAAGGCGCGGTTGACGTCGTCTTCGCCGATCAGGGTCTTGGCGTGTTCCAGCGCCAGATTGACCGTCTCGGCCTCGGTCTCGACCACCCGGAAGCTGAAGGTGGTGGTCTTCACGGTCTCGGCCCGCGTCGCCACCTCGTAGTTTTCCTTGATGTGGTTGATCAGTTGTTCGCGGGTGTTCGAGGCGGCGTATTCCAGCAGCCCGTCGATGTCGGCTTCCAGCCGGGCGGCGTCGATCCGAGCGAGTTCCTTGGCCTTCGACCAGCCGATCTGCGCCAGACGGCTTTCATCGAAGCCGATCTTCCGGAAGGTGACATAGATGTCGATCAGGTAGCGGGCCTTGCGATAGGCGATGCCGACGGTCTGCTGGCAGAACTCCTCGAAGCCCTTCTTGCCCTCATAGCCGTGACGCTTGTAGATGCCGGTTTCGTCAATGTGCGCCAGCACGCCGCCCAGCATGTAGTAGGTCCGCTCGATGCTTTCGTTCAACTGGATGGCGGCATCGACCGCATCCTGCTCGGCGAGGATATTCCGGACGCTTTCGCTGTCCGTCATGGTCCGCATCAGCGTCGCGGTCGGCTCGGCGCTGCCGGTCTGGGCGGCGGGTTCCTGCGCCGGGGTCTCGGCGACCGGCTCGGCAGCCCCCTGCTCGGGCGCGGTGGCCGCCTCTTCGGGGGCGGCATCGGCCTGCGGGACTTCGGCGCTCGCGCTGCTGATCCAGTCCTTCAGGAACGCGCGCTTGTCGGCGACCTTCATCTTGTTCCAGCCGTCCGGCGTTTCGACGCCGTTGCGCGAGGCCCAGTCGTCCAGTTCCGCGCCCTTCATGCCCTCGACAACGGCGGTCGGATCATCGGTGATGTCGTCCCCCGCGTCTTCGGTCTCGGGAAGCACCTCGATCTCCTGTTCCCAGACCTGATCCGCCATCGGCGTGTCGCCGTCGGCCATGGCATTGCCTTCCATGTTGAGGCGGGTGCCGTCCTCGGCGATGGCGACCACGACAAAGTTGCCGTTGTCGTCAACCTTGGTGATTTCCAGAAGCTGTCCGGACTTCAGGATCGGCTCGAAGCCCTCTTCGAGTTGGGCGTAGTCTTTGAACGTGGCCCTGCGGCCAACCAGCGAGTTCTGCGTCATTTCATGTCTCCTGACAGTTGTGGGTGTCCCCGTAAGTATCTTTTACCGTAGCTTGGTTTCTTTGTCAAACGCTTTTGCAACGGGTTGCAATTATTTTCTTGCGCCTGACAACAGGGCAGCGCCTTTCAAGGCATTGACCTGATATTTATGGATTTCTCCCCCGTATGCTCCCCAATAGGCGGCCCCGAACATCGCCAGTCCGCAGGCGTCTGCCTCGTCTTCACCTGCGTATTCTACACTATACTGCTTGTAAAGAGCCAACGGCATCCCGGTCTTGGGCGTGTTGCCCTTCCCGGACAAAAACATCTTCAGCGAGTTGGGCGGGACTTCCAGCACCGCGACACCGAGGTCGATCAACGTGAGGCGCATCGTGCCGCCCGCCTCGCCCGTGGCGTAGGCCCGATTGCCCTTGGACCCCATGGAATACCCCTCGATAACCGCGTGCCGGATACCCAGCCCCGTCACCAGATCGGTGATCTCGGCACGATGATGGGCCAGCCGGGCGACGCCGGTCTTGCTGGTCTCGAACTTCCATGCCGCGATCCGGCAGCCGTGAGCGACCGCGTAGCCTGCCTTGGCGACGGAGCCGTCGATTCCGAGAATGGGAAAGGAGACCGGCTTAGGCATCGCCTGCCCCCGCGAAAGCAGGGCGTTCAGACGGTCGGTTTCGCGGGGCGGTCGGGTGCGGACTTCCATGGCTAGCCTCGAATGCTGAAACAGAGGTGGGCCACCGGGCAGGATTTGGCCGTCTTGCAGGTGGCGTCTTGGCATTTCGTGCGCTCTGGGTGGCTGCGCGCCGCGTTGTGGCGGGCGATTTCGAGTGCCGTGGCATAGCAGGTGTCCACCATGTTCCTCGCCTGTGCGGTGTCGGCCCGCACCCGGAATTCCTTATAGACCGGCTTTCGGGAATTTCCACCGCCCCAGCGGAACTGCTTGCGACCGTAGAGGATGACGACATGGTCATGCACGGCATAGCCCGAGCGGCGATACATCTCTCGATACATCAGCGCCTGATTGCAATGGTCGGGGAGCGGCGCGGTGAGCGCATCGAATTGCTCCGGCGTCATGGACTTGATCTCGGCCACCAGAACCTTGTTGTCCGGGATCAGGGACAGGTCGCAGGAGCCGGTGATCCTGTGCTCGTGGTCCATGAGCACGATTTCGCCATATTGATCCAGCGCGTGACCGCAGGTATGGCAGCGGTTGTCGAACGCGGGACGAAAGCCGCGATGCGCAGCCTTGCCGCAACGGCATTTCCAGTTCCCATAGACCACCGACCCGTCGGTCGATCCGATCACCGCCTCCCGGATATGCGCCTCGGTCGCCCGACCCTGCGCCCACATGAGCCTATGGCCGCCGGTGACTGCCTCTGTGGCGACGTAGTCGCTCTGGGAGATCAGCGTGGCGCGTCTGGTGCAGATCAGCCCGATCAGGCTGGATACGTGCATATAGCCGTTCGTTCCGCCCTCGCGCGACCGTTCTGGGCGCTGATCCCATTTGTCCACGATGTCCATGATACCGCCATCGCGCAGCAGCGGGTGCTGGGTCTGCATCGGGCGGATCGTCGTCGGGGCGCTAATCGTGCTGATGGGCGCTGGCGGCGCGACGGCTGGGGACGGTGGCGCGGTCAAAGGCTGCGGCGACTGGATCGTCGGTGCAACGGGTTGCACGCCCAGTTGCCGATTGCGCGCCTGCGCCGATGCGTTCGCCAACCCCCTCAACAATGCCATGTCATTTCCCCTGCTGCACCATCCGGATCAGGTCATCCAGAACCCATGTCGGCACGACATAGACCCGCCGCGCCCCACCCTCGATCTCGATCTCCATGGCCGGGAACTCCCCTGCCATGACGGCCTGCTGCTCGATCTTGTCCAGCATCTCGCCGGTGACGCTGAAGGACTTGTGTTTGGTGGTCTTGGCTTCAACCCGGAGCAATCCCTTGACCCTCACGTCGCCCTTCTCGAAAGCACCCGCTCCGCTGGCCTTGGTGATGCGGCCACCCAGTCGGGCCGCCGCCTCCTTTTCCTGCTCGCGCGACCGGCGGTGCGATGCCGAAGTCATGGACCCGCCGCCAAGTCGCTTGGGCACGATGACCGTCATGCCAGATATTCCTCTTGCAGACCGCAGGCCACCCGGTAGTCCCGGATCAGCCCGTCCCGGAAATGGGCATAGAAGTCCAGATCGGAATAGAAATAATCGGCGATGTCCTGAAGGCGCGAGAACTTCTCATCCAGCCCCTGAACCCGCCATGACGATCCGCCGCCGGTGATCTTTCCCGTGGTTCGCGCCCAGTTGATCACCGGGCGGGCATCGTCCACGAAGCCCGGGCCGAGCGGGTTGGTCGGGTTGCGCACCATGACGAATTCGCCTTCCCGAATGCCGGTGCCGATCTTGTTCTTGGCGATCTTGAAGGCGTGCTCGTTGTAGTCCACCGTCTGGATGCCGTTGGCGGTCTTGCCCATGACCTCCTTGTTCTTCATCTCGATCTTGACCGCCGCCGCAAAATGCTGGGCCTCGCCGCCGGGCAGCGTGCGCGGATCGCCGAACATGGTTCCGATCTTCATGCGATATTGGTTGATCCAGAGGATGGCCGGGCGATGGCCGCGCTTTCGCTCGCCGAGAAGGTCGGCCTGAAGCACCCGGCAGAAGCGCGAGATCAGCCGCCCCTGCTCGCCGACTGTCAGGTCTTCCATGGACTTGTCCAGTTCCTTCATCGGAACCAGAGCCGCAAGGCTGTCCACCACGATCACCGAAACCTCTTCGGCCTTCACCATGGCCCGGGCCAGATCAAGGGCTTGTTCGCCGCTCTCCGGCTGCACCAGCGCCATGCGCGAGTTGTCCACGCCATGTTTGCGGCCCCATTCCGGTTGATATGTGCCCTCGGCGTCGATGAACACGGCGGCCTTGTCGGCATATTTACGCTGCGCCTGACCGATCACCCGCCCGCAAAGCGTGGTCTTGCCGCTACCCGCCCAGCCATAAACGAGGCTGATCACCCCCTCGGGGATGCCTCCGAACAAGCCCATGTCGAGGCTGAAGATGTCGGTCGGAATGTGCTTGAAGCGCGGGCGCAGTTCCGCTGACCGGATCACGTTCGGGCCATGCACCTTGGCGGCCTGCTTCAGCACCTCCCCAAGCTCCCCCCGCGACAGGAAATCGTCTTCCGGCTGGGGCAAAGCCGGATCATGCGGGATGACGGCTTCATCTGTTGGCAAGGTCGGGGGCGGGGAACCCCGGCGTCTGACTTGCTCGTTCATTCGTTCACCTGACAGGATTGGGTTTTGTTCTTGGCTTCAGTTCATGGTGCCGGTGGACGGCACGTCCACAGAGGCGGGCGGAACCCCCGTGGCAATTTCCAGTTCGCGGCGCAGCATCACATCAACCTGCTCTGACAACATCAGGTAGACGCGCTCGACCTCGCTGGTCTCCGGCAGGCAGGGCATCTCGATAGAGACCTCCACCCGGGCCGAATTGTAGTCACCGAGGTTCTGGGTGACGGAGCCGCCGACGCGGACGCGGGCGGGCTGGGGATGGAAGACCGGAACCCGGACCTCCTCCATGTGCTGGTGTTCTTGGCCGTAGTAGTTTGTCCGCTGGGTCGTGACGTAACCCACGGCACCGACCTTGGACGGCTGCGTCGGCGCGCTCTCCGGAGCCGAGGGCGCGTCCAGATCGACAGCCCTCGGCGCACGGTTCCTGACAGGCGGCGACATGGTCATGGCTTATTCCCCCAGCTTGACCCCGATGGATGCCCGGGCCTCGGCGACAGCCATGGCTACCATCTCGCGCTCCCGATCATGGTCGGTGCGGAAATAGACCACGTTCGAGAGGTGCGGACCCAGCGCATTGATCGCGGCGATCACCTCTTCCGAGGAATAGACCCCGACCGTCTGCGGCACCTTCACACCCTTCTTGTTCTTGTAATCCCGGGTGATGAACGTATCGGTCGCGGTGAGCACCGTGTCCGGGAACCGCCCGTCTTTGATCCAGTGGTAGAACAGCTTGGTCGAACGACCGAAAATCTCGGCGACCTCGGCCTTGGTCATACACCAGCGTTCGACCACGCGGCCATCCGGGAAGGTGACAGGGCGGACCTTGCCGAAATCATCAATCCGAGACAGGTTCTGCCTCGGGTCGAACGGTTCGGTCTTGCCCTTGACGCGATAGGTGCTGCGGCTGTTCAGGCGAGCTTTCTTGCGATACTCGGGGTCTTCCGCGTATCGCTGCCGACGGCGCTTGTTGCGCTCTGCCCACCATTCCGGATCATCCCGGGCGTTCTTCAGGTCCGGCAGTTCCGGGTGCTTGTTGTCGGTGCTCATCCTGTCCTCACACTCTTCCATTATCCACTATGCGACACCCTGTCGCTCGATAGTCCTTGACGCGCTTTATGAACATGCTCTGCGAAAAAGCGCACTCCTCATCCAAGATCGTGATCCAGTAGGGCGTCGGTTTTCCTTCCATGGGCCGCCGGATACGACCGATCACCTGCGTTGCGGCACTCTGGGGCAAGACGTCGATGCCGCAATCCAGCCGGGGCACGTCGATCCCTTCCTTGAAGACCCCGTAGGTCGCAAAGATGATCCGACTCTCTGCCTTGATCCTGTCGTATTCCGTCTTCTGCACCTTCATGGATCGAACCGTCCTGCGGCGCGGCCCTTCATGCGTCATCACGGTCTGTCGGACATTCTGCTGACCTGTGAACTGGCCCATATCCGTCACCGGAATCCCTGCACGAATGCACGCCTCCATCAAGTCCTGAAGGTGGTCGATGAACTTGCCGATCACCAGAATATTGCGCCCTATGCGCCAGTTCCGCAAGATCAGGTCCACGATCATCCGGTTGCGATCCGGGTCTTGAGACAGGCATTTCGCCCGCGACTGGGGATGCTTGCCGTAAAGCTCGCGCCGGGTCCGGTATCGCTTCACATAGACCGTGCATTCCAGCGCCGGGGCTTTCGACACCACCCGGACAGGCCCGACATGCCAGTAGACCACGCGGTCGCCACCGTCGGCACGATCCGGCGTCGCGGACAGGGCCAGTTGATACTGGGCCGGGAAGAGCGAGGCGCACCGCGACAGCACGGCTGACCCGACCCGATGGCATTCGTCGTAGACCACAAGCCCGACCGAGCGGAAGAATTCAGGCGGATAGCTGTTGCGCATGGACAAGGAGTGCATCATCCCGACGATGACGTCCTTGCCCTCGAACTGGCAGGTCGGCCCCTGCACCCGTCCAATGCGCTCCTCGGGCAGGCCCAGCTTGTCCCTGATCTCTTCCAGCCATTGGTCCATGAGCCGTTCCAGCGGAACGAGGATCGTAGTCCGGCGCAGAAGCTGCTGTGACAGCCAGAGAGCGCACACGGTCTTGCCGGTGTTGTGATGCGCGGTGAAATCGGCGGTCAGATAGAGATGGTCACCTGACAGGGCGAAACCGTAGAAATCCCCCTCTCCGACCGCCTCCACGGTGAAGCCCGACACCAGCGGGTTCTTCTTTTGGGCGGCAGGGGCGGGGCGCTTGCGATCCAGCAGGACCGGCATATCCGCGAAGTCGCCAGACAGCATGATCCGTTGATAGACGTCGCCATTCACGGCCTTGTCCGAGATGGTTGCGCGCAAGCCAAGGGACCGGGCGAGGAAAATGATGTCCCGCGCCAACCGCTCGCGCTTCTGGACGATCTCGATCCCGTTCCCGGTCAGGTGCCCGTCACTATCAACCAACCCGGCAAGAACAGCCCAGCGAACGTCCCGACTGCCGGTCAGGTAGCGATGCGGGATGTGTTTGTTTTGGACCAGCCCCAGTCCCTTCAGGCGGGAAAGGATGGCCCCGGACCCGTGTCGGCTGCCGCGCGCATGGACGTTCACGGCCCGGTTGTTCGCCATAGCTTCGACCCGCGTATCCTCGCCCATTTCGGCGTGATAGGCCGCAACGTAGGACTGAATTTCCGCGTCCGCCGTCGTGATGGCCGAGTGCCGGGACGCCCCGTCGCCCAGCCACAATCCGAGAAAATAGGGGTCCAGAGAAAGCGCACCGCGAGGTGCCGGGAAGTCCACGGCAAGGCGACGCAGCTTGTGCAGGTGCTTTCGGCGGGGTGCCCATGCCAGCCATTCCTTAACGGACACGTTGACGATCTCTCCTGCTCGGGTCAGGTCGGTCGCCACGGTGCGCGTGCGGGTCAGAGACAGGATGTGGTCTTCGTTGACAACGAACGGCGCTCCCCCGCGCAGAGGGGCGACCCGATACATCATCTGCCGACCCTTGACGGTGCGCAGGACAGTGCGTGGCTTGCTGTCCGGTCCCATGACGAGGTCTCCGAACCGGATGTCTTCCACCCGCTTGACCGTTCCGTCATACATCAGGATTTCCGTCCCTGCGGCGTGACATCCGGTATCCGCCTTGGCAACGAAGCTCTCATGCTGGTTCGCAGCCTGAAGCAGGCTCTGCATGAACGCGGCTTGCTGGGCCGGGTCTTTCACCCGGGGATGGTTAGGGTCGGGAAGACGAGGCGCGCGCTCGATCTCGACCCCTGACGTCCGCCGGTCGTCAATCTGAAGCCACGGGTATCGGGACAGGCCATAGGCTTTTGGCACCCCGAGATAGCCGCGCGACGGCAAATCGCGATAAAGGCGGATCGGCGGGTCTTCCGGCTCTGCGAACTTGGGGACGAAGGTCAGGCGCTTTTTCTCGCCGTCCAGAGCCTCCCGCGATCCGATGGCCGCATAGGGGACATAAAACCATCCATGCAGAATTGCCGGGGGCATACGCTGAACCCCCGGCCCCCCCACATTGATCTGTCCCTGATGCGTCATACCTGCAACCCGTTGCAAAATTGGAGGGGGTTCCTGCTTTCAGCCACCCCTAAGCCGTCATGCCCTTCTGGTTCCCGGCCCGCCACCCGTTGGCGCTTCCTTGGGGCCGATTGTCGCGGCGGCAGGCCGCACCTTCCTGTGGTATTATCAAACCTCAAAAAGGAATGTCGTCATCCAGATCAGGTTGCCCCGGCGTCGCGCCCGCGCCGGACTGGAACCAGTTGTCAGTCTGCTGGGACTGCCCGGTCTGGTTGCCCGGAGGTGCCCCACGCGAGCGAACAGCGATGTCGCCGCCCCCTTGATCAGACCCTTGGTGGGCAGACTGTTCCCCCGGTGACTGGGCAGAAGTCTGGTTCTGGCCCGGGGCAGTCTGGGCACCGTGGGCAGGGTGACCGTTTCCCGCGCCCGGCCCGCCAAAAGCCCCGCTCTGGTAGCTCTGGGTCATGTCCGAGCCGTAGCCGCCATGATCCTGTCCGCCGTGGTCGTAGCCGCCCTGCTGGTGACCCGGACCCATGCCAGCGCCCGGTCCCATGCCGCCGTATCCTGCGGGCGGATGCGCGGCCTCGGGCTGGTAATAGCCGCCCTGACCACCCTGATGGCCCCATTGGCCTTGATCCTGCCCGCCGCCATACTGGCTGTGGCCCATCGGCGCGACGCCACCGTAAAGACGGCGCAGGCGATCCGCCTCGGGGCGGTGCAGGAAGGTGGCATAGTCGTAGGGCTTCATCATGTGCCGGGGATCGGGGTCGATAACCCGTCCGTCGCGGCGCGAGACCAGTGGCGTCAGCTTTCCGTTCTGGCCGAGGTAGGCTTCGATGGCCGCGTCCTCGTGACGGACGACGGGCGTCGCCGGGTCGAGGTTGCCGATGCTCGGCGAGCGGTTACCGTCCCGGATCATGGTCAGTTGCAGGCCGCGCAGCGTGCCATGGTTCTGATAGAGCCGGTCGAAGACCTGATGCTGGCTGACCTTCACCGCCAGAAGCTCTTTCGTCGGATGGACGTGCTGCCCGGTGTTCCGGTTGTAATAACCCTTCAGGTTCAGCACCGTGAGGAGCATCACCCAGTAGCTCTCATCCGACCCGTTCGGCGGGCAGAGAGGGCAGTTGTCGAATTCCTTGGGGCACGGCTCGAAATTGCTCTTCCGCCCGGTGCGCGAGTCCGTCAGGGCGTGCTCCCAATAGCGCGGACCCGGTTCGGCATCCAGAATGATGATCTGACCGATATGGTCCTGCCCGGTGTTGCCGGGGGTGGGGCGCAGATAGTAGCGGTTCGGGAAATAGCCGCGCTCGCGGGCTTCGGCGCGACGCTGCTCAACCTGCTGGTTGATGGCCGTCGAGGTCTGCGCGCCGGACATGCCGGTGCGGACCCACGACAGGTCGCCGCGACGCTGCTGACCACGCGAGGCACCATGGCCGCCCATCGGGGCGCGCGGGCCGAAACCACCGCCAATACCCGCGCCGATGCCGCCCCCCATTCCGCCGTTGCCTTGCTGCGTCTGACCGCCATACATGCCAGCGGGGCCGGGATTGTGACCCATGCCCGCACCCGGACCCATGCCGGGGTGCTGCCCTCCGATATTGCCCGGGCCGCCGTTGTGGCCGGGATGCTGTCCCCCGGGATGTCCGGGGCCTCCGTATTGCCCCCCGTTGGGGTTGATCGTGTTCATGGTCTGCTCTCCGTGCTCTGACAGGATTTTGGAGTTCTGCGGTTCTTCACTGGTCTTCGAGAGGTCTGTCGTCTCGGTCTGATCTTTGGATTGGTCTTCGGTCTTCGACAGGTCTTCCGGCGTATCCATCGGTCGGTCTTTCGTCTTGGGTGTGAGACATCCGATGATAGACTTGGTTCAGCACAGCAGCAAGTGTAGCTGATGCCTCAATACCGAAACCCGCCGTGACGAGCCGAAAGGAGGTCACCTCCCGGTTACCGTCCCAGACAAAGCATCCAGAGCCTTCCAATGCGACCACGATCTCTTGAGTCTCTTCGCAAAACGCCTGCGTCGAAAGGAAAAACAGGCGCTTGCCAGACGACGTCCGCGACATGGCGAAACCAGTGGTCACGAGCCGCTGGGCTAGGGTCTCGATAAGGGACGTGGTCTGGTCAGACATTTCGATGCGAGTTCCGTTATTGTGCATTCTGTTTATCAGGTTTGAATTTGTTCGTCAATCGCAAACTTCAATATCTGCTCCCGCCGGGATGGCCCCGTCGGCGTCGCGGCGGCTGCGGCTTGGGAACCGGCATCGCCGCGCGGCACATGGTCAGCACCTGTTCCAGCGTCAGGTCATCAGGATCGAGCACCCCGTCCGGATATTGCGGCACATAGGTCAGCACATGGTCGGCAAGCTGGTAAAGCGCGCCGGTGGTGACATCCCTCTCCATGATCGGCTCCCCGGTCTGCGGGTCTCGCCCGGCCTCGAAGACCTTGCCAAAGATGCCAGCGTCCCCGGCATCGTCCGGGTCTAAGATCAGATAGACCGGGTTTCCCCATTTGCGCAGGATCGCTGCCTTGCCCGGGGTCAGTTCCGAGCCGAGCAGCGCACCGACGTTGAAATGCGCGTCCACGTCCTCGGACAGGAACCGCGCATAGGCGAACAGGCCCTCCACGATGACGGTCCCCCTGCCCTTCTGCCAGCGATGCTCGCCGAGGATCAGCAGGCGCTTGGGCAGGTTGGCGTAGTCGAGCACCTTCGGCAGGGTGACAGGCGTGCCGTCGGCGCGCATGTAGGTCAGTTGCTCCTTTGGCAGGATCGTCCGTCCGGTGAAGCCGTAGAGATGCCCTTCGCCATCATAGACCGGGAACACCAGACGCCGCTTGTCCGGGTCGAAACGGATACCAGCCTTCTCCATCCCCTGCCGGGTGATGCGCCGGTTCACCATGTAGAGACGAGCTTCCCGGATCGCAGCGGCGTCCTCGAAAATCGCTTCGGGATCGAAGGCCACAGGGTCCAAAGGCGTTCCCAGCGTCTCTACCATGCCGAAAGACCGGCTGTGCCTGTCCTCCCATGCGGGGATCATCATCGCCCCCATGGTCTCGACCTGCGAGACCTCGCGCTCCAAGGCGCTGTAATCGTGGCCGCGAAGTTGGCCCAGATCGCGGACTAGTTTCTCTATTCGGCCCTTCGATTTGCAGGCCGGACAAGAAAACGCGCTGATGCCGCTGTCCTCGACCTTGACCGAGAAGCCCTGTGACCTGTCCACGCCGCCCTTGTGTTTCCACGGCGCGTAGGGACAGGCGAGGTGTATCCACCCTGAATGGTTGGGTTGCGGCAGGTCCATTCCCATTCGCTGGAAGACCCGCCGCAGATCGTCATAGCGCATACCCGACTCCCTGCAACGGGTTGCAATATTCCGGGATGCGAAGCCGGGAGTCCACCGGCCCCGCCATCAGTTCTTGCGCTGGCTGACTTTCACGGCGGCCTCGGTCTTTTCGGTCTTCAGCACCTGCGCCAGAATGACCGATCCCGCCATCTCCTTGACCGCCCCCTGCGACGCCCCGACGATCTGCAAGAAGGTATCCAGATCGACTTTGCCGTAGAGTTCCTTCACGTCCACGAAGTCCTTTTCGCCGGGCTTGAAGGTGACGTCATAGGTCAGGCCGTCCACGACATGGCTGAAGGCGGGCATCTTGGACGATGCCATGGCGCGTTCCAGCGATTTCTTGGCGGCGCTCTCCTCGCGGGTGGCCGCGTTCTTGGCCTTGTTCGCCCGGACGTATTCCTTCAGCGCAGCGATATGCGCCGTGTCCTTGGGCGCATCACTGTCCAGTTCCACGGCCCGGGGGCGCGGTGCCCGCTCACGGACGGGCGTGGCGATGCGCGATGCGCGTTCGGGGTTGCCGGTGAGGCGGCGGGGATTAACGGGTGCGTTCATGGCAAGCTCCTTGTCTCTGACCCTTATCTTATACCGCACCCATAATTGTTAGTCAACACATTTCTTGTGTCAGTCGAAGAACGCCTCTCGGATCAGGTGGACCGGAACCTGTGCATTGGCCGTATACTGCGCCCAGACCGCCTCTTCATCGTCCACCCACCAGTCGGGTTTGCGGACGTGTTCGGCGACGCGCTCGGCCATCTCCGGAGCATCGGCAAGCTCTGTCGTGTCGCCAAGTATTCGCCCCCATTCGGGGTCCGACTTGATCGGCAGCGGCGGGCGGATGCCGAACCATTCTTCGAGCGGCGGGTTCTCCATCACCCATTTCAGCCAGCCCATGCCCTCGGCGACATAGTTCTCATCCACCTCGGCAACCAACTGGTCGTGGATGAAGCCGATGGGCCGGATCAGGTTCGGATCGGCCTGTGCGGACAACCGCAGGAAGGCGATGATCCCGAGGTCGGACCCGAAGTTCTGAACCGGGCTGTTGATCGCGTTGCGCTCGGCCCCCGACATGATCGACCAATCCGTCGAATAGATGGCGTGCAGGTGCCGGGTCAGACCGTGCAGGGATTTCACATAGCCATGCTCCTTGGCGAACGCCTTCATGCGCTCGTGCCACGGCAACAACGCCGAGAACTTCTGGAAATACCCTTCGCGAATCTCTGTGGCCTCGCGCAGAGAGAAGTCCACGTTGTAGTTGGTCTTGGCATAAGTGATGAAAGTCTGCTCGCGCGCGCCATAGATATATCCGAAGTTGACCGCCTTGGCATTCTGGCGCTTTGCTTTCTTGATCGCCCGATCAAGCGCCGCAAAGGCGATGTCGTCAATCTTCATGGTCATGGCAGCGGTGCTGGCATGAATATCGCCGTCGTCGCGATAGATGCGCAGCATCTCCGGTTCATTCGCCATCCACGCGGCGATGCGAAGCTCGGCTTGCGACAGGTCAGAGGCAACCAGAACCTTTCCCTGACTGGCCCGGAAGAGGCGGCGGAACGGCTTGGCAAAGCGGCCCCGTTTGGGGAAGTTCTGACCATTCGGATCAGACGAGTTCGACCGCTTGGTGTTGGTTCTGAAGTTGTATTGCGGAACAATCTTGTTCTCGCCACCAACGCCGGGCTTGATATATTTCCAGAAGCCCCGCGCATATGTGTCAAGCATTTTCTGCGCTTTCTTCAGTTCGATGTATCGTTGAACGAACTGTCCCGCGACGCCCGGCGCGTCGAGGAAATAGGGCATGTGATCCTTGGTCGATACCGAGGGGATGCGCTTGCTCGGATCAGGATTGTTCATGGTGCCCGGCGTGAACACGCACGCCTTCAGGCCGAACCCTTCCTTCGAGAACAGGACGTCCCGCATCACCTCGTCGCGCGAGAATTTGAACCCCTTCGGATCGGTCAGGTATTTGCGCCGGACGGCTGCCGGAGCCAAGCGGTAGAGCGACTGGGTCTCCTGCGTCACCCATTCTTCCAGTTCAGTCTGGAAGGCGCGCAGGGCGTCTTCATCAATGGTGAAGCCGAAGGTCTCCATGGTCTTTGTCATGGCGAATAGCGCCCGCCTGTGGACCCGGTTGAAAACGTGGACGTTGTGCGGGTCTTGCCGCATCAGGGGCGTGAGCACCTTGGCGAGGCGGAATGTGGCGTCGGTGTCTCCACCCGCATAGCTGCGCATCCCGTAGCGCAACACCTTGCCGTCCGGCCCGATCTCATCTTCCGGAGGAACCTCGATCATGCGGTTCTTGTCTACGGTCTCGTTGAAGCGGTCGTTGAAACCGCCCATCTCGGGGACATAGATGCGGATCATGTCGTCAAGGTTGTATTGCATGAAGTTCTCGTTGACGAACCGGGCCATAAGCTCGGTGTCCCAGAACTCCGTCAGTTCGATCCCAATGGATCGCATCGCCTTGAAATCGTATTTTCCGTTGTGAAAGACCTTCACGATGGACGGGTCTTCCATCAGGGCCTTGATCTGTCGGCGCAGCCGGGCGCAGGTGTCCCGGTCCTGCCCAAGGCGGGCGAAATGGTCCGGGAAATAGTCTGGGCAGACTCGACAGACGAAGGTCTGCCCTTCCTTGATCGTCAACTGCACGGTGAGAACACGGAAGTCCTCGGCTTGAGTGTCGATACCCGTGGTTTCGGTATCGACCGCGATGATCTTGGGTCTGCTGTCCAGCATGAATTGCAGATCGTCGGCCCAGCGGTAATCCGTCTCGATCCGGCCAAGAACGTCGGGGTTCCAGCCGCCTGCCTTGACCCGAGAAAGGATGCCAAGGTCGGCCTCGAAAATGGGTCGGTTGTCCGGCTGTATCGAGACCAGATTGAGCGACAAGGTCTGGAAGAACGGCATCCCCATCTTGGAGGGGTGAAACATGCCGCGCCAGTTCTTGACCGATACGGCGCGGCCCGCCATCACCCGGCCCGGTGTCGCGCCAATGGTAACCACCAGCTTCGGCTTGTGCTTCTCGATGACTTCCTGCACCGCCGGGATATACTGGCTGACGTATTCCCATTTGGCGCGCTCCGAGCCTTGCGCCGCCTTTGGGATCGGCGGGCACAATCCAACCATGAGGAAGTCCGCCTCGACAAACCCGGCACGCTTGGCCTCGCGTGCCCAGAGCTTCAGCAGGGACATATCCATGGGCAGGGACTGCCGGGCGGCCTCGATGCTGGGCGGCTCGCAGAGCACGATAACCGGCGCGTCGGCAAATCCCCGGAGCGGTATTTTCCATTCATTTGCAACTTGTTGCACCATGGCGTCATGCGCCTCTGCCCCGAATAGCGGAGTCTGGATCGTGGTCATCATGGTCATGCTGTCGTCCATTCGTCTCGTGCGGGGGCAGGCCCCTGCGTTCCATCGTAATCGCCGTTCTCGTCGGTGCCGTCGCCTTGCGCGTCCTCGATCTCATCCATGTTGAATGGCGAATGGTCGAAGCGTGTGTCGAAGACGATGCCGTCCGCGCCGTGACGGTTCTTGATGACCCGATAATTCCGGGTCGTGGTCTCATTGGGGGCGCTGCCCTTGCGCACGCCAAGAACCAAGCTCGAAATCTGCCCGACCTCGTCGGTCTGGCCGATGTTGTCGATGCTCATCTCTTCATCCGCCTTCTGCGAGCGGTTGAACTGGACCGTCTGGATGATCGGCTTGCGGCGCGAGATGGCGAGCGACTTCAGTTCCCGCATGGTCTGCGAGGCAAGCTCGAACCTCTTGCGAAGATCGCGGTCGTTTGTCGGGCGCAGCAGGTATGAGGCATCGACATAGATCGCGTCCGGATCGTGCTCTTGGATCATCGCGTCCACGTCGCGCACGCTCTTGGACAGATCGCCCACCATCATGTGAAACGGCGGCATACCGGAAACGCGCTCAACCGTGGCCCGCACCTGTTCCTCGCCCCATGGAGAAACGTGCCCGCGCTGGATGAAGTCGGCGTTTACCCCAGACCCCATGGCGAGAACACGTCGCGCCGTCTCGATTGCACCCATCTCCATGGAGACGAACCCGATGGAGTGACCGGCACCCCACGCCATGCAGGCCATGCGAGTGATGCTGAAGGACTTGCCGACACCCGGGCGCGCAACGATGGTGATCAGGTCTTCGGTGCGTGCCCCGCCGGTCACATCGTCCAGCGTCGGCCAGCCATAGGTCACCCCGCGCATCCCGGGATGACGCTGCGCCTCCTCGAAGTCGGCGATCACCATCTGCATCGCCTCGACCATCGTATAGGTGTCCTGCCGGGCATCGACGCTCGACATCTCCCGGGCCATGTTGCTTATGGTCGAGACGAACCTATCCATCTCCTGCCGCTGCAACATCTCCATGAGGTCTTGCTGGCGCTGGAAATACAGGTTGTAGATCGCGCGGTTCTTGACCACGTCGCGGAAATAATCGACTGGCCCGTTGACCGGATAGAGCGGTATCTGGTTGTCGGTGCAAATATCGACGCTGGGTAATCCGCCGTAGCGGTCGAAGTAGCTGGCGACGAACCGGAATGCAGGAAGCTCGTCTTCGGTGAAGAACCGCTCATCCAGTTGCCGGAAGATGGTGCGCGCGCTGTTGTCGATGATGGCGCGCAGAAGCTGAAGCCCGGCGCTCATTGCCGACCCCGCTTTTCAATCTCGGCCATGTCCACGATGCTACCAACCTTGCGCAGCCAGCCGATAACGTCTGACGGCCACCATTGAAACATGGGGTCCACGGCATCAAGTCCCGCATCACTCGCCCATTCCAAAAGCACAACCTGTCTCCGGTCGAGGCGTGCGCGCAGATAGTCTATCACCTGCTCGATCTGCCACGGCGACAATGGCGTCAGCCCGCGCGACCGCTGCATCGGCGAGACCATCAGGACCGGAGCTTCGTCCATGTCCTCGAAGGCTTCACCCCGCCGATCCAGACAGGTGACAAGCTGAACCAAGGACTTGATCCGGACCCCTGCCCCATTCAGGTGGAAATTCTTTGCCACCATGCGCAATTCGCAATGCTGGCCCATGCCGGTGAATATGACCAGTCCGCCGTTCCGTTTCAGGTCTGGACCGTTCTCCTGCACCCACGCGGCATAACCATGGCCCAGCGTTCCGTAATCGGCAAAAGTCTTGTCGTGGTAGGTCATCCCGACCCCGGCCCGGATCAGGGATTTGACATGCTCGGGGGGTAGGCTCATGCGTCAGTTCCTTTCGGTGCGGGAAGACCAGCGGCGCGGCGGGCGCGGGCCTCCTCCCAAGTCTCGGTGATCATCAGGTTCAGAACCGGCTTGTTCTGGGCTTCCATGCGGGCCTTGGCAGCGGCGATCTCCTTGTTGCGCTTGGCGGCTTGCTCGGCCATGACGCGGGCGCGGGCCTCCTCCCAAGTCTCGGTGATCATCGGCATGGCCGGGACATCCGTCAGCGGCGGCGGTGCCGGGCGCGGGGTCTCCGGGGTTGGAGGCTCTGGCTTTTCGACCTTCAGCACGGGCTGGTGCCCCCAGACCTGCCCGGGGCGGCGTTGGGTGCCCGGTGTGACCTTCACCTGCGACCCGTCCGGAAGCTGGGCAGCGCGTTCGGCGAAACCTTCCAGCCGGGCGGCGCGTTCCTCGCGCTCCTTGGCGCGGCGGGCCTGCTTGGCGACATTGGCCTCCCGGCGCTCCATCTCGCGACGCATGTCCAGCGCGGCCTGTTCGCGGGCAATCTCCTTGACCGCTTCGTCGTGGCCCATGCCAGCAGCGATCAGCCGGGCGTAGCGATCATTGTCGGCATCGGTGGCGAAAACGTGCGACTTGCGGTCGATCCAGACCTCCACGAAATCCCGCAGCCGCCAGATCAGGAAGTCGAGGCTCGGATAGGTCGGGGCAGCGGGCTTGGTCATCCACGCCAGCTTGCGCTGAACCACCGCGCCCCAGTTCCGGGCGGCGAAGTCGAGGAATTCCGCGAAGGTGCCTGTCTTGGCCTCGGCCCATTTCCGTTGGGCCTGCTTCACCATGCCCTGCTCCTTGCGGGACCATGCGACGTGCAGCCGGAGCGGGTGAGCTTCCATCAGCGCCCTGATCCAGACCCGCTCAAGCTCGGTCGCGGTCGGAAGACCAGCCTTGCGCTCGGTGGCGCGCTTCAGCGCGGCCTCGGCCCGCTTCTCGGTCTTCTCGCGCATTTCGGCCTGCACCCGGGAAATGCGCTGACGGACGGCAATTGCAGCGGGTTGCACCGCCTCGGTGTCGCACTTCCTAGTTTCTTTGGCCGCGCCGAAAAAACACGGCTTTTGGTTTTCATCCGGGGAAGGCTTCCTCTCGGTCTTTTCCTTCGGCGTGAACAAGCGCGGGGTCGGCGCGTCAGCGGCGACCTCGCCAATAAGACTGTTTGAAATCCCATTGTCTGTATTCAGGGTTCGTCTCGCGAACTGACCCAGTTCGTCTCGCGAACCGGCTTCCTGCGGTTTTTCGCCCTTCAGGCGCTTCGGAACCGGGATCATTTCTTGGTCCTCCGGGGTCCATTCAGTGTTGATGACGACGGTGACGCGCCCGTTTTTGTGGCGAACCCGCTGGATCATGCCCTTGGCTTCGAGCGATTTGAGGGCAGAGAAGTAGGCCGTCTTTCCGACCCGGACCCCGGGATACTTCTCGGTCCCGTTCAGCACGTTTTCGGTGGATGCGGTGAACCTGTCTCGGCCCCAATGGACGGTGCGGCGCGTGATGTATTGGATCACGTTGGCTTCGGTGCTGTCGAGATGCGCAAGCCAGACATCGTCCACGCGCTCCCGGAACAGCAGCTTGTCCATCACGGTGAGAGCTTCACCTGTAGCCAGCCTCTGCGCCACACTTGTAGCGCCCGGATAACGGAAATTAACGACGTTCCTGTCAGCGGCGAGTTGTGCCATGTCTCATGTCCCTATCGCCTGCCCTCGTCGCGCAATAATCCACCCGGCTCGCCCGGATTTTCGACGCTAGTTTGGGGGCAGACCCTATGTGCTCAAGTTCGTGTTTGATGGGGGTTTCGGGCCGTTTCCCGGTCCTTCGATTCCCTTCTTATTGCGGTCCAAACTGACGAAGGATCACGCCTCTGTCAATAAATTTTTTAGGGACCGTCCGGCAGCTTCCAGTGTAAGTCTTGGGGTCGTTTTAAGATAAGCCCCAAGACCTTGTGTCAACGCGGGATCGGCTGCAACGGGTTGCAACCGAAAGTTTTTCAGAACCTGCCAGCTAGACGGTGAGCGTCCAGATACGCGATCTCGAACTCGACGGCGTCTTCATAGTGCTCGAAGAGTGCGACCGGGTAATCGCCCGGCAAGGGCGGCAGCGCCTTGGTCAATTCCAGTCCGATCACGGCGGCAGACCTGTGCGTGAGGCGGCACCCTTTCAGGTCTTCAAACCCGGGCGCGTCCATGATCTCGACCGCCCATGCTTGGTTGTCCTCATCCCAGACGATCTCCGAAGCGCGAACGATCTTGGCCGGTCCGAAGGACCGTAGGTCAAGCCCGCGCCCCTTTTTGACCTGAAGGCCGGATACCCGGCCAGAGGTCTCGAAGGTGATAACCTGTGTCACCACGTCAGGCCCTCCTGTTCTTGCTCGGTCCCCGTTTCCGGGTTCGACCATTCGGGCTTGTAGGTGCGGTTCTCGATGGCACCGCCGGACAGGGCCTGCTCGAACGCGGCGGTGGCCTCGGCGCAGCCGATCCCATTGAAGCCTTCTGCCTCGATCTTCGGTGCGCCGTAGGGCGGGATGGTGATCAGGATTTTCTTGTCGAACATGGTCGTGGCCTTTCGATTAAAGCTGGACTTCGAGGTGAATGGTTCCGTCCTCGGCGGCGCGCTCGGTAACCATATAGCCCTGTGCAGCGGCTTGGTTCTTTGCGGCGTTGACGCCGTAACGCTGGGTGAAAGCGCCGATGGCGTGCTCGCCTTCACGATCCCGGTCGGTGCTGGGGAGCGGGCAGGCCGCGCCGATGGCATTCCGGACGTCGCCGCCCCATGTATCCATATAGGCGGTGTATTCTTGCTTCTCGGCGTCCCATTTCAGACCGACATCATAGCGGCCCGGGAGTTTCAGGACGTATTCGCAGATGCCGACCTCGCGCTCCTGCTCGCGGAAATACATGCGCGGGGTGGCGTCGCGCAGGAGAGAGATGCTGACACCTTTGGCTTGCAAGTCGGCGACCGCCTGTTCAATGGCGGTGGTGTCCTTGATGGCGATGCCTTTCAGTGTCGTGGTGTGAGACATTCTGGGTTCCTTCTCTGACAGGGGTTTCCATAGCACCTTGATAACAAGTGCTAGATTGTTTGTCAACAGATTTATGTTGCAACGGGTTGCAATCAGTCGCCGAGGTCGATGGCTCGCCGCATCTTGACGGTCTGCACCTGCACCGCCTCGCCGCGCTCGCCCTTCACGGTCTCGACCGTGGCGACTGGTCGCGCCGAAAGCTCGCCGTCGATTTGGTGGACCGCGAAAATCTGCCGGGCGGCTGGCGAGGTGAACTGGCCGATCCGATCCATCGGCAAGGCCGCGCCCTGCTCTGCCGCGTCTCGCAGGGTCAGGACGTCGAACCTGCCTTCCAGCGTGACCGTGGTGACGGACGCCTGCCTGTCCGGGACGCGCAGGCAGGTGATGCGCCGGAGCGCGGCAGATGCCCGGGTCTGGATCAGCATCGCCCCGATGCCGGTAACACCCCGATCCGCCCCGATTGCAGCCCCGGACAAGGTGCGCTGGCCCCAGACCTTGAGGATCAGCCCATCGGGAACCTCGAACGTGGTTTTGGTCCACGATCCGAGGTCTACCATGGACCCGGCGGCTGCGGGAGACCGCTCTGCCGATACCTGCCTGACAGGGATTGAAGGAAGGTTGAGGCGCTGGACGATTCCGATGTGCTGTTCCTTGCGGTCGGGAAGGTTGTAGCGCGTGCTGGGAACGACAAAGACGTGATATTTCGAGGCACCCGTCTTGAACGACTCTGATCCGGTCGTGACCTGAATGAGCATTTCATCCTCCTGTGATATGGTGCCCCGGCGATCTGGGTCGGAAGGATCGCCGGGGCAAGGTGGGCACGCGGCTGGGTGTCGAACGGCCAGCCGCGCCGGGACCGTTTACCCACCCATTTCGAGGCTGCGGCCCATCCCGGGGCGGGTGCGAACCGGGATGATGGCCTTTTCAGCCTTTCTCTGAATGATGGACTTCGACGCCGGGCGTGCGTTGTTCTCGGCCCACGATTGCATCCGGTTGAAGTCCTCGGCGAAGGCTTCGGACAGCGGCTTGATGTTGTCAAGCTGGTGCGCGATCAGGTCGCCGGTAACGGGAACCTTGTCGGTGAAAGCGTCGATCAGCGCGTCCTTTACAGCCTGCTCGATCTCGGCGGGAACATAGCCGTCCGACTTCTGCGCCGCGATTTGCAGGTTCGCCACCGTGTCCGGGTTGTGGCCGCGCTTGCGCAAGTGGATTTTCAGGATTTCCAGCCGCTCACCTTCGTCCGGAACGGTGACCGCGAAAATCTCGTCAAGGCGGCCCTTTCGCAGAAGTTCGGGCGGCAGGTTGTCCACCCGGTTGGCCGAGAAGACCCAGAAGATCGGGGCCTCGGTCTCCTGCATGTGGGTCAGGATCGCGCCCAGAACCCTCTGGCTCACGCCGCTGTCGCCTCCGCTCGACCGCTGGAACGCCTTGTCGATCTCGTCCAGCAGGACGACGCAGGGGGCCATTGCGTCGAGCATCTTCAGCGCCGCGCGGACCCGCTCTTCGGATTGTCCGACCAGCGATTGGAACACGCGAGAGACGTCGAACTTGATCAGGGGCAGCCCGAGGGCATGGCCGATGGCCTTGGCCGAGAGCGACTTACCCGTGCCGGGAGGGCCGAACAGGCCGCAGCCCTTTGGGGCTTCGATCCCGTAATCCCGGGCGTCCTGCGAGAAGCACCGAGACCGCTTCCGCACCCATTCCTTCAACTGGTCGAGGCCGCCGACTTGCGACATGTTGGTGGTCGGCATCACCTCCAAGACCTCGGAGCGTTTGACCACTTCGGTCTTGACCTTCATCACCTCGTCCACGAGGTCATCGACCGGGACGGCAGGCAGGAGGTGGCGATGCGTCACCACGGCCCGGCTGACGGCGGTGACGAATTCCTGCTGCGACATGCCCATGCCTGCGGCGACGATGCGGTCGCGGTCCTCTTTGGTCAGGCGCGGTTGCTTCGGCAGGGAAGACATCAAGCCGTCAAGCTCCGACATAAGCTCTGCGTAGCTCGGGGCGTCAAAGTCCAGCACAACGACGTCTTCGGAAACCTCGGGCGGCAAGGTGAAGCCGAGGGGGGCCACCATGATCAGGCGCTGTTTGTTCACCGCGAACATGCGGGTGTATTCCTTCAGGGCGAAGATCATCGGAACGCGCTGCCCCACGCCGTCTTTCAGCCAGAAATGCGGGAACATGAAGGTGTAGAAGCCGTTCGGCATCGCCTCCCCCGGGTTCGGGCCAACGGCACCGATCTTGTTCAGCGCGTCCACCGGGTTCTGGTTTCCGTCGGTCTTCGGTGGATCGGTCGGGCTGGTGCGGGAATAGGTCTCCCATCCGTAGAGCAGCGACCAGTTGAAGAAGTCCCGCTGCCGGGAGAAGGCGTAAGCCTTGACCGCCTCGACCACGCGATGCGGTTCGCGGGTGCGGCAGAGGATCACGCCGACGGCTGCTGCGTCAAGGATGTTCAACTGGTCGCGGAAAGTGTCCGCGTTCCGGATGGACGCCTGAATGGCGGTCATCGTCGTATTCATCGGTGGTCCCTTTCAGTTTTCCGTTCGACCCTTGCTTTATACCGTATCTTAAATCCTTCGTCAACACAATTCGACTGTGGGACTGGGCAAAAAAGAAGGACGCCCAGCCGAACCCGGCGGACGTCCCTGAAAGTCAAATCAAACTTGAGCACCCGCTAGGGTGCGTGAGCAAGTTCACCCTAGCAAACGGTGCAACCCGTTGCAATAAGGAAGTTTAACTTTGTCGAATTTTCTCTCATGGGGCCTTTCCCGCTACCGTGTCATACCATGCGGCGCAGCGTGAAACCCGGGAATTCTGGGTGCTTAGGGCCTGATCGTAGTGCAGCACCGCAATATCCAGTCTCATCCCCGTGGTCAGTCCGGCACGGACCTGAACCCTGCAATCTTCGGGAAGGTCCGGAAGCCCGGGCGCGCGGACGGCAGCGAGAGACGCCCCTGCCCGTCCAACGCGCTCGGCAATCGGATCATGGGGCGAGCAGGCGGCCAAGCAGGCTGTCACCGACAGCGCAAGTGTCAGGAATGCGGTTTTCGCGTTCATAGCGGTCGATCCTTGCTTGTGCTTCTCGGGCCTCGGCTTCCGCTTCGGCGGCGGCCTTTCTCCACTGACGCCCGGCATTGTCGATCTTGGTCAACTGGTCCCGGAGAAGCTGGTTCTCTGCTTTGAGGGCTTCAGTCTCGACCAGACCTAGTGTTTCCATGGTAGCGCGGCGGACGGCCTGCTTGACCTCCTCGGCGCGCATTACCCCGACATAGACGACGGTGCCGAGGATGATCCCCAGCACCGCAACGATGGCCCAGATGGGCGAGATCAGCCGCGCCATGTCACAGTCCTTCGAGGCACATGGCGCGTTCGGCGTCCCGCCGCTTGGTCAGGCCGGACATCGTGCAGAGGTATTTGCCGTCGGCTTTCTTCGTGCAGGTTTCGCCCCGCGCCCGCTGTGCGATAGCCGCCGACGCCGAGAAGGTCGCCTTGTTCCACGACATGATCGCGTCACATGCCCCCTTCAGATCGCCCGCCTCGGCGCGCTTGCGGACGGTCGATCCGCAGAACGCGCCGGTGCCGATGTTGTAGGTCAGAGACAAGAATGCGCCGTAAGGCTTGTCCGGGATGGTGGCGTGGTTCGACAGGCATTTTTCCATCCCGGCCTCGTGTTCGGCGAGGCTATCGGCCAACATGGCTTCGCACTCGGCGCGGGTCTTGGTCATGCCCATCTTGACCCCTTTGGTCTCGCCAAAGCAGATCGTCGGGATGCCTACTGGGTCGAGGTAGGCCGAGGAACGGTAGCCCTCGAACCCCCCGACCGCCGCGACCACGACAGCGGCGAAGGTGGCGGATTTCTTCATGCGCAGCCCAGTGCGCGGCGCGGTCTGGGTGATCTTGGGCTTGGACTTGAAGACACACATGGCGATCATTCCTTCTCGGGTTCGGCATGGGTGATGCCGATCTGGGCCAGCAGTCGGGACACCGCCGAGGCGACGATGCAGAGCGTGATCAGGAAGCGCAGCGTCCCTTCATACTCGGACGGAAGCACCGCTTGCAGGATTGGGAGGCTGGCATCGAGCGTGCCGTGCAGCCAGTCCACCGAGGACAGAAGCGCAGCCAGCACGGCGAACCGGACAGACCATGCCCGGGTCAGGACATAGCGCCAGTTGGGGATCAGTTTCAAAGTCTTCATGTGTCGCTCCGTTGCACAGACAGGCGCTGCGCCTTGTTGCTGCTCACGGCTCCGGAGTCGCGCAGCAGCGTGTGAACCTTGTCTCTAAGCTGATCGAGAGTGCCGGTGTTCTCGATCTCCGCGTCGGCAGGCAGCACCGGCCACCACGCTTCGCTTTCGTGCATGTCGATGCCCAGCAGACGGACCACCAATCGACCCCAGCGCCTGCGGCACAGCCATTGCGCCACCACCGCGCGCCCTTTCTGACCGTTGGTGATCCGGATGACGCGCACCCGCCCGGGGAAGGCTTCGTTCAGCGCCTGAAGCTCATGCGGGAACCGCATGTCATCCACGACGACAAATCGGCGCTCTTCTGGAAGGACGGCAAGCCGTGACACGAGGATGTTGGCCCAGAGATTCTTGCCGATCATGTTCCGCCATTCTGTTCCCAACGTCTGCATGACGTGGCGCGGGGTCTTGCCGCAGAGGGCTTCCATCGGCTCCTCTTTTCGGCAGCCGTCCAGATGCTCTCGGGTCAGGCCGAGGCATTCCGCCATGTCCTTCAGGGGGTCTGCAAACCGGACGCGGTGGAAGCCGTATTCGGTTTGCAGGTGACTGGCGACGGTGGTCTTGCCGACCTGCTTCGGCCCGATCAGCGCGAGGATGGAAACCCCCTCGACCGGGGTGGCGACGACTTTTGGCGGCAGACGACGCGGAACGGCCATAGGCTCCTCCTTTGCAACGGGTTGCACTAGGGTTTCGGCAGGCCGCCGAAGAGACCCAGCTTGGCGGACACGCCGATGCCGAGGATCAACAGGAAGGTCATGGTCAGGCTCTTGACGACGGTATCGAGCGCCGTGGACTTGACCGACCGGAAGGCGTTCAGCAGCGAGCGTAGTTCGCGCACGTCGTCACCTGCCGAGGTGGTATCAAGTCCGACCTCTTTCAGGGCTTGCTCTGCACCACGCCGAGCGGCCCCTTCGATGATGTCTTCGAGGTCGCGGCGGGTCAGTTCGATGATGGCGTCCGGATGGTCCCGGAATTCGTCGCTGCTGGACATGGCATCCCCCATGTGGACAGTTTTGGCAAGATACCACGCCAGCATTGACAGCTACAAGTGTTAATGTCTTGCAACCCGTTGCACACTTCATGCCAAGTTCCCGATCTTCACGCGCAGCGTTCCTGTAGCATCGAAGACCCTGATCCTGTCATCCGCGATGACCAGCCGTGCGCCGCTAGTCGCGGTCTGGAAGAAGCCTATGGTCGCCGATATGGCAGACAGACTCGACACGTTGATCTTGTCTGCCGTGACCGCATTGGCGGCCAGCTTCGCCGTGGTGATGGCCCCTGCCCCGATCTTGTCAGCCACCACCGCCCCGGCGGCAATCGCCGCCGCCTGAACAGCGCCAGCAGCGATGGCGTCTGCGGTGACCGAGTTCGTCGCAAGCTGGGTCGAGGTGATCGAGTTCGCCGCGATCTTCGAGGCGTTCACCGCGTTGGCGGCCAGCTTGTCGGTGCTGATCGCGCCAGCCGCAACTTTTCCCGCGACCACCGAGTTGGCAGCCAGTTCGTTTGCAGTCACCGATCCGGCGGCGATCTTGGCCGTCGTCACCGCATTGGCAGCGATTTTTTCCGAGACGATGGCCCCGTCAACGATCAGCTTACCGTCGTTTTTCCGCCGGACTTCGGGCGATCCTACAAGAGCTTTACCAACCGAGTTGGTGCGGGCGACATACCAGCGGAACCGCGCGCGGGTGGCTTCGGACGGTGCAACAAGGGACGCCGAGTAGGTGGTTGCCGTATGGGTGATCGGCCCTTCTGTCGCTGGGTTTCTGATGGAGGAGTAGGAGATCGAGGTGCCGTCGGTTTTCAGCCACTGGATGTTGCATACGAAATTGATCGTTTCCGACGCGCCGTTGCTGCGGGCTTGGATAGATGTGAAGTATTCCACCCCGGTATCAACCGAGAATTCCTGCGATACGACGACAGGCGAGTTCCCAGTCTCCCCGGCGGCAACGTCGAGACTGGTCCAATGCGACCCTTTATAGGCCGAACCAGAGACGCCCAAAACCCACGGGGACGGAATAGTCCACGACGCTTGGTCGGATAGGTCCGCGTTGGGAACGAGGTTCGTGAAGTCCCCGACCATGAGGTGGCGTGCGGCGATGGCGTTCGCCGCGATTTCCGTGGCGGTAACGGCCCCAGCCGCGATCTTCGCGGTAGTCACCGAATTCGACACGATCTTGTCGGAGGTCACGGAGTTGGCCGCCAGTGCGTCGGCGGTCACCGCGCCCGAGACGATTTTCGCGGCGGTGACCGAGTTGGCTGCCAGTTCGTTAACCGTCACCGCACCGGCCATGATCTTCGCCGTGGTGATCGCATTCGCGGCTACCTCATTGGCGGTCACCGCGTTGGCGGCGATCTTGGCCGTGGTCACAGCGTTGGCTTGGATTTTGTCCGATACGACGGCGTTCGCCCCAATCTTGTCAGCGACAACCGCACCCGTGGCGATAGAGGTGGCCGTCACCGCCCCGGCAGCCAGCTTTGCCGTGGTGATGGAGCCGGACGCGAGTTCGGCGGCGGTTATGGTCCCCGCCGCGATTTGATTAGCGGTCACCGCATTGGCAGCGATTTTTTCCGAGGTGATGGCCCCGTCAACGATCAGGCTTCCGCTCGCCATGTGCCGCATGGTCGGCTTCGTCAGGAACGTCTGGCCGCTTTGGGAAGCGTTCCAAACCCTGAAGAAGATCGGCTGGATGTAAGCCACCCCAGGGCCAACGGTGTAGACGCCAGACATGTGCTGCGGAGAGGTAGTCTGGAAGGTCTCTACCGCCACATGAGAGACGGACGTGTATGCACCGTCTGCATCGTATTGGTTAACCGAAATGCGGTTAGTCGTGTAGGGCGTGGTGGTGGAGGCCCGGAAAATGCCGGAGAGGTAGAACTTGTCTCCCTCTTTGACCGGGATGCGCTGGTTCCAACGCGCCCACGCGCCCCCTTCCACAGCCTCGAACCGGATTGCCCATTTCCCCTCTTGGTTCGAGGGGGAGCCGTAGATCGTGGCGTTGTTCAGCGTGAAGCCGTCACTCGATCCGGTGGCTCCGAGGTCATTGGTCAGATCGCTGTTGGTGATCAGGTTGGTGAAGTCGCCGATGGCGAGTTTCGAGGTCGTAATCGCGCCCGCCGCAATCTCGGTGGCGGTGACAGCCCCGGCAGCGATCTTTCCAGCGACAACCGAATTCGCCGCCAGCTTGTCGGCGGTGATGGCGTTTGCAGCAACTTTATCAGCCGTGACCGCGCCCGCAGCCAGCTTGTCTGCCACAACCGACCCGGCGGCCAGTTTGGCAGTCTCGACTGCGCCCGCCGCGATCTTGACGGCGGTGATCGCATTGGCCGCGACTTCGTTCGCCGTGACAGCGCCCGCCGCGATCTTTGCGGTGGTCACCGCATTGGATACGATCTTGTCTGCGGTGACGGCGTTGGCTGCCAGCTTGTCGGCGTTCACAGCCCCGGCGGCCAAGTTGGCCGTTTTGATGGCACCAGCCGCGACCTTGGCAGCGGTGACAGCGCCCGACGAAATGGCGGCTGCCGTGATGGCGTTGGCCGCAACCTTGTCAGCGGTGATCGCATTGGCCGCAACAGCGTCTGCGGTAACCGCGCCGGTGGCGATCTTGAGCGAGGTGATGGCCCCGTCAACAATCAATTCCCCCGTCCCCATCATTTGCATGGAGACGTCGGCAACCTCGAAAACTGTCCCGACCGCGTTGGAGCATTGGACACGCAGGCCCATGAAGCCCCGGGCAAACGGCAATGCCCTCTCTCCGGTCAGGGTGACCCATTCTCCGGGCGTCATGGTCGCGGCGTCGGCGATACCCGGATTGATCCAGTGGTTCGATCCATCCGGGGTCACGCACTCAACTGGGTTGATGCGTATCGAGCCAGAATTCCCGCTCACAAGGCGAACCGTCATCGTGTATCGGAATGCCGACCCCGGAACGACTTGGCGAAGCGTCTGCGTAGTGACGCGCCAATCCCSGTTGTTGACGCTGACGTCCGCCGCTGTTGGGGTGGCCCGCATCACGTTGCTCCTGCTGCCTTGCGGGCCTATCCCGCTGACGATGTTGAAGTTGGCGCTGGGGACACCAGTCCAACCCGCGCCACCTGCATTGAAGTCGGGTTCGGCCAGAAGGTTCGCGGTATTGCCGATCAGCACCTTGTCTGCCGTGATGGCGTTGGCCGCGATTTCGGTAGAAGTGATGGCCCCAGCGGCGATCTTTCCAGCCGTGATGGCATTGGCTGGGACCTTATCGCCGGTGATCGCCCCGTAGGCGTTTTCATTGGCCGTCACAGAACCCGCCGCGTTCTTGGCAGTCGTGACAGCGTTCGGCGCGGTATTAGCCGTAACGATAGTTTCAGCGGCGATTTCGTTTGCCGTTACGGCGTTTGTCGCGATCTTCTGGGTGGTCACCGCATTCGCCGCGATCTTGTCTGCGGTGACGGCGTTGGCCGACACTTTGTCGGCGGTCACCGCGCCTGCGGCGACAGGGTCGGCGACTACAGACCCGGCGCCCACCTTGGCCGTTTCGCGCTCGCCCGCCGCGATTTTCGGGGTGGTGACGGCGTTGGCCGGGATGTTTTCGGCGATGATGGTCGCGCCTGCGATTTCGTTGGCCGTGACAGCATTCGTCGCGATCTTGGCCGTGGTCACAGCGTTGGCTTGGATTTTGTCGGCAGTCACCGCATTGGCGGACAACTTGTCTGCTGKGGTCGCACCAGAGGCGATGCTGGCAGCTTCGATAGCSCCG
>NZ_LLWQ01000205.1 GCF_001447385.1 Paracoccus sp. MKU1 | reverse complement strand
TGCGGCTGTCTCGCAGCGCCTCCGACGCCAGATTGGACAGGCCGAGCACGTCATCAAGCTCGCGCATCACCAGCAGGCCACCGTCTGAACTGATCTGCGCACCACGGAACTCCAGACGCACACGGCGGTCGAAATCAACCCGATCTCCCCGCGCCAAGCCCGCACCCTCCAGGTGATCCATGAAACGCGCCCCTCGCAGCCGTCAACGCCATGATTTATATGCGAAATATCACGATTACGACAGCGAAATCAGCGACTTACTTGGAGAATGTGGGTTCTGAGCCTCAGGCACAAAGATGTAAGTTTTGGAGAAGATGATGGTCAGCAAAAACTGGAACCAGGCAGACGATGAGCGTTCGTTTGAACCGTACCCGTCCAATGGGATTTGCGCGAAGCTGGGCGACAAATGGACCGCTCAAGTGATCTGGCATCTGTCGCGCGCCAGCGGACGAAGGCTTCGGTTCTCGGCGCTCAAATCCGGGATCGACGGGATCACCCAGCGTATGCTGACGCTGACCCTGCGCAATCTCGAACGGGACGGTCTGGTGATCCGGCATTACTTTCCGGAAGTGCCGCCCCGCGTGGAATATGAATTGACCGATATGGGCACGGAATTGTTGCGGGCCATGGAAAGGGTCAACGCCTGGATATGGGATAATCTGCCACGCATCGAGGAATCCAGGCGAAACTACGATCAAGCCGACCGCTAGCCGCCAGCCATGACGTGCGCGCAGGTATCAACCTTGGATACATCGACGATCTAGGCACCATGTGCCGGAGCGGGTCGCCGCCCGTCTCACTCTGTTCCGCCGGGTCGTCTGGCCGCCAGATCGGCAAGTGCGCCTTGTCTGGTCTCCTGCCATATCCGAAGCAGGTCATGGCGACGCCGCGGCGGCTTTCGCTCCAGCACCGTGATCTCGGACATGCGCTCGGGCCGGAAATGCCGGATCGCGTCGCGTTGCTCGCACCAGGCGATCAGCAGGCAATGCGTATCGTCATAACCCAGCAGGATGGGCCAGACGTTGCGCCGGCTCACCGCGCCTTCAAGTGAACGGTAGGTGAAGGAAAGCACGCGCCCCCGCCGAAGCGCATCGCGTACCAGCGTCGTATCCGGCCTTTCATCCGGCGCCGCGTCGACCGGACGGAGGCCCAGCGTCGGCTGCTCCAGCACGAAACGGCTGCCTTCGGGCACGGCGAAGCGGATCTTCGACAAGGCATCCTGCGCCAGCCGGGCAAGCGCCGGGTCCGGATGCTGCGCGACCCATTGCGCGCCAAGGGCGAGCGCCTCGGCCTCTTCCGGTGTCAGCGCCAGAGGCGGCATCTCGTAGTCGTCCGCCAACACATAACCCAGACCCGCCTCGCCCTGGATCGGGACCCTCTGGCCGATCAGCTCGGCAATATCCCGATAGACCGTGCGCCGTGACACCTCGATCTCGCCCGCGATGGCCGCAGCCGTCACCGGCCGCGAGCTGCGGCGCAGGATCTGAATGATCTGAAAAAGGCGGTCGGCGCTGCGCATCCTGGTTTCCTGTTGCCACAATGCTGGCAGCAGGCCCCCTCTACAAGGCGTCTTCCCCGATCACGGATCGGGCAAACAGGAGACCCGTATGAAATTCGCCTCTCTTCGCCTTATCGCGCGCGACATCAATGGCCTTGTCGCCTTTTACGAAACGCTTACCGGCCTGAAGGCCGACTGGCTGGCCCCGGTCTTTGCCGAGATCGTGACGCCATCCGCGACCCTGGCGATTGGCAGCGTTGAAACCGTCGCGCTTTTCCAGGCAGGGTCGGCCGAGCCGGGTGCCAACCGCACCGCGATCATCGAGCTGCAGGTGGCCGACCTGGAGGCGGAGTTCGAACGGCTGAAAGGGCTTACTGAGGTTGTCCACTCGCCAAAGCTGTTGCCCTGGGGCAATCAGACCTTCCAACTGCGCGATCCGGAAGGAAACCTGGTCAGCCTCTACATGCCGGTGACAGACGAGGCCAAAGCCCGTTTCGGAAACCGCTGAGTATCTGTTGCGCCTCATGGTAGCCCGCCCTGGCGCATTCGCTACCATCGTGGGACAGGCATACCATAATCTTCATGGCGTCTCACAGGCATTCGAATGACCGTTTGTGGCGCGTGGTCGTGCGATCACCAATTCGGCGCGCCGTCGGCTCATAAACGCCGCACATATCTGCGCCGGGGCATGTCGCTTTGGCTGTCCGCGCGAAACTGCAGCGGTCACGGTGGCATCTCGGGCCGGCAAGCTGCGATCCCCTCCGCGGGATCGCCTCACGACGGATGAAGCTTCCTACCATCCGACAAAAACTAGCTTCCGCAAGACTTCTTGTGGCGAATAATGGGTATTGCCGGCCCGCTCTTGGGGCCGGCAACCGGACTAGGCGGTTAGTGCCGAGCTACCGCCGTCGTTCTTCCAGCGCCGCCAGGCGGGAAAGGCCAGCGCGAGCGCGCCGAGAGCCACATGGGCGAGTGCGATACCGAGCGTGAAGCCGGCTACGAGAGCCCATGGGCTGATCGCAGCCCAGACACCCGCAACCATACGCGCCCAGTCGAGCCCTTCATGCGGCCGCCAAAGCGCAATTGCGGCAAGCACCGCGATCAGGCCGCCTGTCAGCAGGGCGCTCCAGAAGGCGATGTCGGTCATCGTGACGGCGAAAGACAACCCAGCGAGGGCCAGGCCCGCAAGAAGGCTGATGCCGTCGCCAAGCTTGTCATAGTTGGTGGTCCAGGTCTTGCTCATGGTGTTACCTCCTTTCTCTCCACCAGGGATTCACTGCGGCCGAGCCAGCCGCTTGGGCGCCGGCGCAGGCAGGAAGGGAAGCAGTTCCTTCTGCGAAATCGCACCGGTCGCGATCTCTTCCAAGGCAAGCTCTTCGGTGGCTTGCCGTTTAGGTTCGACCCGAGGTTCTGCCCCGGCCTTCAGCGCCCGGCTGCGGGCGCTCGCGGCGAGGACCAGAGCGAAACGATCAGGCACCGCCTGCTGGGCATCGATTGCAACGAAGGGATTCATGCCGCCCTCCCTGCCTCGACAGGCGGATACATGCCGTCGGCGGCCACCGCCGCTTCAAGCGCCAACAGCGCTCGTTCAACCTCGGCAAGCTGCGATTCACGCTGGTTTTCCGGCATGCCTTCGGTGCTGGCCAGATCCTGAAGATACTCCGTATAGGCCCAGTTCATCAGGATAGAACGGCGAGCCTCCAACGACAGACTGGCGTCCAAAGCAACTTCGATGGGAGAACGCCCATCATCGCCGCCTTTCGGATCGCCGCGCCCTTTTGCGCCGGCCATCGCGTCACGATAGGTTTGCCGCATCTCCGACAGTCCGAGCCGAGAGAGCGTGGCATCGGACCACAGCCCGGCCTGCCTGTCCCATGCCCGGGCGGCACTGCGCGCGGCTTCGCCTGCCGGCAGATGCACCTCGTAAGCCACCCCCAGACGCTTTGCATGGCGAATAGCGGCGTCCAGCGTCGGAAAGCTCAAGTCGATCTGCTGGATCGTGTCGTCCCCACCCGTCCAGCCCATCAAAGGCTCGAGCCAAGGACCGGTCCGGCGCGGAAAGCTCATCTTCCATGCCTTCGTACGCGCTCGCCCTGAGGTCATCGCCGATTTCGACGGTTTCCAGATCCGGGCAACCGCATCGTCCGGCAGAGCAGAGTCCCAGTCTGGTCGCGAACCGGCCTGGGCCGGGATCGGCGAGACATGTGATTGTGCTGTGAAATCTCCGCTGATCACGTTCATCTCTTAGCCTCCAGATTGCAGGAAGGGCGTCCGGCCGCGACCCGAGCGGCCGGAACGTCCCGTTCTGGGTCCAAGCTGGTTCAGGCCGCGACAGGTTCCGGCTCTGGAGCTGTCTCGAGCTGCCTGGTCTCAAGACCTTCGGTCGCCTCGGGAGACGCGATCTCGATCCGACGCGGTTTGAGTTCCTCGGGGACCTCGCGCTTGAGCTGGACGGTCAGGAGGCCGTTCGACAGCGTGGCCCCTTCGACCCGGACGTGATCGGCCAGTTCGAACCGACGTTCAAACGACCGGCCGGCGATGCCACGATAGAGATAGCTGGCACCGCCATCACCTTCGGGCGTCTCCTTGCGGCCCGACACGATCAGCATGTTCTTGTCCTGGGTCAGGATCAGATCGTCTTCGGCAAAGCCCGCCACCGCCATGTCGATGCGATAGTCGTCCTCGCCGGTCTTGACGATGTCATAAGGCGGCCAGTTGTCGAGCGTCTCCACTCGACGGGCTGTCTCGAGCGCGTCGAGCATACGGTCGAAGCCAACGCTCGAACGGAACAGAGGTGCAAAATCAAGTGTCGTTGCCATAGCCATATCCTCCTTTGAGCAACATGGGTACAGACATCGGGAGCACCGCAGGAGCGATGTCCCGCTTCATGGCCGATCCCCATCTGGGCGATCTGCATAAAGTGATTTGGAACAGCACCTTACGGTTTCAAGAGGATGCTCGAAAACTTTTTTCTACGAACAGCTCTCCTATATTTCTCTTGCTTCCTTGTAGCATTCGAAAGGAGGAGATCATGACCGAAAACGACGTGAAAAGTATCCTGGGTCCCGGCACGGACCCCACGCTTCTGTCTGATATTCTGCGCACCGGCGCGGATGCCTCCGAACTGACCCGTGCCAAGGCCTGGGTCGAGGCGGACGAGGCGCAGGTCGATGCCCATAGCCCGTTCCCATCGGGCCGGATCGCCCGGCTGGTCGAATTGCTCGAAGCCGATCAGGAAGAAGATGATCTGCAGTAGCAGAAATCGGGCTGGCGCAGACGATGGCGCCAGCCCGTCCCTTCAGGTGGTCACAATCACCCGAACCGGTCCGTCGCGACGCAGAACATCGGCAACCACGTGGGTGCCGGACCGGCGCAGAGTCACATCGACAGTTCCACCATCAAGGCGCAGATTGCGCAGGACCACCTCTCCCAGAAACTCCGGGAGGATCGGTTGCTCGAAGATCACCTGCCGCGCCTCGGCGTCGAAGCGCAGCCCGAGACAGGCCTGAAGCAGCAACAGCGGCGCTCCAGCCGCCCAGGCCTGCGGCGTACAGGCCACTGGGTAGAAGGTGGGACCTTGCGTCTCGCGGCGCGGGAGGCCGCAGAACAACTCCGGCAACCGTCTCAGATCGATATAGGTGGCGGCGGAGAAGATGCCCTCGAATATACGCGCGGCCTGTTCACGGAACCCGTAGCGCGCCAGCCCCGCCCCGATCAGCGCATTGTCATGCGGCCAGACCGAGCCGTTGTGATAGCTCATCGGATTGTACCGTGCCTGACCCGCGGCAATGGTCCGCACTCCCCATCCGCAGAAAGACGACGGCCCCATCAGGGCTCGAACGACCGTTTCGGCGCGCTCCTCCGGGACGATTCCCGTCCAGAGCAGATGGCCCGCGTTCGAACTGCGTACTCGGCAGGGCCGTTTGTCACCATCGAGGGCGAGCACATAGGTCCCAAGTTCATCGTCCCAGAACGCCGCGTCAAAACGGGACTTGAGTTCCGTGGCCTTTTGCGCCTGCTCCTGCGCGACCCCGTCATGACCGAGTTCCCGTGCGATCTCGGACGCAGCCAGCCGGGCAGCATAGACGTAGCCCTGTACCTCGCATAGCGCGATCGGCCCCTTGGCCAGCGTCCCATCGGCGTGAAACACCGCATCATGACTGTCCTTCCACCCCTGGTTGGCGAGCCCCTTGTCGCTGCGCCTCCCGTATTCCACGAAACCGTCGCCGTCCCGATCGCCATAGGTCTCGATCCAGTCGAGCGCCGCACGGACATGCGGCCAGAGTGTTTCCAGCACCACCCGATTGCCGGTGCGTTCGAAATACGCCCCGGCGAGCATCACGAACAGCGGTGTCGAATCCACGCTGCCGTAATAGCGCCGGAACGGAACTTCGCCGGTTTCCGCCATTTCGCCATAACGCACCTCATGAAGGATCTTGCCCGGCTCGGCATCGGTGGCCGGATCGAATTCCGTCGCCTGGTTGGCCGCAAGATGCAGCAGAACGCCCCGCGCGACCGCGGGGTCGAGCCAGAGCATTTCCCAGGCGGTGATCAGTGCATCGCGCCCAAACACGGTGCTGAACCAGGGCACGCCTGCATAGGGATAGGGCCCCTCCTCCGTATCGGTCATGAGCATGTAGAGGTCCGAGACCGAACGGCGCATGGTCTCGTTGAATATCTCGTTGGAGCTTTGCACCGTGGCTGCGCGGGAAGAAGAACGTCTGAGTGCGCGCCGCGCGTCCCGCAACGAGCGGAAAAACAGGCGCGACGGAGGATCCTCGGCCCCATTCACGTCGCAGCCGATCTCGATAAAGAGCGAACGCGTTTCGCCGGGGGCGAGGCTCAGACGATAGACGGCTTTCCCCGGCTCAAGCTGCGCAGGCGCAGGATCAAAACGCAGAGCGGTGCTACGTGGATTGTGGTCGAGCCCCCGGTACGACAAGAGCACGTGCGAGCCATCCACCTCCGGCAAGAGCGACGTTCCCCGGCGGGCCCGCACCCGGCCACGGACCTCAAAAATATCCGCAAAATCGGCCTCAAAGGCGATTTCCAAGGTAATCTCATGTGGGGCCTCGTCGAAATTGCGTACCGCCAGCCGCTCATAACACGTGCCCTGCCAGAGAAACCGCGTCCGGCGCATGTGGATGCGATCATGCGCAATCAGACAGCGACCGGTTTCGTCATAAAGATCGGGATTCGTCAGATCGCAGGTCAGCGTGGCGTTATCGTCGCGCAATGTGGACGAGAGCAGCATGGGCCGCTCTCCCCCGATGGTCAGATAGTAATGCGAGAGATACCTGGTGTCGCGATGGAACAGGCCCTCGGGGCTACCCGGCCCCGAAAGCACATCGCCATTGTGATCGAACACGGCGAAGGTATCGCCGTGCTTCAGGGTTCGTGGCCGCCGCTCCTGCAAGGAGGCTGCCGCCGGGATGAAGAATTGCGCCGGCGGCGCGACCAGTTGCGACGCACGCAAGCCCGTTTGTTGCAGCGCCTCGGTCATCCTACTCTCCTTCGCACTCATTCCGCTGCATGCAGGACATGGGCCCCATGGCCGCCGAGCATATGCGGGAGCGGCATCGAAACAGCCTCGACGCCCGGCAGCCCGCGATAGATTTCGACATAGTCGCGCGCCATGCGATCCGCGGTGAAGCGTTCTTCGAACGTCTCGCGCACGATTCCTCTGCTGATACGGTCCAACTTGCTGACGGCCGTGACAGCGTCCTCCAGCGAGTGCACGACATAGCCGGTCAGCCCTGGCTCCACGATCTCAGGCACTGAGCCATTCGCCCATGCGATTACAGGCGTGCCGCAGGCCATGGCCTCGATCATCACTAAGCCGAAAGGTTCGGGCCAGTCGACCGGGAAGAGCAGCGCCCGCGCGTTCCCGAGGAATTCGGCCTTTTGCTTCTCGTTGATCTCTCCGATGAACTCGACATTGTCGTGGGCGTCGACCATCGGCGCGATGATCTCTTCCCAATACTTGCGATCCGCATCGCCTATCTTGGCGGCGATTTTCAGTGGCATCTCCGCCCGCGCCGCAATTTCGATGGCGCGGTCCGGGCGTTTCTCCGGCGAAATCCGTCCGAGGAAAGCAAGATAGTCTCCGTTCGGGCGTTCGGTGAAGGGCAGCAGAGTCTTGGGAAGACCGTGATAAACTGTTCCTGCCCAGTTCACGAAGGGCAGCGGACGGCGCTGGTCGTCCGAGATCGAAACGAGCGGATAGTTCGGGAAGGTCGCATAGAAGGGGCGAAGATCAGGCCCGTCGAGCCGGCCGTGCATGGTCGTCACCATGCGATCGGCGAATGCGCGCGCCATGGGATAGTGCAGGAAGTCGATGTGAAAATGCAGCACGTCGAATTCATCGGCCCGCAAGCGGACTTCCTCCAGCATGGCGACATGCCAAGGCAGCGAGTTCTTCACGTTCGGATCGAGCCGGAGCGCTTCCTTGCTGCACGGGACCAGGTGGGCCTTGGTCCGGCTGTCGCCGCTGGCGAACAGCGTGACTTCATGGCCCTGCCTGACCAGTTCTTCGGTGAGATAGGAGACGATCCTTTCTGTTCCCCCATAGAGACGCGGCGGGCAACTTTCTTCCAGCGGTGCGATCTGTGCGATCTTCATCGGCAAAACCTCCTCTTCTGAGCGAAGCCTCAACAATGGATGCGAGAAGGTCGTCTACGATCACCCCGCCTGGGCATGACCGCCGGATTTGGCATCTCGAATTCGGACAGTCGTGATACAAGATCACTGCCATCCGCCGGACCATGGTTCCGGAACGCGAGATGGCCTTGCCCGGCAAAACCTCCTGCGCAAAACAGCGATGTCAGATAGCAGGGAACCCCTGCGAAAAGTTCAGTTAGAAATCGACTTTGGAGTTTCAACCCCCTCCGGCGCGCAAAAAATATGACGCGAAGCAGGCAGGTGCTGAGTGTGCGTTGGTCGCATTCACGCTGCGCGACGAACCACAACCGCTCCAATCAGCATGCTCAGCCCCAACGCGAGGAACAGAGGATCGGCGATCTTGGCTTGCAACAGGCCGGAGGCAGTCGTGACAGAGATGAGCATCAAGCTGAATTCGCCGCCATGGGCCAGGATTGCGCCGGCGCGAAGCGCAGTCTCGAGCTGTTCTCCGAACATGCGGGTCAGGGCAACAACAAGCGCGAGTTTCACCACCATGAGCACAAAAAGCCATGCCAACACCCTTGGCCATGTCGACCAAACCGCATCTATATGGAGTTGAGCTCCGATACCGATGAAGAACACCCCGACGAACAAATCCCGGAACGGCCTGATTTCCCGTTCAACGAACTGGCGGGCGTCGCCCTCAGCGATCATCATGCCGGCAGCGAATGCACCGAGCGCCGGCGAAAGACCCGCAGCCTGCGCAATAATGGCCGCGAGCAAGGCAACGGTCAGGGCCAGGAGCTGTGCGAGTTCAGCCTCGCCCTGGGTTGCGACCCATCCGGCAAGCCGCTGAAGCGTTGACCGGGCGATGAAGAGCGCCGCGACGAGCATGCCCATGCCCCCGACCATCTTCAGGACGTCGTGCGCGCTTTCCACGACTCCTGCCGCAGCGATGACATCGTGAAACGCCAGAAAGCCGACGGCCGCCAGATCCTGAAACAGCAGAACAGCGATCGCGACCCGTCCCTGAGGCGTTCCGAGCGCATCGCCGCCCGCCAGGACCTTGAGGCAAAGCGCGGTCGACGACATCGCGACCGCGCCAGCGATCAGGACCGCCGCCGCCGGCGCGATCTCGGTAAAGACGAGCAGCCCGACGGTGACCAACCCTCCGGTTACGAGTACCTGTGCCAGACCGAGTCCGAAGATCAGCCGACGGAGCGACACGAGCTTGTCGAGGGAGAATTCCAGACCAAGCGCAAAGAGAAGCAGGATCACCCCGACCTCACCGATAAGCGTCAGTGTGGCACCCTCGGCGATGAGCCCCAGACCGGACGGCCCGATCACAATGCCGGACAGCAGGAAACCGACCAGTGCGGGGATGCCAAGCCGTGCGCAGATCGCGACATGGCAAAAAGCCATCATGGCGAGCAACGCGGCGGCCTCCAACAGCCCCTGGTCGGCGTGCATCAACGTCGCCCGCTTCCATAGACAGTCGCCCCGATCCACGCCGGTGGGTCGGACGCGGGGAAGGACTCAGCACTCGCTTCACAGACCGGGTCTGCAGCCGTCGCGAGTTCCGCTGAGAGATCACGAACGCTGGCCGCGTCGATGCCTCGGTGAAGCCGTTGCCGGGAACTCGGTCGGTGGCCGGTCTCGATGCGGTGGGCGCCAGGAGCATCGGCTCCCTTGCTGGTTGGCACTGTTTCCCACCAGAAGCGGCGCGGTGGCACGGATCGACGTTTGTCCGGCTCGTGGCGCACGATATACTGCCAGTCGTTTCGTTCCGCGAAGGCGATGGCGCTGTCGAGATCAGGGAATGTCAGGCGGATCGGACGATAGGGATCTTCGGTTGCGGTCCAGCCCATAAGAGGCTCGATGGCCGGCGCCCGGGCCGGCTCAAACTCGAGTATCCAATGCTGCCGCCTGATTGGAGCGGAGGTGTGGGACGAGCGAGCTGGCCTGTAGATCAACGCTGTCGGCAGGTCTGGAGATGCCAGGTCAGTTCCGGGGATCTTCGGTCGAAACGGTGGGCGGTTGTGTCCTTTCATCATGATTTACCTCTCTTCGGATTGCGGCACCGGCGGCGTTACCGTCGCCGGTGCACGGGCCGTCATTCGGCGGCAGGCTCGGCCTCTTCGCTATCGCCATTGCCGGGCTCGCCGAGGGCCTCGGTTTCTTCTGCGCTCTCCAGCTTTTGGAACGTGATCTTCTGATCATCCGCGGTCCAGGCGACGCGCACCTTGTCGCCGTCCTCGATCCGACCGGAAAGCATCTCGCGGGCGAGCTCAGTCTCCAGTTCCGACCGGATTAGCCGTCGCAACTCGCGGGCGCCGAACTCTGGCCGGAAACCCACCGCTCCGAAATGCTCCGCAACGCTTTCGTCGTAGTCGAGCTCGACCCCCTGGGTCAGCGCCGTCCGGGCGACACGGGCCAGCTGCAGCTCGACGATCTGCCGGATTTCCGACTGATTCAGAGAATGGAAGACGATGATTTCGTCGATCCGGTTGATGAACTCGGGCCGGAAATGGGCACGCAACACGTCCATCAGTTCGGCCTTCTGCCCTGCCTCGTCGAACTCCTTGGTTCCGCGCTTGCGAAGGTTGCGCTGGATGATATCGGAGCCGAGGTTCGACGTGGCGATAATGATGGTGTTGGTGAAATCCACCACGCGGCCTTTGCCGTCGGTCAGGCGGCCATCGTCGAAGACCTGCAGCAGGATGTTATAGACATCCGCATGCGCCTTCTCGATCTCGTCGAGCAGCACGACAGAATAGGGCCGGCGCCGGACCCGTTCCGTTAACTGGCCGCCCTCGTCGTAACCGACATAGCCCGGCGGGGCGCCAACCAGCCGCGCGACCGCGTGACGTTCGCCATATTCGGACATGTCGATGCGGATCATCGCATCCTGATCACCGAAGATCGTCTCCGCCAGAGTCTTGGCCAGCTCGGTCTTGCCGACGCCGGTCGGGCCGAGGAACAGGAAGGTCGCGGTCGGGCCGGAGCCCTCGCGCAGCCCGGCGCGCGCCAGTCGCACGGCATCGGCAACGGCATGAATCGCCTCTTCCTGGCCGATTACCCGCTCATGCAACTTGTCCTCGAGTTTCAGCAGCTTTTCGCGCTCTTCTGTCGTCAGCTCGCTCACCGGCACGCCGGTCAGTTTCGAGACGATCTGCGCCACGTGGTCGGCGCGCACTTCAGCCGTCGCAGAGGCCCGGTCGCGCTTCCAGGTTTCCATCAACTCGTCAAGCTCGACCTGTTTGGCTTCAAGCTCTTTCTTGAGCTCAGCAGCACGGTCGAACTGCTTCCTCCCCGCAGCGTAGTCCTGCTCGCGCCGGATCTGGGCGACCTCAGCCTCGAGCTCCTGGACATCGACGGGACGCGCGGTAGCGCTGATCTTCACGCGCGCGGCAGCCTGGTCGATCAGGTCGATGGCCTTATCGGGCATGAAGCGGCCAGTGACGTAGCGGTCGGAAAGCTCGGCCGCCGCGACGATGGCCTCGTCGGTGATCGTCACCTTGTGGTGGCTTTCCAGCGTGTCGCGCAGGCCGCGCAGGATCATGATCGTCTGCGCCACCGTCGGCTCATCGACATAGACCGGCTGGAAGCGGCGCTCCAGCGCGGCGTCCTTCTCAATGTATTTCTGGTACTCGTTCAGGGTGGTCGCGCCGATCAGGTTCAGCTCGCCGCGGGCCAGCGCCGGCTTGAACGTATTGGCGATGTCGAGCCCGCCTTCGCCGCCGCCCTGTCCGGCTCCGACGATGGTGTGGATCTCGTCGATGAACAGGATCATGTCGGCCTTGTTGGCCTCGATCTCCTTGAGGATCTTCTGGACCCGCTCCTCGAACTCACCGCGATATTTCGATCCGGCCACCATCGAGTTGATGTTGAGTTCGACCAGCCGTTTGTCGCGCAGCGCCTCGGGCACCTCGCCCGCGACGATGCGCTGCGCCAGCCCCTCGATGATCGCGGTCTTGCCGACACCCGGTTCGCCGATCAGCACCGGGTTGTTCTTCTTGCGCCGCGCCAGAACCTCGATCGTCGTCTCGATTTCACGCGCCCGGCCGATCACCGGGTCGAGCCTGCCCTCGCGCGCCAGCTTGGTCAAATCGCGGCTGTATTCATCCAGATCAGGCGTGCTCGACGGGGTTTCGACGCGGCCTTCCTCGGCCCCCTGACCGACGACCTTTGTCACCTGCTGGCGTAACGCCTGCGGCGTCAGGCCCAGCCGGTTCAAGATGCTCGACGCCACGCCCTCGCCCTCTTCGGCGAGACCGATCAGAAGGTGTTCGGGGCCGACATAGGAATGGCCCAGCTCGTTCGAGGCGATGAAGGCGCGGTTCAGCGCATCCTTCACCCGCGGGCTGACGCCGATCTCACGGTCCTCCCCCGTTGCGTCGCCCTTCTTCGCTTCGCTCTCGATCTGGCGGCGCAGATCGTCGGCGTCAATCTTGACCTGCCCCAGCACCGTGCGGACAACATCCGAGCCGGTCAGCGCCAGCAGAAGGTGTTCCGTATCAACCTCGGTCCGGCCGAATTCATGCGCCTTCTGGCCCGCCTCCTGCAAAAGCCGGTTGGCCTGTTCGCTCAGCCGGTCAGCGATATTGATGCCGCCACGCCGCGCGGTGCGCCCCGCCTGTCGGATAGGGACGGGTTGCCCCTGATCTTCGGCAAGCCGATCGAAAAGGCCACCGGCATCGCCAAAGAATTCATCCAAGAGCGAGCGCCCTCCGAAAAGCGATTCCAGTGGCGATGCGCTACGCCCCTGCCGTCGGGCGATCCTGCGGTAGTCCTCGTCGCAAAGCTCCATCACCTTGCGTTCACCGTTGACAGAGACCTGCGCACGAAAGCTGGCAGGTCGGGATTTGCAGATATCACAGATGCCGTTTGCCATTTTCACCTCCGTCATGCTCCCAGCCGGAACGTCCGGACTGGATCTCCGTGTTCAGGCCGCCTCGACCTCCTGAGTGCGGACCTTTTCTGCGATGGCCCGAAGGTCCGGCTCGTCCAGCGTCTCGCGGTCGAGCAGATCTCGGGACGTTTCCTCCAGCAGCGCCCGGTTCGCGTCGAGAAGCGCGACCGTACGCGCGAAGATGTCGTCGATGATCGCCTTGACAGCGGTATCCATCCGCTCGGCCACAGCCTCGCTGTGGCGGCGGTTGAGCCAGGGCGATTGATCCCCCGTGCCAAGGAAGCCGGGCCGCTCGGTGTCATAGCTGACATGGCCCAGATCGGGGTCCATGCCGTAGCGCGCGACCATGGCCCTGGCGATGTCGGTTGCCTTCACCAGGTCGTCGGCGGCACCGGTCGAAAGGTGATCGTATATGACCTTCTCGGCCGCACGCCCGCCCAGAAGAACGGCGATCTTGTTCTCCAGTTCCTCGCGGGTCATCAGGAAGCGGTCTTCGGTCGGGCGCTGGATCGTATAGCCGAGCGCACCGATCCCGCGCGGGATGATCGAGACCTTGTGCACCGGATCGACCCCCGGCAGCGCCATCGCGACCAGCGCATGCCCCATTTCGTGATGCGCCACGATTTCCCGCTCGCGCGCGTTCAGAACACGATTGCGCTTTTCCAACCCGGCGACGATACGCTCTACCGCGTTGTTGAAGTCTTCCATGGTCACCGCATCGGCCTTTCGGCGGGTTGCCAATAGCGCCGCCTCATTGACCAGATTTGCCAGGTCCGCTCCGGAAAAGCCCGGGGTCAGCGCGGCGACCTTATCGGCATCCACGTCCGGTGCGAGCGTCACCTTCTTCATGTGTACCTCGAGGATCTGGATGCGGCCCTTCTTGTCGGGCTTGTCCACCAGCACCTGCCGGTCGAAGCGCCCGGCCCTGAGCAGCGCCGGGTCGAGGATTTCCGGCCGGTTGGTGGCCGCCAGCAGCACGATCCCCGACGACGGGTCGAACCCGTCCAGCTCAGTGAGAAGCTGGTTCAGCGTCTGTTCGCGCTCGTCATGCCCGCCGGCCATCTGACCGGAGGAGCGGGCGCGGCCGAGCGCGTCGAGCTCGTCGATGAAGATGATCGCCGGTGCGTTCTTGCGGGCCTGCTCGAACAGGTCGCGCACCCTTGCGGCACCGACGCCCACGAACATCTCGACGAATTCCGAGCCCGAGATCGAGAAGAAGGTCACGCCCGCCTCGCCCGCCACGGCCCGCGCCAGAAGCGTCTTGCCGGTACCCGGCGGGCCGACCAGCAGGATGCCTTTCGGGATCCGGGCGCCGAGCTTGCCGTATTCCTCGGGCGTCTTCAGGAAATCGACCACTTCCTCCAGCTCGGCCTTGGCCTCGTCGACCCCGGCCACATCGGCAAAGCTGACGCCGGTTTCCTTCTCCATGTAGACCTTGGCCTTGCTCTTGCCGACCTGCAGGAAACCCCCAAAACCCTGACGCTCGGCGAACTTGCGAAAGACGAACATCCAGAGACCGAAGAAGACCACCGCAGGCACCACCCAGGAGAGAAGCGCCCCGATCCAGGTGTTTTGTGGAACGCCGGTGATCTCGACATCCGCGTCGTCCAGCCGTTCAAGAATTGCGGGATCGACGATCGTGGTGACGAAGCCAGAGCGGCCGTCGATGGGAGTTTCGAAGGTGCCGGTGATCGTATCGGACCCGACCGCAACCGAAGCGATGTCGCCGTCGGCCAGATACTGTTCGAATTGGCTATAGCTGATCGGCGCGATGCTGCGGTAGCTGGCGATCAGATCCTGAATAAAGATCACCGCAAAAAATGCGACGATCCAGTACCAGATGTTAAATTCGGTTCTCTTTTCCATCCCTTTCTCTCCTCGGCGCCAACCCGTAGAGATGTTGCTGATTTATCACACCCGGCCAGATTGGTATTGCTTGAGCCGAGTTCAAGAGGGATCCGACATGAAGATCGAAGCTGGCAATGATGCCCAAAATTCTTACATCCCGTGGCGTGCCACTTCCCGTTAGCCGCGAGTGAAATCTATTGCGATCATGACTGCGACGCCGCGCCACCAATTCCTGAACCTGCTCCAATCCATCCTGCTTTTGGCGGGTATGGCGGTTATCGCCTGGTTAATCGTTTCGGCGGTTGCGGGACAGGGCTTGGCGATTTCGATCGTCATCGGATCCTTGCTGGGATTGCTGCTGTCACCCGGCATCCCGAAACGCCTTTTGCTGAACGCCTACGGCGCACGCAGGCTCAGCGGGCGGGAATTTCCAGAGGGCATGGCGATACTGGCCGAACTCGCACGCCGCGCCGGGCTGCCGCGTGTACCGGAACTCTACTATGTACCGAGCCAGATGCCGAACGCCTTCGCTATGGGCTCTCCGGATGAAAGCGCCGTCTGCGTCAGCGATGGTCTTCTTCGATTGATGAACCAGCGCGAACTGGCCGGGGTTCTGGCGCACGAGGTCGCTCACATCGCCAACCGCGATCTCTGGATCATGGGTCTGGCCGACGCGATGTCGCGCGCAGTGTCGCTCGCGTCCTGGGTTGGGCAACTCATCCTGCTGCTGAACCTGCCGCTCATCCTGGCCGGCGCGGCTTATGTGCCCTGGCAGGTACCACTTGTCCTGATCTTTTCACCCACGATCATGGCCCTTCTTCAGCTCGCGCTGTCGCGGGCCCGGGAATACGATGCCGACAGAGGCGGCGCCGAGCTGACCGGCGATCCCGATGGCCTCGCTTCGGCCCTCCTCAAGCTGGAACGCCGCGTCGGGCGGGTCTGGGAAGAGATGTTCCTGCCCGGTCGCCGCATCCCCGAACCCTCGCTCCTGCGCACGCACCCGCCCACCGCCGATCGAATCCGGCGGCTGCGCGCACTTTCCGGACCCTGCCGACCGGTCCCACCGTCCGTTCCCCTGAACGCACCGCGGGCTGTGCGCATTTCCACGCCGCGTTACGGGCCTTGGGGCGTCTATCGATGAGAACATTTTTTGCGCCCGGGTCTTGAAGTTGCAATTAGGCAACACTTTATCCGCAGCGGAACGCCCAGTTGGGGTTTCACGGATACGCGACAGGTTCGGCTGATTCAGCGGACCGCCTGACGTTCGCCTGAGAGGAACGCATGGCAGACGCGAACGCACCAGACCGCCGCCGAAATGGCGAACCTTGAAGCATGTCCGTTCTCCGCGGGCGTTCAGTGGCGTGGAGACAAATCCACGCCGTCAACTGAAACGACGGAGGCGAAACATGCTCTATCCCACCTACACACGTCGCAGCGATCCGTTTGCGGTGATGCGCTCGATGCTGCGCGATTTTGAGAGGACCTCTCCTGGCCGCGCGACCCAGCCCGTTTTTCCCGCCGTGAACGTCTGGCAGGGCGACGAGGCAGTCGCGATCACTGCAGAACTCCCTGGCGTTGACCCGGCCGACATCGACATTTCCGTGAAGGAGAATGTCCTGACGCTCTCTGGCGAGCGCAAGGCGCCCGGCGTGCCGGAAGGCGCCCGCTGGCACCGCAACGAACGCGGCTTTGGCAAGTTCGCACGGTCGGTTCGGCTGCCCTTCGTGGCCGCGGAGGACAAGGTCGAAGCGCGGATGACCAACGGTGTACTGCGCATCGTGATCGGCCGCCCCGAAGAGGACAAGCCGCGGAAAATCGAGATCAAGGCTGCGTAAGAGGAGGACCGATCCATGACCAACGATGTGACACATACTGCCGATAAGACCCCGGCCGAGACACCGGAAACCACCACCGGCAGTCGTATCTACAGGCCGCTGACCGACATCGTCGAAACGACTGACGGGGTGACGCTGATGCTCGAGATGCCGGGCGTCGCCGCCGAAGACGTGGATATCACGCTCGAAAAGCGCGTGTTGACGATCCGAGGTAAGGTCCATGCCACGCAGCCCGAGAAGCTGCAATTGGCCTATGCCGAATATGGCGAGGGCGATTTCGAGCGAGCCTTCACCATGTCCGACGACTTCGACCCCGACAAGATCGGCGCGCAGGTCTCGAACGGTGTGCTGACCCTAACGTTGCCGCGCGCAGCGGAAGCCCAACCCAAAAAGATCACGGTAACGGCTTCGTAAACCCGACATGTCGCACCCAGAAGAAGAAAGGAGAACTCACATGCAGATCAAGGACCTGATCCCCTGGGCGCGGAAGGATCATGCGCCCGACCCGAAAAGTGATGACCAGAACCCCATCGCCACCCTTCAACGCGACATGAACCGTGTGTTCGAAGGCTTCTGGAACCGCGTCGGCGATTTCGACTGGCCCTGGGGAGGCGGCGAGGCGAAATCCGACGTGGTCGAGACCGAAGATCACGTGGAGGTATCGATCGAACTGCCCGGGATGGAAATGAAGGACATCGAGGTCACCGTGACCGACGACATGCTGACCATCAAGGGCGAGAAGAAGATCGAGCGGCAGGAGGAGAAGAAGGGCTATTATCTCTCCGAACGCAGCTATGGCGCGATCTATCGCACGATTCCGCTACCGCCGGGAGTCGACGGTGAGAAGGCCGATGCCAGCTTCAAGAACGGCGTGCTGACGATCAAGCTGCCGCAGACCCCGGAGGCGCAGGCCAAGGTCAAGCGCATCGAGGTGAAGAACGCCTGATGCCAAATGTCGTGCCGGCGGCACGGCGCCGCCGGCACGACGCCCTACCTTCTATTCCTCCAAGGCGATGCGTCGGAGCCTCAAAATTGGCCGAGCGGTCAACGCTCTGCCAGCAGAGGGCTCACGCGAGGCTGAGAACTTCTCAATCGCGCATGCCCATGGAAGCCTGAACCATTTCCATACGGTGCAGGATGAGGAACGCACAGTATGGAACTTACCACAATAGGAGCTTTGGCGCTCTACGCCTTTGTTATGTCGATTACGCCGGGACCGAACAACATGCTGCTCGCGAACGCAGGGCTGGTGTTTGGCTTCCGGAGCACCATACCGCAGATCGTTGGCATTCCGGCCGGTGTGATCGCCCAGATCCTACTCGTGGCCGCCGGTCTCAGCAGCATTTTCGCACAGTTTCCCAGTATCCAGTTGGCACTCAAGGTGGTTGGGACGTTCTATCTGCTCTGGCTCGCCCTGAAGCTCTGGAAAGCAGATGCGCTGGCGCAATCGCCCAATGCCACCCCGATCTCGTTTTCTCAGGCGCTGCTGTTCCAGTTATCAATCCGAAATCGTGGCTGATCGCGCTCACTGCGGTCTCGGCATTTCTGCAGCCCGAGAAGGCGGTCCTTCCCCAATTGCTGATTACTTGCTTGGCCTTCGCATTAATCGGCACCCCGTGCATGGCCGTCTGGTCTGCCATGGGATCCGCCTTGCGGCGTCACCTCTCGAGTCCGACCAGCCTCAGACGCGCAAACCGAACCCTAGCGGCGCTCGCATCGGCAACAAGCCTCATGTTCTGGCTCTGAAGGTGGACAAGGCACGCCAAGCGCATTCGATGCCTGATCTGGAGATCTGGCTGTCGTATTTTCGGCTTGCGGGGTTCTGGCTTATGGCAGGGCTCCTCCTCATTCCAGTTCTCGCAGCGGCGATGTCTCTTAGTCAGGAGCCCGACGTCGATGGCAGGCCATCTCAGGTGGTATTGCTGGCATTGGCCGCGCCACTTGGGGTTGTGCCGGTCCTCCTGCATTGGAAGTACGGACGACGGAGAGGCCCGATACTGACATTCACGGCGCAGGGCATCCTCATGAACGCCATAGATCCCGAGGCGATCATCCCATGGAGAGATATCGACGTCAGAGCAAGTTGGCACGTTCTCGGGGGCTGGCGGACGATCCTGACCTTCCGATGTGTCGGCCGACCTCCGAAAGAGGGAAGACGTGTCGGACCCGCTGATCTTTACGAATTGCGACTTCCCAACATTTCAACCAAAGGCTGCCTGAGCCTGCAGAGGCTTGCCAGGTCCTACAAGACAGCGACGATGACAGAAGAGCCGCAAAGCCCACCTTAACTGTCGACGGGCGGCGCAGCATGAATTATCTATAATTCATGAAACACGCCCCTGAAGAGACCCAGTCCGCCCGCATCGCCCGCGTCCTTGCCGACCGTATCATCTCGGGCGAGATTCCGCCCGGCGCGCGCCTCCGGCAGGACCATGTCGCTGCCGAGTTCGGCGCGAGCCATGTCCCAGTGCGCGAGGCCTTCCGCGAGTTGCAGACCCAGGGTCTGGCAGAGAGCGAACCGAGGCGCGGCTTTCGCGTCACCGAATTCGACGTGGCCGAACTGCGCGAGGTGGCCGAGATGCGCTCCAGCCTCGAAAGGCTCGCCCTGCGCCACGCCGCGCCCAATATGACACGCGCTATTCTACAGGAAGCAGAAGAGGTTACACGCCACGGCGACAGTGCCAGTACCGTCCGTGACTGGGAGGCAGCGAACCGCCATTTTCACCGGCTCATCTTGTCCCCCTGCCGGATGCCGCGTCTGCTGCGAACCATCGACGACCTGCAGGCCGCCAGCGCCCGCTTCCTCTTCGCCGCATGGCGGCGCGACTGGGAGGCACGGACCGATCACGATCACCGCGCCATTCTCGACGCGCTGCGCAAGGGGCAGACCGACCTTGCCTGCGCCACGCTCGCGCGCCATGTCGGCTGGATCGGCAAGCGTAAGACCGCCGTGAAAAATGCTGATTTGCGAGAGACTTACGAGATTCCTGGATAATTATCTATAAACTTAATTGCCAATACCACGCAAAGCCCTCGTAATTATAGATAGAATCGATGCCTATCTTCGGAGGACAGACCCATGGCATTTCTCACCCCCACTCTGACCCGTCCCGCAGCGCTCGGACGCAGCCTCGCGCTGGCGCTCGGCGGCGCGGCGCTGATCACGCTCGGCGCCAAGATCCAGATCCCGTTCTGGCCGGTGCCGATGACGCTGCACACCCTGGCTGTGTTCTTCCTCGCCGCCACGCTCGGGCCGAGGATCGGCTTTGCGGCAATGGCGACCTATCTGGCGGCGGGCGCCCTGGGAATTCCGGTCTTCTCGGGCACGCCGGAACGCGGAATCGGGCTGGCTTATATGGTCGGGCCGACCGGCGGTTATCTTGCGGGCTACCTGCTGGGCGCGGGCCTGACCGGCTGGCTGGCGCAGGGGCGCGGGTTGATCGGGCGCTTCCTGGCGATGCTGGCGAGCCTCGCCGTGGTCTATGCCCTCGGCCTCGCCTGGCTGGCGCTCTATGTCCCGGCGCAGGGGCTGCTGGCCGCGGGTCTCACGCCCTTCCTTCTCGGCGATCTGGTCAAGCTGGCTTTGGCCTCGGGCCTCATCGCGGCCATCGCCCGCCTCCGGACCCGCGCGGCATGATCCGCAGCGACTGGACCATGGCGGAGGCCAGGGCGATCCATGCCCTGCCCTTCGCCGACCTGATGCTTCGCGCCCAGACCCTGCACCGCACGCATTTCGACTCCAACGCGATCGAAACCGCGAGCCTGCTCAGCATCAAAACCGGCGGCTGCCCCGAGGATTGCGGCTATTGCTCGCAATCGGCCCATCACGAGACCGGGGTGAAGGCCACCAAGCTCATGGGAGCCGAGGAGGTTCTGGCCGCCGCACAGCGCGCCAAGGCCTCCGGCGCGCAGAGGTTCTGCATGGGGGCCGCCTGGCGCAGCCCCAAGGACCGCGACATGGACAAGCTCTGCGACATGGTGCGGGGCGTGTCCGAGCTGGGGCTGGAAACCTGCATGACGCTGGGGATGCTGTCGCCCGAACAGGTCGCGCGGCTGAAGGCGGCGGGCCTGGATTTCTACAACCACAACATCGACACCTCGCCCGAGTATTACGCGCAGATCGCCACCACCCGCACGATGGCGGATCGCCTCGACACGGTCGAACAAGTGCGCAAGGGTGGTATCAAGGTCTGCTGCGGCGGCATCCTTGGGATGGGTGAGGCCGAGGAGGATCGCATCGCCATGCTGGTGACGCTGGCGACCCTGCCCGCGCATCCCGACAGCGTGCCAGTAAACCTGTGGAACGAGATCGAGGGCGTGCCAGAGCAGGCGCGCGCGCAGGCCGTCGATCCCTTCGCGCTGGTGCGGATCGTGGCGCTGGCCCGCATCCTGATGCCGGCCTCGGTGGTGCGCCTGTCGGCGGGGCGCACGGGGATGAGCGACGAGCTGCAGGCGCTTTGCTTCCTTGCCGGGGCGAATTCGATCTTCGTCGGCGACCAGCTGCTGACCACCGGCAACCCGGCGGCCTGGAAGGATCAGGATCTGCTGACCCGTCTGGGCATGCATATCGCCCCTGCGCAGGCCCGGCGCGCGGTCGCGGCGGAATAGGCTCAGCCGGGAACGCTTCGGGCGAGGATCTCCACCGCCCGGGCGATCTGCCCCTCGTCCAGCGCCGCATAGCCCAGACGGAAGGCCTGCGGCGCCGGGCCCTCCAACGCAAAGCGCGTGCCCGGCAGCAGCGCCAGCCCCGCTTGCCCAGCGGCTTCGGCCCAGGCCTCCGCGGACCTCCCCTCGCAACGCAGCCACAGCGCGAGCCCCCCGGCGGGCAGATCGAATGTCGCCCGCCCGGCCAGATGCTTCCTCAGCAGCCCCGCCAAGAGATCGCGCCGCGCCCGGTAGACCCGCCGAGCCTTGCGGGCGTGGCGGCCCAGATCGCCGTCGCGGATCAGCTCCGCCAGCGCCGCCTCCAGCGGCGCGTCGCCCTGCCGGTCGATGGCGGCGCGCGCCTCGGCCATGCGGGTCAACAACGGCTCGGGCGCCAGCGCATAGCCCAGACGGATACCCGGTGAGAGCAGCTTGGACAGCGAGCCCACGTAGATCAGCGGCAGGTCTTCGGGCGCGCGGGCGGCCAGTGGAAGCACCGGGCGGCCCTCGAACCGATACTCGTGGTCGTAATCGTCCTCGATCAGCGTGACCCCATGGCGTTGCGCCAGCTCCAGCAGTTGCAACCGCCGCGCCGCGCCCATGGTCACCGTGGTCGGGTACTGGTGATGCGGCGTGACATAGACCGCCCGGATGCGCGGATTGTGAGCCAATGCCGCCTCCAGCGCGTCGATCCTGAGGCCGCCGCCATCCACCGGCACGCCCCGCACCTTTGCCCCCGCCGCGCGGAACGCCTCCCAGGCCAGCGGATAGCCCGGCTCCTCCACCGCGATGACCTCGCCCGGAGACAGCGCCGCCCGCACGGCCAGGAACAGCGCCATCTGGCTGCCCCGCGCGATCAGCAGCCGCGACGGGTCCGCCACCACGCCCCGGTCCGTGGCGAGATAGGCCGCCAGTGCCTCGCGCAGCGAGGACGTGCCGCGCGCATCGCCGTAATCCGCCCCGGCGCGAAAGGCGGGCGACAGCAGCGCCCGGCGAAAGGCCCGGGCCAGCGCCTTGTCGGGCACCAGCTTGGGGTCCGGCGCACCGTCGGTGAACGCGAGCCCCGCGCGTGGCGCCACCGGGTCCATCGGTGCGGGCGCGGGTCTGCGGGCCAGCATCCCCTGAGGCAGATCCTGCGCCACGAAGGTGCCCCGCGCCGGTTCGGCCTGCAGCCAGCCCTGGGTCAGCAGCTCCTGATAGGCGGCATCCACCGTGTTGCGATGCACCCCCAGCTCGCGCGCCAGCGCCCGCGTGCCGGGCAGCCGCGCTCCGGGCCGCAGGCGCCCGCGGGTGATATCGCGGGTGATCGCCTCGGCAATCGCGAGGAAGAGCGGGCCGCCATGGCCCGGCTCGATCTCGAGGGTAAGAGGCTCGCGCATGTGGGAAACCGGCCTATCTAAATCATTCATACTGGCACTTTTGCATAGGCCAGTGTTTTGCCACAGAGGCGAAAAATGCAAGAGGCTCCGACGATGAAATCCGCCCTGATCCTGCGCCACCTGGCCTTTGAATACCTCGGGTCCTTTGCCCCGGTTCTGAGGGACGCCGGCTATCAGCTCCAAGACATTGAGGCGGCTGTGGACCCACTGCCCGATCCGCTGGAACCGGACCTGGTCGTGGTGCTGGGTGGCCCGATCGGCGTGAATGACGGCGCCGCCTATCCTTGCATGACAGAGGAGCGGAACTGGCTGGCCATGAGGCTGGCGGCGGATCGCCCGACCCTCGGCATTTGCCTCGGCGCACAGCTCATGGCCGCGGCCCTCGGAGCCCGTGTCGCGCCCATTGCCGAGAAGGAGATCGGCTTCGCGCCCCTGACCCTAACCGCGCCTGGCTGGGCCGGCCCGCTTGCCCACCTCTCGGACATCCCGGTACTGCACTGGCATGGCGAGGGCTTCGACCTGCCCGCCGGAACCGAGCGCCTAGCCGCGACCCCCGGCTGCGAAACACAGGGCTTCGCCCGGGGCCGCAATATTCTCGGCCTGCAATTCCACCCCGAGGCCGGGATGCTGCCGGATTTCGAACGCTGGCTGATCGGCCATAGCGCCGAACTGGCGCAAGCGGGGATTGCCCCGGAGGCGCTCCGGCAGGACGCCAGGGCACATGGCCCGGCCCTGCGGACCGCCGGTCAGGCCATGCTGAAACAATGGCTGCGGGGGTTGGATGAATGAGGCCCGCCACGCTCCTGACAGGTCGCGCCGCTCCCCTGCCCGGATGCGACACGCTGAGCGGGATCGGCAAGACGGCGGTTACCCACCCGCTGAGGCTTGGCCCCGAGGGGTTCGAAGGCGACGAACAGGTCGACCGGCGCGTACATGGCGGCGTCGAGAAGGCCGTGCATCATTATCCGCTCGATCATTACAGCGACTGGCGCGCGGAACTCGGCGACCTTCAGGCGCTGACCGCTCCCGGCGGGTTCGGCGAGAATATCTCGACCGCCGGGCTCACCGAAGCGGAGGTCGCCGTCGGCGATACATTCCGGCTGGGCGGCGCGCTGATCCAGGTCTCGCAGGGGCGCCAGCCCTGCTGGAAGCTCAACCACCGCTTCGGCGTGCCCGACATGGCGCGGCGCGTGCAGCAGACCGGGCGCACGGGATGGTATTACCGGGTGCTCCAGACCGGCACAGTCGCGCCCGGCGACCGGCTGGAGCTGATCGACCGCCTGGCACCGGACTGGACTTTGCGACGGCTCTGGCACGCTCTCTATGTGGACCGGATGAACCTGGTCGAACTAGAAGGCATCGCTGAGCTCGATGTCCTGGCCGAGGGCTGGCGCAAATACGCGGTCCGCAGGCTGGAAAGCCGCCGGGTCGAGGACTGGAGTGCAAGACTGGACGGCAAGGCATGACCCCTCCCCCCTTCGTGATCTCGATCCAGAGCCAGGTGGTCTTCGGCCATGTCGGCAATTCCGCGGCGCTCTTCCCGATGCAGGCGGCAGGCCTCGAGGTGGCGGCGATCCCCACCGTGGTCTTCTCGAATACACCCAATTACCCGACCCTGCGCGGCCGCGCCCTGCCGCCCGAATTCTTCTCCGACCTGCTGCAAGGCGCGCGCGAACGCGGCTTGCCCGAGCGGGCGGATTATATCCTCACCGGATATATCGGCTCGCTCGACGTGGCCGAGATGGTGGCGGATTTCGTGGCCGAGGCGAAGGCCGCGAACCCGAGCCTGCGCTACATCTGCGACCCGGTGATGGGCGACACCGGTCCCGGCCTCTATGTCCCCGAAGCCATCGCTGGCGTAATGCGCGACCGGTTGCTGCCGATGGCCGACATCGCCACGCCGAACCCCTTCGAACTCGCCTGGCTCACCGGGCAGCAGATCCGCACTCTGGCGGATCTTCAGGCCGCGCGCGAGGCGCTGCACATCGCGCCCGAAGCGCATCTGATCGCCACCGGCTGCGTGCTCGACGACACCGGCCCCGGGCAACTAGAGACGGTGCTCTTGGGTCCCGAAGACCTCAGCCGCCACCCGACCAAGCGCCTGCCGATCTCCCTGCCCGGCACCGGCGATCTCTTCGCTGGGCTTGTGGTCGCGGGCATCGGGCGGGGCCTTGCCCTGCCCCGCGCCATCGAGACCGCCCAGACCCTAACCGCCCGCGCCCTCAGCCACGCCGAGGCGCTTGGTGCGGGCGAGGTGGTGCTAAGCGAGCCGGAATTTCGTCGCGCGCTGCTTTCGCTTGGGTCCGGCTGAGGCCGGGTGACGCGGACATCGTGGCCTGATCAGTCTGCGCTTAGAGTCACCTGACCTGACCCGTTCAGGGTGCGAACGGACTGCCAAAATCCGTATGAAACCCGGTGCGAATTTGTTCAAGGCAAGGAAGATGCTGCACGCTTGAATATCTCCGCCTCCGGCCCTTACCTGCCAGTCGGCGCCTGCGGCTACTGCAATGCAGCATTCCCGAAAGCTGACGCTTAGGCTTGATGCGGCCTGAGCACGCCGCCACCGTCGGCTATGCGGGACGAAGCAGTAACTCCGCCCCGTCCCACTCCCATTACCACGGCGATCTTCCGTCCGGCTCTACAAAGCCACCGCTGCTTTTAGCGTTCAGCGCATATTCCGCCGGAAGCCTCGCGCCTTCTTCGGGGGTCATCGTGCCATAGCCGGTCAGGTCGGTTTTCACGAAACCGGGGCTGATCGAGTTCACTTTGATCTTCGTGCCCCGCAACTCTTCATGCAGCTGGATCGTCAACATGTTCAGTGCCGCCTTCGAGGCGTTGTAACCGATGAACTGCTGTGAATAGTAGGGCGAGGTGGGATCGGCGTTCATCGTCAGCGACCCAAGCGCGCTCGATAGGTTCACGATCCGCGCTTCAGGCGCGGCGCGCAGCAACGGGAGCATCGCTTGCGTGACAGCCAGTGCGCCGATGAAGTTGACCTCCATCACGCGCCGCACGGCGTCTATTGAGGCTTTGCTGGGTGTCGCGTCAGCAAAATCGAAGATGCCCGCGTTGTTGACCAGAATATCCAGACGGCCGTAATCGGCAGCGATGGCTTCGGCCGTGTCGGCAATGGTCTCTGGCCTGTCGAGGTCCAGCAAAACCGCCTTTGCGGTCAGCCCATCCCGCGCCAGAACGGCGGCGGCCTCGTCTCCACGTGCTTTGTCACGGCTGCCAATCAGCACATGAACACCGGCTTGCGCCAGCTTGCGGGATATCTCCAACCCGATGCCCTTGTTGGCGCCGGTCACGAGCGCAATGCGGTTCTCTGCCATTTTTGTGTTCCCTTCATAGCTCTGCGAACAATATATGAAGGAGTTTTCAGGTTTTGGATTCGCATATGCCACCCCAAGTATCGCAATGGTCCAAGCCCCGTAAAACACCCGTGCAACGCCGCTCGCGCGTGACCGTGGACGCGATTTTCGAGGCGACCATTCAGGTTTTGCTGGCCGAGGGTCTGGCGCGCCTCACGACAACGCGCGTGTCCGAGCGCGCGGGCGTATCGGTCGGGACGATGTATCAGTATTTCCCGAACAAGCAGGCGCTGATCATCGCGTTGAACGAGCGTTACCTCAACACCTTGGCAGAACGTGTTGAAGGAACCTGCTCCCTCATGGCGGGCCAACCCGCATCAAAAATGGTCTCTGCGCTGATTGAGACCTATTGGACCACCAAGACCGAGCGGGCCGATCTGACGCAAGCCCTTTATCGTTCAGTTGCGGCGCTCGACAACAGTGAGTTGATGCAGGCTTTCGCAACGCGGGTCGATGCAGCAACGACGAAGATGTTTCGTCAGGCTTCGGATCTGCCGCCGGAGCATGCCGCAGAGATCAACCTGACCCTGACCACCGTGGTCTACGGAGCCGTGCGCAACGCCTTTGAGCGCCAGCTGGGCATGGAACAAATTACGGCGCTGAAGGCCAGCCTGACCGATATGTGTTGTGCCTGGCTGATCAGCTTCCAGCATCGGATACAAATGACCGCAAAGGACTCTTTGCGCCAACGCACGCTACAGTAGGTGCGATCCGCATTGGCATGACGGACCTCGTCGGCCATTTGTCGCGAGCAGGCGTTCGCACCTGCATCCATGCGCACTCAGGCCGACGATGCCCGTCTTGGCACGAAACGTGATACAGTCTCGTGGTCGGCATGACCGAAGAAGGGTGGGGCCGGTGGACTGGAGGTAGTCCCATGCCCGTTGATTTTCTTCCTATCCTTCGTCCCGTCCGTGCGCCTTGGAACAAGGGACGTATTGTTGGCCAGAAACGCCCGCTTCTACCCCGGCATGTCTGGTCCATACGCGTTCGCCTCGAGATGGCAGGCAATTTACGTGACCTAGCGCTGTTCAACATGGCCGTGGACAGCAAGTTGCGTGGTTGCGATCTCGTCAGTCTCAGGGTCCGGGATGTATTCGCTGCTGGGCGTGTCAAGGAACGAGCGTCGATGATCCAGAGCAAGACCGCGAAGCCGGTCCGGTTCGAAATCACCGAGACGACGCGGCTGTCTCTCGAGCGCTGGATCCACGACCCCGAAATGATCGGCCTGGAGTTCCTTTGGCCCAGCCGAATCCATGGCAGTCCGCATCTGTCGACGCGACAGTATGCCCGGATCGTCCGGGGATGGGTTGTATCGGTCGGACTGGAGCCTAGCGCCTACGGTACACATTCGATGCGGCGAACCAAGGTGGCGCAGATCTACAAGAAGACCGGAAACCTACGGGCGGTCCAGCTGCTGCTTGGCCATACGAAGATGGACAGCACGGTGCGCTATCTCGGTGTCGACATCGAGGATGCTTTGACGCTCTCTGAGGGGATCGACCTTTAGAAAACTAATCCGACCGGCGCATTCCGCGCTGGTCGGCCCAAAGCGGACGGTCGCGGCGATATGTCGATGGACAGTCGTAATGGAACTTTGGCGGATTCAAATCCGCCGGTGAGCCTGTCGCATCGCTTCCATGCCGGCCTTCATTTGCCGCGTGACAGGCCCAGCACGCGGAGCACTTCGCGCGGGGCCGGTTGCCGCCAGATCGTCTGGAAACTTTCGACCACGTTGTCCCGTGTGACGCCAATGCCGGGTAGGGCGATCCAGGCGGGAACGGGGCGACCGAGAAGGCACAGGATCACGGTCTGTGCGGCTGTGATCCCTTGGAGGAAAGGCTGCTGGGCTGCGATGCAGCAGAAGGAATTGCCCGTTGCGAGGGCGATGGCTGCGGCCTCTCCGAGGTCCACGGTTGCCATGGACATCGTTGCGCCGCGTTCTGCAAGGCGGGTGGCTGCGGCAAGGGCAGGCGTGTCCCAAACGACGAATAGCCCGGCCAGATCGGGGTTTGCCGACAGAAGGTCATCCGCGGCTGCGGCTGAGTCCTCGATCCGCGCGAAGCGGTGGATGCGCGGTGTGATGTCGGGGCGGTTCACCTGAAGCCATTTGGTGAAGGCGATCTCGCGTTCGTTCGTGGCGAAGAAATCGGCGGCGAAGCCGAGGACGCCGACTTTCGCCCGGTCGGGGATGCGGGGAGAAAGTCCGGCGGCCGCGATCTTGCCCAGACCGAAGTTGTCCGAAGACACCAGCGCCGTGTAGTCCTTGCCCGGCAACAGGCCGGTGGGCGCGTTGTCCAGCAGGACCAGCTTTACTCCCGCCTCGGACACCCGGCGGTGCGCGGCGGCGACCTGTTCATTCGCCACGGGAAGGGAGATGATCGCATCGGGGCGTTGCGAGATCAGCCGGTCAAGTTCGGCCACCTGCATGTCGGGGGAAAAGGCGCAATCCACGACATCGATCACCGCCGCGCCGCAATCGCCGAAGATACCCATCATGCCGGCAAGTTGCTGCTTGGCCCAGTCGCTTTCCAAGGTGTGCAGGACCACGGCAACGCGCCATCCGGCCGCCTTGGCGGCGGTGCGGTCGTCGGGCAGCAGGCTGACCCGTTCGGGCGGGGCGGCGCGTTCGCCATGCGGGCCGAGGCCGGATATCGTCATCTCGGAAGCTCCTGTCCGGTCCGCGCCCTTGGCGGCGGAGGGGGCGGTGCGGTTTGCGAAAGCCGATCCTGCAGGGCGGCGAAGGCCGGATGGGCAAGCGGGCTACCCTGCATCACCCATTCCTTCAGGAAACTCGGCGCGAACAGCTGTTCCGAGGCCACGCGGGCCGCGCCGACAAGTCCGGCCGAACTGCCCATCTGCGACCGGATGATCCGCAGGTCGCGCGTGACGAAGGGATGCGATGCGCCATAGACCGCCTCGCGCAGCGCGGCGAGGAGGATGTCGTTCGTCTGCACGATGGACCCCGACAGCACGATCAGTTCCGGGTTCAACGCATTGGCCAGCGTCGCCACGACCTGACCGATCAGGTGGCCCGCCTCGGTCAGGATCGCGACCGAGGCGGGATCGCCGATCTGTGCGGCTTGCGAGACTTCGATGGCCGTGATCTCGCCACCGCGGCGCTGGATGTCGGCCAGCATGGGGCTTCGCCCGTCCTGTGCCGCCGATAGACCTTCGCGCTGGATCATGCCCGATCCTGCGAGGGCATCGAGAGGGCCGCTTTGCCCGCCTGAGGTGACTGGAAGCGATCCGATCAGGCCTGCCGCGCCATGCGCGCCACGATACAGCTGGCCGTCGCAGACGATGCCCGCGCCGATGCGGCGGCCGACCTTCAGGAAAAGCATACTGCGCGTGCCGATCGCCGCGCCTGCGTGCAGCTCGCCCATCGTCATCGTCTCGACGCTGGACCGCATCCAGACCGGCACGCCGAAATCGCGGGTCAGCGTTTCGACGAGCGGAAACCCTTCCCATGCGGGCAGGACCGGAGGGGTGGTCGTCAGGAAGTCACCCTCCGTCGCGCCCTGAACGGCCCCGGGGACGGAGAGGGAGATGCCCCATATGCCGCCCTGCGGTGCATGACGCTCCATCGACCAGCGGAAGAGTGCTGTCAGACGCTCGGCCAGTTCGGCGGGCGGGGCGGTCAGGTCAGCGGCTTCGTGATGTTCGGTCAGGACTGTGCCGGAAAGGTCGGCCACACCCACCCCGATCGCGGTTTGGTCCAGCGTGGCGACAAGGATCGCGGCGCGTCGCGCGGCAAAGCGCACCAGTCGCGGCGCTCGGCCGCCCGTGGCGGTGCCGAGTTCGCTTTCGTCCACCAGTCCCAGATCGCCCAGCATCGTCAGGCGATCCGCCACCACGGCGCGGCCGAATTCGCTTTGGCGTTCCAGTTCCTGCCGCGTGTTCGCCGCCCCCGTGCGGACGAGGTTCAGGAGTTCGACCAGCGATGGCGCAGCGGTTTCCACCGTGCGCGGCCGCCCCTTGCCGCGGGGGCGGGGCGATTCGGTCAGGTCCTGGGCGGTCAGGGGCAAAATCGCGTCCTTGCAGGGTTTCAGAAGGGATAAAGGGCGTCCTTCTGCCGTTCAAGAAAAAACTTATGCTGTAAAAATGCAGAAGTAGTCTGACATAAGCAGATTTATTATTGACCAAAGCGGAATCGAGGCCTAACGAATGTAGCACGGTCAGAGGAGGCCGGCAGGAAAGCAGGCAAGGCGGGCCATCCCGCAGCGCCTGCGGCACGGGGAGGGGATACCGATGACAGCGTGGAAGCTGGCCTATCACGCCAATTGCTGGGGGGGGCTCGGGGGCGATGCCGTGGGCGTCACCTCGATCACGCAACTGGCCTACCGCACCTTCGGCGATATGGACCGCGCCTGCGCCGACATCGCTGCCGCTGGTTATGCCGGGGTGGAGCTGTTCGACGGCAACCTGCTGGACTTCAGCGCCGCCGAGATGCGCAAGCTTCTGGCCGACAACGGGCTGGAACTGGTCGCCACCTATGCGGGCGGGAACTTCATCTTCGACGACATTCTGCCGGAGGAACTGGCCCGCGTGACGCGCGCCGCCGACCGTGCCGCCGAACTGGGCGCGCCGCATCTGGTGGTGGGCGGCGGGGCCAAGCGTTTCGACGGCACGCGCGAGCCGGATTATCACAAGCTGGGCGCAGCCCTCGACCGCGTGAAGGCGCTGGCCGAGGCGCGGGGGTTGCGGGCGCATTACCACCCGCACTTGTCGACCATCGTCGAAGGGCCGGGCGAAGTGGCCAAGATCTTCGACCTGACCGCCATCGATTTCTGCCCCGACACGGCGCATCTGGCCGCAGCCGGTGGTGATCCGGCGCAACTGATCCGCGACCACGCGAAGCGGATTTCCTACATCCACCTCAAGGGCTTCCGGCGTGAACCCTTTGCCTTCACCCCGCTTGACCGCGGCGATGTGCCGACGGGGCCGATCCTGAAGGCGATGCGGGATGTGGGCTTTGCTGGCTGGGTCTGCACCGAACTCGACTCTTGGCGTGACCCCGCCGAAGGGGCGCGGCTGAGCATGGACTACCTGAACCGGGCAATCGCCGGCTGAACGCCCTGCCCACCACACGGGGGCAACCCCGACACTTCTCTGGGAGGAAGAAGTTATGATGACCAGACGCAGCCTCATGGGCTCGGCGACCGCGCTTGCGCTTTTGATGGGGATCGCCGCCCCGGCCTTTGCGGATCCGGACGCGGCGCTTGCCAAGTTGCAGGAAACCGTCCTGTCCAAGGGACCGAGCGGTGAAGACCCCTCGCCCGCCTCGGATGTCGTGCTCAGCGATGAAGAGCTGGCCAAGATCAAGGAGATGGGCGCCACCGCTGCCATCGTGATGCATTACGCCGGCAACGACTGGAGCCAGGCGCAGATCAACGGCCTGCAGACCCAGTTCGCCGCGATGGGGATCAAAGTGATCTCCGTGACCGATGCGGGCTTCAAGCCCGAAAAGCAGGTCAGCGACCTTGAAACCATCATGGCGCAGTCGCCCGACATCATCGTGTCGATCCCGACCGACCCCACCGCCACCGCCGCCGCCTACCGCGCCGCGCATGAGGCCGGGGCCAAGCTCGTGTTCATGGACAACGTCCCGACGGGCTTCGTTCCGGGCACCGACTATGTCTCGGTCGTCTCGGCCGACAACTACGGCAATGGCGTCGCCGCAGCCCATCTGATGGCCAAGGCGCTTGGCCCTGACGGGGGCGAAATCGGGCTCGTGTTCCACGCCGCGGACTTCTTCGTAACGAAGCAGCGCTATGACGCGTTCAAGGCGACGATCGCCAGCGACTACCCGAACATCAAGATCGTGGAAGAACAGGGGATCGGCGGGCCGGACTTCTCGGGCGATGCGGAGAAGGCGGCGGGCGCGATGCTGACCGCGAACCCGAACATCAAGGGCATCTGGGCGGTCTGGGACGTTCCGGCCGAAGGCGTGATGGCCGCCGCCCGCGCCAATGGCCGCGATCATCTGATCATCACCACCGTCGACCTTGGCGAAAACGTCGCCATCAGCATGGCGCAGGGCGGCTTCATGAAGGGCCTTGGCGCACAGCGTCCCTATGACGCCGGCGTGGTCGAGGCGAAGCTGGCAGGCTACGCCCTGCTCGACAAGGATGCGCCCGACTTCGTGGCCCTGCCTGCGCTGCCCGTCAGCAAGGACAACCTGCTCGACGCGTGGAAGCAGGTCTACTCGACCGAAGCGACCGACAACATCAAGGCCTCGATGCAGTGACCGAACACGCGCGGGGTGTCCCTATCACCCCGCGCGCCTGCCGGGCCTTTACTGGGGGCGTTGCTCCCCGCCCGTGAAGGCCCGGCCCTTCCCAACTTCCGCGACCCGCACAAGATCGGAGACCGACAATGACCAAAGTGATGAACGTCGCCATGATCGGTGGCGGGTTCATGGGCAAGGCGCATGCCATGGCCTATGCCTCGATGCCGATGTTCTTCTGGCCCGCCCCGGCAATCCCGCACCGCAAGGTGGTCGTGGACATGACCGATGGCGCCGCCGAGGAAGCCCGCCGCCGCTTCGGCTTTGACGAAGCCTCCAGCGACTGGCGCAGCGTGGTGGAGCGGCCCGATATCGACGTGGTCGACATCTGCACGCCGAACAATGTCCATGCCGAGATTGCCATCGCCGCCGCCAAGGCGGGCAAGCACATCATCTGCGAAAAGCCCCTCGCCCGCACCGTGGAAGAGGCCCGCGCGATGACCGAAGCCGCGAAGGCCGCAGGCATCATCCACATGGTGGCCTTCAACTACCGCCGCACGCCCGCCGTGGCGCTGGCCAAGAAATATATCGAGGAAGGCCGCATCGGCCGCATCCTGAACTTCCGCGGCACCTACCTTCAGGACTGGTCGGCGGATGAGAACGGGCCGCTGTCCTGGCGCTTTCAGAAGAAGATCGCGGGGTCGGGCACGGTGGGGGATATCGGGACCCATGTGGTGGACCTTGCGCATTACCTCGTCGGTCCCATTGCCGAGGTGATCGCCATGACCAAGACCTATGTCACGACGCGCCCCATCCAGCAGGGCGGGGTGGACAAGCTGGGTGCGTCGGAGAAATCCGCTGATGCCGAACGTGCTCCGGTGGATGTGGATGACGAGGTGGTGTCGATGCTGCGCTTCGGCAACGGGGCCATCGGCAGCCTGGAGGCCACGCGCAACGCATGGGGTCGGAACAACTTCATCACGCTGGAAATCCACGGGACGAAGGGGTCGATCCACTTCAACTACGAACGCCGTGACGAGTTGCAGGTGATGTTCGCCGACGACCCCGCCGATGCACGCGGCTTCCGCACGGTCTACACTGGTCCAGCCCATCCCTATGGCGGCGGTCTGTGGCCGATCCCCGGTCTGGGCATCGGCTATTCGGAAACGAAGATCGTCGAATGCTTCGACCTGTTCAGCGCGATTGCCAGCGGCAAGCAGCCCAGCCCGAATTTCGAGGATGGTCTGCTGACGGAACTGGTGGCCGATGCCCTGCTTCGGTCGGGTGAAACCGGCAAGTGGGAGCGGGTGGAATGACCGCCCCCGCCCCGGTTGCCGTGCGGATGACGGGGATTTCCAAATCCTTCGGCGGCATTCGCGCGCTGGATGGTGTGGATTTCGAGGTGTTTGCCGGTGAGGTCCACGCCCTGCTTGGCGGTAACGGGGCGGGGAAGTCCACTATCCTGAAGGTCCTGAACGGCGTTCACGTGCCGGAGGAGGGCGAGATCGAGGTTGGTGGCCAGAAACTGGCCGCCCACTCGCCCGAAGCGGCGCGGGCGGCGGGGATCGCCATGAACTTTCAGGAAATGTCGCTGATCCCCACGCTGACTGTGGCGCAGAACATCTTCCTGACCCGCGAAGCCCGCGATGCGCGCGGGATGATCGACGATGCCGATTCCGTCCGGCGGGCGCAGGCGATTTTCGACATGTTGCAGGTCGAGGTCGATCCCGCTGCGCTGGTGGGCGATCTGGGGGCGGGTCAAAAGCAGCTGACCGAGATTGCGAAGGCGATCAGTCAGAATGCCCGCGTCCTGATCCTCGACGAACCCTCAACCGCACTTTCGGTGTCGGATGTTGAACGACTCTTCGTCTTCCTGCGGCAACTCAAGGCCAAGGGCGTGGCGATCATCTATGTCAGCCACCGCATGGACGAAATCGCCCGCATCGCGGACCGCGCCACGATCCTGCGGGATGGAAAACATGTGATCACCGCGCCGCTGGCCGATCTGCCCATCGACGTGATGATCGAACATATTGTCGGCAAGAAATCCAAGGGTCTTTCCGATGTCACCCGGGGCGATGCCACACGGGGCGAGGTTCTTCTGGACCTTGCAAACGTGACCGGCCCGCACAAGCCCGAAAACGTCAGCCTCACCCTCCACCGGGGCGAGGTTCTGGGTCTGGCCGGGTTGCTCGGCTCTGGCCGGTCGGCCTTGGCCCGCGTTATCGCAGGCATCGAACCTGCCGTTTCCGGCGAAATCCGGATCAAGGGCACGACGGTGGCGATCCGCCGCCCCGCAGACGCCATCGCCCAAGGCATCGCTCTGGTGCCGGAGGCGCGGGCGACACAAGGCATCATACCGGCACATAGTGTGGCCGAAAACATGGTCATGGCGGTTCTGGGCCGCATCGCGCCGCGCGGGATCGTGGACCGTGATCGCGTCCGAGACATCGCGGACCGCATGATCGCCCGCCTGTCGATCAAGACCGCCAGCCGCGACCATGCCGTGTCCACCCTGTCGGGCGGCAACCAGCAAAAGGTGGTGATCGGCAAATGGCTGGCGACAGAGCCGGATATCCTGATCCTCGACGAACCCACCGCAGGCATCGACATCGGATCGAAGGCCGAGATCATCCGTCTGGTCCGCGACCTCGCGCAGGCAGGGAAGGGCGTCATCGTGATCTCTTCGGAACTGTCGGAACTGCTGACGGCCTGCGACCGCATCCTCGTTATGGCGGATGGCCGTGCGCATCAGATTCTGGATCGTGCCGATCTGGACGACCCGACCGAGACGAACCCCGAACACGCCCTGCAAGCGGCCGAACGCCGCCTTCAGATCGAAATCCAGAAAGCCCTGACCATCAAGGAGGCCAGCCATGGCTAAGGCAGCAACCGCCCCGGCCGGGGCATTCTTCGCCAATTGGCGGCAGAACATCATCTATATCGGCTTCGTGGTGATCTTCGTGGTCTTCGCGCTGACGCTGAACGACAAGGGGTTTTTGAACCCGAACAACCTGCTGAACATCGTGCGGCAGACCGCGATGATCGCGGTGATGGCGGTGGCCATGACCTTCGTGCTGTCGGCGGGCGAGATCGATCTGTCGGTGGGCGCGGTGGCGGGGCTGACCACGGTGACGGTTGCCATGGCGATTGCCGTCGCCGGGCCTGTTGGCGGTGTCCTTGCCGGGTTGGCGACAGGGCTGGCCGTGGGCGTGTTCAACGGCTGGCTCACGACGCGGATCGGCATTCCGTCCTTCCTGACGACCCTTGCCATGATGGGCATCGCCAAGGGCGTGGCCATGTGGATTTCCGACACGGCGGCGGTGCCGATCCTGTCCCCCGGTTATTCCTGGATCTTCGGGGGCGGCTCGGTCGGCCCTATCCCGGTCCTGATGTTCTGGATGGCGGTAATCGCGGGCGTCGGTCATGTCGCGCTGCGCCGGTCCGGCTTTGGCCGCAAGGTTCTGGCGACGGGCGGGGGCGAAATGGCCGCGCGCTACTCCGGCATCGACACGCGCAGCATCAAGTTCAAGGTGCTGGTCCTGTCCTCTTGCGCTGCCGCGCTGGCCGGGATGCTTTACGCTGGCCGTCTGCAATCGGGCCGCTTCCAGCTTGGCGAAGGGGATGAGTTGTCGGTCATCGCCGCGGCCGTCCTTGGCGGGACGAGCCTGTTCGGCGGCAAGGGGACGGTCATCGGCACCATCGTCGGCGCGTTGATGATCGGGATGATCAACAACGGGCTGATCCTGATGGGGCTGGAGTTCAGCCAGCAGCTGATCGCCAAGGGCGCGATCATCATCCTTGCCGTTGCCTTGAGCCAGAAGCGGGGCTGACCATGTATACGATCATCGGAACCCTCACCGCCCGCCAGGAAACGCGCGAGGAACTGGCATCGCTGCTGATGGCGCTAGTGGCGCCGACGCGGGCCGAGGCGGGTTGCATCAACTACGACTTCCACGTCGATGCTGCCGATCCTTGCGTCTTTGTCTTCTACGAGAACTGGACCGACCGCGCGGCGCTGGACGCGCATCTGGCGATGCCGCATCTGCAACCGCTGGTTTCGCAGCTTGACCGTCTGCTGGCCTGTCCGGTGGAGATCCGGCCCCTGACCATGCTGTCGGAGAGGGCGGCATGACGGGCAGTGCGATCAAGGGTCCGGGCATCTTTCTGGCGCAATTCGCGGGGAATGATGCACCCTTCGACAGCCTGCCCGCGATCACGGCCTGGGCGGCAGGGCTGGGCTACAAAGGCGTGCAGATCCCGTCCTGGGATCGGCGGTTGTTCGATCTGAACCTCTGCGCCGAAAGTCAGACCTATGCTGACGAGGTGGTGGGCATTTGCGCCGAAGCGGGCATCGCCATCACGGAACTGTCCACGCACTTGCAAGGACAGTTGGTCGCGGTGAATCCCGCCTATGACGCGGCTTTCGATGCCTTCGCGCCGGAAACGGTGCGGGGCAATCCCGGCGCACGGCAGGCATGGGCGGTCGATCAGGTGACCAAGGCCGCAACGGCGGCGCGGCGTCTGGGGCTTTCGGGAACGGTCAGCTTCACCGGATCGCTGGCCTTCCCCTATCTCTATCCTTGGCCGCAGCGCCCCGCCGGACTGGTCGAGACGGCATTCGCCGAACTTGCCCGCCGCTGGACCCCCATCCTTGATGCCTATGACGATGCGGGTGTCGATATCGGCTTCGAACTGCACCCCGGAGAGGATGTGTTTGACGGCGCAAGCTGGGAGAGGTTCCTCTCTGCCGTGGCCGAACACCCCCGCGCGAGGATCAACTACGACCCGTCGCACTTCCTGTTACAGGCGATGGATTATCTGGCCTTCATCGACATCTATCACGACCGTATCTCGGCGTTCCACGTCAAGGACGCCGAGTTCCGCCCCGATGGTCGGCAGGGCGTCTATTCCGGCTATTCGCCCTGGGTGGAACGGGCGGGGCGTTTCCGCAGCCTTGGCGACGGGCAGGTGGATTTTCCGGCCGTCTTCACGCGGCTGACCCAGCACGGCTATCGCGGCTGGGCGGTGATGGAATGGGAGTGCTTCCTGAAATCCCCGGCGCAGGGTGCCGCCGAGGGTGCGCCCTTTATCGCCCGTCATCTGATCGAGGTGACGGGGCAGGCCTTCGACGATTTCGCAGGCGGGAGGGCCGATCAGGCGGTGCTGGACGCAATGCTGGGGATCCGGTCATGACACTGAAACTGGGCATGGTCGGCGGAGGACAAGGGGCCTTCATCGGCGGGGTCCACCGCATGGCCGCAAGGCTGGATGGGCGGTGGGAGTTGGTTGCGGGGGCGCTGTCCTCCGACCCGGCACGGGCCGCGGCTTCGGCGGCGGATCTCGGCATTGCGCCCGACCGCAGCTATTCCGATTTCGCGCAGATGGCTTTGGCCGAGGCAGCCCGTCCTGACGGGATCGCTGCGGTGGCGATCGTCACGCCGAACCACCTTCATGCCAAGGTGGCGACGGCCTTCCTGCGGGCAGGCATTGCAGTGATCTGCGACAAGCCGATGACCGCGACGCTTCCCGAGGCCGAGGAACTGGCTGCGCTGGCAGCCGAAACATCCGTGCCCTTCGTGCTGACCCAGACCTATACAGGCTATCCGATGGTGCGCGAGGCGCGCCGGATGATCGCCGAAGGGGCAATCGGGGCGGTGCGTCACGTGCAGGTGGAATACTTGCAGGACTGGCTGGCCGGACCCGTGGAACAGAGCGGGCAGAAACAGGCCGTCTGGCGCACCGATCCCGGCTTGTCGGGCGAGGGCGGCTGCATCGCGGATATCGGAACGCATGCCGTAAATCTCGCCACATTTGTTTCGGGGCTTGGAGTTCAGGCCGTTCTTGCCGACCTCACCGCCTTCGAGCCGGGACGGCGGCTGGATGACAACGCGGCAGTCCTCTTGCGTTTCGACGGCGGCGCGAAGGGGATGATCTGGGCAAGCCAGATCGCCCCCGGCACCAAAAACGCGCTGCGGTTCCGCATCGCCGGCGAAAGGGGGGGGCTGGCATGGGATCAGGAAGACCCTGATCTGCTCGAATTCACCCCGCTTGGCGACACGACCCGCCTGCTGCGCCGCGGTGACGGCTTGACCCAAACGCCAAGCCGCATACCGTCCGGCCATCCCGAGGGTTATCTGGAGGCGTTCGCAACTCTATACGCCGATGCGGCGGATCTGATCGAAGGTAAGGGCTTGGCGTCGACGCGAGCGCTGGCTACCGCCGAGGACGGACTTGCAGGAATGCGTTTCATCCGCGCGTGTGTCCGCTCGAATGGGGCGGGTGGAATGTGGACGGCGGCCTAACACTCGGGGGCGGTAGGCACATCTGAAAGATGTTCTCACCGCTCACCCGACCGTCCGCTTTCCGCCCATTCTTCCTCGATGCTTTCCGTAACCGCGAAGGCGAGAACCGCTGCGATAGCTGGGGTCTCCGCGCTTCTCGCCTTCGCTAACGCTGCGAGCGGTACTTCAGTGGCTCCCGGTGCCGAAGGTCATGCGACTGGGTCAAGCCGCCCGCGAGACCAATAGCGGACCCCGAAGAGCGCGAATTGCTGAGACAGATGCAAGCCGCACCTACTGCGAACCGCCAGTTCCACGCGTCCGATTTGTGTCGCTTGTAAGCGCCACGGCGCTCTCCTCCTGCCGCTGCTGATCTGATCGGTCCATTCTCCGCGGGTGGGCATGGCGCGGAGGGGTGGTTTTGGAGATAGACGGCAAAATGGGCGTCCATTTGGACGGCTCGATCGACGGTGGGGTTTCCCGGCTTGAGGTGATTGAGGGACCCAGCGGTCGGCGCCGACGCACGAAGGGCGAGCGGGCGCGAATCGCAGTGGAAAGCCTGATGCCCGGGGTGACGGTGGCCGATGTCGCGCGCCGGCATGGCGCGACCCGCTGGCAGATCTATGACTGGCGCAAGAAGCTGCGGGCGGGGGAATTGCTGGTTCCCGAGAGCATGGCGGCGCTGCCTGCTTTTGCCGAACTGGTCGTCGAGGATCCCTCGCCGCCTGCGGTTCAGGCCCATGCCGGGTTCGATCTGGAGATCGTTGTGGGCGATGTCGTGATCCGCGCCGGTGCTGACGCCAATGAGGGCCAGTTGGCTCGGGCGATCCGCGCGGCCCGGGCTGCGGCATCGTGATGTTCGGCCAGAGCGGGCCGGTAAAGGTCTTCGTGGCGACACGGCCGGTGGACTTTCGCAAGGGCATCGATGGCCTGGCGCTGGCGGTGCAGGAGATGTTCGGGCTCGACCCGTTCTGCGGGGCGGTCTTTGTGTTCCGATCGAAACGCGCGGACAGGATCAAGTTGCTGGCCTGGGATCAGACCGGGATGGTGCTGGTTCACAAGCGGCTGGAGGGCGGGAAATTCGTCTGGCCGCAGGTGCGGGACGGGGTGATGCGGATGTCCTCCGCGCAACTCGCCGCCTTGTTCGAGGGGCTGGACTGGCGACTGGTCCGGCCGGAGCGGGCGCGTCGTCCGCTGGCAGCAGGGTGAGCGTGATGGTGCGGGAAAGCCCTGTTTTTACTGGTCATATACCTCGCTCCATGATTCACTTCACCCCATGGATGCTGCCGCTCTCGCCCGCGAAAACGCTCTGCTGAAGGCTCGCCTGGCCGAGGTCGAGGCGGTGCTGACCGAGGTGCAGGAGGCCAATCGCCGGCTGGAAGACATCGTGCGCACGGCGCAACGCGAGAAGTTCGGCAAAAGCTCCGAGAAGCTGTCGCCCGACCAGTTCAATCTGCCACTCGAGGATGCCGAACTGGCCCAGGGCGTGCTCGAGGCGGCACAGGAAAAGGCCGAGGCCGCCCTGAGGGCTGCCAAGGGCACGGGTGCGCCCCGCAAGCCCCGGCGCAACCGGGGGAACCTTCCGCCGCATCTGCCGCGGATCGAGCGGGTGATCGAGCCTGCCAGCATCCTGTGCCCCTGCGGCTGTGGCGAGATGGCCCGGATCGGCGAGGACGTGTCCGAGCGACTGGACGTCATCCCGGCCCGGTTCCGGGTGCTGGTGACGCGGCGCCCGAAATACGCCTGCCGGCGCTGCTCGCAGGGCATGGGGCAAGCCCATGCCCCCGAGCATGTCGTGCCCGGCGGGCTGCCCACGGAGCAGCTCATCGCCTGGATCATGGTCTCGAAGTTCGGCGACCATCTGCCGTTCTATCGCCAGGCCGGGATCTTCAAGCGGCAGGGCATCGATCTCGACCGCGGGACGCTCGGCAACTGGGTCGGCCGCGCCTGCTTCCACCTGCTGCCGATCATCCGGCACATGCAGGCCCATCTGCGCCGGGCCGATCGCATCTTCGTCGACGAGACCCGCGCGCCGGTGCTGGATCCGGGGCGCAAAACCACGAAGAGCGGCTATTTCTGGGCCGTGGTGTCCGACGATCGCGGCCATGGCGGTGTCGGCCCGCCCATCGTGCTGTTTCATTACGCCCCCGGTCGGGGCAAGGAGCATCCGCTGAACTTCCTCGCCGGGTATCGGGGCCGGTTCCTGCAATGCGATGCCTACCAGGCCTACAACGCGATGACCGAGATCGCGCGCGAGGGTGGCCCCTGGCGGCTGGCGACAAATCCCGTCAGGGGGAGGGTTCCACATGGGTCAATTCTCAGTGACATTTTCTATCGTGGCTGGGTCAGTTCTCAGTGACATCCAACAAACATGGATACAAGCAGTACCGGGGATGTCTTGGCGGCACGCCTCCCGGACTTGTGCCTGCCCCCATGCGGGGCGGCCGGCGATTTCGATTTAGTATGGCTTCTCGCCGATTCAAGACCTGCGCGGCGTTCGCGACTGTATGTCTGCCGATGTCCGCGTCTCGCGTTTCGCCTCTCCACTGCTTCATAGCGTGGCCAGGATCACCAGCATCAGGAGAAGTGCTCCGCTTATCGACCATCGCGACAACAGGCGCTCCGCCCGCGACGCCCATTCACCCGCCACGCGGTCGAGCATGAGACGCTTTTCGGGAAGCCTGAGCGCGGCGATCCAATGCGGCCGTGCCGGAATCATCGACAGAAGGCGTGCACCGGTGTCAGTGGTCGGAATGAGCAGGTCGCCTTCGGGAATACCTGGAGCACCCAGCCGTGCGACCGCCACCAAGGCGCCAACGACACCGGCCGCCGCCGCCGGCCAGAAGGCGGACAGAAGGCTGTCCGGCGCGAGCGGATAGGCGGCCGGCAGGCCGGTGACGCCTGTGAACAGCAACCATGGCACGATCAGGCCCGCCGCCACGGTCGCCAGCCATGGAACGAGCAGGCCGGCTGCCGGTCGCGCGTCAGGCTCGTGGCTGCCGGTCGCGGCGACCTTGAGCATGAAGCGAAGCATCAGCATTGCGGTGCCGACGGCAGAGAGCGTGAACAGGAGTTCCGCCGCGCCGCCGCCGAGAGGTGGCTTTGCGCCGAGCTTGGCCAGCGCCCCGCCGGTGAGCGGCAGACCGGCGAGCGACAGCGCGGGTAGGGTGAGCGTCGCCAGCACCGGCACGAGCGACCGCTTCCCGCTCGCGCCCACGACGCCGACGCCCATGAACAGCGCGCCCTTGGCGAGACCGTGATGAAGGGCGTAGAAGCTCGCCGAGGCGAGCGCGATTTCTGGCGAGCCCTGTTGGAGTGCCGTCGCCAGCACGGCAACCACGAGACCCATCTGGCTGACGGTCGAATAGGCGAGCACGGTCTTTGGGTTCTGTTGCGTCAGCCCGATCGCTACGCCGTAGAAGGCGGTGGCGAGTCCGGCCCACAACAGCGCCTCGTGCCAGAAGCGTAGGTCGACCCCGAACGGCAGGAACTGGATAAGCCCGAATATCCCGGCCTTGACGATCGCGCCCGACAGAACGGCCGACGCAGGTGTCGGGGCCGCAGGATGAGCGAGAGGCAGCCAAACATGTAGCGGCACAAGGCCCGCCTTGATGCCGAAGCCGGCGACAAGAAGCGTAAGGACCGCCCCCTGCCACGGCGAGTCGACCATCGATTCGCGCATGTCCGCGATCAGCAGCGTCTCCGCGCTGGACGCGGCCAGCATGAAGCCGAGTAGCAGAGCGGTCTCGCCGGCCAGCGCCAGCACAATGTAGACGAGGCCCGCACGCATCGCCTTTGCTGAGCGCGTATGGACGACTAGCGGATAGGCGGCGAGCGAAACGCAGGCGAAGCTCACATAGAAGGTTGCGACGTCGGCTGCGAGGAACACGCCGAAATTGCCAGCAAGCGTAAGGCACCACAGTGCTGCGAAGCCGCCGGCCCGCTCGTCGCCGCGCATGTAAGTGCGCGCGAAGATGCCGGCGGCGGTCCACAGGAATGCCGCGAAGCCGAGGAACAGCCGGGCATTGCCTTCGAGCGCAAGCTGCGCGCCGAGCAGCAGGTCGGGGGCTTCGAATGCGCTCCCCTCGGGCGCGAACAGCGCCGTAGCGAGGGCCGGCAGCGGCGCCAGCGGCAGCAGCGACAGGCTATGTGGCCGCATCGCCGGCAGGTGGGCGGCCACCGCCAGCGTCAGTGGCAAGGCGAGGACAGGAATTAGCCAGAGCGCACCATACGAAAGAATCATGGCAGATAGACCCTTTCCACAATCAGCGTCGACCAGCCGAGCGGGCTGAGCGCGAAGGCGGCGAGCAGACCCGCGCCGAGCGACGCGAGCGCCGTCACCGCACCGGGCAGGATGAGCGCTGCCGGTGCTTCGATAATGCCTTCGCGCGGCGGGTCGCCCGCCGGCGGACGGAACCACGCGCGATAGACCAGCGGCAGGAAATAGGCGGCGTTGAGCAGGCTGGAGGTGGCCAGCACGAGGATCACCCAGGGCTGGCCCGCCTGGAGGCCGCCGATGCCGAGATACCATTTGGACACAAAGCCGGCGACCGGCGGCACGCCGATCATGCCGAGCGCGCCGACGGTAAAGGCGAGCATCGTCACCGGCATGCGCCGTCCTGCACCGTCGAGCTGGTCAATGGAGGTGATGCCGAGCCGCTCAGCGAGCGCACCTGCTGTAAAGAACAGCGTGATCTTCATCAGGCCCTGGTGGACGAGGTGGACGAGCCCGCCGATAGTGGCGAAAGGACCGGCCAGGCTCGCGCCGAGCACGATGTAGGAGACCTGGCTGACGGTAGAGAAGGCGAGCCGGCGCTTGATGTCCGTCTGCTGGAGTGCGCGGACCGAGCCGTAAACAATGGTCAGCGAGGCGAGCACCGCCAGCGTCAGCCCCAGCGAAAGCTCGGCCACGCGCTCGATGCCGTAGATGTCGTAGATGAAGCGCACGATGCCGAACGCGCCGGCCTTCACGACAGCCACGGCATGGAGCAGCGCGCTCACCGGCGCCGGCGCGGCCATGGCCTGCGGTAGCCATCCGTGGAACGGCACCAGCGCCGCCTTCACCCCCAGCCCGCCGACGCAAAGGAAGAAGATCGCGCGCAAGGTCCAGTCGTCGATGTTCGCGAGCGCACCGGGACGCGCGAACTCGACCGGGCCGGTCATGCCTTCCAGCCACACGATGCCGAACAGCAGCGCAGCACTTCCGGCCATGGTGTAGGCGAGATAGGAGCGGCCGGCGGCCATGGATTTCTCGTCGCCCTTATGGACGACGAGAGGCCATGTCGAGAGCGTCAGCAGTTCGTAGAACAGGAAGAAGGTGATGAGCGAGCCGGACAGGGCGATGCCGGTGGTGGCCGTCACGCAAAGGTTGAAGAAGGCGAAGAAGCGCGACAGGTTCGGCTTCCCACCGAAATAGGCGATCGCATAGACAGTGGTGACGAGCCACAGGAAGGCGGACAGCGTCACAAACAGCAGCGCGAGAGCGTCGACCCGCAACAGCAGATAGAGACCGGGAACGAATTGCAGCCGCGTCTCGTAGACCATGCCGCGCGCCACGCCCTCGAGCAGGAAGGCGATCAGCACCAGCTTCAGGAGCGCGCCGGCGATGTTGATTGAGTTGCGCAGCCGCGTGCGCTCCTCCGCGAGGAAGAAGCAGATGAAGGACGGCGCGAAGGCGCAGGCCATCAGGGCGATGGGAAGTGCCTGTGTCATTCCGTCCCTCCCTCCAACACTTCGGGCAGGCCGATCTGAAGGAACTGATAGGGAATACTCGATGCCAGGCCGATAATTGTCGCGATCAGCGCCAGCGCCAGCGGGATCGTTTGCCGCGCCTTGGGGACCGGCGCGATTTCGGGCACATGACTGCCTGCAAAGGCCGCATTGAGCGGCCGGAACAGGTAGATCACCGCCAGGAGTCCGCCGGCGATCATCACCAGCGCGTAGAAGATCTGGCCGCCGGCGAGCGCGGAGGTCAGCATCAGATACTTGGCCATGAAGCCGCCGGACGGCGGCAGGCCCATGATCGAGAGCGCCGCGAGACCGAAGGCGGCCATCGTCATCGGCAGGGCGCGGGCGATGCCCTTCATGTCGGCGATCCGGTCATGCCCGAGCGCCTCGATGATCAGGCCGGCCGCGAGGAACAGGGCGGCCTTGGCGAAAGCGTGCGAGAGCGCATGGAAGATGCCGCCGGTCCACGCGCCGGCCGCCCAGGGCAGCGCGAAGGCCGAGCCGTCCGCGAGCGGAAAGATGAAGAACAGATAGCCGATCTGAGCCACGGTCGAATAGGCGATCACGAGCTTGAGCCGGCCCTGGCGGATGGCGAGCAGCGAGCCATAGATGACCGCACACGCGCCTAGGAGGCCCAGCGTCTGCACGAGCCACGGGCTTTGCGCGTCCGGCATCACGTGGAACCAGATGCGCACGATGATGAAGAACGACGCCTTCACCACCAGCGCCGAGAGCAGCGCGCTCGCCGGCGCTGGCGCATTGCCGTGCGCGGGCGGCAGCCAGGCATGAAGCGGGAACAGCGCAGTCTTCGCCAGAAGCCCGGCCGTCATCAGCCCGCCGGCGAGGACGACGGCGCGGTCGGGCTCGATAGCTTCGCTAAGCAGGCCGATGTCAAGCGTGGCGGCCGAGGCGTAGAGCAGAGCGACACCAGTCATATAGGCGAGCGAGCCCATCAGGGCGAAGATCATGTAGCGCAGTGCGGCCGCGGTGCCGCCATAGGCGACCATAGCCACTGCGGTGAGGGTCAAAAGCTCCAAAGCGACATAGAAGTTGAACAGGTCGCGCCCGACGAAGATCGCGTTGAGCGCTGCCCACATGGCGAAAAACAGCGGCCAGAAGGTGAAGCTCTGCGTCGTCTCGGCTGGATCGGAGCCGAAGGCGCGGCGCGCAAAGAGCGCTACGGCGGGCATGATGATCGCGCCAGTCATCACGAAGACGGCCGAAAGCCCGTCCGCGCCGAGCGCGATGCCGAGCGGCACGGCCCAGCCGCCGACAGCCACCTCCAGCGGTCCGTGACTGCCAACCGCAAGGCAAAGCAGCACCGCGAGCGCAAGCATTGCTGGACCAATCCCGAGGACGAGACCGGACGAGAACCTGCCCGACACAATGGCAAGCAGGGTCGCGGCCAGCGGCAGGCCGACGGTGAGTTCCAGAAGCGGCAGCGTAAGGAGAGCACCCATCACGTCTCCTCCCGGTCCTCTTCCGGCAGCACAGCGCGGCCGGCCTCCTCCGCGTGCTTCAGCACCAGCGCTACCGCGAGCGCGGTCAGCGACAGAGCCACAACGATCCCCGTGATGATGAGAGCGTGGGGCACGGGATCAGCCCCGGCTTGCGGAGCGCGGTAGCCGAGCGCGCCGAGAAAGAGGAAGACGCCGCTGCCGATGACGTTGAAGGCCAGCACCCGCCGCAGGAGATGGGCACGCACGATGAAGCCGTAGACGCCGATGCCAATCATCGCGGCGCCGCAAAGGGCGTAGAGGGTAGCGGTCGACAGCATCATCTCACGTTCCCTCCCTCGGCGTGCCGGCGACGAGAAGGGCGAGCGTGACGGCAATGGAAAAGGTCAGCGCGAACTCGATTGCCAGGATCAGCGCCTTGGCGAAATCGACGGGCAGGCCCAGGAAGCTGCCGAAAGCCGCGCCGACGAGGCCGACGCCGAGGAACACGGCCGGCCCGACGACGAGGGCGAGGCGCAGGAGCCGACTCGACATGCGCGGCTCTTCGGCAATGCCGGCCATGACGACCAGCAGCCAGACGGCGGCGAGGATGGTGCCGGCCTGGAACGCGCCGCCGGGCATTTCGCTGCCCGCCCAGACTACATAGACGGCGACCACGAGGCCGAGTGGCGGCAGCAAGCGGCCGAAGGTCGCGAGCACGCCGTCCGGGCGCGCATGCTGGCGCAGGCCTGGCACGCCGCCCCAAAGCTCCTTCGGCGTGAGCGCCCAGACCGCGACCAGCGCGATCAGCAGCACGATGCTTTCCATCAGTGTGTCATACGCGCGGAAGTTGAGGAGCACCGCCGTAACGGGATTTCCGACGCCGGATTCAGAGAGGTTCTCAGTGACGAGAGGAACGAGGCCCGGCGCCCCTACCGGGAGCGCGAGCACGGCGAGCGCGAGCATTCCCGTCACCGTTACGGACACAGCGGCGGCGGCGAGCTTCGGCAACACCGGCATGGCGGGATCATTGCCGCCGTCGCCGCAGCGCCGCTGGAGCATCGACCACGCTCCGATCAGCAGCACGCCGGTAAGGCCGGCTCCGATCGCGGCCTCCGCCAGCGCCACGTCGACGGCCCCGAGCCGCAGCCAGGCGAGCCCGATCAGAATGCCGTAAGTGACGAAGAAGGCAATCGAGGCGAAGAGATCGCGCCCGGCCACCGCCGAGACGGCAGTTCCTACTAACAGGAGGCACAGCATGGCGTCGAAGACAAAGGCAGCAGTCACCGGGCGCCTCCCTTCTCGTCAAGGTCTGGCAGGCGGTCGAGCGCGGCGCGGGCAACCAGTTGCGCGACTGTCGCGGCCGCTAAGACGGCGAGCAGCCAGACGAGGCCGAGCTTGGCGACGCCCCAGACATCGGGCATCCGGAAGGCGAGACCGAAGGCGATCAGCCCGAGGCCGAGATTGTCGGCCTTGGTCAGCGCGTGAAGCCGCGTGTGCGTGTCGGGAAAACGCAGCAGGCCGACAGTGCCGGCCACGAAGAAGAAGATGCCGGCGACGACGAACAGAATCGTGAAGGCCTCTGCGAGGTTCATCTGTCGTCCTCCTCCGGATCACCGGCCCCGTCCGGGCTCGATGCCTTGACGAAGGCGACTGCCGCGAAGGCAGCCAGCAGTGCCAGCACCAGCGCCACGTCGATCATCGCGCCGTTTCCTTCGGCGCCGGCTAAAAGCAGCACCGTGCCGACGCCGCTCGTGCCGATCAATTGCGCGCTCATCATGCGCTCGGCGCGCGTCGGGCCGATATGGATGCGTATAAGGCTCGCCGCCACGGTCAGCAGAAGAATGAGGCCGGCAAGGTAGAGAAAACTGGTCATGGCCCCCGCTCCTCTCGTCTGTCCCCCTCGGTAAGCGTGGAGGCGATCCTTTCCTCTTCGTCGCGCAGGCTCCCTTCCACGTCCTGGCCCCTGTCGAGGCAGTGGACGTAGAGCACGTCGCCGCGTCCGCCAGCCACCAGCGAGCCTGGTAGAAGACTCGTCTCGCTGCCGAACGAGACCCTAGGCAGGCCCCTAGGCAGCTTCGTGCGATAGGCGATCCAGCCTGCGTCGAGTGGCATACGCGGGTGAAGCGCGCGGCGGGCGACGTCGATCCCGCCAAGAAGCGAGCTGCGCAAAAATCCGGGAGCGAGCCGGATCATCCCCGCGATACTCACGCGATGCGAGCCGGGCGGTAGCAGGATGAGGCTAACCCATGTCGAGCCTGCCGCAACCACGATACCGAAGGCGAAGCCCGAAACGTCGGCGCGGGTCAGCACGAGCCAGATCAGAGCGAAAAGAACGAGCCGCTTTGCCACCATCAGCTTCATCGCACACCCATGTATCTACTCGCATGGACGGGAGCCCGAACCCGCAGCGCCCACGCGGCCAATTCGATCTCTATGTTCCCGCTCAAGACCGGGGGTCCCGGCAAGATGAGAAAATTGATGGAGCATCCCGAGATGGGACGGAGAATTTTCCGATTGATAGGTATTTGTCAACGGCGGAGTAAAGGCCGGCCACTGGGCGGAGCAAGAGTCGGCCACAGCTTGCCCGCGCCTGCGACCGCCGGGAGGACGTGGCCCGAGCGGGGGTCGCAGGCGCGGGCGGCGATTTTCGAGGAGGGTTTCTGCCGGCCTTTCGGGCGCGGCTTTGAGCGAGACGGTAGCTGTCGCCGTTCATCTCGAGAATGTTGACGTGGTGGGTGATGCGGTTGAGCAGAGCACCGGTCAGTCGCTCGGATCCCAGCGTTTCCGTCCATTCGTCGAAGGGTAGATTTCTGGTGATCAGGGTGGCACCGCGCTCATAGCGTTGCGAGATCAGCTCGAACAGCAACTCCGCACCGGTCTTTGAGAGCGGCACGAAGCCCAGCTCGTCGATGATCAGCAGCTTGTAGGCAGCCATCTGCTTCTGGATCCCAGAGCGTTCGCGCTTGCGAGCACCTTGAGGCACATGGCCGTGGATGACATGGCAACGGCCCCGCCGATGAGGATTGCGGGGACGGGCGCGAGATCGAAGATCAGAATTGTTATCAAAGACACCGTTATCGTCGTGACTGCAACCTGCACGGCTCCAAGACCGAACATGCTTCCTGAGCCTTACGAGCTTCTCGAACGAGAATTCCAGGCCAAGCGCGAACAGCAGGAGTACAACTCCGATCTCGCCAATGCTGCTCAGGGCAGCGTTCTCGGCAAGCAGGCCGAGGCCGGCAGGTCCGATGACTATGCCGGAAAGAATGTAACCGACAATGCTGGGCACGCCGATCCGTGAACATATCGTCACGAGCACGAACGCGGCAAAGACCAACAAGGCCGCACTCTCGACAAATCCGGTCACGCCATGCATGTTCTTCTCCTGATGGCATGGCGCAGGGAAGGCCAATACCTGTAAACTCTAGACGTGCGAGCGCGCCCACAGCGCTATCTGCGCGGTAGGCATCGCACCGCTCGTCCTCGCAATTTCCTTCCCGCTCCTGAACAGGATCATAGTGGGGATGCTGCGGATCCCGTGGCGGCTGGCGATTTTCTGTTCGGCTTCCGTATCGAGCTTACCAAGGCGGAAATTTGGCTCGAGCGACTGCGCCGCCGCCTCGAATTGGGGCGCCATCATCTTGCATGGCCCGCACCACTCAGCCCAGAAATCGACCAGCAATGGCAGTTCGGCATTCGCATGACGGTCAAAATTACTCGCTGTAAGCGTGACGGGCCTGCCTTGAAAGAGGGGCGCGCCGCAGCGTCCGCAATTGGGATTATCGGTCAGGCGCTCTTGCGGCACTCTGTTGGTGGAATTGCAGTGCGGGCAAGCGACCGTGGGCATCCTGTATCCTTTCGTTGACGAGCCGGTCCTGGCGGCCGGCTGATGCAAGCATTCAGCGCGTGGACATGGCGCGGCGCGCCTCTCGTTGCCGCGGCTCGGGCAGGTATTCCACGCCACCGCCCTGGCGCCGAACCGGCTGCGGATAGAGCGTCATCAGCTCCAGTATTTCCTTGGGCATGTCCGTTCTGACGGGCAGGCCCATGTCCCGGGCCTCTTCGGCAGAGATGGGATAATCGTGGGTCCAGGTGCCTGTCGCCAGCTTTGCCGCCAGCGCCACCGCACGGTCCTCGTCCATCTTGTCGGACAAAAGACGCTTCGCGAACGCCTCGATCTGCGCAATGGCCTTGCGACCGACGTCGGCCATGATGAGAGTCTGGTCGTCGATCTCGGCGATGGGTTTCTCCTCGACGACTTTGAGGAGCGAGGCGGCCGGCAACTGGCCAAGTTGCGGATCGACGGGTCCCAGCACGGAATGCTCGCACATCACGATCTCGTCGGCGGCAAGCGCGATCAACGTGCCGCCCGACATCGCGTAATGCGGTACGAACACGGTGACCTTGCCCTTGTGGCCCTGAATGGCCCGAGCGATCTGGGTTGCTGCCAGCACAAGGCCGCCCGGTGTATGCAGCACGATGTCGAGCGGCACTTCGTCGTCGGTCATCTGGATCGCGCGCAGGACTTCCTCCGAATCATTGACGTCGATGTAGCGCATCAAGGGGAATCCCAGCAGGTTCATCGTCTCCTGCCGATGGATCAGCAGGATGACGCGACTGGCACGCTTCTTCTCGATACTGGCGATCTTGCGTACGCGCATCGCCTCAAGATATCTGCGCTGCAGAACCGGCTGCAGCGCCGAAATGATGAAGAACAGCCAGAAAAGCTGCATTATATCCATGGACCTTGTCCCCCTTCCCGTCGGCCATCCGGCAGAAAGCCATAGATGCCCTCGTCGCGATAATAATGGCGATAGGTGGCTGCCCGCCTTCGCAGGAGTGGCGTGACAATCCAACCGGCGACAAACCCGCCGATATGCGCCCACCAGGCGATCCCGCCCGTGGCCTGATCGCCGCCGAGCGACAGAAAGCCGGGAATGACCTGCATGAAGAACCAGATCATTGCGAAAATGAACGCGCGCACTTCGAAGAACAGCGGAATGAACAGAATCGGCACGATCACCACCAGCCGAGCCGCCGGAAACATGCGTGCGTAGCAACCGATCACGCCCGCGATGGCCCCCGATGCGCCAAGCGCGGGAACGACTGAGTGGGGGTTCGCCAGCGCGTGAGCCAGTCCGGCCGCTACACCACAGAACAGATAGAACAGTGTGAATCTACCCGGTCCGAGCCGATCTTCGACGGCGGGGCCGAAGATCCAGAGCGTCCACATGTTCAAGATGAGGTGCAGCCAGCCCCCGTGCAGGAAGATATTGGTCAGGAATGGGGTCCAGTCGGACGGGGCGACGAGGCTCAGCTGTCCGAAGAAGCGCGAGGGCACCAGCGCGAACTCGAACAGGAACCAGTCCAGCACGCGCGGCGGCAGGCTGGTCTGATAGAGAAACGCGACGACGTTCATGCCGATGACCGCCCATACGATGACGGGGGAGTAGCGGCGCGCGACGCTGTCAAGATAGGGAAACAAGCCGCAGATCCTCGCTCGCGCTGGCCATTCCGTTCATTGTTCTTTCCCGGCTATCGTCACGCCCGTCCAGGCCGGCGGATCGGAGGCCGGGAAGGATTCGAGCGAGGCTTCGAGGACCGGATCGAAACTCTCCCTGTCGCTGGTAGACGGGTCGGCCGTGCTCTCATGCTGAACGCCTCTTGAGAGGCGGCGATCGGGGCGGAACGCGACCCGGAAGGCTCCCGGGGCATCGACGCCCCTGTGCAGCCGGTGGCGCGTCTCACCCGCCCAAGGGTTCGCCATCCGGGCTCCCCCAGCGTCCTCGCGCACGACATAATGCCAGTCCTGCCGCTCGGCGAAGTCCACGGCGCTGTCCCGGTCGGGGAACTTCAGCCGGATCGGGCGATAGGCGTCGCCGCTTGCCGTCCATCCCATCAGCGGCTCGACCTGCGGCGGCCGGGACGGCTCGAACTCGAGAACCCAGTAGCTGGGCCGGGGCGCCGATGTCATTGCGGAACGCGCCGGGCGATAGATGATCGCGGTCGGCACGTCCCACGACCGCAGGTCGGTTCCGGGGATTCTCGGCGGAAACGGTGGGCGGTTATGGCCGCGCATGTTAGATCTCCCGGGTGTCGGTTGATGCGAGAAGGTGACGTTCGAGATCGTCGAGTTTTTCCATTCGCCTCGAATTCAGGCGAACGGCGCGTTCGGTGTTCTGCGAAGGAAAGGCAGCAGCGTGCAGGACGTCCGACCGCATCGCTATCGTGAGATCGGCGACGGCATTCATCACGCCCTCTCCGTCCCCGTCCGAGAGCGTGCCGTCAGCAAAACCGGACTGCAAGCTCTCCAGTACCTGCTCGAAGCTGGACACGACCCCTGCACTCGCGACCACAGCCAGCTTGTGGCTGAGAACACGCAGTTCATCGATCAGCTTCGCATCGTGCCTTGCGGTTTCCACGATCTCTGCGACCTTCTCGATACAGGCCATGTAAATGTCGCATTGCTGCTGGAGGATGATGACCCTTCCTTCCTTGCGAAGCTCGAGATCGGTCTGGCGATTGAGAAGCGCCGCGGTCAGAATGATCGTCACGACAGCGCCGAGGAAGATGAGCGTCATCTCCTGCGCGAAAGGCAGCGTGTCTTCGGCAAGATACATCGAGCGAAAAAGGAAAACGATGCCGATGCCCAGGGAAGCGGCCGCAGCAGCAAGTGCCAAGTCGGGCAGGCGGTTAGACATCAGCACCTCGCATTTTCGGTGTCAGGGGTCATGCACGGCGTTGCATCGGCGCGCGCCTCTGCGCCCGGGTGCCGCAGGAAGATCGGCGTCGGACCGCTGCCGAACGGATTGAAGCCGGCGCTAAGGCAACGGTCGAAAATCGTTTCATCCCATCGGGTGAAATCGTTCTCGCCGCCGGCAAGGCGCCGGTCATCTGCCACAGCGCACATCACATCTGCGCCGACCGGGGCTGGCCGGCGATGGTGCCGTCATTCGGGCGATCCGCCTTGCGCAGCCGCAGCCCGAGGAGGATCATCATCACCCCGAAGATCGCGGCGTAGAAGCCGATCAGCCAGCCGAGCGCGAGGAAGCTTTCGAGCGGGCGCGTCAGCAGCATCCAGGTCACGACGACACCGAGAACGACCGAGACGAGGCCGCTCAGGATCAGCCAGATCTCGCCCTCGATTTCCTTGCGCAGGCGGATCGCTGCCGCGATCTCGAGGGCACCCGAGAACACGGACCAGAAGGCGATGCTGGCCCAGAGGAATGTCGCAAGCACAAGAGTCGCGACAAAAGGCGAGACAACCACGACGACGCCCGTGGCGATGCCCAGAATGCCGCTGAACATCAGCCAGCCCCAGCGTTCGCCCTTGCGGATGTTACGTATCGCGGCGACGAGGCCGAACACGCCGTCGGCAAAGGCGAACGCGCCGAAGACCAGCGTGAGCGCCAGAAGCGATTCCGCAGGCATGACGAAGGCTAGCACTGCGATGATCAATGCGAGCACGCCGCGTAACACGAATGCCCACCAATTCCGGGACAGGCTGCACAGCATGTCCTGCATCTTGTCGGTCGGGTTTTCAGAGGCTGTGGTCATTGGTCGATCTCCTATTCAGTTCCATGTCAGGTGTCGGAGCCGGCCTCCTCGCCGGTTAGGGCGGCGGCCACGCGGCGGCGATCCTCGATCGGCTGAGGCAGACGCTGCGTGTGAGCGATTTCCCGTTCGATGGGCGCGCGGCCTGATGGATCTCTGACCAACCCGGCTTCGGCAAGCCTCGCGCGTAGTGTCGCGCCCGCATTTTCTGCGATCTCGGCGACCACTGTCTCGGTCAGGCCGAAAAGGTCTGCCGTCTCCGCGATCGTAGCGTTGTCGAGGTGGAGCCGATAGAGAACGCGGCGTTCGACCGACGGAAGATCGGCGATTGCCCGGTGCAGCACCATGGCGATCTTATGCCGATCCGCTTGGCTCTCGGGGTCTGTGCCGCCGTCGTCGGCGAGGAGGTCCTCCAGCATCAGCACTTCGTCGGGCTGGTAGAACTCGAACATCGCCTGATCCGCCTCGGTCGGATCCTCCGCCGGGGCCTCGGGTTCCGCCTCGATGGAGGCGGCATCCTCAGGCACGGCGCGGCGGGCGGCGCGGGATTCTTCCTCGATGGTCTCAAAAGCCAGCCGTTTCAGCCAGTCGCCGACGGAAAACTCCGAGGGCCGATCCTCGAAGCGGGCCAGCCCCTTGAGGATCGTCGCATCGACAAGATCGCGAACGCTGAGGTAACCCTCCGGCACAGATCCGCTGCATTCGAGATAGGTCAACTCGCGCCTGACGGTGTCGTAGACCGTATCGAGATGATCCTCGATCAGGTCGAAGAAGAGTTGGCGCCGCTCCGCCTCCGCCGCATCCCGCGCGGGCGGCAGCGGGGCGCCGATCCGGCGCCGGCGGGCGGGACGCTTGTACTCCGGCTCGTGCTTGAGGCGCGCCACATGCCGATCGACCTGGTGGCGCAGGTCGGCAAAGGCCTTGCGCAGGACAGGCTCGATCTCGAATCCCTCTTCCCGCGCCGCGATCACGCCCGACGGCAGTTGCAGGCGCAGGCTGACTTTGATGCGCTTCTTGCCCCTCGTCTGCGAGGCAACGACTTCGAGCCGGACCAGATCCTCGCGAAAGCGCGCAAGGTGCGGTTCAAGTTGCCGCACCTCCTCCTCGATGACCTCAGGCGCGCGCTGTTGGCCGTGCCGGTCGAGATTGCGGAATGATCTAATGACGTTCATGCCGTGGACCTTCCTATAACTCTCCGAAGAGATGGTCCGGCGCGACCGATATCGCGCCGGGCCAGTCTTTTGCGCTGTCACTCGGCGGACTTGTCGTCCTTGGACTGCACCTCATCCCCAACGCTGGGCTTCGGAACATCCGTCTTGTTTTCGGCAACTTCGCTGGGCTCCTCGATCCCGGCCTTGGCCTGATCGTCCGGGCTGTCGTCACCGGTGTCCTTTACGATCTTTTCGAACACGACCCTCTGTTCGTCTTCCGACCAGGCGACGCGGACCTTGTCACCATCCTCGATCCGCCCGGAGAGCATCTCGCGGGCCAACTCGGTCTCCAACTCCGACCGGATCAGCCGGCGCAGCTCGCGGGCGCCGAATTCGGGGCGGAAGCCGACCGCGCCGAAGTGATCCACGACGCTCACGTCGAATTCGAGTTCGACGCCCTGGGTAAGAGCGGTCCGCTTCACCCGGTTGAGCTGCAACTCGACGATCTGGCGGATCTCCGACTGATTCAGCGAATGAAAGACGATGATCTCGTCGATCCGGTTGATGAACTCTGGCCGGAAATGACCGCGCAACACCTCCATCAGTTCGGATTTCTGCTTGGCCTCGTCGAACTCACTGCTACCGCGTTTCGTGAGGTTGCGCTGGATGATGTCCGAACCGAGGTTCGAGGTGGCGATGATGATGGTGTTAGTGAAGTCCACCACGCGGCCCTTGCCATCTGTCAGGCGGCCATCGTCGAACACCTGAAGCAGGATGTTGTAGACATCGGGATGCGCCTTTTCGATCTCGTCGAGGAGCACGACCGAGTAGGGCCGACGGCGCACCTTCTCCGTCAGCTGCCCGCCTTCGTCGTATCCGACGTAGCCCGGAGGTGCGCCAACCAACCGGGCAACCGAGTGGCGCTCGCCATACTCCGACATGTCGATACGGATCAGCGCATCCTGGTCGCCGAAGATCACCTCCGCGAGCGTCTTGGCCAGTTCCGTCTTGCCAACCCCGGTCGGCCCGAGGAACAGGAAGGTCGCGGTCGGACCGGAACCTTCGCGCAGACCCGCTCGCGCCAGGCGCACCGCATCGGCCACGGCGCGGATCGCTTCTTCCTGGCCGATGACGCGCTCGTGCAGCTTCTCCTCGAGCTTGAGGAGCTTGTCCTTCTCCTCGGTGGTCAGGTCCGTGACCGGAACGCCGGTGATCTTGGAGACGATCTGCGCGACGTGATCGGCGCGCACCTCGGCGGTCGCCGAAGCCTGGTCGCGCTTCCAGATTTCCAGAAGCTCGTCCAGCTCCTTCTGCTTCTGCTCGAGTTCCTTCTTCAGTTCCGCTGCACGGTCGAATTGCTTGCGGGCTGCGGCATAGTCCTGTTCGCGCTTGATCTGCGCGACCTCGGCTTCGAGCTCCTGCACGTCCACGGGCCGAGCAGTGGCCGAGATCTTCACCCGCGCCGCGGCCTGGTCGATCAGGTCGATCGCCTTGTCGGGCATGAAGCGACCGGTGATATAGCGATCCGAAAGCTCCGCGGCGGCGATGATCGCCTCGTCGGTGATCGTCACCTTGTGGTGGCTTTCGAGCGTGTCGCGCAGCCCGCGCAGAATCATGATCGTCTGTGCGACCGTGGGCTCGTCCACATAAACCGGCTGGAACCGTCGCTCGAGCGCCGCGTCCTTCTCGATGTATTTCTGGTACTCGTTGAGCGTCGTCGCGCCGATCAGGTTCAGCTCGCCCCGCGCCAGCGCCGGCTTGAAGGTGTTGGCGATGTCGAGACCTCCTTCGCCACCGCCCTGGCCGGCGCCGACGATGGTGTGGATCTCGTCGATGAAGAGAATGAGGCTGTCCTTCTCCTCGGTGATCTCCTTGAGGATCTTTTGCACGCGCTCCTCGAACTCGCCGCGATACTTCGACCCGGCCACCATCGAGTTGATGTTGAGCTCGACCAGCCGCTTGTCGCGCAGCGCCTCGGGCACTTCGCCCGCGACGATCCGTTGTGCAAGTCCCTCGACGATGGCGGTCTTGCCCACGCCGGGCTCGCCGATCAGCACCGGGTTGTTCTTTTTCCGGCGGGCCAGCACTTCGATCGTCGTCTCGATCTCGCGGGCGCGGCCGATGACGGGATCGAGCTTGCCCTCGCGCGCGGCCTTGGTGAGATCGCGGCTGAACTGGTCGAGATCGGGGGTGTTCGACGGAGTCTCGACGCGGCCTTCCTCGGCACCCTTGCCGACCACCTTCGTCACCTGCTGACGCAGCGCCTGCGGCGTCAACCCCAGCTTGCGCAGCATCGCCGCCGCGAGGCCTTCGCCCTCTTCGGCAAGGCCGATCAGCAGGTGCTCGGGGCCGACATAGGAATGGCCGAGTTCGTTCGAGGCGATGAAGGCCCGGTTCAGCGCGTCCTTCAGGCGAGGACTTACGCCGATTTCGCCTTCCGTCTTGGCGTCTCCACGCTTCGCTTCCTTCTCGATCTGGCGCCGCAGATCGTCCACATCGACCTTGAACTGTTCCAGGATCGTCTTGACGACGTCAGACGAGGTCAATGCCAGAAGCAGATGTTCGGTATCGACCTCGCTGCGCCCGAATTCCCCGGCCTTCTGTGCTGCATCCTGCAGCAGCTTGTTGCCCTGTTCGCTCAGCCGGTCGGCGATGGTGCGTCCGCCGCCGCGCCGCGATCCACGCCGCGGCGCGCCCTCCCCGAAGGTGGCATCCACGACGTCGTCCTCACCCGCGCCCGTGGCGCCCAGTGCACCACCCCGCAGCGGGCTGTCGCTGAACAGGCTGCCGAACCCGCTATCGCCGAAGAATTCGTCAAAAAGGGAATGTCGTCCGAACAGGGACTCCAGCGGCGATGCGCTGCGGCCCGACCGGCGCACCATTTCGCGGTAGTGCTGATCGCACAGCTCCATGTTCTGAACTTTGCCGTTCACCGAGGCGCGCACGCGCGCCGTCGCCGGGCGACCGCAAATATCGCAAGCTCCGTTTGCCATTCGTCTTCTCCGTTTCTTTATCCAGTCAGGGTTGTCCGCCGATCATCTGCGTCAGTGACGGTGTCACGCAGCGACTGCTTCCGTTCTTTTCACCTTGGACCCAATTGCCACCAGTTCGGGCTCGTCCAGTGTCTCCCGTTGCAGGAGATCCTGCGCCGATTGCTCGAGCAGCGCCCGGTTGGCTTCGAGAAGCGAGACGGTGCGCTTGAACACGCCATCCACGATGTCGCGCACCTTCGCGTCCATCCGCTCGGCAGTGGCCTCGCTGTAGCGGCGGTTCAGCCACGACGACTGGTCGCCGGTGCCGAGAAAGCCGGGCCGATCGGTGTCGTAGCTGACATGCCCGAGGTCTTCGTCCATCCCGTACCGCGCGACCATGGCGCGGGCGATATCGGTGGCCTTGACCAGATCGTCCGCCGCCCCGGTCGAGAGGTGGTCGTAGACAATCTTCTCGGCCGCGCGCCCGCCCAGCAGCACGGCGATCTTGTTCTCGAGTTCCTCCCGCGTCATCAGGAAGCGGTCCTCGGTCGGGCGCTGGATCGTGTAGCCGAGCGCGCCAATTCCGCGCGGTATGATCGAGACCTTGTGCACCGGGTCCACCCCCGGCAGAGCCATCGCCACCAGCGCGTGCCCCATCTCGTGGTGCGCCACGATCTCGCGTTCGCGCGGGTTCAGAACGCGGTTCTTCTTTTCCAACCCTGCGATGATGCGCTCGACGGCATTGTTGAAGTCGTCCATCGTCACCGCATCGGCCTTGCGGCGCGTGGCAAGCAGCGCAGCCTCGTTGACGAGATTGGCGAGGTCCGCCCCGGAAAAGCCGGGAGTAAGCGCTGCGACCTTCTCGGCATCGACGTCCGGGGCGAGCTTCACCTTTTTCATGTGAACGCCGAGAATCTGCACACGTCCCTTCTTATCCGGCCGATCCACCAGCACCTGCCGGTCGAAGCGTCCCGCACGCAGCAGCGCGGGGTCGAGGATCTCGGGTCGGTTGGTGGCGGCCAGGAGCACGATGCCCACCGAAGGGTCGAAGCCGTCGAGCTCGGTCAGAAGCTGGTTCAGCGTCTGCTCACGCTCATCGTGGCCGCCAGCGATCTGGCCGGAGGAGCGCGCCCGCCCGAGAGCGTCGAGTTCGTCGATGAAGATGATCGCCGGCGCGGATTTCCGAGCCTGCTCGAAGAGGTCGCGCACCCGCGCGGCACCGACGCCCACGAACATCTCGACGAACTCGGAGCCCGAGATCGAAAAGAAGGTCACGCCGGCCTCGCCTGCCACTGCGCGCGCTAGAAGCGTCTTGCCGGTGCCCGGCGGCCCGACAAGCAATATGCCTTTGGGGACATGTGCGCCCAGCTTTCCGTATTCGGCGGGGTTCCTGAGGAACTCTACGACCTCCTCGAGCTCGGCCTTGGCCTCGTCCACACCGGCCACGTCGGCGAAGCTGACGCCGGTTTCTTTTTCCATGTAAACCTTGGCCTTGCTGCGGCCGACCTGCATGAAGCCGCCAAAACCCTGTTTGTCGGCGAACTTACGGAACAGCAGCATCCAGATTCCGAAGAAGACAAGCGCTGGCGCCACCCAGGAAATCAGCGTGCCGAGAAAGGTGTTCTGAGGAACGCCCGTGATCTCGACGCCGGAGCGGTCGATCCGCTGCAGGATCGCGGGATCCACGACCGTGGTGACGAACTGGCTCTTGCCGTCGACGGGGTCGGTGAAGGTGCCGGTGATGGTGTCCGCGCCGACCGCGACGGACGCGACCCTGCCATCCTCGAGATAGCTCTCGAACTGGCTGTAGCTGATCGGTGCGACGGATTGCCAGCCGGCGATCAGGTTCTGGATGAAAAGCACGGCTATGAAAGCCACCACCCAGTACCAGATGTTATATTCGGTCTTCCTTTCCATGCCGCTTGTCCCTTTCACTGGCGCCCGAGCCGCGCCTTGATCCGCTCGAGCAGCGCCAGCAGGATGCGCCTTTCGTCTGCCGACAGATCCTGCAGGATTTCATGTTCGAGCGCCGATTGCCGCGGCGCGAGTTCCTCCAGCATCGCCCGGGCCTTCGACGTTGCGGTGACGATCTGCGACCGCCTGTCGTCGAGCGAGGGCGACCGCTCGACCCAGCCGCCCCGGACCATGCGATCGACGAGCTGGCCCGCAGTGGCCGGGCCGACCTCAAGTCGGTCGGCCAGATCGCCGATGGTCAGCCCGGGCGCATCCTCGACATGCGCCGCCGCCATCCAGGACAGGCGGGTCAGGCCGCTGTCGCGGATGTCTTGGTCGATCCGCTGCTGGATGAGCTGCGCGACCCGGTGGATCGTCGTCCCGATCAGCGCGATGTCCGAAGAGATCATAGGTATCCTTCCTCCGGTGGCATGAGACACAGGATAGACCGCACTCCATCCAAAGTGCAATGCAAGCATCATACATGCTTGCATAATAAATGGATCTGCCTATCTTGATGGGCGGTCTCCGAACCGACATCCAGCCGGCACCGTTGCCCGGTCGGACCATGCCGCCGGTTCGGGGGCATCGATCAGCTACAGGAGGCCAGCAATGCTCTATCCGACATATCTGCGCCGCAGCGATCCCTTCGCGCTGATGCGCTCCATGATGCGCGATCTCGACCGCGGCTTCTTGCCCCCGTCCCGCGCGGCGTTCCCGGCGGTGAATGTGTGGCAAGGCTCCGAGGCCGTTGCCGTCACCGCTGAACTTCCCGGCATCGAACCGGGCGACATTGAGATTTCGGTTAAGGACAACGTCCTGACGCTTTCGGGCGAACGCAAGGCGCCCGAGGTTCCCGACGGTGCGCGCTGGCACCGCAACGAACGCAGTTTCGGCAGGTTTTCCCGCACTATCCGCCTGCCGTTCGCGGCCTCGGATGACAAGGTCGAGGCGAGGATGACGAACGGCGTATTGCGGATCGTCATCTCCCGGCCCGAGGAAGAAAAGCCGAAGAAAATCGAGATCAAGGCAGCCTGAGAGGAGCTGGAACGATGAGCACCGACATCACGCAAGCCGCCGAAAAGACGCCGACCGACTCGCCCGAGACCACCGGCGGCGGACGCATCTACCGCCCGTTGACCGATATCGTCGAGACCGATCAGGGTGTCTCCATGATGCTTGAAATGCCTGGGGTCGCCGCCGATGCGGTCGAGATCACGCTCGAAAATCGTGTGTTGACGATCCGCGGCAAAGTTGACCCGGTGCGGCCGGAAAACCTCGAACTTGCCTATGCCGAATATGGCGAGGGCGATTTCGAGCGTGCCTTCACGCTTTCCGAGGACTTCGACCCCAACAGGATCGAAGCCGAGATGCGTGGAGGTGTCCTCACCCTGACGCTCCCCCGAGCCCCTGAAGCGCAGCCGAAAAAGATCGCCGTCAAGGGCGCCTGAAAACCGAAGGAGACCATATCATGCAGATCAAAGACCTCATTCCCTGGGCGCGCAAGGACGGCGCGCCAGATGCCAAGAGCAGCGAAGACAACCCGATCGCGACACTCCAGCGCGAAATGAACCATGTGTTCGAGAACTTCTGGAACCGCGTCGGTCATTTCGAATGGCCCTTTGGCAGCGGCGAAGCGAAATCCGACGTGGTCGAGACCGACAAGGCGATCGAAGTATCGATCGAGCTGCCGGGCATGGAGATGAAGGACATCGAGGTGACGGTCAACGATGACATGTTGACTGTGAAGGGGGAGAAGAAGATCGAGCGCCAGGAGGAGAAAAAGGGGTATTACCTGTCCGAGCGCAGCTACGGCGCGATCTACCGGACAATTCCGCTCCCTCCCGGTGTGGATGGCGAAAAGGCGCAGGCATCCTTCAAGAACGGGGTTCTGACGATCAAGCTGCCCCAGACTCCCGAGGCGCAGGCCAAGGTCAGGAAAATCGCGGTCAAGGAGGCCTGAGCCGGGCATTGATCGTACCAACTCTGCGGCGAAACCGCCGTAGAACCAATCGCAGCCGAAAGGAACAGACTGATGAAACTCAGGAATCTTTACGCGGGAACAGCTTTGGCCCTGCTGATTGTCAGCGCCGGCCCTTCCTGGTCTCAGGATACGGCTCAGGCGGAAGCTGAAGCGCAGGCGGTCAACCGGGAGCAGGTCGAAGAGAGCGTGACCGCCGAAACCGATTCACAGCTCGCCGATAAACGCACCGCCGTGATCCAGGAGGCGGTCGACGCGCTCCATGAAACGAACGCTGCGATCGCCGCGATCGAGAAGGGCGATACAGATGCGGCGATTGCTGCGCTCGCGTTGGCCACGGGGAAGCTCGAGACCGTCGTCGCGCGTGAACCGGATCTCGCTTTGGCGCCCGTACGGGTCGATCATATCACCTATGACGTTCTGGGCAGCGTCGAAGCCGTCCGAGAACTCGGCAAACAGATCGAGGACTTGGTCGACGATGGGAAGTTCCAGGAAGCGAGACCGCTGCTGAGCGGGTTCGCGTCCGAGGTTGTCATCCGGACAACCAGCCTTCCGCTTGCGACCTATCCCGACGCGATCCTTGCAGCGACGGCACTGCTTGATGACGGAAAGACCGACGAAGCGATGACGGTACTCAACGCCGCACTGAGCACCCAGGTGGTGACCGACACAGTGGTCGCCCTGCCTCCGCTCAGAGCCGTAGCGATGATCGAGAAGGCCAAAGCTCTGCTCAATGACGACGGTGAGGCGGCAAACGACAAGGCCGCTACTGAAGATAAAGCCGCTACTGAAGATAAAGCCGCTACTGAAGATGCCGATCTGACGGCCGCCGACTATGTTGAGGCGGCACGCCAGGAACTCAAAATCGCCGAAGCGCTCGGCTACGGCCGCGAAAGCGATTTCGAGGATCTGCATGAGGCGCTGGATGAGTTGGACCGTCAGATTGAGGCGCAGGAGGATACCGGAGGGATCTTCGAAACGATTGCGACCCGGTTCGAGGAACTTCGAACGCGCATCTTCAACTAAAAGAGAACCTCTAATGGAGCCCCGCCGCAAACGAGACCAGCGGCGGGGCTCTTTCGCAGGAAGACTGAGGAACGATCGATAGTCTGGGCCCAAAGTCCCGGTTCTCGACACATAACAATTGGTTCCTGGCTCCATCGCAGGTAAAGAATTCCCGAATGATCCCGGTCTGCGGCGAAGCCAGGGAGAGCTTGTCTATTCGGGGGGAACTTCGAGGGGTACTGATGAAAGACCTGAAACCATCCGGGCTGACCCGTGAACAATGGTCGGCGATGACGCTCTACGAGAAGTTCGAACAGGTCGTCATTTTCGTCCTCAGCGCCATCATTGCGGTTATCGTCGTGGCGTCGGTTTGGGCGCTGATGCGCGAGGTCGTGAACCGGTTGGTCTTGGGAGCGTTCAACACGCTCGATTACGCCACCTTCCAGGTGGTGTTCGGAATGATCTTCACCGTTGTAATTGCGCTCGAGTTCAAGCGTTCCCTTCTTGTGGCGACAGAACGCAGCTTTGGGATCCTCCAGGTCCGCACGATCGTGCTGATCGCGCTCCTCGCCATCGCGCGCAAATTCATCATCCTGGACGTCGGCGAGACGGAATCATCCAAGATTGCCGCACTCGCGGGCGCGGCGCTTGCGCTCGGGGTTGTCCATTGGCTCGTGCGCGATCAGGACCGACGCGAACTCGGAGGCCACGAGACGCGATGACCGCGGCCTCCGCCAGCCACCGCCTGCTCAATTTCGTGCAATCGGCGCTGCTGCTCGGACTCATGGCGGCGCTCGCCTGGGTTTCGGTCACCGTGATCCTGGGGCCCGGAACGGGGCTGCTCGTCGCGCTCGGCATGGTCGCCGGCCTGTTTCTGGCCCCCGACCTGTCCCGACGAATGCTGCTGTCGGCCTATCGCGCCCAGCGTCTGACGGGGCGCGAGGCCCCCGGTCTCATCGCAGCACTTGCCGAGCTCGCGCGCCGCGCCGGCCTGCCGCGCACCCCGGCGCTTTATCGCGTCCCGAGCCGGCTGCCGAACGCCTTTGCCATGGGCAGCCCCGAGGACAGCACGATCTGCGTCACCGACGGGCTGCTCGAGATCCTCGACGGCCGCGAACTTGCCAGCGTCCTCGCGCACGAGATCGGCCACATCGCCCATCGCGACCTCTGGATCATGGGGCTCGCAGATGTGATGTCGCGGCTGGTGTCGCTGGCAAGCTGGATGGGACAGTTGCTTGTGCTGGTGAACCTGCCGCTCGTGATGGCGGGCATGGTCCATGTGCCCTGGTCGGTCGTGGTGCTCCTGATCTTCGCGCCCACGCTGATGGCGCTGATCCAGCTCGGGCTGTCGCGCACCCGCGAATACGATGCAGACCGGGTGGCGGCGGACCTGACCGGCGACCCCGAGGGGTTGATCGGCGCGCTCGGCAAGCTCGAGCGCCGCGTCGGCCGGTTCTGGGAGGACATCTTCCTGCCCGGCAGACGCATCCCCGAACCCTCGCTGCTGCGGACGCATCCGCCGGTAGAAAGCCGGATCGCGAGGCTCCGCGCGCTGGCCCCCAGCCGAACGCTTTCCGTCCCGCCGATGGCCGGGCACGCGATGCCCGCACTGACGTCGCCACAGGCTCAACCGCGGTTCAGGTCCTTCGGATTTTATTGGTAAGGCAGCCGGACGGCTGACGGAAACGCACGTAAGTCATTGCTTTGTAAAGTAAATCAGTGGAGAAGGTTGTCTTTCAGACCCATCCCCTCCGTAAGCGTCCGGCCTGACCGCCCTGCCGCGTGGTGAAAGAGGCGGATAGTGTCCACCATTGATAGTGGACACTATGGTGATGGCGTGGCGCGTCGGACGAAGCGACTTTGGACGGTAAGCGTCCGGCCTGACCGCCCTGCCGCGTGGTGAAAGAGGCGGATAGTGTCCACCATTGATAGTGGACACTATGGTGATGGCGTGGCGCGTCGGACGAAGCGACTTTGGACGGATGAGGAGAAGCGTTCGATCTGTTTCCAGACGGCGGCGCCGGGCGTTTCCGTGGCTCAGGTGGCGCGGCGCTACGCGGTGAACGCGAACCTGATCTTCAAGTGGCTGCGCGATCCCCGTTATGCGCCGGACCCCACCTCGGTTGCGCGCCCAGCAGAGGAGGCGCGGTTTCTGCCCGTAGAGATCGTCGCGGAGACCAGGTCTACTCCGGCGGCACCTGCCGCCGAGAACCACATCGAGATCGAGCTGGCGGGCGGTCACCGGATGCGGATCAGCGGCAGCTATGATCCTGAGGCGCTGGCGCGGCTGATCCGGGGACTTTCGGCGTGATCCCGGTTCCGGCCAACACGCGGGTCTGGCTGGCTGCCGGGGTCACCGACATGCGCAAGGGCTTTGCTTCCTTGGCGGCGCAGGCCGAGGCGGTGCTGAAGCAGGATCCTTTCGGCGGGCATCTCTTCGTCTTCCGCGGCCGTCGCGGTGATCTGGTGAAGGTCATCTGGTGGGATGGCCAGGGGGCCTGCATGTTCATGAAGCGGCTGGAGCGGGGCCGGTTCGTCTGGCCCTCGGCCAAGGAGGGGAAGGTGGCGCTGACACCGGCGCAGTTGTCGATGCTCCTGGAAGGGATCGACTGGCGTGCCCCGGAGCGAACGTGGCGGCCCTTGGCAGCGGGATAATCAGGGGGGGGCCACAAGAGAATGATTCCCATAAGGAATCCCGTGGGATAAACTCCTTGCATGCTCGATCAGACCCTGACCCTGCCGGAAGATCCCGAGGAGTTGCGCAGCTTCACCGCGCGGCTTCTGGCCGAGGTGAAGGCGCAGGCGATCCTGATCGAGAGGCTGCGGCACCAACTGGCCGGGCACCGGGCACACCGGTTCGGCGCGTCCTCGGAGACGGCAGAACAGCTTCAGTTGGCTCTTGAGGCCAGCGAGATCGCGGCCGCCGCGATGACGGCGCGGATGCGTCTGCCGGACATCGAGGAGAAGGGCAAACCCAAGCGCCGTCCGATCCCGGATCATATCCCCCGGATGGAGGTGGAACTGATGCCCGGCGCCGATGCCTGTGCCGATTGCGGCGGTCGCCTGCGCCGGATCGGCGAGGACGTCACGGAAGAGCTGGAGTATGTTCCTGGGCGCTTCATCGTGAACCGGATTGTCCGCCCCCGGCTGACCTGCGCTTGCTGCGAACGCTTCGTCCAGGCCCCGCTGCCGTCGCGCCCGATCGAGCGCGGTCGCCCCGGGCCGGGTCTGCTGGCCCATGTGCTGGTCAGCAAGTATGCCGACCATCTCCCCCTCTATCGCCAGAGCCAGATCTTCGGCCGCGAAGGGCTCGATCTCGACCGATCGACCCTGGCCGACTGGGTCGGCAAGACCACCACCCTTCTGGAGCCACTGGCCGAGGCCATCGGGCGCCATGTCCTGTCGGCCGAGGCGATCTTCGCCGACGATACGCCGGTGCGGATGCTGGCGCCCGGCACCGGCAAGACCCAGACGGCCCGGCTCTGGACCTATGCCCGCGATGAGCGCCCATGGGATGGCGATGCTCCGCCTGCCGCATGGTATCGCTTCTCGGGCGACCGCAAGGGTCAGCACCCCAAGGATCATCTGGCCCGTTTCCGCGGCTGGATGCATGCCGACGGCTATGCCGGGTTCGAGGATCTCTACCGTTCCGGCGCCATCCGCGAGGTCGCCTGCATGGCCCATGTCAGGCGCAAGTTCGTGGACATCCACCGATCGCAAGGTTCGCCGATCGCTGAGGAGGCCATCGGCCGCATCGCCCGGCTCTATGCCGTCGAGAAGGAAGCCCGAGGTTCGCCACCGGACCGCCGCGCCGAACTCCGTAAGGCACATGCCGCCCCGGTCTTCGATGACCTGGAAGTCTGGCTGGCCATGCAACTCACCACGATCTCGGGGAAATCCCCGCTAGCGGCCGCCATCCGATACGCCCTCACCAGGATGGAACGCCTGCGCCCCTACCTCGACAACGGCATCCTCGAACTCGACAACAACGCCGCCGAACGCGGCATGCGCGCCATCGCCCTCGGGCGGAAAAACTACCTATTCGTCGGTTCCGAGGCAGGTGGAAAGGCCGCCGCCATCGCCTACACCCTGATCGAAACAGCCAAGCTCAACGTCAGCGATCCCCATGCCTGGCTCGCCGACACCCTGGCCCGTATCCCTGATTACAAGATCACAAAGGTCGATGACCTGCTGCCTTGGAAATGGCCCGGGTAGCGCTCAGGCCGGACGCTTACGTTCGAACTGGCGCTGGAAGATCTGGAAACTGCGATGGCGGTGATCCATGCCGAAGAGGATGCCGAGGATTGGGCCGCCAAGCGCCCTGCCAAACCGCGTGCCGCCAATCGTGGATCGCTGCCAAAGCACCTGCCGCGCATCGAGGAGGTCATCGAACCGGACAGCCTGACCTGCGCCTGCGGCGGCTGCTTGCACTGCATCGGGGAAGATGTCTCGGAACGGCTCGACATCGTGCCCGCCCAGTTCCGTGTCATCGTCACCCGCCGCCCGAAGTATGCCTGCCGCTCCTGCACCGATGGCGTCGTCCACCACGCAGGGCGGCAACTGACCGAAAAACGCCAGCACTTGGTCCCGTCTCAGCTTCTTGCGCAGCAACGCGCGCCCGGATGCATCAGCCCCATGCGCCTGAAACACATTCTTCGCCAGGTCGAGCCCAACCGTGATAATCTCCGACATGACCGCTCCTCTCTGTGGATCCTCGCAGACCCACCTTGGCACAGCGATGCCGTCGGGGGGCGGTCACATCATCAACGCCCCTGACTGGAGCCAACGTTACATGCCCGGAGCCCGCTGCTCGGCAATTTCCACCACCTTCGCGACACGACCATTTCCGTTTCTAAAATCGCTGCTACGATAAGCGCGCTATTTTACTCTTTGACTCGGGAGCCGCTCGCCAGGTGACGACAGTTCTTGCGACAATACTGGCTGTTTTTGGCGCCTTGGCAGTCGCCTATTGCGTCTGGGCCGCGATTGCATCGGCGCGCACGCCACAGGGTGCAGCCGCTTGGGTCGTCTTTCTCGTTTCATCGCCGTGGTTCGGCGTTCCAGCCTTCCTTGTGCTCGGTCGCCGCAAAGTCCGCGACTATCGCGCGGCATGGCGAGAAAGCCATGACCTGTTCAGCATACAAGATACCGAAGCGAGCAGAGGCACCCTCCCGTTTGAACGGGAGAAAACGCTGCGCGCGCTCGAACGCATCGGGGGACTGCCCTTTACCGGCGGAAATGAGGTCCGGCTGCTGATCGACGGCGGCGCGACCTTCGATGCCATCTGCGCAGTGGTCGACAGCGCGCGCGAAAGCGTATGTGTGCAGTTCTACATCATACGAGACGACGGGCTTGGACGGCGCTTGGCGGATCACCTCGTTGCTGCCGCCGCGCGCGGCGTGAAGGTCCGCGTGATGTATGACGGGGTGGGCAGCCAGAAACTGCCGGAGGCCTGGGCCGCCAGATTGCGCGACGCCGGTGTCGCCGTGCTGAACCCGGATCACTCCAGAGGTCCAACATCGCGGTTGGAGATCAACTTTCGTAATCATCGCAAAACGGTTGTCGTCGACGGTGACGTGGCCTTTGTCGGCGGGCACAACGTGGGCGACGAGTATCTCGGCCTTGACCCGCAGTTCGGCCGCTGGAGAGACACACATGTCGAGATCCGGGGGCCGGTCGCGGGGCAGATACAAGCCGTTTTCGCGGAGGACTGGCATTGGGCCAGCGGCGAGTCCCTGACGGACGATTTGCCATGGGAGGCGGGTGACGCGACGGACCCGGAAAACGCGACGCTTGCAGCCCTAGTGCCAACGGGGCCCGGAGACCCGATCGACAGCGGTAGCCTGATGTTCTTCACCGCGATCACGGCTGCCCGGGACAGGATCTGGATCGCCTCGCCCTATTTCGTACCGGACACCGACATCATGTCCGCGCTCGTCTCTGCGGCCCTTGCAGGTCGGGATGTGCGGATTCTGCTCCCCTCCACGATCGACCATTATCTGCCGTGGCTCGCTTCGCACGCCTATTTCGACGAATTGCGTGCAACAGGCGTGCGGTTCTTCCGCTATTGCGACGGCTTTTTGCACCAGAAGGTCATTCTCGTGGATGACGATCTGGCAGCGGTCGGGACCGCGAACCTCGACAACCGTTCCTTCCGGCTCAATTTCGAGAGCATGGTCTTCGTCGCAGACGGGGCCTTTGCGTCCGACGTGGAGCGCATGCTGTCTGACGATTTTGTACAGAGCGATGAACTGATCAGCGCGCTTGTCGATCAGCCGCTTCACATCCGGATCAGTTCGCCTCTTGCGCGGCTTTGGGCACCGCTTCTTTGAGAGTAATGAGGATTGTCAGCTAGGGTCCAGACTCATTGAATTTCACAGCCAGAACAAGACGGTTGCGGCGAGCATGATCGCGGAGAAGAAGGTTTCCGGGCAGCGGTCGTATCGGGTGGCGACGCGCCGCCAATCCTTCAGACGGCCGAACATGATCTCGATGCGGTTGCGCCGTTTGTAGCGCCGCTTGTCGTATTTGACGGCCTTCCTGCGGGACTTTCGACCGGGGATGCAGACCTTTATCCCCCTGTCTTTCAACGCTTCTCTGAACCAATCAGCGTCGTAGCCCCTGTTAGCCAGCAGCCAACCCGCCTTCGGCAGACTGCCCAGAAGAGCCGCGGCGCCTGTGTAGTCGCGTAAGCGTCCGGCCTGACCGCCCTGCCGCGTGGTGAAAGAGGCGGATAGTGTCCACCATTGATAGTGGACACTATGGTGATGGCGTGGCGCGTCGGACGAAGCGACTTTGGACGGATGAGGAGAAGCGTTCTATCTGTTTCCAGACGGCGGCGCCGGGCGTTTCCGTGGCTCAGGTGGCGCGGCGCTACGCGGTGAACGCGAACCTGATCTTCAAGTGGCTGCGCGATCCCCGTTATGCGCCGTGACCTGCCCCGGGATTTTTCCTCCAGATGCGATTAGAGTCCGGCCCAACTTGAGGACGGACAATGAAGCGAACGAGATTCACGGACGAACAGATCATCGGCATCCTGGCAGAGCATGAGGCAGGCGCGAAGTGCGCTGACCTGTGCCGCAAGCACGGCATGTCGGAAGGCACCTTCTACAACTGGAAGGCCAAGTTCGGCGGCATGACGGTGTCGGAGGCGAAGCGGCTGAAGGGGCTCGAGGATGAGAACGCCAAGCTGAAGAAGCTGCTGGCCGAGCAGATGCTGGATCTGGCGGCGATGAAGGACCTGGTTGCAAAAAAGTGGTAGGGCCCGCCGTGAAGCGTGAAGCCGTTGCGTATCTTCGGGCCGAGCATGGCCTCTCGGAACGGCGGGCCTGTCACATCGTCGGCGCGGATCGAATGATGATCCGCTATCGATCCCGACGCGCGCCGGATACGGCGTTACGCGGTCGGTTGCGGGACTTGGCCAACGAGCGCCGGCGGTTCGGTTACCGGCGCTTGTTCGTATTGCTGCGCCGCGAGGGCGAGCCCTCGGGGATCAATCGGATCTATCGGCTCTACCGCGAAGAAGGGCTGACGGTGCGCAAGCGGAAGGCGCGGCGCAAGGCGGTCGGAACACGGGCCCCTATCCTGGTCGAGGCGCGGCCCAATGCACGCTGGTCGCTGGATTTCGTCCATGACCAGTTCGATTGCGGGCGAAGATTCCGGGTGCTGAACATCGTCGATGACGTGACCCGGGAATGTTTGGCGGCGATCCCGGACACCTCAATCTCGGGGCGGCGCGTGGCGCGAGAACTGGCCGCCCTGATCGAACGCCGCGGAAAGCCCGGGATGATCGTCTCTGACAACGGCACCGAACTGACCAGTAACGCGATCTTAACCTTTGCCGCCGATCGCGACATTGAGTGGCATTACATCGCCCCGGGCAAGCCGATGCAGAACGGATTTGTGGAAAGTTTCAACGGGCGGATGCGGGACGAGCTGCTCAACGAGACCATGTTCCGCAACCTGGCCCATGCCCGTATCGTGATCGCCGCCTGGGCTGCCGACTACAACACCGAACGCCCGCACTCGGCCTTGGACTACCAGGCCCCGGCTGACTACGCGCGGACCCTGACCGCCGCAATCGCCCGCCCCGCTGCGCGAGATGAAAGCTCCGCGCGTCGGGCGATTGCTCAACCTGCGCCAATTGGCGTAAACACTAACCGGGCTCCGGTCGCGGCTGGATGAAAGTTCAGGGGCAGGTCAGTGTTGGAAGGGTTGCGGCCGATGTTGCGGCAATTGGCGGTCTATGCCCGTGACCTTCCCACCCCGCTCGCATTTGAGCCGTTCGCGGTAGTGGCCAAAGAAGCCGACCGCCGCGCCGAAGTGTTGCGCAACTTTCTGCCGCTGGACGCCACTATCGCGGCGCTCGATACAGATTGGGAGGACATCCAATTTGCGCTAGACCATATCGCGACGCTGACCGCGAGCGTGGAGGCACTGCCGGAGCCGACCGACCGCGATGCGGCGCGCGATTACCTGACCGTCGGGCAGGAACGCTTGGAAGCGTGGCGTCAGGCGATGACGAAATATGCGGCGGGGAAAGCCAAGGCCGACACCGCCGCCAAGGTCCATGCGCTGTATGGCACAACTACCGACAAGGCACTCGAGGCCATTTACAAAGACGTAGAGGCGGAATTTCGAAGCTATTATCGTGACATCAACGGCGACGATGAAAGCAAGTTTGAGGCTCAGCTTACGCCCTCGCTTGGCAAACTGGGCTTCGAGGTCGATTTCTATGGCAAGGGCTTCTTCCCTCCGGGTGCGTATCACAGCGAAGGCCATCAGGACGGTATGGGCTTGTGTCTCTACCTCGCTTTGATGAAGCATTTGCTCGGCAATCAGTTCACGTTCGCCGTTCTGGACGATGTATTAATGTCGGTCGATGCTGGGCACCGGCGCGAAGTTTGCACACTGCTCAGAACCAAGTTCCCCACCACCCAGTTCGTGCTCACCACACACGACCCGGTGTGGCTCAACCACATGAAAAGTAGCAAGCTCATCCCGGCCAAGAGCGCGATAACCTTTCGCAAATGGCATGTCGATCATGGCCCGAAGGAATGGAAACAGACCGATGTATGGGCCGAGGTTGATGCGCTGGTCGCGGCGAATGAGATACGCGCCGCTGCCAGTCAGCTGCGGCATTACCTCGAATATATTGCAGCGGAATGGTCTGCTCGGCTGGGCGGGCGCGTCGAATATCGCAGCGATGGTAAATACGACTTGGGCGACCTAATGCCCGCCGCGATCAGTGCAATGAACGAAGTCTACAAGAAAGCCAAAGTGACCGCGCAAAGCTGGAGCGACAACACCCGCTTTGACGAGATCAATGCCTGCCATGTGACCTTCGCCAATGCCGTTACCCAATCTCAAAGTGAGCAATGGGAAATCAATCCGGCAGTCCATTACAACGAGTGGGTCAACCTCCAGCGGCAGGATTTCGAGCCGGTAGTTGCCGCTTTCAAACAGTTAGAGCTCGAATTTGAATGCCCTACCTGCGGCGAACATATATATGTTGTAAAGGCTGGCAAAACGAAGGAATCTGCACGCTGCGGGTGTACCAAGATCAATTTGAATTTGAAGCCAAAGTCCAAGTAGGTCGCGCCGCCTAAATGCCGATTGCTGCAGGACGGAGGTCCTGGTCCTGTGAGGAAAGATCAACCGGCCCTTCACCCTTGCCGCAGCGAAGGGCCGCTTCCCGCCCGCGAGACTGCACGGAACGACTCAGGCATCTCGTGATACTATCGATTCTGTCGGATCATCCGAAGTCAGGGTGGGGCTGGAGGACAGGAGGTAACGCTATGTCCACCGACTATCTTCCTGCGATCCGGCCCGAACGTCCTGCCTGGAACAAGGGGCGCATCATCGGCCAGAAGCGCCCCCTGCTGCCGAAACACGTATGGTCGATCCGCGTCCGCCTAGAGATGGCGGATAACCGACGCGACTTAGCGTTGTTCAACATGGCGGTCGACAGCAAACTTCGGGGTTGCGACTTGGTCTGCCTGAAGGTCCGGGACGTTTTCGCAGCGGGGAGGGTGAAGGAGCGCGCCTCGGTCACCCAGAGCAAGACGGGCAAGCCGGTCCGCTTCGAGATCACCGAAACGACACGCCAGTCGCTTGAACGCTGGATCGCCGATCCAGAGATGCTTGGGCTGGAGCATCTCTGGCCCAGCCGTCTCCACCACAGTGCTCATCTGTCGACGCGACAGTATGCCCGCATCTTGCGTGAATGGGTCACATCGATAGGGCTCGAGCCGAGCGCCTATGGCACGCATTCGATGCGTCGGACAAAGGTGGCGCAAATCTACAAGAAGACCGGTAACCTGCGTGCAGTTCAGCTTCTGCTGGGTCACACCAAGATGGACAGCACTGTTCGATACCTCGGTGTCGACCTTGACGACGCGCTAACCCTGTCAGAGGGGATAGACCTGTAGTCTGGAAGCCCGGTCGACGGGTTTCCTGCCGACCGGCCCGTAGCAGACGGTCGGGGGCCACGAGGTCGCGTATCCGAAAGAGAATGATGGCGGCGGGCACGGCAAGAGATCGGAGCCGGTCCTTCTTCGGCCGGCCAGGCGCAACCTCCGATGTGAGGCAGCATTCCCGAAAACTGTCGCTCAGGCTGCGGGGGGCGCTGCTTCCCGCCCGTCGAGTTTTCGACCGCTGCATCAAGCTTGTTCACGCCCGCCTTGCGCTCACCATGGCCTCAAGCAGCCTCGCGAGGCTGTCGCTGCTGCTTGGCGTCTGCTCATTGACGGCGGCATGGAAACTCGTGAATGTGAGGAAATTCCTATCAAGGAGGCGATACAGTGAACGAACAGATCGAGGGTGAAGAACTCACCACCGAAGAAGAGAACGACGAAACACCATTCGTTGAGTTTGACATATCTGTTTCACCGGCGGATCCGACGCTCGAGCTTCTGGCAAACAAGATGAATGAAGGCGACATAATAGTCCCATTCTATCAACGGAAATACGTTTGGAAGATCGAACAAGCCTCACGTCTTATTGAGTCATTTTTGATGGGCCTGCCTGTTCCGCAAGTTTTTCTATATGTAAATGATGATGATCAACTCGAGATAATTGWCGGACAGCAGCGCATCACATC
>NZ_LLWQ01000204.1 GCF_001447385.1 Paracoccus sp. MKU1 | reverse complement strand
TCTTCTTTAGTTGGTGCCGCCAGGCATAGATTTGCTGCCGCGTCACATCGTGCCGCTGTGCAACCTGCGTCACCGTCGCCCCGTCCACGCCGACCGACAAAACGATCTCGAGCTTCTCCTCGTCGCTCCACCGCCGCCGCCGCTCCAGTCCAAGAATATCGCCCCGCATCCCCACACCCGCATAAGACACGTCATTAACGACGTCACTATGCACGTGCCTTAATCCATCAGCCCAAACTCAGGCAGACGGTAACAATCGGGCCGTTACTCTTCTCCCGTCCCGATTTCTCATTCCAAGCTCCGCGTCTCGCCAGCTTGCCGATACACGGCAAGATTGTATTGGCGGATATCCTTGCGCCATGCTTCGCTCCGTCGCGACAGCTAGGGCGGTAGAGAACCGTGCCCTGAAAATCCGCGGGAGATGCCTCCGGTCGAGCGCTTCGGCTTCCTGTCCATCCCCGATCCATGGCTTCGCAAACCCAGCGAATCGGCGCCCCTGGCATGTTCGTAGTGGGGAGCTCACGTCGATCAAATCGACCAAAGCCCGGCAGCCTTGGACAGAACCAGCGGCCCCACGATCCGCGCCGCATCCGGTCGATACCCCGCGCAAATCCCTTGCCGCGGATCCGCACTCCCACCGGCAAGGAAAACCCACCGGGCCTCCCCGAAGAATTGGCGAAGGCTCCGGATTGCCAGAGGCCCCCATCCTCGAAAACCGTATCCGGCCGAAATGCCGGCTGCCCGCAGGCCGACGACGTCCTGGACGGACAAAGACCTGCTCCGGGACAACGATCCGGTTGGTTCAGGAGGTCAGGAACTCGATCCCCGGCAAGGCCGCGATCTCGGCCATGTCGGCTTCATAGGCGGTGGTGATGCGGTCCACCATCGGCTGGGTCCAGCCGGGCAGGTTCAACTCCACCTCGATCTGTTCGGGCTGAGCGTATTTCTCGAGCGCGGCGGCAAAGATCCTGCGGCGGCTGGCGATGGTCAGCCGCTCCTCTTGCGCCATCGCCTCGCGGATCATGCGGATGCCGTCGGGGTGGAGGATATCGCCCAGGACCTGCAAGCCGGCCTTGAGCGGCACATCGGCCGGCATGGTCGAGATGCGGCGCACCACCTCGGGCCAGATCAGCGAGGTATCCTCGTGACACCAGACCACCAGGCGCCGGCCCGGCAGGGCGGCCAGGACCCGCCGTATCGCTGGGCCCCAGCGCAGCGCCTCGGGATCGACCCCGCCCATCAGCTCGGCATAGGTGCCGTTGCTCTCTTGCGACAGGATGTAGGAGACCAGCGTGGCGGGGTTCTTCAGCGCCAAGAAGAACTCGACCTCGGCGCTGGGAAACAGGTTGGCCAGCGCCGCCATCTTCTCGCCGGCGCTGGCATAGAGCCCTTCGGGCGAGATCGCGCGCGCTGCCTTGCCAAGAAAGGTCGGCGTGCTGCAAATGATCCGCCGCGGATCGTCCGAGTCCAGGATCGCGTCCAGCATCACCTGTTCCATTTCCGGCGTGGCAGGGCCGCCTTTCAACGCGCTCAGCGCCTCGTTGAAGACCTCGCGATGCCGGTTTGGGGTCACCGGCTCGACCCCATTGCGCAACAGCCAGTCCCGGTTCTGCAACAGGGTCTTGACCATGCGATAGAGATCCGTGCCGTGAACCCCGCAATGAAAGACGACCTGCATGCGCCCGCAACTCCTGACTCGTTTCGGCGGCACAGTAATCGGCAATCGGCGCGGGGAAAACCTCATGGTTGAAAGCCGGTTGCCCGGACCCTCCGAGCGTAAACCGTTCCCCGCCACTCCCCCAGACCCGCGGGCATTCCAGTCAGCTTCATCGTAAGACGACACGAGGGCAAAGCGCCCGCACGGCACCGGTTCTTCGAGCAAAACGACGAATGGCAGACCGCAAGCCGCTCCATGATGCTCGAAGCCTTCGCACAGATCGACAAGCAGGAGAGCGATCCCATTCTCAGCATAACCACAAAAGCCGCCTGATCATGACCTCAGGCCATCCGCAAAATTACACCACCGTGACGGACGTGACCGCCACCTATCTTCCCGCTGCCGCAGGCAGGGCAACAGCGCGGCATCGCCTGATCAAGCAACTCTGCCGTTCTGCACTTCGGTGCTTGCGGTTGGGAAAGCATGTCCCGCAAGGTGGAGCGCTGTTCCTCATCAAGCAGGTCGACGCGCGCGAGAAACCGTGAAAACTCATTGGAATCCATAGAGATCACCTCCGGGTCAAATGAGTTTTTTTCCTCTTCAACCGACCTTGCAACACCCAACGAGAACTGAGCCAAGAATGTCTCGCCGGCTTCTAGCCCCGCGGCCGAACCGAACATGCGCGACAATGGATGGCGTGCGGGCCACGGCTTGCCTGCCATGCCCGATATCAAGGACGGAAAGCCTCGCGGACTAGCGGAGCGCCTCGCTCCACGAAACCACCCTGCCCCGGCCAGAGGCTTTTGCACGGTAAAGCGCCGCATCGGCCATCTCGAACAGCTGCGGAAGCTGAAGGATTCGCTTGCTGTCGGAAACCGCGATGCCCATGCTCGCCGAGACCTTTTCCGAACCTGGGCATACCTCCATAGCCCCGATTTTCCGGATCATTCTTTCGCAGATATTCTGCGCGACCGCCGCCGGCCGATCGGCAAGGATCAGGATCAGAAACTCATCCCCTCCCATGCGGCAAACCCTGTCGCCGGAGCGCACCTCGGAAGCCAATACCGCGGCCACCTCGGCCAGAACCCGATCGCCGGCGGCATGGCCGAATGTGTCGTTGATCTCCTTGAAGCGGTCGAGATCCATGTGAACCAGAGCGAAGGGATTCTTGTCCCTCTGATCGAACGCCTTGGAAAATACGGCGTCAAAGCCACGCCTATTCAGCACTCCGGTCAGCGGATCGGTGATGGACAGGATCTGCGCGCTTTCCCGCGCCTCCGCCAGCCTGGTGTTGACGCGGGACAGCTCAGTCAAAGCGGCACGGTTCGCCTCGTGCAGGAACAGAAACTCCATGGCGAGGTCCGATGGAGGAAAATCCGAATCACTCAGTCCGAACCGCTGCACAGCCGAGGAAAGACATATCCCGAACCCCAGATTGAGCATGGCAAGCTCGGGCAAGACCTGCACGCCATGACCCCGCAAGGAAACGTCCTGATGGTGGCGCAGCTGCAAGAATATCCTCTTGCCGTCGCCAAGCTGGGAAAACAGGTCGTCGAAACGGATAGGTTGGCCGATATTGTTGGTCGGAATGAAAACATCTTCCAGACGGGCCGCGCCGCCCAACAGCTTGGCAAGCGTCCTGCCCTGCGAGACCATCACGCCGGCGCGATTCAGCAGGAGATGCATCGGCATCAGATCCGCCAGATCGCGCATATCGACCACGGCGTCTTTCAAGACATCAGCCGTATCGGAGACAGGTCGAAGCGACGCTTGCCGGAGTAATCGGGCAAGACGATCTCGATGGCGATGCAGTCCCGCACGACCGAAATGATGACGAGCGAGCCATAGTCATCCGCCATGACCCTCAGCATGCCGGCCAGGACCCGCATCAGCCCCGGCTGGTGCGGGTCGGCGATTATCCGATAGTTCCCGGGCGCGTCCGCCAACACCACGAAGCCCGGAAACTCGAGATCGGGGATCACCAGCTTGATCCGTCCCGGCAATTCGCGCAGCGATTCCACGAATTCCTCGAAATTCGCGCCGCCGAACCGCAGCAGCCTGCGGATCTGTTCCTGGCGGCTCAGCCATGCGCCGATATCCTCGAGAAGCTCACCAAGCGATTTGTCGAAGCGCCTGGCCGAAGCGATCACGATGGCATGGGTGACGCTGTCCGGGCTGGCGCTCCAGGTCAGGAAACCATCGGGGTGGACATCGACTTCGGCGGCGATCTTTTGCCACGTCGCGCTTCCATACGTGCTGCGCAGGAACGCCTCGATACAACGATTGACAAGACCATGCATTTCCTTGGGGCCTGTTCGGATGAGCTGTCGGGGTCGATCAGTGCCAAAGTCGGCCGGAGCCCGGTTCGTCGGCAGAAATGAGATTCGGGCCGTCCTCCGTCAGGAATATCGCTACCGCCCCGCGTTTCCCCAGATATCCAGGGTCCAGGACCAGGCATTCCTTTCGGGCATCGACGCTTAGGGACAAGGGGGCGTTCGCGACCAGAATGCCGCCCTCGCGACAATAGGCCCCGGCATCCTGCGCTGCCGCCTTGCCGGTCAGATGCCGGATCCGAAGCCGGATTCCGGCCCGCTCGAGATCCGCCCAGCGATCTGAAGGCGCCCCGATCCACAGCGGGCGGGCGGCAGCCTCCGCCTGATCGGCGGCATCACCATCGGCCTCCAGCCAGTTCGTCACCGCGAAACTGCCGCCCCGCGGCTTCGAGGGCGCCCTGCCCGCCGGGGTCAACACCGCTGCCGCATCGCCCTGGGCCGAGATCAGGATGTCGGGACGCTGGGCACCCAGCCAGAGCAGGCCCGCCGCCGTCAACAAGGCCGTGCCCGCGCCACGGCGCAAAAGCAGGGCCACGGGGCGAGTCGCGCTGCCGGGAATCGGCGCCAGCAGGACCAGCAGCGCACCGATGGCCATCAGCGGCAGCACGGCGCGCGGCGCGGCCGGGAACAGGGTCACCGCCCCATCCAGATCCGATATCCATTGCGCCACCGCCAGCATCCAGCTGGTGCCGAGCCCCATCAGCCACAGCGCCGGCTGGGCGAGACCGAGCGGCGCCAGCAGCGCCGCAAAGACGCCGCCAGGCATCACCAGCGCCCCGACGACCGGCACGACCAGCATGTTGGCCAGCAGGCCGTATTGCGTCATCCGCCCGAAATGGGCGGCGGCGATGGGGGCAGTCACCATGCCGGCCACGAAGGACGAGACGAACAGCATCAGCACCGGCCGGACCCACCACGGCAAGCGCGGAGACAGCCTCATCCAGGGTTCCTGCATCAGGATCAATGCGACCGTGGCGGCAAAGCTCATCTGGAAGCCGGGCTCGGTCAGTGCCTCGGGGTTCAGCACCAACACGATGCCGGCGGCAACGGCGACGGTGCGTAGCGACACGGCGCGCCGGTCGGCGATGATCGCCAGCAGCATCACCGCCACCATGATGAAGGCACGCTCGGTCGCGACGCCGCCGCCCGAAAGCCAGAGATACAGCGCCGAGGCGCAAAGCGCCCCCGCCGCCGCCAGCTTGTGGACCGGCACCGCCCGGATGCCGCCCAGCCCCTGCGCCACCACGCCGGAGAGCCGCAGCGCGGCATAGACGAAGCCGGCCAGCATGCTCATGTGCAAACCCGAGATCGACACGATGTGATAGAGATTCGAATCGCGCATGATCTGGTTGGTCTCTTCGGCGATTCCGGAGCGGTCGCCGGTCATCAGCGCCGCCGAGACCGCCCCGGCCTGGCCGCCGATCCGATCCTGCATCGCCCCGGACAGCGACATGCGGAGGCGGTGCAGGGCCAGCATGCCGCCAGCGGCGGGCGGCTCGACCGTGAGGACCGGGGTGCGGGCATAGCCCACGGCGCCCAGACGCTCGAACCAGGCCATGCGGCGAAAGTCGAAACCGCCCGGCTCGGACGGGCCGGGGGGCGGACCCAGATGCGCGGTCAGCATCACGCGCTGGCCCGGCACCGGCAATTCCTGCGGGGTCAGCAGAGAAATCCGCACCCGGGCCGGCATGCGGCCGGGCGCAACCTCATGCAGCCCGACCTGATCGAGCAGCAGTCGCATCCGGTCGCGCGACGAGCGATCGATACCGATCACCCGCCCCTCGACCGGGCCGTAATAGCGGAAATCCAGCACCGGCGCGGCGACCATATGCGCCCGGGCTCCTGCAAGCCCCGCCCCCAGCACGGCCAGGAACAGGGCCAGGACGCCAAGCCGCAGCCGATCCGCCCAGATCCAGCCGAGCCAGCCGCCCTCGGCCAGCCGCCTCGCCGCGGTCGCCAGCAGCAGGCAGGATCCGCCGGCCAGAATCAGCAAGGCGTAAAGGCCCGGCCCGGGCTCCCGTGGCAGCAGGAACCAGCCGCCGATGCCGAGCGAAAGCCAGAAGGGCACCCAGGGCAGCAGCCCGGCCCGGATGCTGACGGAAGGCCGGGGCGAGGCCGGCGCATCCCGCCTGGCGCCGGCGGCCAGGGCCGGCAGGCGCATTCGCAAAGCGTTCACCGATTCCGTCACCAAAACTTGTCCTTGCCGTGGCACTTGCGTATCTGTGGCGCCAAGATTGGCATGCCGACCCTTTCGAAAGGATTAACGGCCGCGGCCAATGACCCCATTTTCTGAAACTGACCGGATCGCCGATGACTGATTCCCGCCCTGTCGTGACCCGCTTCGCGCCCTCGCCCACCGGCTATCTGCATATCGGGGGCGCGCGGACGGCCCTGTTCAACTGGCTCTATGCCCGCGGCCGGGGCGGAAAGTTCCTGCTGCGGATCGAGGATACCGACCGCGCCCGCTCGACCCCCGAGGCGACCGAGGCGATCTTGCAGGGCCTGCGCTGGCTGGGCCTGGACTGGGACGGCGAGCCGGTCAGCCAGTTCGCCGGGGTCGCCCGCCATGCCGAGGTCGCCCGCGCCATGCTGGAAAACGGCACCGCCTATAAATGCTTCTCGACCGCCGAGGAAATCGAGGCCTTCCGCGAAAAGGCCAGGGCCGAGGGGCGCTCGACCCTGTTCCTGTCGCCCTGGCGCGACGCCGATCCGGCCAGTCTGCCCGAAGGGCCCTATGCGATCCGGCTGAAAGCGCCGCGCGACGGCGAGACCGTGGTGCGGGACGCCGTGCAGGGTGACGTGACCTTCGGCAATGCGCAGCTCGACGACATGGTGCTGCTGCGCTCGGACGGGACGCCGACCTATATGCTGGCGGTGGTGGTGGACGATCACGACATGGGCGTGACCCATGTGATCCGGGGTGACGATCACCTGACCAATGCCGCGCGGCAGATCCAGATCTATCAGGCCATGGGCTGGGACATCCCGGTCTTTGCCCATATCCCGCTGATCCACGGGCCGGACGGCAAGAAGCTGTCCAAGCGCCATGGCGCGGTCGGCCTGCACGAATATGCCGCCATGGGCTATCCGGCGGCGGCGATGCGCAACTATCTGGCGCGCCTGGGCTGGAGCCATGGCGACGACGAGCTGTTCGACGATGCTCAAGCCAGGGCCTGGTTCGATCTGGACGGAATCGGCAAGGCCCCGGCCCGACTGGATTTCAAGAAGCTGGAACATGTCAGCGGCTGGCATATCGCCAGGATGAGCGATACCGAACTGATGGACGAGATCGCGGCTTTCCGCGCTGCGACCGGCGCCGAACCCTTGTCGGAACGCCAGATCGCCTGGCTGCGCCCGGCGCTGGGTGCCTTGAAAACCAAGGCAAAAACCCTGCCCGCCCTGCTCGACCAGGCACATTTCGCGCTGATCGACCGGCCGGTCGCGGTCGAGGAGAAGGCGGCGGCGGCGCTGGATACTGTATCCCGTCGTATACTGAACGAATTGACTGCCGCGGTGCAGAATGCTAGCTGGGAGCGCAACGAACTCGAGGCGGCGGCCAAGCGGATTGGCGAGTCGCACGGGCTGGGGCTGGGCAAGGTGGCGGCGCCGCTGCGTGCGGCCCTCGCGGGGCGCAGTTCGACCCCCAGCGTGTTCGATATGATGTTGGCGCTTGGCCGCGACGAAACGCTGGCCCGGATGCAGGATCAAGCGGGCTGAGACCCGCGCCCATCACCCGGCCCGCGGGCCGGAGACAGGTGAAAGGAACTGGGAATGGCAGAAGAAAAAACCGCAAGGCTGCATCTCGCGGGCAAGGATTACGACCTCGCGGTCCTGTCCCCGACCGCGGGGCCGGATGTGGTCGATATTCGCAAGCTTTACAGCGAGGCGGATGTCTTCACCTATGACCCCGGCTTCACCTCGACGGCGTCCTGCGATTCGACGATCACCTATATCGACGGCGACAAGGGCGAGCTGTGGTATCGCGGCTACCCGATCGAGCAGCTGGCCTCGGAATCGCATTATCTCGAGGTCTGCTACCTGCTGCTTTACGGCGAACTGCCCAACAAGGACCAGCTGGTCGATTTCGAGACCCGCATCACCCGCCACACCATGGTGCATGAGCAGATGCACTATTTCTTCCGCGGCTTCCGCCGCGACAGCCACCCGATGGCGACCATGGTCGGCGTGGTCGGGGCGATGTCGGCCTTCTATCACGACTCGATCGACATCAACGACCCGGTGCAGCGCGAGATCGCCTCGATCCGGCTGATCGCCAAGGTGCCGACCATCGCCGCCATGGCCTATAAGTATTCGCTGGGCCAGCCCTTCGTCTATCCCCGGAACGAGCTGGATTACGCCAGCAATTTCCTGCACATGTGCTTCTCGGTCCCGGCCGAGCCCTATCATGTCGATCCGGCGCTGTCGCGGGCCATGGACCGCATCTTCACCCTGCATGCCGATCACGAGCAGAACGCCTCGACCTCGACCGTGCGGCTGGCGGGCTCCTCGGGCGCGAACCCCTTCGCCTGCATCGCCGCCGGCATCGCCTGCCTCTGGGGCCCGGCGCATGGCGGCGCCAACCAGGCCTGCCTGGAGATGCTGCGCGAGATCGGCTCGGTCGAGCGCATTCCGGAATTCCTCGCCCGCGCCAAGGACAAGAACGACCCGTTCCGGCTGATGGGCTTCGGCCATCGCGTCTACAAGAACTTCGACCCGCGCGCCAAGGTGATGAAGGAATCGGCCGACGAGGTGCTGGACCTTCTGGGCGTGCACAACAACCCGACGCTGCAAGTTGCCAAGGAGCTGGAGCGGATCGCGCTGGAGGACGAGTATTTCGTCTCGAAGAAGCTTTATCCGAACGTGGATTTCTATTCCGGCATCATCCTCGAGGCGATGGGCTTCCCGACCTCGATGTTCACGCCGATCTTCGCGCTGTCGCGCACCGTCGGCTGGATCTCGCAGTGGAAGGAGATGATCGCCGATCCGCAGAACAAGATCGGCCGGCCGCGCCAGCTCTATGTCGGCTCGCCGCGGCGCGACTACAAGCCGCTGGACGCCCGCTGAGCGGTCACGAACAGGAACAGGACCGGCCCCGGACAAACTCCGGGGCCGTTCTGCTGCGCCCGCATCACGTGCTTTGCTCGATCGGCTGGCAGGGGCGCGGCTATTCGCCGGAGTTCACCGAGAACATGAACGCCATCGTGCATGGCCGGCTGCGCGCCGATCCGCAGACGCCGGTGGTCTTTACCGTCATGGCCGATTCGATCTGCGGCCCCTGCCCCTCGCGGCGCGGCATGGGCTGCACCGCGGACGACCGGATCGGCCGGCTGGACAGGCGCCATGCCGCGGCGCTGGGCATCCGCTCGGGTCAGCGCATGACCTGGGCCGAGGCGCAGGCCCGCGCCGCCGCCCGGTTGCAGCCCGAGGATCTGGGCCGGATCTGCAATGGTTGCCAATGGCTGGACCTCGGCCTTTGCCAGACCGCCCTGGCGAAACTGCAACAGACGGGATGAAGGCGCCGCGCCTGGGATGGCGGGCGACTGCGGCGGGCGCCGCGATCCTGCCGCTGGCCTCCCCCCCGTCCGAGATCGCACAACCGCAGCGCCGCAGCCGGCAGGGCAGTGAATGGCCCGCCGGTTTCCGAAGCGACGATGCCGACGAAAAGTCAATGTGACGCACCCCTTTGCTGCCCTGTGCAAGGGGCTTGCGCAGGGCCGCGGCCGGTGCGAAATCGGCGCCATGACCGAGCATGACAAAATCGCGCTGATCACCGGCGCCTCGCGCGGCCTTGGCGCCGCTTTGGCCGAAACCCTCGCCGCGCGCGGCTGGCACATCCTGGCCGTCGCCCGCACAACCGGCGCGTTGGAGGAGTTGGACGACCGCATCCGCCGGGCCGGGGGCTCGGCCACGCTAGCGCCGATGGATGTCGGCCAGCCTGAGGCCATGATGCAGATGGTGGAGGCCGTCACGGGACGCTGGGGCGGGCTGGACCTCTGGGCGCATACGGCAATCCATGCCGCGCCGCTGTCGCCGGCCGGCCATATCGACGCCAAGGATTTCCAGAAATCGGTCGACCTGAACATCGTCACCACGCGCGGATTGATCGGGCTGATCGAGCCGCTGCTGCGCGCGCGCAAGGGCACGGCGCTGTTTTTCGACGACCAGCGCGCCGGGCAGAAATTCTTCGGCAGCTACGGCGCCACCAAGGCCGGGCAGATCGCCCTGGCCCGCAGCTGGCAGACCGAGAACGAAACCCTCGGCCCGCGCGTCGTCATCGCCGAGCCGGCGCCGATGCCGACCGCGGTGCGGGCGCGTTTCTTTCCCGGCGAGGACCGCGCGCGGCTGACCCCCTGCCAGGCCGAGGCCGAACGCATCCTGTCGGAAATCCTTTAGCGCGCCAGCGCGAAAAGCCGGTCGATGTCCAGATGCGCCTCGAGATGCGCGGCCAGCCGGTCGAGCACAGCCTCGACGCCGGCGCCGTAATCCAGCGCCGAGGCCGCGCCGAACTGCCCAAGCCAGGCGGCGCGGAAACCGTCGCCCGAAAACAGCCCGTGCAGATAGGTGCCGGCGACCCGCCCGTCGGGGCTGGTGGCACCGTCCGGTTCGGGGATATGGGCGAAGGGGCGGGCGCAATCCGGGCCTTCGGTGCGGCCCATGTGAATCTCGTAACCCTCGAGGGGCTGGCCGAGCGCGGTGCCTTCGATGCGGGTCAGGCGCTTCTCGGCCGCCATGCGGGTCTCGACATCCAGCAGGCCCAGCCCGGGGGTGCTGCCGGGATCGCCGTCATGACCGTCGGGGTCGTGGACCCAGTGCCCCAGCATCTGGTAGCCGCCGCAGATGCCCAGCACCCGGCCGCCGCGCCGCAGATGCGCGGCCAGGTCGATGTCCCAGCCCTGCTGGCGCAGAAAGGCCAGATCGCCCCGCGTCGATTTCGTGCCCGGCAGGATCACCAGATCGACATCGCCCGGCAGCGCCTGTCCAGGCGGAACCATGGTCAGACGCACTCCCGGCTCGGCCGCCAGCGGGTCGAGATCGTCGAAATTGGCGATGCGGGACAGCATCGGGCAGGCGATATGCAGGCTTCCGCCCCCCGAGGCGTGGCGCAAGTCCACCGCATCCTCGGCCGGCAGAAGCGCGGCATCCGGGAACCATGGCACAAGGCCGAGATCCGGCCAGCCGGTGCGCTCGGCGATGAAGGCACGCCCGGCATCGAACAGCGAGGGATCGCCGCGAAAACGGTTGATGACGAAGCCACGGATCATCGCCGCGTCCGCCGGGTCGATCACCGCCTGCGTGCCGACGATCTGCGCGATCACGCCGCCGCGGTCGATGTCGCCGGCCAGCACCACCGGCACCTCGGCAGCGCGGGCGAATCCCATGTTGGCGATGTCGCGGGCGCGCAGGTTGACCTCGGCCGGGCTGCCGGCCCCCTCGACCAGCACCAGATCATATGCGGCACGCAGCCTGGCGAAACTGTCCAGCACCGCGCCCAGCAGTTGCGCCTTCAAGGCACCGTAATCCGCCGCCGCCGCCCGCGTCACGGCACGGCCCTGCACCACCACCTGCGCGGCCCGGTCGGTCTCGGGCTTCAAGAGCACCGGGTTCATGTGGACCGAGGGGGCCAGCCCCGCCGCCCGTGCCTGAAGCGCCTGCGCCCGGCCGATCTCGCCCCCGTCCGGGGTCACGGCGGCATTGTTCGACATGTTCTGCGGCTTGAAGGGCGCCACGGCGATGCCGCGCCGCCTTGCGGCCCGGCACAACCCCGCCACCAGCAGGGATTTTCCCACATTCGACCCGGTTCCCTGCATCATCAGCGCGCCCATGCCCGCCCCCGCTTGCCAATCCGTGCCTTGGTGACTAGATAGGCGCGTCGCTGAATGAAAGGCCCCGTGGTGGAAAACGTCGTTCTTACCGTGCATCTGATCCTCGCCGTGCTTCTGATCGGGGTGGTGCTGCTGCAGCGGTCCGAAGGTGGCGGCCTTGGCATGGGCAGCGGCGGCGGCAGCGGCGTCATGACCGGCCGCCAGGCGGCGAACGCGCTGTCGCGCCTGACCTGGATCTTTGCCATCGGCTTCATCATCACCTCGATGACGCTGACGCTGATCGCCGCGCAGAACGCCTCCAGCGGCTCGATCGTGGACCAGTTGAATCTCGGCGGCTCGCAGCCCGCCCCAGCGACCAGCCTGCCCGGCATCGGCGATTACGTCCCGCCGCCCGGCGCGGGCCAGCCCGTGGTTCCGGGGGCCGGCCAGCCGGTCGCACCGCCGGCACCCGCAACCGAAGCCCCGACCCAGATCCCCGCCGCGCCCGCCGAGGGCAGCGCGCCGGTGACGCCGCCGCCGGCCGAAGCGCCGGCGCAGGACGCCCCGGCAGAGACGCCGGCACCGACCCCGGCACCGGCCAACAACTGACACCACAACTTGGGGGCGCGACAGGCGCCCCTTACAACAACTTGCGGTCCGTTGCGGCCACGGGATAAATCGGATATGACTCGAGTCCCGTGACGCCGCCCAGATTCGGGCCGCGATCGTCTATTTGATTACTCACGGGGGCCTCGATGGCGCGTTACATCTTCATCACCGGCGGTGTGGTTTCTTCCCTTGGCAAGGGACTGGCATCGGCGGCGCTGGGGGCGCTGTTGCAGGCGCGCGGCTTCACGGTGCGGCTGCGCAAGCTCGATCCCTACCTGAACGTCGATCCCGGCACCATGAGCCCCTTCGAGCATGGCGAGGTCTTCGTCACCGACGACGGCGCCGAGACCGACCTGGACCTTGGCCATTACGAGCGTTTCACCGGGGTTTCGGCGCGCAAGACCGACTCGGTCTCGTCCGGGCGGATCTATTCCAACGTGCTGGAAAAGGAACGCCGCGGCGCCTATCTGGGCAAGACGATCCAGGTCATCCCGCACGTCACCAACGAGATCAAGGATTTCCTGGCCGTGGGCGAGGATGAGGTCGATTTCATGCTTTGCGAGATCGGCGGCACGGTCGGCGATATCGAGGGCCTGCCCTTCTTCGAGGCGATCCGGCAATTCGCCCAGGAACGCGCGCGCGGGCAATGCATCTTCGTGCATCTGACGCTGCTGCCCTGGCTGGCCGCAAGCGGAGAGTTGAAGACCAAGCCGACCCAGCATTCGGTCAAGGAGCTGCGCTCGATCGGCATCGCCCCCGACGTGCTGGTCTGCCGCAGCGAGCAGCCGATCCCGGAAAAGGAACGTGCCAAGATCGCGCTGTTCTGCAATGTCCGCCCGGATGCGGTGATCCCGGCCTATGACCTGAAGTCGATCTACGAGGCGCCCTTGGCCTATCACCGCGCGGGCCTCGACCAGGCGGTGCTGGACGCCTTCCAGATCAGCCCCGCCCCGCGCCCCGACCTGACGCGCTGGGAGGACGTGATGGACCGGCTGGAAAATGCCGAGGGTCAGGTCCGCATCGCCGTGGTCGGCAAATACACCCAGCTGGAAGACGCCTATAAATCCATCGCCGAGGCGCTGACCCATGGCGGCATGGCCAATCGCGTAAGGGTCAAGGCCGATTGGGTGGACAGCGAGAAGCTGGAGGGCGAGGGCGCGCATCTGCTGGACGGCTATAACGGCATCATCGTGCCCGGCGGGTTCGGCGAACGCGGCACCGAGGGCATGGTCGCCGCCGCGAGATACGCGCGCGAGAAGAAGGTGCCCTATCTGGGCATCTGCCTGGGCATGCAGATGGCGGTGATCGAGGCGGCGCGCAATCTGGCCGCCATGCCCGACGCCGGCTCCGAGGAATTCGACCACGAGGCTGGCAAGACCCGCTTCACCCCGGTGGTCTATCACCTCAAGGAATGGGTGCAGGGCAACTATACCGTGCAGCGCAAGGTCACGGACGACAAGGGTGGCACCATGCGGCTGGGCGCCTATACCGCCGTGCTGGCACCGGGCTCGAAGATCTCCGAGGTCTATGGCGGGGCGCTGGAGATCGAGGACCGCCACCGCCACCGCTACGAGGTGGATGCCCGGTATCGCGATCAGCTGGAGGCGGCGGGCCTGTCCTTCTCGGGCATGTCGCCGGACGGGCGGCTGCCCGAGGTGGTCGAATACCGCGACCATCCCTGGTTCATCGGCGTGCAATCGCATCCCGAGCTGAAATCCAAGCCCTTCCAGCCCGCGCCGCTGTTCGCCGGCTTCGTGCGCGCGGCCATGGATAACGAACGGCTGGTCTGAAGCGCCGCACCGCGCCATAGTGTCGGGACCAGACGAACGGTTCCGACATGCGCCTTGCCCTGATCCCGATGCTGCTGCTTTGCGCCGCGCCCGCCCTGGCGGATGCGCCGCTATTCCTGCTCGACCAGACCCGCCTGCCCTTCGACCTTGGGCCTGGCGCGCCGCAGAATGCGCCGGCCAGGACCTCGAACTCGCCGCATGCCGCCGCCAATTCGGCGGCCAGCCCGGCCAACAGCGCGTCGAGCTATGCCAATTCGCCGCGCAACCCGGCCAATGAGAAGCGGGTGATCTTCACCGCGGACGGCACGGTCGTCGGCTATTACGCCCCGAACGGCTCGGGGACGCTGAACCTGTTCACCGTGACCGGCAAGCGCGTCGCCTATCGCCCCAGGGGCAGCAAGAGCCTGTTTTCCAGCGACGGGCGCTGGTGCGGCACCGTGGCGGATGCCAGCGGCGGCGGCTTCGCCTTCGGCATCACCCGCGATTGCGCCGGGCTGTTCTAGGAGGCGACACGGGATTGTCACATTGCGCGGCTAGACCGCGGGCAAGACAGCAGGAGATCCCATGCAGGACCAAGCGCCCAAGGATTGGCTCGAAGCCGAGCTTCAGGACACGCTCGACGAGGATGTCGAGATCGAGATGGAGGATGCGGTCCTGTCGCAGGAGATCGCCCGCATCTATCGCCAGACCCATCCCGACCAGCTGCCGCGTGCCGATTATTTCCGTGAGCTGCTGCGGCTTCAGGCGGAACTCATCAAGCTTCAGGACTGGGTAGCCCATCACAAGGAGAAGGTGGTGGTGATCTTCGAGGGCCGCGACAGTGCCGGCAAGGGCGGCGCGATCAAGCGCATTACCCAGCGCCTGAATCCCCGCGTCGCCCGCGTCGTCGCCCTGCCCGCGCCCTCGGACCGCGAAAAGACGCAATGGTATTTCCAGCGCTACGTGCCGCATCTGCCGGCCGGGGGCGAAATCGTGCTGTTCGACCGCAGCTGGTACAACCGCGCCGGGGTCGAACGGGTCATGGGCTTCGCCTCCGAGGAGGAGGTGCAGCAGTTCTTCGACGACGTGCCGGAATTCGAGCGGATGCTGGTGCGTTCCGGCATCCGGCTGGTGAAATACTGGTTCTCGATCACCGACGAGGAACAGCAGATGCGCTTCCTGATGCGCATCCACGACCCGCTGAAACAGTGGAAGCTGTCGCCCATGGACCTGCAATCCCGCATCCGCTGGGAGGATTACACCAAGGCCAAGGAGGAGATGTTCGAGCGTACCAACATCCCCGAGGCGCCCTGGTATATCGTGCCCGGCAACGACAAGAAGCGGGCGCGGCTGAACTGCATGGCGCATCTGCTGACACAGGTCCCCTATGAGCCAGTGCCGCATGAGGAGATCACCCTGCCCGACCGGGTCTTCAACCCGGATTACGAGCGCGAGGTCCTGCCGCCCGAGCTTTACGTGCCGCAACGTTACTAAGGCGGGATCGGGCTTGCGGCGGCGCCTGCGCGCGGCATGATCGGCGCCGAGCAACCGCAAGGAAACCGCCATGCCCAAAGCCTATTGGATCGGCCATGTCACGGTCGACGACCCCGCCGCCTATGAGGCCTATCGCCAGGCCAATGCCGTCGCCTTCGCCAAATATGGCGCGCGTTTCCTGGTGCGCGGCGGGGCGCAGCAGGTGGTCGAGGGCCAGATCCGCCCGCGCAGCGTGGTGATCGAATTCGTCGATCTGGAGACCGCCCGCGCCTGCTATCACAGCCCCGAATATCAGGCGGCGCTGGCGCTGCGGCAGCCCTGCTCGATCGCCGATCTCGCCATCGTCGAGGGCTGGGAACCTGCCTGACAAATTTCGCCCGGCATATTGTTGCGCCGCGAAAATGCCTTAATATCCGGCCATGTTCCGCAATCTTCTGAGCCGCCTTTTCATCGACTCCCCCGATTCCTCGCACCTGCGCGGGCAGGATGCCGAGGTCGCAGTCGCATCCCTGCTGGTCCGCCTGGCCCGCGCCGACGATCACTACGGCAAGGCCGAGCAGCAGCGCATCGATCAGGTGCTGGCCCGACGCCGGGGGCTTGGTGCCGCCGAGGCGGCCGAACGGCGCGCGGCGGCCGAGATGATCGAGGCCGAGGCCCCCGATACCGTCCGCTTCACCCGCATCATCAAGGACCGCGTGGACCTGCAAGACCGGCAGGAGATCATCGCCGCCCTGTGGGAGATCGCCTATGCCGACGGCAGCCGCAATGCCGACGAGGAATCGCTGGTGCGACTGGTGGCCGGGCTGCTGGGCGTGAACGACCGCGATTCGGCGCTGGCGCGGCAAAGGGCGCTGGACGATCTGGGGTTGTCCGGCAAGTGACCCCGCAACGCCGCCAAACCCCGCCTGCGCCGCCCGCCCTCCGGGCGTCTCATCGCCGCACCCTGCCCGGAAAGCCTGTGACGAAAGCGTTGCAATCGCCCGGCAAATATCGCCTCATATTCGCATGAGCCAGACAGAAACGACCCTTGCCGCCGCCGATCCGAACGCCGATCCGTCCCGCGTGCCGGTGATAGAAATCAGAGAGCTGCACAAGGCCTATGGTCCGCTTCAGGTCATCCGGGGCGTCAGCCTGGCCGCGCCGCGCGGCCATGTCATCAGCCTCATCGGCTCCTCCGGCTCGGGCAAGTCCACGCTGCTGCGCTGCTGCAACCTGCTCGAGGACAGCCAGCAGGGCGAGATCCTGTTCGAGGGCGAGGCGGTGAAATGGCGCGGCACGGGGCTCGCCCGTATGCCCGCCGACCGGGCGCAGGTGACGCGGCTGCGCACCAACCTGTCCATGGTGTTCCAGCAGTTCAACCTGTGGTCGCACATGACCATCCTGCAAAACGTCATGGAGGCGCCGGTCCATGTGCTGAAGCGCAACCCCGCCCAGGTCGAGACGCGGGCGCGCGAGCTGCTGGCCAAGGTCGGCATCGGCGACAAGGCCGATGCCTGGCCGGCGCAGCTGTCCGGCGGCCAGCAGCAGCGCGCCGCCATCGCCCGGGCGCTGTGCATGGAGCCCCGGGCGCTGCTGCTGGATGAGCCGACCAGCGCGCTCGACCCCGAATTGCAGCAAGAGGTGGTGCGCGTCATCAAGGACCTGGCCGCCGAACACCGCACCATGCTGCTGGTCACCCATGACATGCGGCTGGCGGCCGATGTCAGCGACCACGTGGTCTTCCTGCATCAGGGCCGCATCGAGGAGGAGGGGCCGCCGGCGCAGCTTTTCGGTGCACCGCGGTCCGAACGGCTGCGCCAGTTCCTGAGCGCGACCATGACCGAATGAGAAAACCAACAGGAGAGAAAAGCATGAAGAAACTGATGCTTGCCGCCGCAGCTTTCGCGCTGACCGCGGGCATGGGCATGGCACAGACGGTGCGCATCGCCACCGAGGGCGCCTATCCTCCCTACAATTTCATCAACGACCAGGGCCAGGTGGCCGGCTTCGAGGTCGATCTGGGCAATGAGCTGTGCAAGCGGGCCGAACTGCAATGCACCTGGGTCAAGAACGACTGGGATTCGATCATCCCGAACCTGGTCTCGGCGAACTATGACGCGATCATGGCGGCGATGAGCATCAACGAGGAGCGCAAGCAGGTCATCGCCTTCACCGAGGACTACCTGCCGCCGGCGCCCTCTTCCTATGTGGCGCTCGAAGAGGGGGCGAACCTGGAAACCGGCATCGTCGCGGTCCAGACCGGGACGGTCCAGGCATCCCATGTCGCCGACACGCAGGCGACGATGCTGGAATACCCGAATATCGACCAGGTCTTCGCCGCCGTCCGCAATGGCGAGGCCGATGCGGCCTTCGGCGATCACGAGGTCATGCGCCCCTTCGTCGAGGACAGCGAGGACCTGATCTTCGTCGGCGAGCAGGTCCACCTGGACGAGGGCATCGGCATCGGCGTGCGCCAGTCCGACAACGAACTGCGCGAAAAGCTGAACGCGGCGATCAACGCGATGAAGCAGGACGGCAGCCAGAACGAGCTGATCAAGAAGCATTTCGGCGAGGATGCGCAGACCTACGAATGACCTGATGCCGCCGCGGTGAGTGCCGCGGCGGCCAAACCGGCGGCACGATGTTTTCCTATTGCACCGACCCCTCTGCCCTGGACGGGCTTGCCTGGTTGTCATGCTATCTGACGACCGGCAACCACATGCTGTTCTATGCCAGCTTCGGCACGGTGCTGCTGCTTCTGGCCATCACCGCGCCGGTGGCGCTGCTGTTCGGCTTCGGCGGAGCCATGGCCTCCCGCTCGCGCATCGCGGGGGTGCGCTGGTTCGGCCGCATCTACACTTCGATGGTGCGCGGCGTGCCCGACATCATCTTCTTCCTGTTTGTGCCCATCGCGCTGGACCAGGCTTTCGAATGGCTGCGTTCGCGCGTCTATTGCGACCCTTCGGTGCCGGTGCGGCAGGGCAATGAGTTCATCGTCTGCGCCGCCGCCAAGCTGCCGCTCTCCACCTCGCCGGAATGGGTGCATCAGGCCTATGGCATCTTCCTGGCGGTGATCGCCTTTGCCGTGGTCTTCGGCGCCTTCGCGGCCAATGTGCTGCATGGCGCGATGAACGCCGTGCCGCACGCCCAGCTGGAAACAGCCGAGGCCTATGGCATGAGCCCGCGCCAGGTGAACCGGCGCATCCTGATCCCGCAGATGTGGACCTATGCCCTGCCGGGCCTCGCCAATCTGTGGATGATCCTCATCAAGGCCACACCGCTGCTGTTCGTGCTGGGGGTCGAGGACATCGTCTATTGGGCGCGCGAGCTGGGCGGCGCCAAGACCCGCGCCTATGCCTATCCGCATCCCGACTGGCGGCTTTACTATTTCCTGGCCATCCTGGTCTTCTATCTGCTGATGACCTGGGGCTCCGAGCGGTTCTTCGACCGCATCCGGGCAAGGCTGTCGCGCGGCCAGGCCACCGCCGCCGGCGAGGCGATGCGAAAGGCCGCGCCATGAACCAATGCCTACAAACCATCCAGGATTACGGGCTGCGCGCCCTCGGCATCGGCGAGCGGTTGCTGCCGCGCAGCGGCTTCACCTTGTGCGAGCAGTTCACGCTGATCGGCTCGGGCCTAATCTGGAACGTCTATTTCGCGGCGCTGGCGGTGTTTCTGGGCTTCTTTCTGGCCAACCTGCTGGCCGTGGCCAAGGCCAGCGGCAATCCCTGGGCCCGCAAGCCGGCGGAATGGTTCATCTTCCTGTTCCGCGGCAGCCCGCTGTTCATCCAGTTCTTCCTGGCCTACGAGATGCTGGTGCAATTGCCGCGCGCCGGCATCGACCTATTCGGCATCACCGTGCAGACCAGCTGGATGACCCGGGCCTGGGCCGGCGCGCTGCTGGTGCTGGTGCTGAACACCGCCGCCTATTCGGCCGAGATCTTCTATGGCGCGCTGCGCAATCTGCCCAAGGGCGAGCTCGAGGCCGCCGATGCCTATGGCATGGCCGGCTGGACCCGCTATCGCCGCGTGGTCTGGCCAACCGCGATGCGGCTCGCCTGGCCCGCCTATACCAATGAGGCGATCTTCCTGTTCCACGCCACCACGCTGGTGTTCTTTTCCGGTTTTCCGGCCTTTCAGCAGCGGGGCGACGCACTCTATTACGCCAATTACTTCGCCGACAAGACCTTCAACCCCTTCATCGCCTATCCGATCGTGGCGGGCTATTTCGTGCTGCTGACCATCTGCCTGATCGCGCTGTTCGGCATGGTGAACCGCCGGCTGAACCGCCACCTTCCCGGCGCGGCGAAGAAGATCCGATACAGGCCCAATCTCATCAGGTGATCCATGGACTGGCTGCGCGAGCATCCCGACGTCAAGACCATCCGCATCGCAGCCGCCGACCTCAACGGCGTCGCGCGCGGCAAGCGGGTTCCGGCACGCTTTGCCGACAAGATCCTGACCGAGGGCACGAAATTCCCGTTCTCGGTGCTGAACATGGACATCTGGGGCGAGGATATCGAGGACAGCCCGCTGGTCTTTCAGGCCGGCGACCCTGACGGGCTGCTTCTGCCGACCGAACGCGGCTTCATGCCCATGCCTTGGCTGGAGGCGCCCACCGGCCTTCTGCCGATCTGGATGTTCCATCTGGACGGCCGCCCCTATGAGGGAGATCCGCGCCAGGCGCTGGCCCGGGTGGTCGAACGCTACCAGGCCGCGGGCCTGACCCCGGTTGTCGCGACCGAACTAGAGTTCTTCCTGATCGACGATTCGGGCGGTCAGTTGCGGGTGCCGCCCAGCCCACGCTCCGGCAAGCGCCGCACGGGGGCGGAAACGCTGTCCCTGCGCGCGCTCGACGCCTTCGACCGCTTCTTCACCGCGCTCTACGACGCCTGCGAGGCGATGGACATTCCCGCCGATACCGCCATCTCGGAGGCGGCGCCCGGCCAGTTCGAGATCAACCTGATGCATCAGGCCGATCCGCTGAAGGCCGCTGACGACGCCTGGCTGTTCAAACTGCTGGTCAAGGGGCTGGCGCGGCGCTACGGCTTTGCCGGTTCCTTCATGGCCAAGCCCTATGAGGAATGGAACGGCTCGGGCATGCACATGCATTTCTCGGTGCTGGACCGGCAGGGCCGCAACGTCTTCGACAATGGCGGCGAGGAAGGGTCCGAGGTGCTGCGCCATGCCGTGGCCGGCTGCCTTGCCGCCATGCCCGGCTCGACCCTGCTGTTTGCGCCGCATGAGAACAGCTATGACCGGCTGGTGCCGAACGCCCATGCGCCGACCGGCATCGGCTGGGCCTATGAGAACCGCACCTCGGCCATCCGCATCCCCTCCTCCGGCCCCAAGGCGCGACGGATCGAGCATCGCGTGGCGGGCGGCGACGTGAACCCCTATCTGACGGTCGCGGCGGTGCTGGGCGCGGCGCTGAACGGCATCGAGGATCGGGCCGAACCGCCGCCGCCGATCAAGGGCAATGCCTATGAGCTGGGGCTGGAACAGCTTCCCGGCAGCTGGGGCGCGGCCATCGGCGCCTTCGAGGCCTCGCCCGAGATCAAGCGCATCTTCCCCGCGCATCTGATCGAGAATTTCGTGATGACCAAGCGGCAGGAACTGCACTACATGGCCGAGCTTTCGGACGAGGAAACCGTCGAGCTTTACCTCGACACGGTCTGACCGCCGCAGCGCCCTCGCCAGCCGGCGCCAGCGCCGGCTCCGGCCTTCAGGCCGCCAGCACTCCAGCCAGCGAGTTCGGCGCGCTATGGGTGATGCGCACGCGCACCAGATCGCCGACCTTGGCCTGCGGCGCCTCGACAAAGACCGCGTGCAGATAGTCCGACTTGCCGACCATCTGGCCGGGATTGCGGCCGGGCTTTTCGAACAGCACGCCCAGCTCGCGCCCGACCATGCCCTCCTGCGCCGCCTTCTGCTGGCTGGTCAGTAACGCCTGCAATTCCTGCAGGCGCGCATCAGCCACGGCGCCCTCGACCTCCGGCCGCTCATAGGCCGGGGTGCCCGGGCGCGGCGAATACTTGAAGCTGAAGGCGGTGCCGAAATTCACCGCGCGCACCAGATCCAGCGTATCCTGATGGTCCCGGTCGGTCTCACCGGGGAAGCCGACGATGAAATCGCTGGTCAGCATGATGTCGGGCCGCGCCTCGCGGATGCGCCCGATCAGCCGCAGATACTGGTCCACCGTATGCTTGCGGTTCATCGCCTTGAGGATCCGGTTCGAACCCGACTGCACCGGCAGGTGCAGATAGGGCATCAGCTTCGGCTCGTCGCGATGCGCCGCGATCAGGTCGTCGGCCATGTCGTTCGGGTGGCTGGTGGTATAGCGGATGCGGTCCAGCCCGTCGATTTCCGCGATCGCCCGGATCAGCCGGCCGAAGCCCCATTCGGCCCCCTCCGGCCCCTCTCCATGCCAACCGTTGACGTTCTGACCCAGAAGCGTGATCTCGCGCACGCCCCGCGCGACCAGGTCGCGCGCCTCGGCCAGGATGCGCGAGACCGGGCGCGACACCTCGGCCCCCCGCGTATAGGGCACGACGCAAAAGGCGCAGAACTTGTCGCAGCCCTCCTGCACGGTCAGGAAGGCCGCCGGCGCGCGCCTCGTGGCGGCGGGCTTCGGCAGATGCTCGAACTTGTCCTCGGCCGGGAATTCGGTATCGACGCCCCTGCCCGCGCGCACCATGGCCGGCAGCCGGTGATAGGCCTGCGGCCCCACCACCAGATCGACGATGGGCATGCGGCGCTGGATCTCCTCGCCCTCGGCCTGGGCGACGCAGCCAGCGACACCGATCTTCAGATCCGGCCTGTCCGCCTTCAGGGGCTTCAGCCGCCCCAGGTCGGAATAAAGCTTCTCGGCCGCCTTTTCCCGGATATGGCAGGTGTTCAGCAGCACCATGTCGGCGTCCGACTGGTTGTCGGTCAGGACATAGCCCTCGGCGCCCATGGCCTCGGCCATGCGCTGGCTGTCATAGACGTTCATCTGGCAGCCATAGGTCTTGATGAAAAGCTTCTTCACCGCCGGGGCGGGCTTGCTGGCTGGGTCACTCATGCCGTGCTGTCCTTGGGATCGACGCCTGATACAGGAAAACGCCCGGCTTGGAAAGACCGGCCGCCCTCGCGCCCGGCCGCCGGTTTCACCGTTTCACAAATACTCCCCGGCCTCAAAGCCGGTAGATGGCCGAGAATTTCTCTTCCAGGTAGTCGAGAAGCGGCCCTTCGCCGACATCGGCACCGGTCGCCTGTTCGATCAGTTGGCGCTGCGGATAAAGCCCGCCATGGCGCTGCATGTTCTCGCGCAGCCATTCGACCGCCGGGTCGGCCTCGCCGCGCGCCAGCGCCTCGTCCAGGTCCGGCACCGCGGCGCGCAGCGCGGCATGCAGACAGCCGGCATAGACGTTCCCCAGCGCATAGGTCGGGAAATAGCCGAACAGCCCCACCGCCCAATGCACGTCCTGCAGGACGCCATTGGCCGGCCGATCCACCGCCACCCCGAAATCGCGCAGGAAGCGGGTATTCCAGGCCTCCACCAGATCCTCGACATCCAGCCGGCCGGCGATCAGCTCGCGCTCCAGGTCGAAGCGCAGCATGATGTGCAGATTGTATTGCACCTCGTCGGCCTCGGTGCGGATGAAGCCGGGGGTGACGCGGTTCGCGGTGGCGTAGAAGGCATCGGCATCGGGCACCGACAGCCCGCCGAAGGCATCCGACATGCGCCGGTAAAGCCAGCCGGTAAAGGCACGGCTGCGGCCGAGCTGGTTCTCGTAGATCCGGCTCTGGCTTTCATGTGCGCCCATCGAGACGCCACGGCCCAGGGGCGTGAAGGCATAGTCGCTGTCAATGCCCAGCTCATAGCTGGAATGCCCGACCTCGTGGATGGTCGAATAGAGGCAGTTGAACGGATCGGTCTCCACCACCCGCGTGGTGATGCGGCTGTCCTGCCAGCGGCCCGAGCTGAACGGATGCACGGCGATGTCCATGCGGCCGCGCGTCCAGTCATAGCCGAAGGCGGTGGCGCAGGTTCGCGCCAGGCGCAGCTGCGTCTCCTGCGGGAAATGCCCGGCCAGCGGCTCGGGCTGGAACGCGGCGCCCAGCACGTCCTCGCGCAGCGCCACCAGCCGCGGCCGCATGGCGTCGAACAGCGCCGCGATCTCGGCCTGGGTGGTGCCGGGCTCGTAATCGTCCAGCAGCGCGTCGTAAAGATCGCCGCCATCGGCCAGCGCCGAGGCCTCCTCGCGCTTCAGCATCAGGATGTCGTTCAGCACCGGCAGGAAATCCTCGGGCGCGTCCTTGGCACGGGAATCGGCCCAGATGCCCTGCGCCAGCGAGGTCTGCCGTGCCAGTTCCGTCGCCAAGCGCGACGGGATGCGCGAGGCGCGGCGATAGTCGCGGGCGATCAGCTCGATGACGCGGGCATCCTCGTCATCCTCGGGCTCGGCCTGGTCCAGCCATTCGCCCAGGCGCGGATCGGTGCGGCGCTCGTGCAGCACCGATTCCATCGCCGCCATTTCCTCGGCGCGCTGCTCGACGGCGCCCCGAGGCATCACGGTTTCCTGGTCCCAGGCCAGCCGCTCGGCGACCGAGGACAACGCCTCGGTCTGGCGCTGGAAGGCGAGAAGATCGTCGAAAGCGCTCATCGGACAGTCCCCCGGACCGAGGTTTCAAAAGGATAGCGCGCATGGTGGCGCGCGCGCAGGATCAGCGTGAACAGTGCCACGGCACCGATCTGATGCGCCAGTGCCAAAGGCAGCGGCGAGGCATGCAGCACGTTCATGATGCCCAAAAGCACCTGCACGGCCAAGGCGGCCAGCATCGCGACATAGGCACCACGCGTCACCGGATGCGGCGAGCGCCGGGCACGCAGGAACACCACCACCGCGAAAGCCGCCAGCAGATAGCCGGTCATGCGATGGATGAACTGCACCAGCGCCGGGTTCTCGAAGAAATTGCGCCAACCCAGCGTCGCGTCCCAGATCTCGGCCGGAATCCATTCGCCGCCCATGGTCGGCCAGCCGGTATACATGCGCCCGGCATCGATCCCCGCGACCAGCGCCCCCAGCAGGATCTGGACGAAGGCCAGGTGCATGAGCCCGGTGGTCATCGAGAAAAGCTTCGCCTCGCCCGCCCGGCGGGCGCGCAACAGCGCCGCCTCGGACCGCGACAGCGCCAAAGCGTACCAGGCGATCAGGCCGAGAATGGCAAAGGCCAGTCCCAGATGCGTCGCCAGCCGATAGGAGGCCACGCGCACCATCTCGCCCGACAGTCCCGAATGCACCATCCACCAGCCGATGGCGCCCTGCGCGCCGCCCAGCACGCCCAGCAACAGCAGTCGCGGCGTCCAGCCAACGGGAATGCGCCTGGTGGCCAGGAAGAAGACGAAGCCCGCCGCCCAGGCCAGCCCCACCAGCCGGCCCAGCAGCCGGTGCGACCATTCCCACCAGTAGATCCGCTTGAAGCTCGCCAGGTCCATGTCGGAATTGACCAGCTGGAACTGCGGGATCTGCCGGTACTTGTCGAACTCGGCCTGCCAGGCGGCCTGGTCCATGGGCGGGATCGCCCCGGTCACCGGCTTCCATTCGGTGATCGACAGGCCCGAGCCGGTCAGCCGCGTCGCGCCGCCAAGCGCGATCATCGCCGCGACCATGACGAACAGCACGATCAGCCAGATGCGGATCGCGCCGCGCGCGCCCCTGGGGCCGGCATCGATCATGCCGCCAGCGGGTGGCGTGCTGCGCGGGGTCGTCTCGGTGACTTCCTGAAAGACGGGACGTCTTGCCATGTCAGCTTCCTTCTCGATCGGGCGCGACCTTGGCCCGCGCGCGCCCGGAAATCAATCAGCCGCGACGGATCAATTGCCGCAGCATGCCGTGGAAGATGCGCGTATCGGCGCGCGTCAGCGGCAGGCGCGACCAGAGATTGCGCAGCGTCAGCTGCATCGCCGGCGCCTTCTCGGGCGGGAAGAAGAAGCCGGCCTCGGCCAGCCGCTCCTCCCAATGATCGGCAAGCCGCTCGATCTCGAGCCGCGTCGCAAGAACCTCGCCATCGGGACGGCGACCCTGCGGGGCGGGCTGGGGCGGCAGGCTGTCCCGCGCCCATTCATAGCCGGTCAGCAGCACCGCCTGCGCCAGGTTCAGCGAGGGGAAATCAGGATTGACCGGCACGGTGATGATGGCATTGGCCCGGGCCACGTCCTCGTTCTCCAGCCCGGCGCGCTCGGGGCCGAAGATCACCGCGACCCGGCCGCCCTGCGCGACCCGGTCGCGGGCATCGGCCATGGCCGTGGCCGGGGCCAGCACCGGCTTGGTCAGTTCGCGCCCCCGCGCGGTGGTGGCATAGGCGTAATCCACATCCGCCATCGCCTCGGCCAGGGTGGCAAAGACCCGCGCCCGGTCCAGCACCCGGCCGGCGGCGCCCGAGGCCATGGCCACGGCGCGCGGATTCGGCCAGCCGTCGCGCGGCGCCACCAGCCGCATGTCGGCCAGGCCGAAGTTAAGCATGGCGCGCGCCGCCGCGCCGATGTTCTCGCCCATCTGCGGGCGCACGAGAATGATCGCCGGTTCCATGCGCGCGGCCATAACCTTCCGCAGACCTACTGGCAAGGCGCGCGGCGCTGCGCTATCTGCTTGCGGAACACGAGGATGACAGCGCCATGACAGACCAGCCCAATTCGCCGCAACTCTACCTGATCACCCCGGTCGGCGCGGCCGCCTCGACGCTGGGGCCGATGCTGGCCGAGGTCATGGACCGCTTTCCCATCGCCTGCCTGCGCATCCCGGGCGCCGGCACCGAAGAAGAGCTCGGCCGCATCGCTGATCTCGCGCGCGAGATCGCCCATGCCCGAGACGTGGCGGTGGTGATCGAGGATCATGTGCAACTGGCGCAACGCCACGGGCTGGACGGCGTGCATCTGACCAATGGCGCGCGCGGCGTGCGCCATGCCCGCAAGGAGCTGGGCCAGGACGCCATTGTTGGCACCTTCTGCGGCGCCTCGCGCCATGACGGCATGAATGCGGCCGAGGCGGGGGCCGATTACGTCAGCTTCGGCCCCTGCGGCGCCACCGTGCTCGGCCATGGCGAGACCGCGCCGCTGGAGCTGTTCCAATGGTGGTCGGAGATGATCGAGATCCCCGTCGTCGCCGAGGGTGCCCTGAGCCCGGCGCTGATCGGCCAGCTTGCCCCCGTCGCCGATTTCATCGCGCTTGGCGCCGAGATCTGGTCGGAACCGGACCCGGTCGAAGCCTTGGGGATTCTCTGGCGCTGACCGGCTCGGCGGCACCGCCGCATGGGTATTTGGACAACGAAGAAGTCGCCAGGAACCTTGTCCTTATCATCCTCGCTTCCGGGTAGCCGGCACCCGCCTCTTCTCCGTTGTCCAAATACCCATGCGAGCTCGCCGCGGGCACCCGCACCTGCCCCTTGCGCAGCGCCATGCCGCAGCCTAAAGCCTTGCCATGACCCAGCATCAGCGCCTTCTCATCATCGATTTCGGCTCCCAGGTCACGCAGCTGATTGCGCGCCGCCTGCGCGAGCTGAACGTCTATTGCGAAATCCACCCGTTCAACGCGGTCGATGACGCCTTCCTGAAAGACTTCGCCCCGCAGGCCGTGATCCTGTCGGGCGGCCCCGCATCGGTCACCCAGGCGGATTCGCCGCGTGCGCCGCAGAGCCTGTTCGACATGGGCGTGCCGGTCTTCGGCATCTGCTATGGCCAGCAGGTGATGATGGAGCAGTTGGGCGGCCGCGTCGAATCGGGCCATCATGCCGAATACGGCCGCGCCTTCATCGCCCCGGCCGAAGGGCACAAGGGCGACGGCATCTTCTCCGGCCTGTTCGAGACCGGCCGCGAGGAAGTCTGGATGAGTCATGGCGACCGCGTCACCCAGCTTGCGCCGGGCTTCGAGGTGATCGGCACTTCGCCCAATGCCCCCTTCGCCATGATCGCGGACGAGGCGCGCAAGTTCTTTGCCGTGCAGTTCCATCCCGAGGTCCATCACACCCCGAACGGCCGCCGGATGCTGGAGAACTTCGTCCGCATGGCGGGCTTTTCCGGCGACTGGACCATGGCCTCCTATCGGCAAGAGGCGATCCGCAAGATTCGCGAGCAGGTCGGGACCAAGCGGGTGATCTGCGGGCTGTCGGGCGGCGTCGACAGTTCGGTCGCCGCCGTGCTGATCCACGAGGCGATCGGCGACCAGCTGACCTGCGTCTTCGTCGATCACGGGCTCTTGCGGCTGAATGAGGCCGAGGAAGTCGTGACCATGTTCCGCGACAACTACAATATCCCGCTGATCCATGCCGACGAAAGCGAGTTGTTCCTGTCGGCGCTGGAGGGCGTCAGCGACCCCGAGGTCAAGCGCAAGACCATCGGCAAGCTGTTCATCGACGTGTTCCAGAAATACGCAAGCGAGATCGAGGGCGCGGAATTCCTGGCGCAGGGCACGCTTTACCCGGACGTGATCGAATCGGTCAGCTTCTCGGGCGGCCCCTCGGTCACCATCAAGAGCCACCACAATGTCGGCGGCTTGCCCGAGAAGATGGGGCTGAAGCTGGTCGAGCCGCTGCGCGAGCTGTTCAAGGACGAGGTCCGCGCCTTGGGCCGCGAACTCGGCCTGCCGGAAAAATTCATCGGTCGCCATCCGTTCCCCGGTCCGGGCCTTGCCATCCGCTGCCCGGGCGAGATCACCCGCGACAAGCTGGAGATCCTGCGCAAGGCCGATGCGGTCTTCATCGATCAGATCCGCAGGCACGGGCTCTATGACGAGATCTGGCAGGCCTTCGTCGCCATCCTGCCGGTGCGCACCGTCGGCGTGATGGGCGACGGGCGCACCTATGACTATGCCTGCGCGCTGCGCGCCGTGACCTCGGTCGATGGCATGACAGCGGATTACTATCCGTTCAGCCATGAGTTCCTGGGCGAGACCGCGACGCGGATCATCAACGAGGTAAAGGGCATCAACCGCTGCACCTATGACATCACCTCGAAGCCACCGGGCACCATCGAGTGGGAATGACCCATGGGGCGGCCGATGCGCCGCCCTTTTCATTTGCCGAACGCGGTGCGGGAAATCCCGTCTCGCCGCAACAATATGCACCGCGCAAATTGACAAAGCCCGCCCGATGTCGCCCGATAGGTTATCGCAGCTAACGGGTTCGGGAACGGGATGCATGCGCTTGGCGCTGCCGATCGCCACATCCGGATCCTCCGTCGCTGCGCCACATTCAACCGAGGAATTCGCCATGAGTTGCGCCTGCGGACATCATCACAATCATTCCCCACCCATCGTCGCCGCCGGCGAGGAGATCCGGCTGGACCGGCCGCTGGTCGCGATTGCCGGCCAGCTGATCTGCAAGGATGCCGCTCAGATGCTGCTGGCTCTGGACCTACTGACAGAACATGCCGAGCTGAGCCGCGCCGAACCGGGCAATCTGCGCTTCGACCTTGCCCAGGCCGAGGACCCGCTGGTCTGGGAGCTGAGCGAACTTTACGCCGACGAGGCGGCCTTCCAGGCCCATCGCGACCGGCTGAGGGACAGCCGCTGGGGGCGCGAAAGTCGCGGCATCGACCGCGCGCTGGAGCGCAAGGACGTCATGCCCCGCATCCGCGCCGAGCTGCGCCACGATCATCAGCCCGTCGCCGAACTGCTGACCCGTGCCTTCGATGGCCCTGCCGAGGCGCGGCTGGTCGATGCGCTGCGCGCCGCGGGCGACCTGGCGCTGTCGCTGGTGGCCGAGGCCGAGGGCACGGTGATCGGCCATGTCGCCCTGTCGCCACTCAGGGCCCAGGGACCGGCGCTGGCGCTGGCGCCGCTGGCCGTGCATCCCGCCGTGCAGTTGCGCGGTATCGGTGAGGCGCTGACCCGCGCCGCCCTTGCCGGTTTCGAGGACCACACCATCGTCGTTCTGGGCGACCCGACCTATTATGGCCGCTTCGGCTTCGTGCCGGCCGATCTCGATTCGCCCTATGCCGGGCCGCATCTGATGGCGCTGGGGCCGCGGCTGCCCGCCGGCAGCCGCATCGCCCATGCCCCGGCCTTTGCCAGGCTCTGATGGGCCCTAGCCTCCGGCCTCCAGCGGCGCCTCGCGCTGCGGCAGGCGGAGGCGCACCCGCTTGACCCGGCGCGGATCGGCGTCGATGATCTCGAACTCGGCGCCGCTTTCATGCGGGATTACCTCGCCGCGCACCGGCACCCGGCCGGTCAGCATGAAGATCAACCCGCCCAGCGTGTCGATCTCCTCCTCCTCCTCGTCGGTGGCCAGGCGCAATCCGGTCTCGGCCTCGACATCCTCCAGCGCGGCGCGGGCCTGGATCAGCCATTGGCCGGGCTTTTCCTGGATGACCAGCCCGCCCTCGATCTCGTCATGCTCGTCCTCGATCTCGCCGATGACCTGCTCGATCAGGTCCTCGATGGTGACCAGCCCGTCCACGCCGCCATATTCGTCGATCACCAGCGCCATGTGGATCCGCTTCTGCTGCATCTGCTGCAAAAGCACGCCGATGGGCATCGAGGGCGGCACGTAAAGCAGCGGCCGCAGCATCGGGCGCAGGGCGAACTTGACGGGCACCTTGGCGCCGAAGCCGTATTTCAGCGCCAGATCCTTCAGGTGGATCAGCCCCAGCGGACTGTCCAGCGTGCCGCGAAACACCGGGATGCGGGAAAAGCCGTGTTCGCGGAACATCTCGACCAGTTCCGGCAGGGTGGCGGTCACCGGCGCGGCGACGATCTCGGCCTTGGGCACGGCCACGTCGTCCACGCGCATCCGCCGCAGGTTGACCATCCCGGGAACGCCCGCCGTGGCGGCGGCCGGCCCCTTGTCGCGGGCCTCGGCGCTGTCCGGCTCGGCCTCGCCGGCGCCGAAGGCGCCTAGGATGCGCCCCAGAAAGCCGCGTGATTGCGGCAGGTCACGCCCGTCCCCGCCTGTGCCATCCGCCCATGAGGCGGGTTCGGCGGAGACGGGCGTGTCGGGACTTCGGTCGTTACTCATGTCTCATGTTCCAGGTAAGGGTCGGGGATGCCCAACTTGCCCAGGATCGAGCGTTCGGCATCCTCCATGGTTTCGGCATCCTCGTCGTCGATATGGTCATATCCTGCAAGATGCAGCATGGCATGGACAAGAAGATGCGTGGCGTGATCGGCGAAGGGCTTACCCTGCGCCTCGGCCTCGCGCTGGCAGGTATCGTAGGAAATGGCGATGTCACCCAGTTCCTCGATCCCGGGCGGCTCGGGATGGGCGCCGGGGGAGCGCGACTCGAACTCGACGGCCGGCCAGCTCAGCACGTTGGTCGGCTTGGGCTTGCCGCGAAACTCGGCGTTCAGCGCGGCGATGCGGGCATCGTCGCAGCCCATGACCACGATCTGGAACGCCCCCAGGTCCAGCCATTCACCCACCGCATGGGCGGCCCGCTCGGCCATGGCGGGTAGGCCGGCATCCTCCCAGCGGTCGTCCTCCAGCACGATATCGACGATCTCCAGCGCCTCCTCGGGCGCATCGGCGCTGTCAGGCATCGCCCGCCCCCCCGCTTGCCGTTCCCCCGCTCGCCAGCCGCGGCTCGCGGCGCGGAATGCGCTGGCCGCGTTCGTCGAAGATCTCGCCCCGCGCCAGAGCCGCCTCGGCCTCGGCATCATAGGCCTCGATGATTCGGGCGACCAGCGAATGGCGCACCACGTCCTTGGCGGTGAAATAGCTGAAGCTGATGCCCTTGATGTCCTTGAGGATCTTTTCGGCATCGACCAGGCCGGAATGCACGCCGCGCGGCAGGTCGATCTGCGTGCGGTCGCCGGTCACGACCATGCGCGAGCCCTCGCCCAGACGGGTCAGGAACATCTTCATCTGCATGGTGGTGGCGTTCTGCGCCTCGTCCAGCACCACGAAGCTGTTCGACAGCGTGCGGCCGCGCATGAAGGCCAGGGGCGCGATCTCGATGCGCTTTTCCTCCATCAGCTTCTGCATCTGCTTAGACGGCAGGAAATCGTTCAGCGCATCATAGAGCGGCTGCATGTAGGGATCGACCTTCTCCTTCATGTCGCCGGGCAGGAAGCCCAGCCGCTCGCCCGCCTCGACGGCCGGGCGCGACAGGATGATGCGATCGACATGACCGCCGATCAGCATGGTCACGCCCACCGCCACCGCGAGATAGGTCTTGCCGGTGCCGGCGGGGCCGATGCCGAAGGCCAGCTCATTGGCGAAAAGCGCGCGGACATAGTCCTTTTGCGCGTCGGTGCGCGGCTCGACGGTCTTCTTGCGGGTGCGCAGCTCGATCGGGCCGGTCTGGAACATCTCCAGTTGTTCGGCCGGGCTCGGTCCCTCGGTCACCGTCTCGCTGCCCATGCGCAACGCCGCCTCGACCTCGGCCAACTCGACCGGGCGGCCCTGCTCCAGCCTTGCGTAAAGCGCGCGCAGCACCTGCGCCGCCTCGGCCTGGGCCTCGACCGGGCCGACCACGGAGAGCAGGTTGCCCCGTCGCAGGATATGCACCTTCAGCGCTTCCTCGATCCGCGCGAGGTAGCGGTCATGCGGGCCGCAGAGGTCGATCAGCAGCCGGTTGTCGTGAAATTCCAGCAGGGTTTCGCCGGGGGTCGCGGTCGCGGGATGCGTAGGGGTCAGACCCAAATTCGTCTCCGAGGTGGGGTTCTCAGTAACTCATGGTTGCAACTGCGCGGGATTCGCACAAGGGGGACGGGCCCGCAGTTTTGGATTTGCACGGGATTGAGCGGAAAAACGGCCATCACCCTTGCGGTCCCCGCGCCATGGGCCGGGCCCGGCCTGTGACGAAATCACGCAGATAATCGTCCTCTGCGGCATCCATTTCGGCCACGCTGCCCTGCCAGCGTAGCCGGCCGCGATCCAGGAGCGCCACCCGGTCGGCAATGCTGCGGGCCGAGGACATGTCATGGGTGATGGTGATGGCGGTGGCGCCGGTCTCATCGACGATGCCGCGGATCAGGGTGTTGATCGTTGCCGCACGGATCGGGTCGAGGCCGGTCGTCGGCTCGTCGAAGAAGATCACCTTCGGATCGGCGGCGATGGCGCGGGCCAGCCCGGCGCGCTTGCGCATCCCCCCCGAGAGTTCGGCCGGGTAAAGGTCCGCCACCTCGGGGCCGAGCCCGACGCGAGCCAGCTTTTCGATGGCGATGGCGCGCGCGCGCGCCTTGGGCTGGGTCCGCAGCAGACGAAACGCCACGTTGCGCCAGACCGGCAGGCTGTCGAACAGCGCCGCATTCTGGAACAGCATGCCGAAATGATCCATGAACGCAGCCCGCTGCCCGGCGAGCGGACGGCCCCGCCACAGGATCTCGCCCGCATCGGGCGTCTCCAGCCCCAGGATGCAGCGCAAGAGCACCGATTTGCCGGTGCCCGAGCCACCGATCACCACCAGGCTTTCGCCCATAGCCAGGTCCAGATCCGCGCCGTCCAGCACCCGCTTGGCGCCGAAGCTCTTGGAAAGGCCGCGCACCGCCAGCATCAGAAGAACAACCCCGTCAGCGCGAAATTGGCGGCCAGGATGCCGACCGAGGCCGCAACCACGGCATTCGTCGTTGCCCGCCCGACGCCCGCCGCACCCCCGGCCGCCATCATGCCGAACCAGCAGCCCGACAGCGCCACGATCAGCCCGAACACCGCGCCCTTCAGCAGGCCCGAGACCACGTCCCAGCTTTCCAGGTAGGCCCAGGAATTGGACAGGTAGAGCGCCGAGTTGAACCCCAGCGCGTTCACCCCGATCAGCCAGCCGCCCATGATGCCGATCACATCGCCGATGCCCACCAGCACCGGCACGCAGAGCAGCGCCGCCCACAGCCGGGGCGAGACCAGCCAGCCCATGGGATCGGTCGAAAGCGTCACCAGCGCGTCGATCTGCTCGGTCACCCGCATGGTGCCCAGTTCCGCGGCGATGGCGCTGGCGACGCGGGCCGCGACCATCAGCCCGCCTAAGACCGGGCCCAGCTCGCGCGCCATGCCGATGGCGACGATGGCCGGCACCACGTCGCCGGCCTGGAACCGCTCGCCCCCGGAATGGATCTGCAAGGCCAGCGCCGCGCCGGTGAACAGCGCGGTCAGCCCGACCACCGGCAGCGAGAGCCAGCCGATCTGCATGACCTGCCGCGCCAGTTCCGCCGGATGCTGCCCTATCCGAGCCAGACCGCGTGCGGCAAAGATCGTCACCCGCCCGGTCATCCGGGCCAGGCCGATCGCCGCCCTGCCGGTCAGCCGGATCGGGTTCAAAGCCAGGTCCGCTCGTATCGCCGCCCCAGCGAGGTCAGGATCTCATAGCCGATGGTGCCCGACAGCGCCGCCAGATCGTCGACACCCTGCCGTGCGTTCAGGATCTCCAGCGCCGCCGGCACGTCGGGCAGGTCGGTCACGTCGACGGTGATCAGGTCCATCGAGATGCGGCCGATCACCGGGCAGGCGCGCTCGCCGGCCCAAAGCACCAGCCTGCCGTCCCGTGCCAGCGCCCGCGCCAGCCCGTCGGCATAGCCCGCCGCAACCGTCGCCACCCGCGACGGGCGCTCGGCGGTCCAGGCATAGCCGTAGCCCACGGATTCGCCGGGCTTCACCTCGCGCACCTGGATCACCGGCAGCGCCAGCGTCACCACGGGCTGCGCATCAGCAAAGGGCTCGCCGCCATAAAGCCCGATGCCCGGCCGCACCAGGTCGAAATGGTAATCCGGTCCCAGCAGGATGCCGCCCGTCGCCGCCAGCGAGCGCGGCGCAGCCACGCCCTCGGTCATCGCGCGGAAAGCGGCGAGCTGCTGGGCATTGGCCGTATGGTCCGGCTCATCCGCGCAGGCCAGATGCGACATGATCAGCGCCGGCACGCCGGCCAGCGCCTCGGCCCGGATGGCGGCCCATTCGCCGGGCTCGATGCCCAGCCGATTCATGCCGCTGTCGAGCTGGATGCCGAAAGGACCGCGCGGACGCAGCGCCCGGTCGCGGAAGAACTGCTCGGGACTGTTCAGCAACGGGATCAACCCGGCCAGATCCGCGCCTTCCATATGGCCGGACAGCACGAAGATCCGCGCATCCTCGGGCAGAAGCGGCCGGATCGCCCGCCCTTCGGAGGCCAGCGCGACGAAGAAATCCCGTGCCCCCGCGCCGTAAAGCGCCGGCGCCACGCGATCCGCACCCAGCCCATAGGCATCGGCCTTGACCACGGCCGCTGTCCGCGCGCCCGGGGCCTTGGCCGCAAGCGCCTTCCAATTGGCCACGACGGCCGCAAGATCAATGACGAGTCCCATGGCAGCGGCATGGCTCTTGCCATGCGCGGCGTCAAGGGTTTTAGCATTTTTGCTATTTGCAGCGCAATTGGCTAGCATATTTTGCAAATATTCGCCTTTCCGCTTTCCGCATCTGCGCCAAGCCGGTAGTTTGCGCCAAACCCAAAGGGAGACGGCTCATGAAGGACATCCTCGGCGAACTGGAATCGCGCCGCCGCGATGCGCGGCTGGGTGGTGGACAGCGACGCATCGACGCCCAGCACGCCCGCGGCAAGCTGACCGCGCGCGAGCGGCTCGAACTGTTGCTGGACGAGGGGTCGTTCGAGGAATTCGACATGTTCGTCCGCCACCGCTCGACCGATTTCGGCATGGAGGAGGACCGCCCCTATGGCGACGGCGTGGTCACCGGCTGGGGCACGATCAACGGCCGCATGGTCTATGTGTTCAGCCAGGACTTCACCGTCTTCGGCGGCTCGCTGTCGGAAACCCATGCGCAGAAGATCTGCAAGATCATGGACATGGCGGTGCAGAACGGCGCCCCGGTGATCGGGCTGAACGATTCCGGCGGCGCACGGATTCAAGAAGGGGTCGCCAGCCTCGCCGGCTATGCCGACGTGTTCCAGCGCAATATCATGGCCTCGGGCGTGGTGCCGCAGATCAGCGTCATCATGGGCCCCTGCGCCGGCGGCGCGGTCTATTCGCCGGCGATGACCGACTTCATCTTCATGGTCAAGGACACCTCCTACATGTTCGTGACCGGTCCGGACGTGGTCAAGACGGTGACGAACGAAGTGGTGACGGCCGAGCAACTGGGCGGCGCCTCGACCCATACCAAGAAAAGTTCGGTCGCCGACGGCGCTTTCGAGAACGACGTCGAGGCCATGTCGGAAATCCGCCGGCTGGTCGATCTGCTGCCGCTCAACAACCGCGAAAAGGCGCCGACCCGGCCCTTCTTCGACGATCCGGCCCGGGTCGAGCCCAGCCTCGACACGCTGATCCCCGACAACCCGAACCAGCCCTACGACATGAAGGAACTGATCCTGAAGGTCGCGGACGAGGGCGATTTCTACGAGATCCAGAAGGATTTCGCCGCCAACATCATCACCGGCTTCATCCGCATCGAGGGCCAGACCGTCGGCGTCGTCGCCAACCAGCCGATGGTGCTGGCCGGCTGCCTCGACATCGACAGCTCGCGCAAGGCGGCGCGCTTTGTGCGCTTCTGCGACGCCTTCGAGATCCCGATCCTGACCTTCGTCGACGTGCCAGGCTTCCTGCCGGGCACCGGACAGGAATATGGCGGCGTCATCAAGCACGGCGCGAAGCTGCTCTTCGCCTATGGCGAGGCCACCGTGCCAAAGGTCACGGTCATCACCCGCAAGGCTTATGGCGGCGCCTATGACGTCATGGCCTCCAAGCACCTGCGCGGCGATTTCAACTATGCCTGGCCCACCGCCGAGATCGCCGTGATGGGCGCCAAGGGCGCGGTCGAGATCCTGTATCGCAGCGAGCTGGGCGATGCCGAAAAGATCGCCGGCCGCACCAAGGATTACGAGGACCGCTTTGCCAACCCCTTCGTCGCTGCCGAGAAAGGCTTCATCGACGAGGTGATCCAGCCGCATTCGACCCGCCGCCGCGTCGCGCGCGCCTTTGCCAGCCTGCGCGGCAAGAAGCTGTCGAATCCCTGGAAAAAGCACGACAACATCCCGCTGTAACGGCGGGATACGGAGGGAGGAATCATGCCGGGAGTTGCGGTGATCGGCCTTGCGCTGGTGCCTTCGGCCGTTCTGGCCGGGGTCGCCGGACCTGCGCTTGCGCAGGATGCCGGGGCCGACATCGCCCTGCCTTCGGGTGCCGTGGTGCGCTGGCAAGAGACGCGCCACGATGATGCCGGCGGATTCGGCCTGACCTATCGTTTTCGCTTCGTCATGCCCGACCTGGCGCAGCGCGTGCCGGCGACCAGCGGCCCGGCCTCGGACTTCGTGGAGGACGGGGCGCGCGGCCCGATCGAGATCGACACCGAAAGCGGCGAGATTTCGGGCGCCGAGGCTGATGACGGGCTGATCGACCCCGCCGCGCTGGAGGATCTGGCCGAGGCGGACATCCCCTCCGAGGCCGAGGAGGAGGAGGCCGATGCGCTGATCGGCCAGCCCGTGCTGCCCGCCGCGCCCGATGTGCTGGCGCAGGATCCGGTGCATGACGATATCGTCTGGCTGTGCGAAAACTGGGCCCTGCCCCGCATCGCCGCGCTGACAGCGCGGCCCAGCCAGATCATCATCAGCCTGGCGGACCGCGAGATGCCCTTCGGCACCTTCGATCCCGAGGCGGTGCAGATCTTCGAGGCCTTTCGCCTGCCGCCCGACCGCGATGCCTGCGAATGGGAGCCGTGGTGATGTGTCTTTCCCTGACGCCTGATGCAAGCCTGCCACAGCCGCCCGCACCCGCGCCCGCCTGCCCGCGGGGTGCCTGTCGGCGCTGCGCGGCGCTGGCTATCATGCCCGCGCGGTCGCATGAGGCGGCCGAATCTCAACCGAGCAGTCGGGACCTAACGATCCCGCAACACAGGAGCACGACGATATGTCGAAAAAGCTTGCACTCGCCCTCGTTCTGGTCGGCCTCGCCGCGGCCTGCGCCCCGAAAGAGCCCGAAGTCGCCCCGGTTCCGGTCCAGCCCGAGCCGGTCTTCCAAGGCAAATACGGCGCCAACTGAGCCATTGGCCGCGCGCGGGCTGCAAGGCGGCCCGCGCCATCCGCGTCCCGCCCAGCCCCCGCGCCTTCGCGCAATTCTCCAAGGGGGCAAGACATGCTGAAGCATCGCGGCTTTCCCGGCCGCCTTCCGGGCACCGATTTCCAGTTCACCATCCGCCGCGCCAACAAGAAGGGCGCAACGCCGCTGGTCCGGCGCGAGCGCTATCGCGACCGCAAGCCGGCCGACCGCCGCGCCGATACCGCCTTTCTGGCGGCCTTGATCGAGCATTTCGGCGAGGAGCCCTTTCCGCGCGGCAATCTCGACGCCGGACGGTTGTCCTGGCTGCTTGGCCGCGAGGTGATCGCGGTCGGCAAGCTTGATCCCACCGATTACGACCAGCTTCTGCGCGTTGACATGAAACGCGCCGAGGTCAGCTTTCCCGAGCTTTTCGCCGAGGACGCCCCGGAGTTCGACTGGGACGATGCCGATTGGGACGACGAGGACTGGGACGACGAGGACGAACGCTGATGACCGGCCAGGGGATGGGCGGATTGCCGCGTAGTGACGTCTTTTCACACCGTTGTCAGTTTCTTCCCGAAATGGCGCGTGCAATATTGTGCGCACCTCTATCACCAACGGCCCGGAAGCGGGTCCATAATACAGGCAAAAAGCTATGCAAAAATCCGTCATCCTCCGTCTTTCCGGCGCGGTCCTGCTGGTCGCCGGCCTTGCCGCCTGCGAACAGGGCTATGGCGGCGGCTCGACCCTTTCCCCCGACGCGCAGCGCGCGGCTGGCGGTGCGCTCGCCGGTGCGGCGGTGGCAAAGATCATCGACGGTGACGTGGCCACGGGCGCGCTCATCGGCGCGGCTGGCGGCGCGCTTTGCGACGACGCCGGCGTCTGCCAGCGCCGCTACTGATTTCAACAGGGCGGAAGGCGCAGGACTGACGGCCCGCGCTGCCGCCCGCATCCCGGAGCAAACGAGATGTCCAAGAAACTCGCTCTCGTGCTTGGGCTGGGCCTGTTTGGCCTGGCCGGCTGCACCCAAGGCATCAATCCAACCGACATGGACCGCGGCATCATCGGTGCCGGTGTCGGCGCCACCGCTGCCCATCTGGGCGGCCACGACGTCGCCAAGGGCGCGGCGATCGGCGCTGTCGCCGGTGCGCTGTGCGACGACGTGCGTCTGTGCCAATAACACCTTCGCCAAGCTGACGGCACGCCCCGGCGCGCCGCCCAGGCTTTTTTCCAGCCGTTCCGGTCTCGTGCCGGGACGGCTTTTTCACGTTCGGGATCTGCCCCAAGGGAAAGAAACATGTTCAAGAAAATCCTGATCGCCAACCGGGGCGAGATCGCCTGCCGGGTCATCAAGACCGCCAAGAAGATGGGCATCCAGACCGTCGCCGTCTATTCCGACGCCGACCGCAATGCGCTGCATGTCAAGATGGCGGACGAGGCCGTGCATATCGGCCCGCCCCCGGCCAACCAATCTTATATCGTGATCGACAGGATCATGGAGGCGATCCGCCAGACCGGCGCCGAGGCGGTGCATCCCGGCTATGGCTTCCTGTCCGAGAACATGAAATTCGCCGAGGCGCTGGAGAAGGAAGGCGTCACCTTCATCGGCCCACCCTCGCCCGCCATCGAGGCGATGGGCGACAAGATCACCTCGAAGAAACTGGCGCAGGAGGCCGGGGTCAGCACGGTTCCCGGCTATATGGGCCTGATCGCCGATGCCGACGAAGCCGTGAAGATCTCGAAGGAAATCGGCTTTCCGGTGATGATCAAGGCATCCGCCGGCGGCGGCGGCAAGGGCATGCGCATCGCCTGGACCGAGCAGGAGGCGCGCGAGGGCTTCGAATCCTCCAAGAACGAGGCGGCGAACAGCTTCGGCGACGACCGGATCTTCATCGAGAAATTCGTCACCCAGCCCCGGCATATCGAGATCCAGGTTCTGGCCGACAAGCACGGCAATTGCGTCTATGTGCATGAGCGCGAATGCTCGATCCAGCGCCGCAACCAGAAGGTGATCGAGGAGGCGCCTTCGCCCTTCCTGGACGAGGCGACCCGCAAGGCCATGGGCGAGCAGGCCGTGGCGCTGGCCAAGGCAGTGGGCTACACCTCGGCCGGCACGGTGGAGTTCATCGTCGATGCGCAGAAGAATTTCTATTTCCTGGAAATGAACACCCGCTTGCAGGTCGAGCATCCGGTGACCGAGTTGATCACCGGCATCGACCTGGTCGAGCAGATGATCCGCGTCGCGGCCGGCGAGCCCCTGCCCTTCGCGCAAGCGGATCTGAAGATCAACGGCTGGGCCATCGAAAGCCGGCTTTACGCCGAGGATCCCTATCGCAACTTCCTGCCCTCGATCGGCCGGCTGACCCGCTATCGCCCGCCGGCCGAGACCGCCGCCGGACCGATGCAGGCTGCGGATACCTGGGTGCCCGCCCATCCCGGCGACCATCCGCCCGCGGCCGCGACCGGGGTACGCAACGATACCGGCGTCTATGAGGGCGGCGAGATCAGCATGTATTACGACCCGATGATCGCCAAGCTCTGCACCTGGGCGCCGACCCGCGAGGCGGCCATCGAGCAGATGCGCCTGGCGCTGGACGAGTTCGAGGTCGAGGGCATCGGCCACAACCTGCCCTTCCTCTCGGCGGTGATGGACCACCCGAAATTCGTTTCGGGCGACATCTCGACCGCCTTCATCGCCGAGGAATATCCCGACGGCTTCCTGGGCGCGACCCTGCCGGAGGCCGAGATCACCCGCATCGCCGCCTCGGCCGCGGCCATGCATCGCGTGGCGGAAATCCGGCGCACCCGCATCTCGGGCCGGCTGGACAACCATGAGCGCCATGTCGGCGAGCATTGGGTCGTGTTCACCGCCGGCAAGGAAATCCCGGTGCGCATCACCGCCGACAAGCAGGGCTCGACGGTCGAGATCGACGGCCGGAAACTGCGCGTCGAAAGTGACTGGCTGCCCGGGCAATCTCTGGCGCGGCTGACCGTCGATGGCGCGCCGCTGGTGATGAAGGTCGACCGCCTGCCCTCGGGCTTCCGGCTGCGGGTGCGGGGCGCGGACCTGAAAACCTATATCCGCCGCCCGCGCGCCGCCGAGTTGGCGCGGCTGATGCCCGAGAAGTTGCCGCCCGACACCTCGAAATTCCTGCTCTGCCCGATGCCGGGCCTGGTGGTCAGGATCAATGTCGAGGCCGGGGACGAGGTGCAGGAGGGCCAGGCGCTGGCCACCGTCGAGGCGATGAAGATGGAAAACATCCTGCGCGCCGAGAAGAAGTCCGTGGTGAAATCCGTCAATGCCAAGCCAGGCGAAAGCCTCAAGGTCGATGACGTGATCATCGAGTTCGAGTGACGGGCAACCGCCGGGCGCGCGCCAGCACCCGGCACAGGGATCGGGGATCATGCCGCCTTTCGACGATTATCTCAGCCCCCATGCACAGCAGGCGTTGATCGCCGGGCTGTTCATCGCCACGGGTTGGTGGGTCGTCGCCCTCCAGAACCGCCGGCGCGACGCCAAGCTGCGCGCCGAGCGGGTGGCGGACATGCAGCGCGCGCTGCTGGCCGAGATCCGCGCCCATGTCGTCAGCCTGGAAAACCAGCGCCTCGACATCAGGGAGATCCCCGACACCGTCCGGCGCATCCGCGACGAGGGCTTCATCCAGATGCTGCCGGACAATTCCAACGACCGCATCTTTTCAGCCCTGATTACCGAGGTGCATATCCTGCCCGCGCTGGTCATCGACCCGGTCGTCACCTATTACCGGCAGATCGCGCTGATGCGCTCTTTCGAGACGGAGCTGCCCAGGCTGGCGCGCCGCAATCGCGACCGGGCGGCCGAGATGTTCCTCGACTATCTGGAACTCAGCGAGGTGGCGCGGGAAGCCGGGTATGAGGCGATTCGCATCCTGCTCGCCAGCCTGCATGGCGGCGATGCGACGATTCTGGAACTGTATGAAAGCGATGCGCGCGAGCGGCTGGACCGGATCGCGTCCAGCCTGCCCGCGGAACTGGCCGAACTGCGGGCGCGGCTTAATAAGCGATCTTCGGACCGGAGCGGCCTTTGATGGGTTTCAAGCCGATCAGACTGGTCATTTCATTGGCCGTGCGGGCCTTGGCCAGCCGGGCGACGAAGCTGTCGTTCACCGGCACAGGCTCGGGGCGCGGCTTGGGTTCGGGCCGCGTGTCGCGCTTGCGCAGCAGATTCGACTTGCTCATGAGCCGCTCCTTTCATGGCGGACAGAAAACCGCCTGTGCCACAAAGGTAGTCACGAATTGCGATTTTCGCAATATCCCGTCGTGCTGCCTGCGCCGTGTTCCGTCGCACAACGCATATCATGTCGCCCCGCGCAACGCGCGCCCGGCCCCGTCATGCACGGCACAGCGTCACGGCAGGCCGGCACGTCCGATTTCCTGCAAGCGCAACGGAAACTTGTCGATGGCGCGGGTGATCTCGCGCACCGACCAGGGCACGGGCTTGCGCTGCTTGACCTGGCCGTCCTTGTCCATCAGCACCAGCGAGAAGCCCTCGGGGCGCAATTGCCGGCGCCAGATGCTCGCCGCCGCAGGGTCGGTATCGGTGACCACCACCACGTCGCGGGCGATCAGCGGCGCGGGATCGCGCTGCAAGGCGGCCAGTTGCTCGATGAAGGCCGGATCGGCGGCTGTATTGGCAAAGATCACCACCGGCCGTGCCTGCCACATGAACTCCGCCGGATCGGCCTCGGCCGCCGGCAGCACGGTCAGCTCGTGTGCGGGCGTTCCGCCCGGCGCGGCCGTGCCTTCGCTGCGCGCGGCGGGCACTTCGCCGCGGACATACGGGCGATGGCCGTCCGCCTCGCCTTCGGGCTTGGGCCCCATCGCCGCCACAAGCGGCACCATCGCCAGCAAAATCAACCGTTTCAGTTTCATCGCCCCCTCTACTCTCTCTTCATATAAGAGCCGAGGGGCCATGGGAAAGGATGCAAGATGACCGAAAGCACGAAAGCCGCTCTGGAAGAATGGCGCCGGCTCGCCAGCAAGGAGCTGAAAGGCGCCGAACCCGACAGCCTGACCTGGCACACGCTCGAAGGAATCGAGGTCAAGCCGCTCTATACCGAGGAGGACGTCAAGGGCCTGCCGCATCTGGGCAGCCTGCCCGGGATCGAGCCCTATACCCGCGGCCCGCGCGCCACCATGTATGCCGGCCGGCCCTGGACCATCCGGCAATATGCGGGGTTTTCCACCGCCGAGGAATCGAACGCCTTCTATCGCAAGGCGCTGGCCGCCGGGCAGCAGGGCGTCTCGGTCGCCTTCGACCTGGCCACGCATCGCGGCTATGACAGCGACCATTCGCGCGTCGAGGGCGATGTCGGCAAGGCGGGCGTCGCCATCGACAGCGTCGAGGACATGAAGATCCTGTTCGACGGCATCCCGCTGGATAAAGTTTCCGTGTCCATGACCATGAACGGCGCGGTGATCCCGGTCCTGGCCAATTTCATTGTCACCGGCGAGGAACAGGGCCATTCCCGCGCCGTGCTGTCGGGCACCATCCAGAACGACATCCTCAAGGAGTTCATGGTCCGCAACACCTATATCTATCCGCCCGAGCCCTCGATGCGGATCATCGCGGACATCATCGAATACACCTCGAACGAGATGCCCAGGTTCAACTCGATCTCGATCTCCGGCTATCACATGCAGGAGGCCGGGGCGAACCTGGTGCAGGAGCTGGCCTATACCCTGGCCGACGGGCGCGAATATGTCCGGGCGGCGCTGAAGGCCGGCATGGACGTGGACCAGTTCGCCGGGCGGCTGTCCTTCTTCTTTGCCATCGGCATGAATTTCTTCATGGAGGCGGCCAAGCTGCGCGCGGCGCGGCTGCTGTGGACGCGCATCATGAAGGAGTTCAACCCGAAGAAGCCGGGCTCCTTGATGCTGCGCACGCATTGCCAGACCTCGGGCGTCAGCTTGCAGGAACAGGACCCCTACAACAACGTGGTGCGCACCGCCTACGAGGCGATGGCGGCGGCGCTTGGCGGCACGCAATCGCTGCATACCAACGCGCTGGACGAAGCCATCGCGCTGCCGACCGAGTTCAGCGCCCGGATCGCCCGCAACACTCAGCTGATCCTGCAAGAGGAGACCGGCATTACCCATGTCGTCGATCCGCTGGCCGGCAGCTATTACGTCGAGAGCCTGACCCATGAACTGGCCGAAAAGGCCTGGGCGCTGATCGAGGAGGTCGAGGCCATGGGCGGCATGACCAAGGCCGTCGCCTCGGGCATGCCCAAGCTGCGCATCGAGGAAAGCGCCGCTCGCCGCCAGGCCATGATCGACCGCGGCGAGGAGGTCATCGTCGGGGTGAACAAGTATCGCCTGGCGAAGGAAGACCCGATCGACATCCTCGACATCGACAACATGAAGGTGCGCGAGGCCCAGATCGCGCGGCTGAACCGGATCCGCGCGACGCGGGACGAAGCGCAATGCCAGGCGGCGCTGGACGAGTTGACGCGTCGGGCGAAGGAAGGCGGCAACCTGCTCGAGGCGGCGGTCGAGGCCGCGCGCGCCCGGGCCAGCGTGGGAGAGATCAGCATGGCGATGGAGAAGGAATTCGGCCGCCACCGGGCCGAGGTCAAGACCCTGGCCGGCGTCTATGGCGCCGCCTATGAGGGCGACGACGATTTCGCGCAGATCCAGCGCGACGTCGAGACCTTCGCCGAGGAAGAGGGCCGCCGCCCGCGCATGCTGGTGGTCAAGATGGGCCAGGACGGCCATGACCGCGGTGCCAAGGTGATCGCCACCGCCTTTGCCGATATCGGCTTCGACGTCGATGTGGGGCCGCTGTTCCAGACCCCCGAGGAAGCCGCACAGGACGCCATCGACAACGACGTGCATGTGGTGGGGATTTCCTCGCAGGCCGCCGGGCACAAGACCCTGGCGCCCAAGCTGATCGCGGCGCTGAAGGACCAGGGCGCCGGCGACATCATCGTGATCTGCGGCGGCGTCATCCCGCAGCAGGATTACGACTTCCTGAAGAAGGCCGGGGTGAAGGCGATCTTCGGGCCGGGGACCAATATTCCCTCGGCCGCGCGCGACATCCTGAGCCTGATCCGCGCGGCGCGGGCGGCGTGACAGGGGTGCGGCCGGGGCGCCCAGCGTCGCGGCCGCATGGGTATTTGGGCAACGAAGAAGCCGGGCCGTTTCGAAGGGCCGGCGCCGCGGAGAAAGGCGGGAGAATGATGCTGCGTCCTGCGGGCGACGGGGATATTCCGGCGATCCTCGGCTTCTGGAACCCGCTGATCCGCGAGACCGCGATCACCTTCTCCAGCGAGGAGAAGACCGCCGAGGGGCTGGCGCGGATGATCGCCGCGCGCCGGGCGGCGGGGCGGGCATTCCTGGTCGCCGAGCGAGCCGGCGCAGTGCTGGGGCTGGCGAGCTATGACCAGTTCCGCGGCGGCAATGGCTATGCCCATTGCATGGAGCATACCGTGATCCTGTCTCCCGCCGCCCGTGGCCGCGGATTGGGCCGGGCGCTGATGACGGCGATCGAGGACCATGCCCGCGCCCGTGGCGCGCACAGCATGATCGCCGCCGTTTCGGGCGAAAACGCCGCCGGCATCGCCTTTCACCGCGCCATCGGCTATGTGGCGGTCGGGCGCTTGCCGCAGGCAGGACGCAAGTTCGGCCGCTGGCTGGACCTGGTGTTGCTGCAAAAGATCCTCTGACCCGGCTTGCCTACCGCCGGGTGCCATGGAAAACTCGTCCCCGGAAGCGCGGGGACAGGATGAACGACGGCAGGGGCGGGCAGATCACCGGCATCGCAGGCAAGGCGAGATTCGGCCGGGCAAACATTTTCCTGAACCGCTCCCGCGGGGCGCATGGCTCCCGAGAGACGATAGCGCCGTTGCCGCCCGATGCGATCCCGCTGCGCCGGAGCGCGCCGCTCGATCCCTGGCGGGCGGCATTCGGCGGGCGGTGGCGCGCGAGCCTGTGCCATGGCCTGTATCCCGTCGCCTGCATCGGTGCCTCATGGCAAGGATAGGCGCGCCGCCCGAGACGCATTACACCCTGCCGCCGGATTTTGCCGCCGCGCTGGGGCAATGCGTGGCGAATTTCGGCTGGCTCGAGGAAATCATCAAGCGCACCATCTATGCGCTCGACCGCGCGCGCCTGGCCGACGACCTGACCGAGGAAGAGCTGCAAAGCTGGCTGACCCGCATGGTCTCGATCGCCGATGATTCCATGGGCACGCTGATCGAGCTTCTCGATGCCGCCATGCGCCGCTATCCCGGGTTGCGCGACCGCAACCGGATCACCGACCGGCTCTATGAGATCCGATTGCACCGCAACCTGCTTTGCCATGCCTCCTGGCGACCGACGGAGGACAAGGCGCGCTGGCATCCGGCCTTCGTCAACACCAAGGGCGAGGTTCAGCGCCATCCGCTGGCCATCGCCGATCTGGATCGTATCCGCGAGGAGACGGTCGAGATCGGCACCCGGGTGCTGCGGGTGATGCGGGCGACCGGGGTGCAGGGCTATTGGGCGGGCGACGACGAGGCTTGAGCATGCGCGTTGCAACGTGCCGCGCCATCCGCTAACACCGCATCGTCCATAGATAAGAGTTTCATATGTCCGCCCAGAACCAGGGGCAAAACGCCTCTCCGCTTCGTCTCGGCATCGCTGGTCTCGGGACGGTCGGCACCGGCACCGTCAAGATCATCCAGAAACATGCCGCCCTGCTGGGCCTGCGCGCCGGCCGGCCCATCGCCATCACCGCCGTCAGCGCCCGCGACCGGATGAAGAACCGCGATGTGGACCTGTCCGGCTATGCTTGGGAAGACGACGCCCGCGCCCTGGCGCTGCGCGAGGATGTGGATGTCCTGGTCGAGCTGATCGGCGGCGACGAGGGCATCGCCCGCGAGGCGGTGACCGCCGCGCTGCGCGCCGGCAAGGACGTGGTGACGGCCAACAAGGCGCTGCTCGCCATCCACGGCCAGGAACTGGCGGAACTGGCCGAGGCTAATGGCCGGGTGATCCGCTTCGAGGCGGCCGTTGCGGGCGGCATCCCGGTCATCAAGGCGATGACCGAGTCGCTTTCGGGCAACGAGATCCGCCGCGTCATGGGGGTGATGAACGGCACCTGCAACTATATTCTGACCCGGATGGAAAGCGCCGGCCTGCCCTATGAGACGGTGTTCGAGGAGGCGCGGCAGCTGGGTTACCTGGAGGCCGATCCGACGCTGGACGTTGGCGGCATCGATGCCAGCCACAAGCTGGCGATCCTGGCCGCCATCGCCTTCGGCACGAAGCCGAGCTTCGACACGGTCGAGATCGAGGGCATCGAGCGGGTCAGCATCGACGATATCCGCCGGGCCGCCGATATGGGCTATCGCATCAAGCTCTTGGGCGTGGCGCAGATGACCGGGCGCGGACTGGAGCAGCGCATGTCGCCCTGTCTGGTGCCCGCCGACAGCCCCCTGGGGCAGTTGCAGGGTGGCACCAACATGGTGGTGATCGAAGGCGACTCGGTCGGCCAGATCGTGCTGCGCGGCGCCGGCGCCGGCGAAGGTCCGACTGCCAGCGCGGTGATGTCCGACGTGGTCGAGATCGCGCGCGGCGTGCGCATGCCGAGTTTCGGCCAGCCGGCGGCGACGCTGGCTTCGCCGCAGCCGGCGCGGACTGCGGTGCCGGCGGCCTATTACATCCGCCTGCAACTGACCGACAAGCCGGGGGCGCTGGCCAAGGTGGCGACCGTGCTGGGCGATGCCGGCATTTCGATCGACCGGATGCGGCAATACGGCCATTCCCGCAGCGAGGGCGTCGCGCCGGTGCTGATCGTCACCCACAAGACCACGCCCGAGGCCATAGACCACGCCATCGAGGCCCTGCCCCGCACCGGAGTCATCGCCGGTGAGCCGGTCGAGTTGCGGATCGAAGAAGTATAGCACTACTTTGGCGGAAGTGCATTTTCAGGATTCCCAAGGGTCACTTGCGGTGATTCACGGAGTGCCAGCTTGTGGAGGCTGGCGATGGCGGATGATTGGCGGGACGATCTGACGGAGTGGCTTCGTCCCTTTGTGGCAACATTGGGCAACCGTCGCCGGGCGCGGATGTGTCCGGCTTACGTTGAGGGGCTGATTGGTCCTGGCGATCGCAAGAGCGTGCAGCCCATGGCGATGCGTTCGCCCGGGATTGGTTATGACCAACTTCATCATTTTATTGGTGCCGCGCT
>NZ_LLWQ01000203.1 GCF_001447385.1 Paracoccus sp. MKU1 | reverse complement strand
YACTCGCTTGCCCTTGAGATCGGCGACCGAGGCGATGCCCGCATCCCCCCGCGCGACCAGGTGGATGCTTTCCGGGTAGAGGTTGGCGATCAGGCGCAGCTTCTCGACCGCCGGCTGCCCCTCCCACAGCCCGGTGCCGGTCTGCGCCCAATAGGCCACGTCGGACTGGCTGAAGCCCGCCTCCATGGCGCCGCCGGCGATGGCGTTCACATTGCCGACCGAGCCGTTCGAGGCCACCGCCGTCGCCACCAGCCCCGGCACGCCGCAGGAACCGCCGTCCTCGCAAGCGCGCGAACCGGGCGGGCTGGAGATGGCATTGGCGATCAGCCCGCCGATCGGGTAATAGGTGCCCGCCGTGCCGCCGGTGCCGATGCGAAAGAACGACAGCTCCTGCGCCGCGGCGGCCTGGCCCAAACAGGCGGCGACGGCGAGGGCCGCGAGCAATGTCCCGAGTCTCATATGCATGTTCCTGTCTTCCGCATTCGCTGGGCCGAGGTTAGGCAGAGCCGGTGCCGGCGACAACCGCCGAGACCCGCAGGAATGGTGCCGTGACGCCCGGTCCTGGCCGGGCCGTGTGCCTTGTCGACGATGGCAGTCCGCACCGGGTTTCGCCTTGCGATCCTGCAGGGGACGTGCCGGGCATGCCCCGTTCCGCGAAGCAGGAACCAAGCCTGGCGGGCGCCCGGGCCGGCGCGGCGCGTTCCGGTCGGATGCGTCTTGATATGTCGCCCATTCCCTCCTAGCACCCGCGGGAACAGAAAGGCGGAACATGTCTGACAAGGATCTCGAGCCCCGACACCTGGAAACGCTGGACCGCGATCTCGGCCGCTTCGCGAATCTCGAGGCGGCCGCCTCCTATGTGTCCCGGCCGTTGGTGGCGCCGGGCATCGGCTTCGTCTTCATCATCCTGGCCGGTCTCGCCGCAGCGATGCTGCTGGGGCAGAGCGGCGAGATGCTGATCGTCGTCACCGCCGCCGTGTTCGGCGCCTACATGGCGCTCAACATCGGCGCCAACGACGTGGCCAACAACATGGGCCCCGCGGTGGGGGCCAACGCGCTCAGCATGGGCGGCGCCATCGTCATTGCGGCGATCTTCGAAAGCGCGGGGGCACTGATTGCCGGCGCCGACGTGGTCTCGACCATCGCCAAGGGCATCGTGGCGCCCGAGGCGCTGGATACGCCCGCGACCTTCATCTGGGCGATGATGGCGGCGCTGCTGGCTTCGGCCCTGTGGGTCAATCTGGCGACATGGATCGGGGCGCCGGTCTCGACCACGCATGCCGTGGTCGGCGGGGTCGTGGGCGCGGGCATCGCCGGGGCCGGCTTCGGCGCGGTCAGCTGGGACCAGATGCTGGCCATCGCCGCCAGCTGGGTCATCTCTCCGGTGCTGGGCGGCGTCGTGGCGGCGGGCTTCCTGTCGCTGATCAAGAGCCGCATCGTCCATCGCGAGGACAAGATCGCGGCGGCCCGCGTCTGGGTGCCCATCCTGGTCGGCATCATGGCGGGCACCTTTGCCGCCTATCTTGTGATGAAGGGGCTGAAGCAGCTGGTCGAGGTCTCGATGGGCACTGCGCTGCTGCTGGGCCTGATGGTCGGGCTGGGCTGCTGGCGGCTGATGATCCCGGTTACGCGCCGCCAGTCCCGGGGGCTGGAGAATCGCAACAAGTCGCTCAAGGTTCTGTTCGGCATCCCGCTGGTTGCATCGGCCGCCTTGCTCAGCTTTGCCCATGGCGCCAACGACGTCGCGAATGCCGTCGGTCCGCTGGCGGCCATCGTGCAGACGGTGCAGACCGGCAATTTCAACGGCGATGTGGCCATCCCCCTGTGGGTCATGCTGATCGGCGCCTTCGGGATCTCCTTCGGGCTCAGCCTGTTCGGCCCCAAGTTGATCCGCATGGTCGGCAGCGAGATCACCAAGCTCAACCCGATGCGCGCCTATTGCGTTGCCCTATCGGCGGCGATCACGGTCATTCTGGCAAGCTGGCTGGGGCTGCCGGTCAGCTCGACCCATATCGCGGTGGGCGCGATCTTCGGCGTGGGCTTCTTCCGCGAATGGGATGCCGAGCGGCGCCTGAAGAAGGCGCGCATGGCCGTTCCCCGGCCGGAATATATCCCAGCAGACGAGCGCTGTCGCCGCAAGCTGGTCCGCAGGCTGCATGTGCTGACCATCGGGGCGGCCTGGGTCGTCACCGTTCCTGCAGCGGCGCTTTTGTCGGCGCTGTTGTTCCTGATCCTGCGACAGATCCCGGCCTGATTCCCGACCTGGCGGGTGGGGCGGGCCGCAGCATCGCGTTCGCCGAGCCGGTGAAGTTCCGCCTGTCGGGTCGCTTTTGGCTACCTGACGGAAGGTCTGCAAAAATGCCTTGTGCCGAAAGGTGCAAGGCTGCTGCGGGGCATCTTTGTGTCGCACGACCCTGATCTTGACGCAGCAGCCGATCCAGAAGCCCATGCAGGACACGCTTGCGAGAGGGCGTCAGCGCGATCGGTTCTTTTTCAGGACCGCCGAGACCGTTCCGATTTTTTCGCTCTCGGTCCTGTCACCTGGCTCCTTGTGCTTGCCCATGCTTTTATCTGCGGGTGGCTTTCAGGTATCAGATGCAGGCGGTCTGGCATTCAAGATCTTCCCGCCCCGGCTATCGGGTATTTCAGGACCATTCAAATATCCATTGCGGCAGTGTCCGGTAAAGGCTTCGGCTTCCTGTGCAAGAGGATGTCAAGCGAACCGCTTTCGCGCAGCAAGGCCACGGCAAACCTGACCTCGTCGAGGGGCCTTCCTGTTTTGAGGGATATGTCCTCTACGCCGTAACCTTCCTTCAACATCTGACCAATCATTGGACGGCCGGCCCTTGGCTTGAAACAAGATCGGCATCCGGCAATGTGCGGCAAGGGGGTACCAAAGCCTCGCATGCCGCAGGCGCCGCTGCTCTGTCGGCAATCTCATTTTGGAAGTTGCAGGTATTGCTGCGAATATGTGCATGCATGGCACATCTCCTGTCAGAAACGGGTTCAACCAGTCTCCGTAGTCAGGGAAGATGCCCCTGGGCGCACGCAGCACACGCCTTGCCGACAAGATAGCGATGCCGCCGGACGGATCAAGAGGCAGGCGATCGCAGTCAGGCCATGCGCCTTACCATGATCGTCCCCTGCGGTATCGTCACCTGTCCCGCGATTGCGTCGGCAAGGCATCGCGCAAGGCCGAACTTGACATTCGGGGCCGGAGATCGCCGTTTGCGGTCATTGCAATAACGAAAGACGGTATCGATGGAACTCGACCAGATAGAAGCAGTCTTGGGAAAAATCGGCGGGATCGTCTGGGGGCCTTACCTTCTTGTTCCGCTGTTGCTGGGCACCGGGCTTTACCTGACTATCCGGTTGCAGGGCATCCAGCTTGTCCGGCTTGGCGCGGCCCTGCGCCTGGGCCTGCTGAAGCGCAAGGATGACGATGCCGAGGGCGACATCTCGCAGTTCCAGGCGCTGACCACCGCGATGGCCGCGACGGTGGGCACGGGCAACATCGTCGGGGTGGCGACGGCGATCGCGGCGGGCGGGCCGGGGGCGCTGTTCTGGATGTGGGTCACCGCCATCCTCGGCATGGCCTCGAAATATGCCGAGGCCTTCCTGGGCGTGCGCTTCCGCACCACCGACGAGGTCGGCGAGAAGAACGGCGGCCCGCAATATTACCTGGAGCGCGGCATCCGCAACGGCTTCGGCAAGGTGCTGGCGCTGAGCTTCGCGGTCTTCGCCGTCTGCGCCTGTTTCGGCATCGGCAATATGACCCAGGGCAATTCCATCGCCTCGAACCTGGAGCGCAGCTTCATGATCCCCACCTGGATCACCGGGATCGTGCTGGCCGGGCTGACGCTGGTGGTGCTGGTCGGCGGCATCAAGTCCATCGGTCGGGTGACGGCCGGGCTGGTGCCGGTGATGATCCTGTTCTACGTGCTGGGGGCGCTTTATATCCTGCTGGTCAACATCCGGTCGGTGCCGGCCGCCCTGGGCGAGATCTTTTCGCAGGCCTTTACCGGGACGGCAGCGACGGGGGGGTTCTTGGGCTCCACCATCATGATCGCGGTGCAGTTCGGCGTGGCGCGCGGCATTTTCTCGAACGAATCCGGCATGGGCTCGGCCGCGATCGCGGCGGCTTCGGCGCAGACCACGCATCCGGTGCGGCAGGGTCTGGTGTCGATGACCCAGACCTTCATCGACACTATCATCGTCGTGTCCTGCACCGGCCTGGTGATCATCACCACCGGCGTCTGGAACGAGATCGATCCGCAGACCGGGCTGCAGATCTCGCCCTCGATCATGACCGGGCAGGCCTTCACCCATGGCCTGCCGGGGCAATGGGGGCATTGGGTCGTGACCATCGGCTTGGTTCTTTTCGCCTATTCGACCATCCTGGGCTGGGCCTATTACGGCGAACGCAACCTCGAGCGCCTGGTGGGTCATCGCGGCGTCATGCCCTTCCGCATCCTGTTTTCCCTGGTGGTGCTGCTGGGCTGTACGGTCCAGTTGGGCGTCGTCTGGAGCTTTTCGGACGTGATGAACGGGTTGATGGCCATCCCGAACCTGATCGGGCTGCTGATCCTGTCGGGCCTGATCGCGCGCGAGACCCGCTTCTACCTTCGCCACGACCCCCGGCTGGAGGCCGACCGCCAGCAGATCGAGGGCTTCATGAAGGGCCAGCCCAGCTGGGACGAATGGAAGACGAGCGAGCGGTCGTAAGCCTTGCGGGCCACCCCGCCGATGCCGGCGGGGTGCTTTCTGCTGGCGACCCCAGCGGGCTGACGAGCGCGCCAGCATGGCCTGGCGGTAAAGCACCGCCGGCACGGCCCGACCGGCGCGAGCAGCCGGGCGACCAGAAGGGCCGGCCACCTCCGGCTGCGGACAGCCGGTCGAGCCGCTGCAATCGGCATCTCGGGGCCGCCCGGAACTATACCAAGTGGGTCCTGAATGAAATTGCTGCAGCTGAGGCGTGGCTGGAAATTTCGCTGCGCCGGATCGAGGGCGGCAATATCGCACAGCGTATGGAGCCATTCTCCGATGCGCTTTCAGTGAATGCCAGCCTCCGCCAGGTCAATCGAGGCTTGGCGCCGCGGGTTCAACCCTTCCCGCGCCGGAACATGCTGGCGCGTTCATACAGCGCCTCAAGCCGCGTCATGCGGTCCTGCGCCTGTGGCCAGTTCAGTTCTTGCACCGCCGCAAGCAAGGTCTCGATCAGCACCATCAGTGCCGTGCTGCTGTCCCAGGCCGAGGGCACCTCGATCTGCGCAGCGAAGCGGAAGCGGGCATAGGCCGATATCGGGCTGATCCAGGGATCGGTGATCAGGACGACTTCTGCGCCCCGCTCGGCTGCCATTTCGGCCAGTTGCAGGGTCGCGCTTTCATAGCGGCGGATATCGAACACGATCAGCACATCGCCGGGACGCATCTCCAATAGCGCCGAGGGCCAAGCGCTGGACTGGCTGGGCAGCGCGGATACTCCCGGCCGCACAATTCCCAACTGAGTCACCAGATAATCCGCGAGCGCATGGGTGATGCGCCCGCCCGTCACCAGAACCCGGCGTTTCGGATCGGCGAGCATCTCGGTGCAGGCATCGAAATCGGCGTGGTCGATCCGGCCAAGCGTTCGGGTCAGATTGGCCAGGACGGCGTCTGCGAAACGGTTCAGGATATGGGTCTGGGGCACCCCGTCGGTCCAGCGCGCATGTTTGGACAGGGGTGATTCCAGCCGTGCCTCGATTTCATCGCGCAATTGTGCCTGAAATTCCGGGTAGCCGCGAAACCCCAGCTTCTGAACCAAGCGCAGGACCGTGGGCGTCGAAACTCCCGCTTCTTTCGCAAGATATGTCATCGAGGCCAGTCCCGCGACGGGAAAGTTCCGCGTCAGGTGGCCGGCCAGCAGGCGCTCGGTCGGGGTCAGGATGTCGAAGCGCTGCATCAGGCGATCCTCGATGGTGCCCGCGGCTTCATGTTCCTGCGACATCGACGGCCCTCCCGACAGCGTCACCGTGTTCGTAACGTTCTTAACAGAAAAAGCATACTCTGAAAAATAATTGACAGACCCGCCCCGGCTGCTTCAACCTGAGCAGCAATGGAGCGCGCGCATGTCTGATCCTGCATCCTTTTCCAGATCGATCACGCGGAAAGCAGCGGTCGGCGGCGACAAGATGCAACTGTCGACGATTACCGCCGAGGAATGGGCCACCGTCGAGGAAGCCGCCAAGAAGCCCTGGGACGAGATCGCCGCGGAATCCGAGGTCAAGGTCCGCGTCGTCGCCCAGAGCAAGGAATACAACGAAGCGATGGAGAAGGCAGGTTCAGCCTATCGCTATTCATGATCACTGCGACTGGGCGCATCCGCGATGATGCGCCCTCCACACCGGAGTCACTCATGCCTGCCAACCTTTCCTTGAAAAACCTCAAGCAGGCGGTCCAAGCCGGCGAAATCGACACCGTGATCGTCGCGCTGGTCGATATGCAGGGCCGTTTGATGGGCAAGCGCTTCCACGCGGCCCATTTTCTCGAGAACCATGACGAGACGCATTGCTGCAACTACCTGCTGGCGACCGATCTGGAGATGAACACCGTGCCGGGCTATGCGGCGGCAAGCTGGGCGGCGGGTTACGGCGACTATGTGATGAAGCCGGACCTTTCGACCCTGCGCCGCCTGCCGTGGGCGGCGGGAACCGCGCTGTGCATGTGCGATCTCTACGACCACAAGACCCACGAACTGGTTCCCCACGCCCCGCGCAGCGTGTTGCGCCGGCAGGTCGAACGCGCCGCCGTGCTGGGTTTCCAGCCGATGATGGCGACCGAGCTTGAATTCTACCTGTTCGAGCAATCCTTCAAGCATCACTTCGACAGCGGCTATCGCTGCCTTGTCCCGACCGCACGCCACAATGTCGATTATGCCCTCGGCGGCACCTTCGCAGAGGAGCCCGTGATGCGGGATCTGCGCAACGGTCTTTACGGCGCCGGCATCCCGGTCGAGAATTCGAAGGGTGAAGCCAACGCCGGCCAGCACGAGATCAATGTCAGATATTCGGATGCCCTGGATACTTCGGACATGCATGTCTTGGTCAAGGCTGCGACCAAGGAGATCGCGAGCAGGCACGGCCTCTCGGCCACTTTCCTTGCGAAAGTCGCGCATGGCCAGGCGGGCTCGTCCAGCCATGTGCACCAATCCCTGTTCAGGGATGGCGAGAATGCCTTTTTCGACGGGAATGCCCAGCATGGCATGTCCGACCTGATGCGACACTACATGGCGGGCCAGTTGGAACATGCGCGCGCGCTGACCTTTTTTCTTGCCCCCTATGTCAACAGCTACAAGCGTTTCGTGACCGGCCTTTTCGCGCCGACGAACGCGATCTGGTCGGTGGACAACCGCACTGCCGGCTTCCGCGTTTGCGGCGACAGCACCAGGGGCGTGCGCATCGAATGCCGGATCGGCGGATCGGACCTGAACCCCTATCTGGCCTGCGCCGCGCTGCTTGCCGCCGGTCTGGAGGGGATCGAGCGGAAACTGGCGCTGGAGCCGGAATTCACCGGCGACGCCTATGCGGCCCAGGATGTCCGGCAGGTGCCCAAGACCCTGCATGAGGCCGCCGATGCCCTGGATGGTTCGGCTATGTTGCGCGCGGCGATGGGCGACGGGGTCATCGATCACTATGTCCACGCCGCCCGTTGGGAAGTCGAGGAATTCAACCGCGCCGTCACTGATTGGGAACTGGCCCGCGGGTTCGAGCGCGCCTGACACGATCCGCCGGAACCTCCGTCAATACGAGGAAGAGATGAGCAAGACCATCGCCCTGATATCGCCCGCCACCGGCAAGACCCTTGTCGAAAGGCAGACCTTGGGCATCGAGGACGCGCGTGCCGCCGTTGCCCGCGCCCGTACCGCCCAGCCCGGATGGGCCGCGCTGCCGCTGGACGCACGGATCGACCGCATCCGCGCCGGGATCGAGGCGCTGAACGGCATGAAGGACAGAATAGTGCCCGAACTGGCCGATCAGATGGGTCGCCCGATCCGCTACGGCGGCGAATTCGGCGGCGTCAACGAACGCGCCGACCATATGATGAAGATCGCGGCCCAGGCCCTTGCCCCGACCGTGGTCGAAGACAGCGATCATTTCGCGCGCGAGATCCGGCGCGAGCCGGTGGGCGTGGTCTTTGTCATCGCGCCCTGGAACTATCCTTTCCTGACCGCCGTCAACACGGTCGTGCCCGCCTTGGTCGCCGGCAATGCCGTGATCCTGAAACATGCGAGCCAGACCCTGCTGGCAGGCGAGCGCCTGGCCGAGGCGCTGCATCGGGGCGGCGTTCCCGCCGACGTGATGCAGAATGTCGTCCTGGACCACGAAACGACCGAGGCGCTGATCGCCGAGCGCAGCTTCGGCTTCGTGAACTTTACGGGCTCGGTCGCCGGTGGGCGTGCGATCGAGCGGGCCGCCGCGGGGACCTTTACCGCGACCGGGCTGGAACTGGGCGGCAAGGATCCCGGCTATGTCCGCGCCGATGCCGATCTGGACGCGGCGGTGGACGGGCTGATGGACGGCGCCATGTTCAACAGCGGCCAGTGCTGCTGCGGGATCGAGCGGATCTATGTCCACGAAAGCCTCTTTGACGCCTTCGTGGCCAAGGCCGTCGATTGGGTGAACGCGCAGAGGCTGGGCGATCCCCACGACCCGGATACGACGATGGGGCCGATGGCGCACCGGCGCTTTGCCGATCTGGTCCGCGCGCAGGTCGCCGAGGCCGTGGGGCAGGGGGCAAGGCCGCTGATCGATCCGGCGACCTTTCCCGCCGATGATGGCGGCGCCTATCTTGCGCCGCAGGTGCTGGTCGACGTGACCCACGATATGCGCGTGATGCGAGAGGAAAGCTTCGGCCCCGTCGTCGGCATCATGCCGGTTCGCGACGACGCCGAGGCGATCCGGCTGATGAACGATTGCGACTATGGGCTGACCGCCTCGATCTGGACCGCCGATGCCGATGCCGCCGCCCGGATCGGCAGCCGGCTTGAAACCGGCACCGTCTACATGAACCGCTGCGACTACCTGGACCCGGCGCTGTGCTGGACCGGCTGCAAGGACACCGGACGCGGCGCGGCGCTGTCGGGCCTTGGCTATCTGGCCGTGACGCGGCCGAAATCCTACCATCTGAAAAAGGTGACGTAATGACGCTTCGTGCGAACTGGTCCTATCCGACCACCATCAAATTCGGCGCGGGCCGCGTCGCCGAACTGGCCGAGCATTGCAAGGCCGCAGGCATCGCGCGCCCCCTGCTGGTGACCGACAAGGCACTGGCGAGCCTGCCCATAACCGGGCAGGCCCTGGATATTCTGGATGCCTCCGGCCTTGGCCGCGCGGTCTTTTCCGAGGTCGATCCGAACCCGCACGAAGGCAATATGGAGGCCGGCATCGCCGCCTACAAAGCCGGTGGACATGACGGTGTGATCTGCTTTGGCGGCGGCTCGGCGCTGGACCTGGGCAAGATGATCGCGCTGATGGCGGGCCAGACCGTATCCGTTTGGGACCTGGAGGATATCGGCGACTGGTGGACCCGCGCGGATGTCGGCAAGATCGCGCCCATCATTGCCGTGCCGACGACGGCGGGCACGGGCTCCGAGGTCGGGCGCGCCGGGGTCCTGACGAACTCGGCCACGCACAAGAAGAAGATCATCTTCCACCCCAGGCTGATGCCTGCCGTGACGATCTGCGACCCCGAACTGACCGTGGGCATGCCGAAATTCATCACCGCCGGCACCGGCATGGATGCCTTCGCCCATTGCCTCGAAGCGTTCTGCTCGCCCCATTACCACCCCATGTCGCAGGGCATCGCGCTTGAGGGGCTGCGGCTGGTCAACGAATACCTGCCCCGCGCCTATGCCACGCCCGACGACCTCGAGGCCCGCGCGCACATGATGAGCGCCGCCGCCATGGGTGCCGTCGCCTTCCAGAAGGGGCTGGGCGCGATCCACAGCCTGAGCCATCCGGTCGGCGCGGTCTACGGCACCCATCACGGCACCACGAATGCGGTGGTCATGCCGATGGTGCTGGACTTCAACCGACCCGCCATCGAGGACCGGCTTGCCCGCGCCGCCGATTATCTTGGTATCAAGGGCGGCTTCGCCGGCTTCCGCGCACGGGTGATCCAACTGCGCAGCGCGCTCGCCATCCCCCAGAACCTGACCCGGCTGGGGGTCCAGCCCGAACGTTTGGACGAATTGACCGAGATGGCGCTGGAGGACCCGAGCTGCGGCGGCAACCCCGTCGAGATGACGCGCGAAAACACCCGCGCGCTGTTTGAAAGCTGCATGTGAATATATCGCGCGGCCCCGCGATCCTCCGGGAGCTGTGCCCGTCCCTGCCTTCGCAAACGCAGCCCCTGCGACGAAGTCGGGATCATCGCCGCCGATGCGCCGCCCACTACCGGATGGTTGCGTCGTGCAAACGACGACAAGGAATTCAGCGTCATGATGAGGGAACGAGCTTGGTCGATGACCGCCCAGAAGGGCAGAAGGGCCGGGGAAGGAGCCCCGGGCGCAATGACCTCGTTCGGGGTGCGCGTGGGCAGGGGCGCGGGCTGGACCCGTGGCGCGCGTCGTCGGACCGGCGCGTCGTCGTCGTCATCCGCCCATGCGGCGGATATCCCCCAGCCGGTCGCTTGGGGGCGCCTGTCGGCCAGCAGAACAGCCAGGATCAGGGACAGCAACAATAGCAGGCGCATCGGCATCACCTTGCTATGAGGCGGCTTCGGGACTTTCTACGCATTGCAGATTCCATTATTCCCTGCTCTGGTCAATTTTCCGACGCCGTGGAGAGGGTGAATGGACGCAGGCTTCGGCGAGGCCATGATCGCATTGCTGCCCAACCTGCGGTGCTATGCCCTGTCGCTGACCCGGCGCGGCGATCAGGCCGACGACCTGGTGCAGCAAACGGTCGAGCGCGCCATCGCCAACGCGGCCAGCTTCGACCGGGCGCAGCGGCTGGAGCCCTGGCTGTTCCGCATCATGCGCAACGCCTTCATCGACCAGACCCGCCGCCAGCGCCGGGAAGGCACCAAGATCGACATCCATGAGATCCCCGAGGCCCTGCCGACCGATCCCGGACCGGGGCTGGAAGCGCGGCTGATGCTGCAAAGCGTCGAGGCGGCGATGGCCGAACTGCCCCCCGACCAGCGCGAGATCCTGCACCTCGTCTGCGTCGAGGAGATGAGCTATGCCGAGACGGCGCGGATCCTGGACATTCCCATGGGCACGGTGATGAGCCGCCTGTCGCGCGCGCGGCTGGCCCTTTCGGAAAGGTTGGGAATAAGATGACGCCGGGGGCGTATTCGGGGCAGGACCGCGACAAGGATGGGGCGATGCAGATCGACGACGAAACCCTGATGGCACTGGCCGATGGCGAGCTGGACCCCGCCCGCGCGGATGAGATCCGGCGTGCCGTCGCGGGCGATCCCGCGTTGCAGGCCCGCCTGCATCGCTTTGAGGAGACGCGGCGCCTGCTGGGGGGCTTGCGCAAGGACGCCACCGGCGAGGACCCGCTGGCCGCGATGATCCGCGCCGCCGCCGCCCCCGCGCCCCGTCCGGTGCCGGAAGCGCGGCGTCCCGCCAATCTCAACCGCAGGCCCTGGCTGGCCGCGGCGGCCTCGGCCGCCGTCGTCGCGCTGGGGCTTGGCTGGTGGCAATGGACGGAGGTCCCCGCGCCGGGGATCGGCGCGGCGGAGCTGGCGGCGCTGGACAGCCTGCCCTCGGGCCAGGTCCGGCCGCTGGAGGATGGCGGCGAGCTGGCCATGATCGCGTCCTTCCGCGCCTCGGACGGCAGGCTTTGCCGCGAATACGAGACCGCGCGGGACGAGGTGCTGCGCATCGTGCTGGCCTGCCGCGAAGGCGATGGCTGGCAGGAACGCTTTGCCGCGACCGCGCAGCAAGGCGGTGCGGACTATCGCCCGGCCTCGGGCGAGGGGTCCATAGACGCGGCGCTGGCCGCCATCGGTGCAGCCGACCCGCTGACGCCCGAGGAGGAAGCGGCGATGCTGCGGGAATAACCCGCCGGGGTTGTCGTAATCCTGTCATGGAAATGCACAGGAGAACGCCAGACCGCCCGCAGCCTGTTCCCGTTTGCCGCCCTGCCGCAGCCAAACCGGCGCCACCTTGCCGCCGCCGTCCTGGCTTCCGCCGTCCTGGCTGCCGCCATCCCGCTGCTGGCCGGCCTGCCCCAGACGCTCTCGGCCGAGGGCCGGGTTGCCCTGGCCGTCTCGGGCCTCGCAATCCTTGGCTGGGTCGGTACGCGCCTGCCGGAATCGCTGGTGGCGCTGGCTGCCGTGCTGGCGCTGGTTCTGGGCGGCGTGCTGTCCGAGGCGCAGCTTTTCGCGGCCCTGGGCAGCGAGTTGATCTGGCCGCTGCTGTCGGCCTTCGTCATTGCCACCGTTGTGTAAATCGTCGCTCCTGACCAAGGCTCAGCGCTTTGATTTCATGAGATGATCTGTTTGTTTTGTTGGCATCGGATTGGAAGGTTTCGTAATCTGGCTTCAGAAACCCTGCAAGTTCCGATCGCCAATGAAGCCCCATTCCCGCGCTCCCGAACAGGATGACCTTCTACGCCCCGACTGGTGGACATGATCGATCAACGCCATGAGCTGGTGAAGCTCGCGGCGCTGATCGACTGGGCGTTCTTCGTACGGGAATGGGCCGGGTTCTTCCCCTCGACGACGGGTCGCCCGGCGACTTCTCCGCGTCTGATCGCCGGGCTGATGTATCTGCAGCACGCCTTCAAGCTGTCGGACGAGGCGGTGGTCGCCCGTTGGGTGGAGAACCCATATTATCAGCATTTCACCGGCGAGACGTTCTTTCAACATCGCCCGCCGATTGATCCGTCCTCGCTGGTGCGCTGGCGCAAGCGGATCGGCGAAGAAGGCGTAGAATGGGTGCTGATCCAGACGATCGAAGCGGGGCGATGCTCGGGGGCCGTCACCGACAAGGCCCTGAAACGGGTAGCGGTCGATACCACCGTAATGGAAAAGAACATCGCCCATCCGACGGACGCCCGGCTCTACGAGCGCGCCCGTGCCCTGCTGGTCGGCCTGGCAAAGAAGGCCGGGATCGAGCTTCGGCAAAGCTACGGCCGGCTCGCGCCGCGCCTGGCCGCCCAGGTCGGCCGTTACGCCCATGCCCGCCAGTTCAAGCGCATGCGTAAGGTGCTGCGCCCGCTCAAGGGCTATGTCGGGCGGGTGCGCCGTGATCTGCGTCGGCACCTGCAAGAAATCCCGCAAGGCCCCTTGTGCGAAAGGGTTCTGGACGCGCTCTGGCTGGTCTGAACCCTGCTGGAGCAAGGGCCGAAGAGCCGCGACAAGATCTATTCCCTGCACGAGCCCGAGGTCGACTGCATCTCCAAAGGCAAGGCCCGTGTGCGCTACGAATTCGGCACCAAGGTCAGCCTCGCGACCACTCTTGATGGCGGCTTCGTGGTTGGCGCCCGCAGCTTTCCGGGCAATCCCTATGATGGTCACACCCTGGCACCGGCGCTGGAGCAGGTCGAGATCCTGACCGATACGAGACCCAGCCTCGTCGTGGTGGACCGCGGGTATCGCGGCCATGGCGTCGAGACCACCCGCGTCCTGATCAGTGGTCAGCGGCGCGGTATTACCCCGGCGCTGGCGAAGCTCGTCAAACGACGCAGCGCCATCGAGCCCGAGATCGGGCACATGAAATCAGAAAGCAGATTGGCCAGATGCCCCCTCAAGGGCAGGGTCGTGGATGCCATCTTCGCCGTGCTCTGCGCCGGCGGCCACAACATCCGCAAGATCCTCGCCCATATCAGGGCTCTTTGGGCCTTCGTCATCCGCTTCATCCGCGCCATTATCAGGGGAGATGATACATTACTGCGGAGGTCGTGCGCGGCATAATCGCGTTGTTCAGAACCGACTCTGTATCGTTCGCGCATCGGAGCGCTGCCCGTTGAAATCGTCGCGGTGATCTCCAATCACACCGATTACCAGAGGCAGGTCGTGAACGAGGATATACCGTTTCACTGCATCCGCGTCACGCCTGAAACCAAGCCAGAGGCCGAGGCTGCCATCATGCAGATGGTCCGTGACACCGGGGCCGAGCTGATCGTGCTGGCACGCTACATGCAGGTGCTGTCGAACCAGATGTGCCGCGAAATATCGGGCCGGATCATCAATATCCACCATTCCTTCCTGCCCAGCTTCAAAGGTGCCAATCCTTACAAGCAGGCTTATGAGCGCGGGGTCCGGCTGATGCGGGGCGACGGCGCATTACGTGACCGCCGACCTGGACGAGGGCTCAATCATCGAACAGGACATCATCCGCGTCACCCATACCCAAAGTGCCGCCGATTATGTCAGCCTTGGCCGCGACGTCGAGGCGCAGGTGCTGGCTCGGGCGGTTCATGCCCATATTCATCACCGGGTTTTCCTGAACGGAAACAAGGCCGTCGTCTTTCCCGCATCGCCGGGAGAATATGCCTCGGAGCGCATGGGATAATGATGAAAAGGGCCAGGGAGCGACGCGGGATGATCCGCTCGTTTCTCTGGCCTTGACGGTTCCGTCCAGCGCCCGGCTTGCGCAAGAAATCAAACGCGGGGCTCAGGACCAGATCGCGGCAACCGAATGAAAAACCGGCCCGGTGCGCAATGCGCCGGGCCGGTTTTCGTCATGCGGTCTTGGGTCCGTCCGATACTCTGACCCGGCAGATTTTCTTTTACCCATTCGCGCCGAATAGGGGTCGGGCGATCAGGGGACCGGGCATTCGCCCGGTCCTTCTGCCTGGCGCGTGTCAGCTTCTGGGCTTCAGGTTCTCGGGGTCGTAGAGGGGCTTGTAGCCGACGGCGGCGACCTCGACCGGGAAGGTTTCGCCCATGTATTCGACCGTCAGCTTGCGGCCTTCCTGGCAATGCGACCAGGGCAGGTAGGCCAGCGCGATGTTCCTGCCGATGGTCGGGCCGTAGACGATCGAGCTGGTCCAGGACCGCCGGCCCAGGGTGTCGACCAGGACCTCACCCGTCTCGGCATCCTGCACCGGCAGGATGCCGACCGGGTAGCGGGCGATACCGTTGCTGTCCACGTTGTCGGTCATGACCAGGGTGCAGAGCATTGCCGGCTGGTGGTCGCGGGCGCGATATTCCAGGTGCTTGGCCTTGCCGCGGAAATCGGCCTCCTTGACCTTGGGCCGGGCCAGGTCGGCCTCGTAGAGGTTGTATTCGGTGCGCAGGTCGGCGTTCTGCAAGCGCAGGCTTTTTTCCAGGCGGCGCGAGTTGGCATAGGTCTCGACACCCACCGCGATCACGCCGGTCGAGCGTAGCGCGTCCCAGACGGCCAGCCCGTCCTCATAGGCCATATGCAGCTCCCAGCCCTGTTCGCCGACATAGGAGATGCGGAAGGCGGTGACGTCGCGGCCGGCGATGCGGATCGGCTTGATGGCGGCGAAGGGGAAGTTTTCCTTTTCCAGCCCCGCCGGATCCTCGACCACCTTTTGCAGGTTCACCCGCGCGTTCGGGCCCCAGATGCCGATGGTGATGAACTTCTCGGTCACATCGGTGATGGTGACGTCCAGGCCCCGATCCTGCGCCACGCGGCGCATGTAGTTCAGGTCGCGCGGCCCGGCATCGGCGCCGTTGACCAGACGGCAGCGGTCGGCCAGGCGGAACACGGTGAAGTCGGCCCGGACATTGCCCTCGTCATCCAGGAAATGCGTGTAGATCCCCTTGCCGATATTGCCCTCGCCGCCGATCTTGGCTGCGCAAAGCCATTCCAGCAGTTCGACGTGATCGGGGCCCTCGATGTCGGTCATGTGGAAATGCGACAGGTTGATGATGCCGCAATCCGCGCTCATCTCCAGATGCTCGGCATTCGAGACGCGCCAGAAGTGGCGGTTGTCCCATTCGTGCTCGCGGACCGGCACCTGGTCGGCGTATTTCTCCAGCAGGTGCTCGTTTGCGGCATAGCCATGGGCGCGTTCCCAGCCGCCCAGCTCCATGAAATAGCCGCCCAGCTCCACCTCGCGCTCGTAGAAGGGCGAGCGGCGGATGCCCCGGCCGCCGGCAAAGGGTTCGCGCGGGTGGACAGGCGGGTTGTAGATCTTGGACGCCGTCTCGATGCAGCGTTCCTCGATGAACTTTTCCTCAAGCTGGTAGGGGTTGAAGCGCGAATAGTCGATGCTGGCATGGTCGATGGCGGTGCGCCCGTCGGTGATCCAGTCCACCACCAGCTTGGCCATGCCCGGCGCGTCCTTGACCCAGATGGCGACGGCATACCACAGCCCGCGTACCTTCTGGCTTTCGCCGATCGAGGGTCCGCCATCGGTGGTGGTTTGCAGGAGCCCGTTGAAGGAATGGCTTTCGTTATAGCCCAGCTCGGCCAGGATCGGCGTCAGCTCGATGGCGCGCTCCAGGGGCGACAGCACGTCCTCCAGTTCCAGGTCGCGCTGCGAGGGCGACAGGCGGGCGAACTCCTTTTCCAGGATGTCGCGCGGGTGGCAGAGGCGCGGGTCGGACTCGTAGTAATAGCCCCATTCGATCTGGCCGCCCTCGGTGGTCTTGGGGTCGCCAGTGTCGCGCATATAGGCCGAGTTGCCCTGGTCGCGCAGCAGCGGGAAGCCGATATCCTTGCCGGTGCCCGCGAATTCGTCATAGGGACCGAAGAAGGTCAGCGGGTGATCGACCGGGAAGACCGGCAGATCCTCGCCCGCCATCTCGGCGATCAGGCGGCCCCAGAGGCCGGCGCAGACGATGACCAGGTCGGCCATGATGGTGCCGCGCGGGGTGACGACGCCCTTGATGCGCCCGTCCTCGATCACCAGATCGGTCGCCGCGCAATTGGCGAAGGCTCGCAGCTTGCCCGAGGCGACGCCCTGATCGACCAGCTTGCCCGCCACGGTCTGCGAGCGCGGCACCACCAGCCCCGCATCGGGATCCCACAGCGCGCCCTGGATCTGGTCTTCCTCGACCAGAGGGAACCTTTCCTTGACCTCGGCGGCCGAGATCATTGTCGCCCGCGTGCCGAAGGCCTTGCCCGAGGCGACCTTGCGCTTGAGTTCGTTCATGCGAACCTCGTCGCCCACCCGCGCGACCTCGATCCCGCCGACCTTGGCGTAATGGCCCATCTTCTCGAAGAAATCGATGGAATAGAGCGTGGTCCAGGTGCTGAGGAAATCGTGGCTGGTCGCGAAGCAGAAATCCGACGCATGCGCGGTCGAGCCGATATCGGTCGGGATGCCCGACTTGTCGATGCCGACGATATCGTCCCAGCCGCGCTCGATCAGGTGATGCGCGACCGAGGCGCCGACGATGCCGCCAAGCCCGACGATGACCACCCGCGCTCTATCAGGAAATCCCGACATGTTCTGTCCTCTTGTTGTGTGAAGGGGGATTGTGACGAAAGGGTTCCCGTGACCGCCAGCAGGCGAAGCCGGGCTGCCCAAATGCGACGGCATGGCCCGCAAAGCGGGTCATGCCTTGTCCAGTTGTCGATGCATGCGCCGAGAAAGCCGCTACCATAGCCGCGGCTCGGCCAGTTTCTTGCGCCGACAGGCGGCAAGCAGCGTATTGTGCATCAGGCACATGATCGTCATCGGGCCGACGCCGCCCGGAACCGGGGTGATCGCCCCCGCGACCCCGGAGGCCGAGGCGAATTCGACATCGCCCACGAGCGTCTTCCGGCCGTCGCGGAGGATGCGGCTGGTGCCGACATCGATCACCGTCGCGCCCGGCTTGATCCAGTCGCCCTCGATCATCTCGGCCTGGCCGGCAGCCGCGACCACGATATCGGCCTGGTGGATCTTTCCCGGCAGGTCGCGGGTGCGGGAATGGGCCATGCTCACGGTGCAGTTTTCGGCCAGCAGCAGCTGCGCCATCGGCTTGCCCACCAGGATCGAGCGGCCGACCACCACGGCATCCAGGCCCGAAAGGTTGCCAAGCTGCGACCTGAGCAGCATCAGGCACCCCAAGGGCGTGCATGAGACGAGGCCGGGCAGCCCCGACACCAGGCGACCCGCGCTGGACGGATGCAGCCCGTCCACGTCCTTCGCGGGATCGATCGCCTCGATCACCGGCAGGGAATCCAGGTGCGCGGGCAGCGGCAACTGGACCAGGATGCCATCGACGCTGTCATCGGCGTTCAACTGCGCGATCAGGTCCAGAAGCTGTTCCTGCGTGGTGGCTTCGGGCAGGATATGCTCGAAGCTTTCCATGCCCAGCTTGCGCGCCCTGCGGCCCTTGCTGCTGACATAGACCTCGCTGGCCGGATCGGTGCCGACCAGGACGACGGCAAGGCCCGGCGGGCGGCCCGTCTGTTCCCGAAAGGACGGGATGGCGCCGCTGATCCTGCCGCCAAGGCCGTCCGCATGGGCCTTCCCGTCGATTGTCTGTGCCGTCATGGGCATCCTCCTCGTGCCAAGCGGGCCGGCGGGGTCAGAGCGCGCGCTCCAACTCCGGCAGCGCGTCGAAGATGTCGGAGACCAGGCCGTAATCGGCAACCTGGAAGATCGGGGCGTCCTCGTCCTTAGTTGATGGCGACGATGACCTTGCTGTCCTTCATCCCGGCCAGGTGCTGGATCGCCCCGGAAATGCCGCAGGCAACGTAAAGCTCGGGCGCGACCACCTTGCCGGTCTGGCCGACCTGCCAGTCGTTCGGGGCATAGCCCGCATCCACCGCCGCGCGCGAGGCGCCGACCGCGGCGCCGAGCTTATCGGCGACAGGCAGGATCACCTGGCGGAACCTTTCTTCCGAGCCCAGGGCGCGACCGCCCGAGACGATGATGCGGGCCGAGGTCAGCTCGGGACGCTCGCTTTCCGAGAGGCGGTTTTCGACAAAGCCGGACAGGCGCGGGTCGGCAGCAGCCTCGCCGATGGTTTCGACCGGGGCGCTGCCCCCATCTGCCTGCGCCGCCTCGAAGCCCGAGGTCCGCACGGTGACGACCTTCTTGGCGTCCGTCGCCTGCACCGTCTGGATGGCGTTGCCGGCATAGATCGGGCGCTTGAACGTGTCTGCCGAGACGACCTCGACGATTTCCGAAACCTGCATCACATCCAGAAGCGCGGCCACGCGCGGCAGGACGTTCTTGCCGGTGGTGCTCGCCGGGGCGATCACGGTGTCGTAGTCGCCGGCCAGCGAAACGATCAGCGCGGCGGTCGGCTCGGCCAGGCGATGCTCCAGCGCATCGGCTTCGGCCAGCAGGATCTTGCGGACCCCCTGGAAGGTCGAGGCGGCCTGGGCCACGGTGGCGCCGTCCTTGCCGGCCACCAGGATGTCGATTTCGCCGCCGATCCGGCGGGCGGCGGTCAGCGTGCGCGCGGTCTGGTCGGACAGGGCGGCGTTGTCGTGTTCGGCGAAAAGCAGGATGGCCATGGAATTTCTCTCCGATCAGAATTGCAGAACGCCGGCTTCGTTCTTCAGCTTGTCCAGCAGTTCCGTGACGCTGGCGACCTTGACGCCGGCCTTGCGGGTGCCCGGCTCCTCGGTTTTCAGCACCTTAAGGCGCGCATCGACGTTCACGCCATAATCCGCCGGGGTTTTTTCCTCGAGCGGCTTCTTCTTGGCTTTCATGATATTGGGCAGGCTGGCATAGCGCGGCTCGTTTAGCCGCAGGTCGGCGGTGACCACCGCGGGCAAGGCGACCTCGATCACCTGGAGGCCGCCATCGACCTCGCGGGTGACCCTGGCCTTGTCTGCGTCGAGCTCGACCGCCGAGGCGAAGGTCGCCTGCGACCAGCCCAGCAGGGCCGACAGCATCTGCCCGGTCTGGTTGGCGTCGTCGTCGATGGCCTGCTTGCCCAGGACGACCAGCCGCGGGGCCTCGGCATCGGCCACGGCCTTCAGAAGCTTGGCGACGGCCAGCGGCTCCACCACGTCCTCGACCTTGATCAGGATGGCGCGGTCCGCACCCATGGCCAGGGCCGTGCGCAGCGTCTCCTGCGCTTGCGCCGGGCCGATCGAGACCACGACGACCTCGTCGGCCTTGCCGGCCTCTTTCAGGCGGATCGCCTCTTCCACGGCGATTTCGTCGAACGGGTTCATCGACATCTTGACGTTCGACAGATCGACCCCGGTCCCATCGGCCTTGACCCGTATCTTGACGTTGAAGTCGACTACCCGCTTGACAGGCACCAATACTTTCATCTTGCGGTCCTTTCCCAGATGTTGAGGCAAAGAAGGGCAGGGCAGGCGTCGCCCCTTGCGGCGAACCTGGCTGGTCCCGCGGCGACGGCCGCCGACCCGGACAACCCGGCCGCAGGATAGGGTAGAAGCCTGTAGCGCAAGTGACCCCCTTTGCTGCGCATTCCCGACTGCCGCGGATTCCCCTTGCTTCCCGACGGCTTCGGAAGCTAAGCGGCACCCCGTCGCTGGCCGGGCCTGCCCTCCGTGCAGAATCCCCTTTGGCGACAGTGGCGTTCCCAGCAATGTTCGTCGGACTATTGCGACGAAAGCAGGGATCGAGAAGAACAATTGCGCCGGTCATGCAAGATGGCTACGACAAACCCAACCATAGGGCGCATCATCGGAGATCGAAGATGGGTGTCGGTGTGAGAGAAGGGCGTTCCCGTTCATACCCTGTCGCAAAGGGATCCCTGCGGCCAAGGGAGGCTGGCCCCCGGCTTTCGGTAGGCTTCCTTCTGACCCGGCAATTCACGCTATGCGCCTTTGCGAACTTCGTCGACGTGCTGCGGCTGGCCGCCGATGAGGGGGACCGCAGCCGTCCCATCCTGTGCCGCTGGTCGGTGCTTTCGGACACGATGGACGTGGTGATGTCCAGCTGTGGCGTCGCCGTGCAGCCGCATGAGAAGCTGGGCGACCCGACGCGATTCGACTATATCGCCGTGGTCGGCGGCCTGACCGACGGGCTTGAGAACGTCAGCCATGCCTACAAGACCTACCTGCACCGGGCGGCGGCCGCCGGCGTGCCGCTCATCGGGGTCTGCTCGGGCGCCTTCGTGCTGCACCGGGCGGGATTGCTCGATGGCTACAAATGCTGCGTGAGCTGGTTCCACAGCGCGGATTTCCTTGAGCAGTTCCAGGGCCTGGATCACGTCTCGGACCAGATCTTCGTGGTGGATCGCGACAGGCTGACCTGTTCCGGCGGGGCCAGCTCCGCGCATCTCGCGGCCTATCTCGTGGAAAAGCACGTCGGCCGCTCGCAGGCGAGCAAGAGCCTGCACATCATGATCATCGACGGCGTCTTGCAGGCGGACAAGCCCCAGCCGGGCATCCCAATCAGCCTGCGCACCGATGATCCGCTGGTCCAGCGCGCGCTGCTGATCATGCAGCAGCATATCGACACGCCGCTTTCCGTGTCCGAGATCGCGCAGCGCATGGGGCACAGCAAGCGCCGGCTGGAACGGCATTTCCGTGCGGCGCTGGACACCTCGCCCCAGGCTGCGTTCATGGGTCTCAGGCTGGGGCTGGCCCGGCACCTGCTGGTGTCCAGCAACAAGACGATCGCCATGATCTCGGTCGAATGCGGCTTTTGCGATTCCTCGCATCTGAGCCGCATGTTTCGTCGCCTCTACGGCTGCACGCCGCAGGACGTGCGCAGCATGGGTCTGGGCGAGGCGTCCGAAATGGACGACCCCGCGCATATTTCCAAGGGGCTGTAGCCGCGCCGCCTTGCCGCCGCGCGCTTTCGGCGAATCGCGGCCGGGGCGGATAAGGCGGGCTGATATGTTTGCGCCGAACTTGCGTCGTTAAGATGCCAACCTGCCGATTCCGTATCGGGTAAGTTCCATTCCAGCAGCCAGCGAATGAACCGCGCCGCTCGGGGGAATGCAAGCTCGTGTCGGGATTTACCCATTGCATGCGCTTGCGGGAATGGTCGTGCAGGGAGACGTCACGATATGGATATGCGGATCTCGTTGACCCTGCCTTCCTGCGTGCCACCGCTTTCTCGTTGCTCCAGCGCCTTCGTAACGCGAAGGCAAACTGCGAATCGAACTCTGCCTTTGTCTGATCTGCTATATGGATCGCGCCAGTCGTTCCGCATTGCAGTTTTTTATTCTGCATAATTGACAGGTGCGTGCCTGGATGCCATGGCATGTCCATTCCCAGAGAGGACTTGCCATTGCACTCGACCCCGAAACCCGCGAACACCTCATCGCCACGGTCCGCCGCTTCGTGCGCGAGGTTCTGGTCCCGCAAGAGGCGCGCGTCGCCGACGAGGACGAGATCCCCGAGAGCATCCTGCGGCAGATGCGCGAACTGGGCTTGTTCGGCCTGTCGATCCCCGAGGAGTTCGGCGGCCTCGGCCTGTCGATGGCGGACGAGGTCGGGGTGATCGAGGAGATGGGCCAGACCTCGCCGGCGTTCCGCTCGGCCTTCGGCACCAATGTCGGGATCGGTTCGCAAGGCATCCTGATCGACGGCACACCCGAACAGAAGGCGCGCTGGCTGCCCGCCATGGCCAGCGGCGAGATCACCGCCTCTTTCTGCCTGACCGAGCCCGAGGCCGGATCCGACGCTGCCTCGGTGCGCACCCGTGCGATGCGGGACGGCGATCATTACGTGCTGACCGGCACCAAACGTTTCATCACCAACGCGCCGCGCGCCGGGGTCTTTACCGTGATGGCGCGCACCGGAACCATCGAGGAGGGTGCGCGCGGCGTCTCGGCCTTCGTGGTCGAGGCGGGGGCGCCCGGCCTGAGCCTCGGTCCGCCCGACCGCAAGATGGGCCAGCGCGGGGCCAAGACCTGCGACGTCATCTTCGACGGCGTCCGCGTGCCGGCGGAAAACCTGATCGGCGGCAAGGAAGGGCAGGGATTCCGCACCGCGATGAAGGTGCTCGACCGCGGGCGGCTGCATATCTCGGCGCTGTCGGTCGGGCTGGCGCAGCGGCTGATCGCCGATGCGCTGGCCTATGCCACCACGCGGCGCCAGTTTGGCAAGCCTATCGCCGATCTCCAGTTGGTCCAGGCGATGCTGGCCGACAGCCGCACCGAATGGCTGCGGCGCGGGCCATGGTGCGCGACACCGCTGCGCGGATGGATGCAGGCGAGAAGATCTCGACCGACGCGTCCTGCTGCAAGCTGTTCGCCACCGAGATGGTGGGCCGCGTCGCCGACCGCACGGTGCAGATCTTCGGCGGCGCGGGCTCTATCGCCGATTACGGCGTGGAGCGGTTTTACCGCGATGTCCGGCTGCTGCGGCTCTACGAGGGCACCAGCCAGATCCAGCAGATCGTCATCGCGCGCGACATGATCCGCGCGCAGGGCTGACCCCTTGCGGCGTGGCCCCCTCAGCGGGGGCTGCGCAGGCCCAGGATCGCGCGCGCCTCGGCGGCGCTGGCGACGGGGCGGTTCAGATCCTCGCAGATCCGCACCGCGCGCCGCACCAGGCTGGCGTTGTCCGGCGCCAGCACGCCCTTGGACAGATAGAGGTTATCCTCCAGCCCGACGCGGACATTGCCGCCCATCGCCGCTGTGATCGCGGCGATGGCGAATTCGTGCTGGCTGATCCCGAAGGCGCCCCATTGGGCATCCGCCGGCAACTGGCTTTTCAGGAAGACCAGTGCTTCGGCGGTCGCCGGCGCCCCATGCGCGATGCCGAGGCAGAGCTGGAACATCGCCGGGCTGTCGATCACGCCTTCGCGGATCAACTGCTTCGCCAGCCCGATATGGCCGATGTCGAAGACCTCGATTTCCGGCTTGACCCCGGCGGCGCGTGTCTCGGCGGCCATGATCCGCAGATGGGGCGGAGTGTTGAGAAAGGGCACGTCGCCGAAGTTCAGCGTCGCAGTGTCCAGCGTGCAGATCTCGGGGCGCAGTTCCAGAATATGCTCGATCCGCCGGTGCGGAGAGCTGAAGTTGCTTCCGGGCTGCGGCACCAGCACGTCATGCAGCCCTGGGGCGAAGCGACCCCCGGCGCCGGTGGTCAGGTTGATCACCACATCGATGCCGGACTCGCGGATGCGCTCGACCGTCTCACGGTAATGCGCCAGGTCCATGCTGGCCAGTCCGGTTTCGGGATCGCGGACATGGATATGCACGATCGCCGCTCCCGCCTGTGCGGCGCCGATCGCCGATTCGGCGATCTGCCGGGGGGTGACGGGCACCGCCGGATTGACGCCGACGGTGTTGAAAGAGCCGGTCACGGCGCAGGTGATGATGGTTTTTTCGGACATGGTTCTCCCCCTCGGCGCCAAAAACCGTTTCCGGCACCTGTCGGGGCGAAGTTAGCGAAATCATCATTGTTCTGCAATGCGGTTCCTTGTTCTGCATTTTAAGGACAGCATCGCATCATCGCGGGGGGCGGCAGTGCAGAAAGCGTGGCTGCCAGCCGCGCCAGCCGAGGGCCGACCTCTTGCCGGATGAAGTCGGGTGTCATCACGGACTCGGGGCCGCCGCAGTTCAGCCCCATCACCGTGCGTCCGTCTGGGGCCAGAATCGGCGCCGCCGCGCTATTCACCCCCACCGTCCAGCCGCCCAGCGTGACGCAGAAGCCTTGCGCCGCGATCTCGTCGCGCGCCCGGGCGACATGGCCCGCGACCTCTTCGGCCCGGTCGCCCAGGCCCACCAGCAGCCCTTCCAGTTCGGCCTCGGATTGCGCGGCCAGCCAGGCCCGCCCCATGATCGAGCGGAACAGGTCGATGCGCGACCCCACCCCAAGCCGTAGGGTCACCGGCGCATTGCCCCGGCAGCATTCGACATAGATCATCTCGCCGCCCTCGCGCTGGCCAAGCGCCACCGAAACCCCTGAAAACGCTGCGAGCTCCTGCATCAATGGCCAGGCGCGGCGGCGGATTTCCAGATTGGCCAGAAAGGCGTAGCCCAGCCGCAGCACCGCTGGGCCGATGCGGTAGAAGCCGCTGTCCTCGACCTGTTGCATGAAGCCGAGATGGGTCAGGGTATAGGTCAGCCGCGTCACCGTGGACTTGGGCAGCTTCGTACGCGCCGCGATCTCCTGATTGCTCAGGTCCAGCTCGTCGGGGCCGAAGCATTGCAGAATCTCCAGCCCGCGTGCCAGCGCGCTGACGAATTGCCGGTCAAGCCGGGGATCGTGGTGGCTGTCGTCGTCCGGGTCGTTCATCGGTCCTCACCCCCTTGCAAGGGTTAAAATATTAATGTTCCGCGCGAATCTTATGCGCCGCCCTGTCAGAGTTCGTTCATCTGATGAACGCGCCTGAGTTTGAAGCTTCTCGCCCGCAGGGCTTGCTGTAATGAAGCAGCTTATCCCGCTTTGTGGAACAGAATTCTGCGCAACGGGCATCCTGGCGAGCGAAGGGAGGCGCTACGGCTATGGCAGGTTTCGAACAGATGGTGCGCCTCGTGACCCGGGGCCTTGCGCTGGTCGGCTTCGCGGGGCTGTTGCTGCTGGCGATCATGCAGACCGCGAACATCGCGGCGCGCTTCCTGTTCTCCTATCCGTTGCAGGGCGTCAACGATGTCAGCGCGGTGGTGATGGCGGTGGTGGTGGCCTGCTGCATTCCGGAATGTCTGGCCACCCGGCTGAACATCCGTATCGACGTGCTGGGCCAGATGTTCGGCACCCGCGCCGAGGCGGTGCTGAACGCCTTTGCCAGCCTTGTCACACTGGGGGTCTTTGCGCTGATCTTCTGGAATTTCATCCCCTATGCCGCCGCCTCGACCGCCAGCGGCGAGCGGACTTGGGTGCTGGGCTGGCCGGTCGGCCCCTGGTGGTGGGCCGCCACGGCGGCTTTCCTCGCCTCGGTCCTGGCGCAGGCCATGGTCGTCGTGGCCGATCTGCGCGCCGTTGCGCGCTGACCCCCGTTTCAGGAGAAACCCGGATGGATCCGTTGACCCTCGCCGCCATCGGCTTTGCCGTCATGCTTGGACTGATCGCGCTGCATGTGCCCATCGGGGTCGCGATGGCGGTGATCGGCGTGGCGGGCTTCGGCATCATGGTGGATTGGGGTCCGGCGCTGTCGCTGCTGGCAAGCGAGCCGGCCGCGACCCTGACCAACCTTGATCTTGCGGTGCTGCCGCTGTTCATGCTGATGGGCAGTCTGGCCGCCGCCGCCGGGCTGGCGGGGGATGTCTACAACATCGCGCAAGCCTGGATCGGGCATCGCAAGGGCGGGCTGGCCACGGCGACCATCCTCGGCTCGGGCGGGTTCGGCGCGGTCTGCGGCTCGGGCGTTGCCACCACCGCCACCTTCGGCAAGGTTGCGCTGCCCGAGATGCTGAGCCGGGGCTACGCGCCGGCGCTGGCCACCGGTTCGATCGCCGCCGGGGGCACACTGGGCATGATCGTGCCGCCCTCGACCGTCATGGTGCTCTACGCCGTGCTGACCGAGCAGTTCGTGCTCGACCTGTTCACCGCCGCCATCATTCCGGCGATCATCGCGGTGCTGTTCTATATCGCCGCCGTCCGGGTCTCGGTCTGGCGGGTGGGTGGGCAGCGGTCCGAGCCACTGCCCTGGCCCGAGCGGTTCCGCGCCCTGCGCCGGGGCTGGAGCGTGGTGTTCCTGGCCACCGTGGTGCTGGGCGGGATCTACAGCGGCATCTTCACCGTGAACGAGGCCGCCGCCGTCGGCGTGGTGATCGCCTTCGTCTTCGTGTTGGTCCGGCGGGGCTTCGATCCGCGCATGTTGACCGGTGTGCTGGTGGAATCCGCCGCCGCCACAGCGATGATCTATGTGATGGTGTTCGGCGCGACGATCTTCTCCTACTTCATGGCCTTGACCGGGGCGCCGGTCGCGTTGGTCGGCGCCATCGCCGGGACGGATCTGCCGCCGATGGGCATCATCGCGTTGCTGCTGGTGCTGTATATCCTGCTCGGCGCCTTCTTCGACGAGGTGGCGGCGATGATCATCACCTTGCCCTTCGTGCTGCCGATCATCCTGCATCTGGGCTTCGATCCGATCTGGTGGGGCATCATCAACGTGATCGTCATCGAGATCGGCATGATCGCCCCGCCCATCGGCATCAACGTGATGCTGCTGAACGCGCTGAACCGCAACATTCCGCTGATCACGATCTATCGCGGGATCGTGCCCTTTCTGGCCGCCGATGTGCTGCGCCTGGCCCTGCTGGTGCTGGTGCCGCCGCTGACGCTCTGGCTGCCGTCGATGCTGCGCTGACGACCCGATCCACAGGAGGAGAAACCGATGTTCCACAAGACACTCGCCGCCGCCCTTGCCGCCGCCGCGCTGCTGGCCGGCGCGGCCAAGGCGGAAACCCTGCGCTTTTCCAGTTTCGAGCCGCCGCAAGCGTTTATCACCGGCACCATCCTGGCGAGATGGGCCGAGGATGTGACCGCCGCCTCGGAGGGCACGCTGAACGTGCGCATGTTCGCCGGCGGCACGTTGGGCCGCTCGCCGGCGCAGCAACTGGAGCTGGTGGAGAGCGGTGTCGCCGATCTGGCCTGGATCGTGACCGGCTACAACCCCGGCCGCTTTGACGGCAGCCTGGTGGCCGAGCTGCCCTTCGCCGTGACCTCGGCCACCTCAGGCTCCGTCGCGCTGTGGAAGCTGCACGAGGAAGGGCTGCTGGCAGGCGACTACGACAAGTTCAAGGTGGTCGGCGTCGTGACCTCCTCGCCGAATGCGGTGGTCAGCACCGGTGCGATCGCCCAGCCCGAGGATCTGCGGGGCAGGAATTTCCGCGCCTCGTCGCCGCTGCTGCTCAAGGCGCTGGAGGCGCTGGGCGCGGTGCCGGTCGGCGGGATTACCGGCAGCAATCTGGCGGAGAGCATCAGCCGGGGCTTGATCTTCGGCACCTTCAACGAATGGAACGCGATCCAGACCTTCCGCATCGACGAGGCCGCCGGCCATGTGCTGGAAGTCCCGATGGGGACCAGCACCATGCTGGTGCTGATGAACAAGGCGAAATACGATGGCCTGCCCGAAGCCGCCAAGGCCGCCATCGACCGGCATTCGGGGCTGGCGTTCTCGGAAGCCTTCGGCGCGGCTTTCGACGCCAATGTCGTCGATCACCGCGCAAAGGTGGTAGCCGACGGCAAAACCAAGGTGACCGAGCCGAGCGCCGAGCAGCTTCAGGCGTGGCGCGCGGCGGTGCAGCCTGTGACCGACGGCTGGATCGAAGCCACCCCGAACGGGCGCGCGATCTACGACCGCTTCATCGAACTGATCGCCGAGGTCGACGCCCGCTGATCTCCCGACAGAACGGACCCACCCCGCCGCCGGGCGCGATGCCCGCTCGGCAAGCGGCACCCCACACCCCCACGCCTAGCACAACCGGATGATCGCCATGCTTTCTTACCCCGAGGAAATCCCCGTCGTCGTGATTGGAGCCGGCCCCTGCGGCCTGACCACGGCCAGCATTCTGGCCACCCACGGCATCCCAGTGCTGCTGCTGGAACGCAACGCCGCGCCGATGGACATCCCGCGCGCCATCTCGCTCGATGACGAGGGGATGCGCACCTTCCAGAGCTTCGGCATGATGGACTACGGCCCCGGCACCATCCCTTCGGCGGGGGCGCATTACTACGACGACGCCGGGGTGGAATTCGCTGTGATCGGCGCCGGCACGCCGGTCTACGGCTTTCCCCGGCGCAGCTTCATCAACCAGCCCGATCTGGAAAGCGTGCTGCGCCGTCAGGCCGTCGGCAAGGGCGTCGACCTGCGCTTTTCCAGCGAGGTGATGGCGCTGGAGGAGCGCGCGGAGGACATTCTGGTCACGGTCCGGGATGTCGACGGCGCGTTGCACCGGATCGCGGCGCGCTATGTCGCGGCCTGCGACGGTGGCCGCAGCCCGGTGCGCGAGAGGCTGGGAATCGAGATGCGCGGCTCGACCTATGTCCAGGACTGGATCGTCATCGACACGCTGAACGATCCCGATCAGGGGCATTTCTCGAAATTCCTCTGCTCGGACCGCCGCCCGGCGGTCAGCGTTCCCGCCCCGAACGGCGGGCGGCGCTACGAATTCATGCTGCTGCCCGGCGAGACGCACGAGGCGGTGCTGGCCCCGCAGTCGGTGCGCGATCTGGTGGCGCCGTTCCGTCGGCTGGAAGACGCCGACATCGTGCGCAAGACGATCTACACCTTTCACGCTCGCATCGCCGAGCGGTTCCGCGAGGGACGCATTTTGCTCTTGGGCGATGCCGTCCATCTGACCCCGCCCTTCGCCGGACAGGGCATGAACGCCGGCCTGCGCGACGCCTCGAACGTGGCATGGAAACTGGCGGCCGTGCTGAAGGGCGGCGCGGCGCCGGCGATCCTCGACAGCTATTTCGACGAAAGGCGCGATCCGGCCTGGGCGATGATCCAGCTTGCCGTGGCAATGGGCGACATCATCATGCCGATGGGCGGTGCGGATCAGGCGTTCCGCCAGATGCTGCTGGCGCGGTTGGCTCCGTTCCCGGCGGTGCGGGACTATCTGCTGGAAATGCGGTTCAAGCCCCGTCCCCGCCATCCGCGCGGGCTGTTCCTCGACCTGCACGACCAGCCCTACGAGGGCGCCATCGTCGGCGAGATGATCCCGCAGCCCAAGGTCGCCGGTCCGGGCGGCGAGGTCCTGCTGGACGAGTTGCTGGGGCCGGGCTTCGCGCTGATTGCGCAGGACGCGGCCGGGTCGGCGGCGCTGGCCGCCTGCGCGGCACGGGATCTGGCCGGGTTGCCGCTGGCGCGGCTGGCGCTGGGGGCCGAGGTCGCCGGCTTGCCCCATGCCCGGGTGCTGGAGTCGGCGGTGGCGCGCCCGCTGCGCACCCATCGCGACCAGATCCTGCTGATCCGCCCCGACCGCTACGCCGCCGCCGCCCTTGCCCCAGAGGCGCTGGAGGAGGGACTCGCCGCTTTCAGGCGCGTGCTGGGCGCTTGAGCGGAGGCTTGCCCGGGGCGTTCAGGTCCACCCGCTCGGCCGCCCGGGCGATGGCATTCGCCGCCTCGAACAGCGCAGGCGTGTGCTGGCGCGCGAAATCGGCGAACCCCAGCGCCGATTTCAGCCAGATCACCGTCAGGCAGCACAGCACCCGGCCGTTCAGCCGGACCGGAACCGAAATGGACAGCGTATGTGGCCGATAGCCGTCGATCCTGATCCCATAGCCCGCCTCGCGAGTGCGCTGCAGCATCTGCGCCAGCCAGATCTCGTCATGCGCCGAGGCGAATTCGGGCAGGTCCTGCCGGCGCATCCCGTCGAGGATCGAGAGCCGCTCGGGCTCGGGGCAGAAGGCCAGATAGGCTTGCCCGCCGGCTGTTTGCAACATCGGGATGCGCTGGCCGACCATGCCGCCGTCGAAGGAGAACGGGCTGATCTTGTGGGTCGATTCCCGGATCAGCATGGAATATTCACCATAGGTCACCAGATCGACCGGCCACAGGATGCGCCGGCCCAGCCGCACCATTTCCGGCATCGCGATCTGGCCGATCCACGCCTTGTCGTAGAAGCCGGAACTGAGCGTGTGGACCCGGATCGTCGGCCGCCAGGCGTCGTCCGAGGCGCCGCGGGTCACGAAGCCCTGGCCTTCCAGCGTTTCCAGCAGCCGGTAGACCGTCGCACGGGGGATGCCGGTGATCCGGGCGATCTCCTGCGCGCGCAACCCGTCGAACTCATTGATCGCCTGCAAGACCTCAAGCCCGCGTTCCAGCGCGCGCACCGGGTTGAAACAGGCCATGGCGGGTCCCCCTCTGTTCATCTGACGGACATCCGACCGTTCCAGTTTGCAGCCGCCGGCGCTTTCGTCAAGGCCCGGCCCGAAACCCCCTACAGGAGACATCCATGCGTCTGGTATCCTTTCTGAACGATGGCCGCCCCGGCTACGGCATTGCCGAGGGCGACAGCCTGCGCCCGGCGACCGAGGCGTTCCGCGCCCGTTATCCCGACCTGCGGGCCGTGCTGGCCGGGAACGCTGTCGCCGCGCTGCCCGATGCGGTCGCAGACCCGGTGTCGCTGGCCTCGGTCACGCTGCTGTCGCCGATCCCGAACCCCGACAAGATCCTCTGCGTCGGGCTGAACTACGCCGCCCATATCAGGGAAACCGGGCGCGAGAAGCCGAAACATCCGTCGATCTTCACCCGCTATCCCTCGTCGGTGCTGGGCCATGGCGTGCCGCTGATCCGGCCGCATGTCTCGACCGAATTCGACTATGAAGGCGAGCTGGCGGTGATCATCGGCAAGTCCGGCCGTTATATCGCCGAGGCCGATGCGATGGATCACGTCGCCGGCTACAGCGCCTTCAACGACGGCACGATCCGCGATTTCCAGCGCCACACCAGCCAGTTCTGGGCGGGCAAGAGCTTCGACAAGACCGGCGCCATGGGGCCGTGGCTGGTGACGGCAGACGAACTGCCCGATCCGGCGGCACAGCACCTGCGCACGATCCTGAACGGGCAGGAGGTACAATCGACCCCGATCAGCGATCTGGCCTTCTCGATCCCCGAAATGATCGCCTATCTGTCGCAGGTCACCGAACTGCTGCCGGGCGACATCATCGCCACCGGCACCCCGGGCGGGGTGGGCCGGTTCCGTACGCCGCCGCTCTACATGAAGGCGGGCGACCGGATCGAGGTCGAGATCACCGGCATCGGCACCCTGTCCAACCCCGTCGCGGACGAGGGCTGACCATGCTGCCCGCCGCGATCCGGGCTGTCACCATCCGCGCGCCGGGCGGCCCCGAGGTGCTGGAGATGGCGACCCTGCCCTGTCCCCGCCCGCGGCCGGGGCAGGTGCTGATCGCGGTCGCGGCGGCGGGGGTGAACCGGCCCGACATCTCGCAGCGGGTCGGCACCTATCCGGTGCCCGCCGACGCCAGTCCGATTCCGGGGCTGGAGGTCGCGGGGCATGTGCTGGCCATCGGCGCGGGTGTCGCCGGGGTGGCGCCGGGCGATGCGGTCTGCGCGCTGGTGCATGGCGGCGGCTATGCCAGTCACGCACTGGCCGAGGCGGGGCAGGTGCTGCCGGTCCCCGCCGGCCTGTCGCTGAGCGAGGCGGCTGCGCTGCCCGAGGTGGCCTTCACCGTCGAGTACAACCTGATGATGCGGGCGGGCCTGTCCTCGGGCGAAACGGTGCTGATCCACGGCGGATCGAGCGGCATCGGCGCCCATGCCATCCAACGCGCCCGCGCGGCGGGGGCGCGGGTCATCGTCACCGCCGGCTCGGTAGAGAAATGCGACTGGTGCCGCCGGATCGGCGCCGATCTGGCGATCAACTACCGAAAGCAGGATTTCGTTGCCGAGGCGCTGGCCGTCACCGGCGGGCGCGGTGTCGATGTGGTGCTGGACATGGTCGGCGGCGGCTATGCCGACCGCAACCTGAAGGCGCTGGCCGAGGACGGGCGCTGCGCGCTGATCTCGCTGCAAGGCGGGCGGCGGGTCGAGATGGATCTGGAACCAATGCTGCGCCGCCGCCTGACCATGGTTGGCGCTACGCTTCGGCCCCTCCCGCCGGCGCGCAAGGCCGCCATCGCCCTGCGCCTGCGGCAAGAGGTCTGGCCACTGGTCGCCGCCGGGGCGATCCGCCCGCATATCCACGCCACCTTCCCGCTCGGGGCGGCGGCAGAGGCGCATCGAGAGATGGAACGGGGCACGCATCGCGGCAAGATCGTGCTGACGCTGGACTGACGCTCGTTCACACGTGAACAGTCATCTGGCGAAAATCGCCCCGTGCCACCGACTACTCTAGACTTGATCATCAACGGAGGAGACATCATGGCCATTTGCGCGCTGGGTTATTTGGGTATCCGCTCAGACATGCTGGACGACTGGTCGGATTTCGCGGGAAAGCTGCTGGGGATGCAGCGGCTCGACCGCGGCGGTAAGGCGGTGGCCTTCCGCATGGACGACCGCGCGCAGCGGCTGCTGGTCTCGGATGAGCCGGGTGAAACCCTGGCCTTCATGGGCTTCGAGGTCGAGACCCACGACGATCTGCGAGCCTATGCCGCGCGGCTCGAAGCGGTGGGCACAAGGGTGCATCTGGGCACACGCGGGTTGGCCGACCGGCGTTTCGTCGGTGACCTGATCTGGTTCCTCGATCCGATGGGCAACCGGGTGGAACTGTTCCACGCCCCGATGCTGGCGTCGGATCCCTTCGTGCCGGGTCGGCCCATCGACGGGTTCAAGACCGGCCCCTTGGGCATGGGCCATGCCGTGCTGCATGTGAAGGACATCGAGGTGATGATGCCCTTCTACCGCGACCTGCTGGATTTCCATGTCTCGGACTACGGGCTGAAACCCTATGGCTTGTATTTCTTCCACCTGAACCAGCGCCATCACAGCTTTGCCATGGTCGGCTCGGGCCAGCGCGGCTTCCATCACTTCATGGTGGAATACTGCAACCTGGACGACGTGGGGCAGGGCTACGACATCGCGCAGGTCGAGGATAGGGTGGCCTATTCGCTGGGCCGGCACACCAACGATTTCATGACCTCGTTCTACGCGCGCACGCCTTCGGGGTTCTTCGTCGAGAACGGCTGGGGCGGGCGGCTGATCGACCCCGCCACATGGGAGCCGCACGAAACCACCGACGGGCCGAGCTTCTGGGGCCATGAGCGGCTCTATCTGCCCGAGGACCGCCGCAAGCCGTTCCGCGACATGAGGATGGACGCGGCGGCGCGCGGCCGGCGGGCGCCGCCTATTGCCGATTGCCCCTGGCTGTTCGGAGAACTGGCGCGGCAGGGGTAGTCTGGCCAAGGGGGGGCGCCCTCGGTCGGCGCGGGGGGAGCTCTGCCCCGTCGCGGGTTGGTTCTCGAAGTCGCCATGGGTGCGCTAATCGTGCCGATCTCGGGCATTCCGGCGATCAGCGGTGTGCTGGCAACCAGGCCGATCCCCGGGATGTAACGGAGGACAATGGCCATCTCCGTTAGGTGAGCATCGCTTGCGATGACCTTGGTGATCCAGTCGCGGTGCGCAGGGCTTGGGTCATGGTATGGTCTCCTCGTTCAACGGACAGGGTTCAGTTCGGGTGGTCGGAATATTCCTCGACCACGGTCCAGCCTTCCTTCTCCGCCCGCAACTGGCGGTTCAGGATCGCCGTGATCCGCCTGTAGAGCCGCGCCCCACGGTGCGGGCGGCGCGGTTGCAGGAAAGGCTGAATTGAGGCCGCCTCTGCCGCTGTCCGTCTGGCGGACAGAAATGCCGGCGCTGCTGATTTCCGCCGTGGCACGAGGCTAGACCTGCCGAGAGAGTGGGATCTCCTTCCGCCGAGGCCGAACGGCGCGGGCGGGCGGATCGTCCGAAATTTTCATGGGAGAGTGCCGTGGCTATCAATGCACTGGGCTATCTCGGCGTACGCTCGGACCGGTTGGACGACTGGTCGGATTTCGCCGGACATCTTTTGGGGATGCAGAAAATCGACCGCGGCGGCAAGGCGCTGGCCTTCCGCATGGACGACAAGGTCCAGCGGCTGCTGGTTTCGGACGAGCCGGGGGAAACGTTGGCCTTCCTGGGCTTCGAGGTCGAGCATAAGAGCGACCTGCAATCCTATGCCGCGCGGCTGGACGCGGCGGGGGTCGAGGTTCACCTTGGTTCACGCGAACTGGCCGGTCGCCGTTTCGTGGGCGACCTGGTCTGGTTCCTCGACCCGATGGGCAACCGGGTCGAGCTGTTCCACGCGCCGATGATCGCCAGCGATCCCTTTGTGCCGGGCCGGCCCATCGACGGGTTCAGAACCGGTCCGCTGGGCATGGGCCATGCCGTGCTGCATGTGCAGGATATCGAGGTGATGATGCCCTTCTACCGCGACCTGCTGGATTTCCATGTCTCGGATTACGGGCTGCAACCCTATGGGCTGTATTTCTTCCACCTGAACCAGCGCCATCACAGCTTCGCCATGGTCGGCTCGGGCCAGCGCGGCTTCCATCATTTCATGGTCGAGTTCCAGAACCTGGACGACGTGGGGCAGGGCTATGACATCGCCCAGCAGGAGGACCGCGTCGCCTATACGCTGGGCCGCCATACCAACGACTACATGACCAGCTTCTATGCGCATTCGCCCTCGGGCTTCTTCGTCGAGAACGGCTGGGGCGGGCGGCTGATCGACCCCGCCACATGGCAGCCGCACGAGACCCATGACGGGCCCAGCTTCTGGGGGCACGAGCGGCTGTATCTGACCGAGGAGGGCGGGCGCAAGCACCTGCGCGACATGCGGATGGAGGCGGCGGCGCGCGGCAGGCGGGCGCCGCCGGTGCCGGATTGCCCCTGGCTCTACGGCGAGCTTGCGAGAACGGGGAGGTGAGCATGGAAAACTACGACGTCGCCATCGTGGGCTATGGCCCGACCGGGGCCGCGCTTGCCCATCTGCTGGGCCAATGCGGCCTGACGGTGCTGGTGCTGGAACGCGAACCCGCCGCCTATCACCTGCCGCGCGCGGTGCATTTCGACGACGAGGTGATGCGCGTCCTGCAATGGATCGGCATCGCCGATGCGATGGAGCCGCTGACCTGCCTGCATCCCGGCATGCGCTTCGTCGGCCCGGACGGCAAGCTGCTTCTGGACTGGCCGCGCCCGCAGGGCATCGGGCCGCAGGGCTGGCGCTCGAACTATCGCTTCCACCAGCCCGACCTGGAGCGGCTGCTGCGCGAGGCGATGGTGGACCGGCCGCAGGTCACCGTGCGGACCCGCTGCGACCTGTTCCTGGTCGAGGAGGACGCGGCGGGCGTCACCCTGCGCTACGAGGACATGAGCCGGGGCAGGGTCGAGCGGGCCCGGGCGCAATATGTCGTCGGCTGCGACGGTGCCCGGTCGCTGATCCGCCGCTTCATCGATACGGGCATGGAGGATTACGGCTTCCACGAACGCTGGCTGGTGATCGACGTGCTTCTGAACGGCGAAAAGCCCGAGCTGGGCGATCATTCGATCCAGTATTGCGTGCCCGAGCGTCCCTCGACCTATGTGCGCGTTCCGGGCCGCCGCCGGCGCTGGGAGATCACCGTGCTGCCGGGCGAGGACGCGACCGAGATGACCCGCCCCGAACAGGTCTGGCAGATGCTATCGCCCTGGCTGCGCCCCGACGAGGCCGAACTGGAGCGTGCGGCGGTCTATGTCTTCCACTCGCTGGTGGCCGAGGACTGGCGCCGGGGGCGGCTGTTCCTGGCCGGCGACGCCTGCCACCAGACCCCGCCCTTCATGGGACAGGGCATGTGCGCCGGCATCCGCGATGCGGCCAATCTCTACTGGAAGCTGGCGCTGGCCTGCCACGGCGCGGTGACCGGCGAGGCGGCCGAGCGGTTGCTGGACAGCTATGCGTCCGAGCGCAAGCCGAACGCCCGCGAATACATCCAGACCGCCGTGCGGCTGGGCGGGCTGATCAATACCTGCGGGACCGAGGCGGCGCTGCGGGCGGCCCTGCCGGGCAGCGGCGGCTCGGCCCGCATGGAAAGCATCGCGCCGCCCCTGGGCGAAGGCCTGGGCGTCGGTGCCGTCGCGGGCCGGTTGTTCGGCCAGCCGCGGCTGGCGGGCGGGGCGCTGATGGATGCGGTGCATCGCCACAAATGGGTGGTCGTGGCCGATGCCGCGCTGGCCGAGGGGCTGGTCCTGCCGGCGGAGGTGGCACTGGTCAGCACCGCGACCTCGCCCGACGCGGCCGGGCATCTGGCCCGCCTGGGCGTCGGCGCGGTCCTGCTGCGCCCCGATCGCTACACGCTCGGCGCCGCCGATACGCAAGCCGAACTGGCGCAGCTGCTGGACCTGGCGCTGCCCAACCCTGTGAAATCCAAGCAATCGGAGATGGCCTGACTCATGAAACTCTGTTCCTTCACCGCTGCCGGCCGCGCGAGCTGGGGCCTTGTCGTCCGGGACGGCATCGTCGATCTGGGTCGGCGCGGGCTTGCCCCCACGCTGCGCGATTTCCTGGCGCAGGGCGACCTGGCCCCCGCCGCGGCGCTGGCCGGCGAAACCCCCGATCACGCATTCGATGTCGTGCAGCATGATCCGGTGATCCCCAATCCCGACAAGATCATCTGCGTCGGCCTGAACTATCACGACCACATCCAGGAAACCGGCCGCGAGGAGACCCCGAACCCGGTCCTGTTCGCGCGCTATGCCGGCAGCCAGATCGGCCATGGCCAGCCGCTGGTCAGGCCGCTGGAATCCGACCAGTTCGATTACGAGGGCGAGCTGGCCGTCATCATCGGCAAGGCGGGCCGGAGGATCGCCGAGGCCGAGGCCCTGTCCCATGTCGCGGGCTATGCCTGCTACAACGACGGCTCGGTGCGCGACTGGCAGCGCCACACGCATCAGTTCATGCCCGGCAAGACCTTTGCCGGCACCGGCGGTTTCGGCCCCTGGATGGTGACGGCGGACGAGATCCCCGACCCCTCGGCGCTGCACCTGCAGACCCGGCTGAACGGGCAGGTGGTGCAGGACACCGACCTGTCGCTGCTGATCGCCTCGATCCCGCGGCTGATCGCCTATTGCTCGACCATCCTGCCGTTGCTGCCGGGCGACGTGATCGTCTCGGGCACGCCGGGCGGCGTCGGCGCCAAGCGCAACCCACCGCTGTGGATGCGGCCCGGCGACGTCGCCGAGGTCGAGATCAGCGGCATCGGCACGCTGCGCAACCCCGTCGTGGCCGAAGGCTGAGGCTTTCCTCGCAATCCCCGTCATGGCAATCTGACCGGATGAGCGAGACGGAAAAACCAGGCCGGAAATCCGAGGCCGTGCGTGCATTGACGCGCGGCCTTGCCATCCTGCGCCACGTCAATTCTGTGGGCGAGACGCGGCCGGGCGAGATCGCCAAGGCGCTGGATATTCCCCGCCCCAGCGTCTATCGCCTGCTGCAGACCCTGGAAGAGGCGGGCTATGTCGCCTTTTCCGCCAGCGCGAATCTGGTGCGCGTGACGCGGCTTGCTGCCTCGCTGGGCGACGGCTCGGCGCTGAGTTCGGAAATCTGCCAGATCGCCGCGCCGATCCTTGCCGAATATTCCGCGCAGCTGGTCTGGCCGCTGGACCTGACCATCCACCACAACGCCGCGATGGTGATCCAGGAAACCACGCATGGCCGTTCGCCCCTGTCCATCGACCGGGCGATGATCGGATCGCATCTGCCGATGATGCGGACCTCGGCCGGCCGGGCCTATCTGACCTTTTGCGACGAGGCGCAGCGCGCGCTGATCCTGGCCCATATCCGGCGCCTGGGGGATCCGGCGGACGCTCCTTTCCTGGAACCGCTATGGCTGGCGCGGATGATGTATGAGACCCGCGAGCGCGGCCTTGCGCTGCGCGATGCGGGCGAATTCCGCGCCCAGACCGCCTCGCTTGCCGCGCCGATCATGACGAGCGGCGGCATCGTCGGCTGCGTCTCGATGATCTGGATCCGCAGCGCGCTGAGCACGCGCGAGGCCATCGGCACCTATGCCGAGCCGCTGACCGGACTGGCCGCCCGGATCGCGGCATCCATGCCCGACTGAGGTGGGTTTCGTGCCCTCCTGATGAACTTCTGACCCAGACCGTCCGTCTGGCGGGCGCATTCTGCAAGCATTCGACAGGGATAGCGCGATTCGGCGGGGCGGGCGACTTGCCTGTCCGTCAGGCAGATAGGGCCGCGTCATCGCGCTTACGATCGACCATGGCACTGGCTGCATTGATTTGCACAGCACTTTGGCCCAGCTGGCCCCGAGAGCTTTGGCCGTGAACTGGCCCCCCTTTCGACCGGACACTTGGGCATGACCATGGAGGCTTAGGCATATGCCTGAGCACGTGCTTATGTCTGAGATAGAGATCATCGCCGATGGCGGCCGTCGCCGCCGCTGGACCGCCACCGAGAAGCTGCGGATTGTCGAAGAGACGCTGGACGACCGGTCCAGCATCTCGGTTGTGGCGCGCCGGAATGGCGTGGCGCCGAACCTGTTGTATCGTTGGCGGCGGCTCATGCTCGAAGGGGGGAGTGTCGCCGTGGCGGAAGACGATGATGTCACCAGCAACAAG
>NZ_LLWQ01000202.1 GCF_001447385.1 Paracoccus sp. MKU1 | reverse complement strand
CTCCAGGTCGGACAGTATTCTTGTCACCCAGGTTGAGCACGCCCTGCCGGCTTTGTCGCAGGCACGCCGGCTGCTTGATGCTTTCACGACGATGGTCCGCAACGGCGACGCCGCCGCGATGGCAGGCTGGCTGGAAGAAGCCAGCGGATCCGAGATGGCCGCATTCGCCCGGGGCCTCACTGCCGACTTGGATGCGGTGATGGCTGCGCTCCGCGAGCCATGGTCAAACGGACAGACCGAGGGACAGATCAACAGGCTGAAAATGCTGAAACGGCAAATGTATGGGGCCGCAGGCATCGACCTGCTGCTTGCGCGTCTCCAACATTCAGCATGACGACACCACACAAAGTGAGTCGGACCCAATATTGCAGGCCGATTGACAATCTGGCACGCCCGGCGCTGCGTCGCGACAACCTGGGCCACCGCTTCCCGCCTGACGCCGGGCGCTACCGTTTTTTTTTTGCCGCGACATCCTTCAGGATGGCGTTATCGAGCATCGCCTCGGCCAGCAGCGTCTTCAGCTTGGCGTTCTCGTCTTCGAGCACCTTCAGCCGCCGGGTCTCCGACATCTCCAGCCCGCCATACCTGGCCTTGAACTTGCAGAACGTCGCCGAGCTGATTGCATGCTTGCGGCAGACATCCGCCGTCGACATCCCGGCCTCCTGCTCTCGCAGCAGCCCGATGATCTGCTCTTCCGTAAACCTTGATCGCTTCATCGCCCGTCTCCTCGCCGGAGCGGACGCTACGCAAAATTGGAGGAAAATACGCGCCTCAGGTCAGGCTATGACAACCCAATGGTCGAGACCTTTTTCAGGACGATCACGTCCGAGCCGATCTGGCCGGTCGCAGGGCAGGCGCGTGCACTGGCCGAAAACCCGGCCGCCAGATATATCGGCGGGTTCTATGACCCGGTCAGGCGACATCCGTCACTCGGCTTCCAGAGCCCCATCGCCCTCGGGCGCAGCGCGCGCAAAGGGAGCTAAACGCTCTCCAACAAACCCGGGCAAGTTCAGACATCGCGCAGGATGGGAGGCCCGCTCGCGCCTCCGAAAAGGGCCGCGGATGTCACCGCGGCCCGGAAAGTCTGCTCAGGCGTGCTGAACCAGGGGCCGGCCGTGCTGGGCGTGACGGACGGCCAGCTTGCGCGACTGGCGGCCGGAAGGCAGTTGACGCGCCGCCTCCGGCCTGAAATCGGCATCGCGCAGTTGCGGGAAAAGCGCCAGGATCTCCTCTCGCGCCGCTCGCCCCAGCGATTTCAACGCCTGCGCTCCGGTATAAAGCGACTCGGACGCAGCTCCGTTCGAGTTCACCACCTCGTGCCGCTCGAAAAGGAGGTGGAAATATTCGATCTCGGCCAGGTCCTCGGCGATATCGACACCGTCGATCTGCAAAAGCTGCTTGGCCGCCACCAGCACCTCCATGGCGCCGAACATCCTCATTGCGATCTTCGAGCGCACCAGGACGCGATGCTGCGGCGAGACCAGAAGATCCGAGGAGGGTGTATTCGGGCCAAGCACGCCCGCCTTGATGCGGATCGCGCGCAGCTTGGGCTGCGCTTGCAGCCTGGCCGCATTCAGCCTGACCGAGCCGATCCAGCGAATCGGCTGCAATCCGTTGTCCCGGGTCACGACCAGGTCGCCGGCCTTCAATGCTTCGACCGGGATAAAACCGCCCTCGGTCTCGATCAGCGTGCCGGCCACGAAGCAGACGAACACCTCGTCATCGGTCAGATCCAGCGTCCCGTCAGGGTCGTGATCCATGGTCACAATGACGTCGTTCAACAGGTCATTCACCACGCCGGGACCCACAACACCGCTCAGCAGGTTGACCACCCCGCTGAGATTGACAGTCTCGTCAATAAGGGCGACACCAAGCGGACCCACCAAATCGACATCCACCGTCAGATTGTCGGCATCCAACGGCTGTTCGGTGATGATGTAATAGGTGGTCTCGCCGGTATCCGGATCCGTCGTAGACATCAGATGTCCGTCGACGGGATTCACTTGCAAGGTAAGGTCCCCAACCAGCGGGATGTTCGCCCCGACCGCCGCATTGCTGAGCGTCATTGACCCGAGATAGGTGCCGGGGTTGCTGGTCAGAGGCGTTCCGGAGGCGTTTACAGGGGTGACGCTGTCGCCATTCTGCAATGTCGTGGCGCTGGTGTCATCGACATCATATTGCGCGAACTCCTGCGACGCCCCGAATGCGTTGAGCAGTGCAGTATCGGGAACGAAAGCGACAACGCCATCAACCCCAACGGTAATCAAACTTGACGGAATTTCGGTAAAATAGGGCATCAGATCAGCCTTGTTACAGACCTGCATAATTGCGGTCGATTGGGTTGACGAACTCGCCGCACCCGCGAGGGATGGCGAGGTTGCGGCACAAGCAAAAAAGGAAACCAGGCAACCCGCACTCTACTTATGGGAGATCTATATTGAAAAATCAAACCATAACCGCGGCGTGGTCTGATTTTTTAGCAGCGGCGGGATGAAAATATTATAAAATATAACAAATACTTAAATTAATTAAGGCTCAAAGGCCGCCCGGACAGCGTCTAGCACTGAACAACCTTAGAGCGAATCGCGCAGACAAGGCAGAGCATCGCGCGAGGCCAGATCCTGAGTGGGTTGCTTGGGATTGCGGAGAGAATGCGGCCGGTCGCAGATTTCGTATGCGACCAAGCAGGCCGCGTGCCGCAACCGAATGCCATATTATGGGAAGCAAGACGAAGTCCTGGCTTTCCGCCGGGATCCGTCACGGGTGTCACCAAGAAATCCGCGGTTCCGACCCGCAAGCATGGCCATGCCGGGGCCGATGCCGCGGCCCTTCTCCGATCCGCAACCGGCTCGCATCGACATGGCCAGAGAGGCCTGCTTCCCCGCTGCTGCGAAGATGCCAAGCAGCGCACCGATCAGAACGGCAGGACGAAAGCACAGCAGCAAGGCAAGGGCGATCTCCAACCAAAGCCCGAGATGGTGGCCTGCTGCCGGCGTCCGGTGAACGGAAAACGGTGTCATGGGCTGGTCCCTCCAGGTTGGAACGAACAGCGGATGAACAGCGAAGGGAGACCTGCTGGGACAGGCCGCCACGCACGGCCATTTTCAACGGCGATGCATCGAAGAGAAATGCTTCAATTGGTACCCGAGGTCGGACTCGAACCGACATGCCTTGCGGCGGCGGATTTTGAATCCGCTGCGTCTACCATTCCGCCACTCGGGCCTTTCTGCGTTCCGCCTAAGACGCAACGCAGGTTTTTGCAAGCCCCGACTTAGGCCCGGCCCAGCTTGGCCAGCCGGGCCTCGCGCAACTGGGCGAAATCATCGCCCGCATGATAGGAGGAGCGCGTCAGCGGCGTGGCCGAAACCATCAGGAAGCCCTTGCCATAGGCGGCTTTCTCGTAGCCCTTGAACTCCTCGGGCGTGACGAAGCGGTCCACGCGGTGATGCTTGGGCGTCGGTTGCAGATATTGCCCGATGGTGATGAAATCCACATCGGCGGCGCGCATGTCGTCCATCACCTGCAAGACGCCCTGGCGATCCTCGCCCAAGCCCACCATGATGCCCGATTTGGTGAACATGCCGGGGTCGAGCTCCTTCACCCGCTGCAACAGCCGCAGGCTATGGAAATAGCGCGCGCCGGGGCGAACGGTGGGATAGAGGCCCGGCACGGTTTCCAGATTGTGGTTGAACACGTCGGGCCGCGCCTCGACCACCGTTTCCAGTGCGCCGGGCTTCGACTTGAGGAAGTCCGGGGTCAGCACCTCGATGGTCGATCCGGGCGAGCGGTGGCGGATGGCGCGGATGGTCTGGGCGAAATGCTCGGCCCCGCCATCATCCAGATCGTCGCGGTCCACCGAGGTGATGACCACATGCTTCAGCCCCAGCTTCTGCACGGCATGGGCGACGCGGCCCGGCTCGAACACGTCGAGCGCATTCGGCTTGCCGGTCATCACGTTGCAGAAGGAACAGCCGCGGGTGCAGATCTCGCCCATGATCATCATGGTGGCGTGGCCCTGGCTCCAGCATTCACCGACATTGGGACAGCCGGCTTCCTCGCAGACCGTGGACAAGCGGTTGTTGCGCAGGATGTCGCGGGTGTCCTTGTAGCCCTGGCTGGTCGGCGCCTTGACACGAATCCAGTCCGGCTTTTTCGGCTGGGGCTGGTCGGGGCGATGGGCCTTTTCGGGGTGGCGCAGAACCGGGGGCATATCCGCCATATCGGCATCCTTTGCTGGGAGTCAGCCGAACTTACGGGTTTTTCGGGTCTTGATCAACGCCAATGCAGGGTGCATCTATGCGCCGCCGATGCCGCGCCGCAGCATCGACCGAAAGGGAGGAGCGGATGACGAAAGGACGAGAGATGAAACAAGGCGATCTGCTTCCCGAAGTGACCTTCCAGACCCGTGTGCGCGACGAAGCCGTGGGCGGCCCCAACCCCTATCGCTGGCAGGCGATGACCACCGCCGATTACTTCAAGGGCAAGCGCGCGGTGCTGTTCTCGCTGCCCGGCGCCTTCACGCCCACTTGCTCGACCTACCAGCTGCCGGGCTTCGAAAAGGCCGCCGCCGAGATGGCCGAGCTGGGCATCGACGCGATCTATTGCCTGTCGGTCAACGACAGTTTCGTGATGAACCAATGGGCCAAGGCGCAGGGCCTGAAGAACGTCCAGGTGATCCCGGACGGCTCGGGCGAGTTCACCGAAAAGGCCGGCATGCTGGTGCGCAAGGACAACCTGGGCTTTGGCGCCCGCAGCTGGCGCTATGCCGCCATCGTCAACGATGGCCGCATCGAAGCCTGGTTCGAGGAACCCGGCCGCTGCGACGATTGCCCCGAGGATCCCTATGGCGCCAGCGCGCCGGAAACGGTTCTGGACTGGCTGCGCGCCAATCCCGCCAAGGCCGCGGCCTGATCGGGACCGGCGGTCGGAAACGCGAAAGGGCGCCGCTGCGGCGCCCTTTTTCATGGCCCTGACCGGCAGGTCAGCCGATCAGCGGCGCGCCCGAGCCGTAGGTCTCGCGGTAGTGACGCTCCAGCCGCATCAGACCCAGCCGCAGCACGATCTTGCCCGAGCGGGCCGACCAGCCCAGCCGGCGCTCGGTCATCTCGATGCCCTCCAGAAAGCAGCAGACCCGCAGGCACAGGTCGCCCATGCCGGGGCCAAGCTCGCGCAGCGCGGCGGCGACCCGGTTGCGCGCGCCCTCGGAGCCGCCGCCATGGCCGGTGGACACGCGCGAGACATCGATGCCGGCGGTCAGGAAGCGGTCCCAGTTCTGGGTGATGCGCGGCCCCATCTGCGCCAGTTCGAAATCCTCGCGCAGCCGTTCGCCGGCCGCGACCAGTTCCGGCGCCAGAAAGGGCCGCCCGTCCGGCTCGCGGCGCCGCGCCAGCATCAGCAGCGGGCTTTCGGCGATGTTGACCCGGGCGCGGCGGCGGCGGCCGTCCTCGGGATCGGCGATCTCGCACTCGTCCCATTGCCGGTGCCGGTCGGCATGGCTGAAGCCGGCGGCATCTTCGGCGCAACCTTCGGACTGGGGGGTGACCGGGGCGGCCAGCACGAAATCCTCGCGCTGCGGCAGGGCGCTGCCGCGCCGGGCCGCCAGCAGCGCCCGCAGCGCCTCGCGTCCCTGGCCCGAGATCGCATAGCGGCTGAGCCGGCCCTGGCCCAGCAACTGCACCCAGGCGCGGATCGCCATATGCTCGGCCAGTTCACGATCCAGGATCGCGGTGCGGATGTCGTCGCGCACGACGATGGCCTTGTCCATGCCATCGGCCACGACCAGCTGGGCGCCCGGTTCGGCCAGGCGCCGCAGGATGCGGGTGATCTGCTTCATGCCCGTCTGGCCCGGCGCGACCGGGACCGCACCCTTACCCCTGTCCGCCGCCCGCTCGACGGCGCGGTCCACCAGCGGATCGTCGCGGCGCGCCTCGAAGCGGCGGATGCGGCGCAGGATGGTCGAGGCATGGCAGCCCGCCTCGCGCGCCAGCGAGCGGATGGTTTCGCCGCCTTCGACGTGGCGAAGGTAGAGCTTCAGATCGCTGTCCTCGGCCTGCTGGACAAGCGCGGGTTCGGGCGGATTGCAATCCTTGGACTCGATGCCGGCCGGCAGGGCGGCAATCAGGGTGTCCGGGGCGAAATCTCCCGTCAAAATCGTCATGGTCATTCCTTCGCTTCCTGCGACGAGCGGGCAGATACTCGCCCATGGGTTGTTTCTCGTCCCTGTCCAGCGACACAGGATCAAGTCGAGATGCAGCAATATTTGCTAAGAATTCCTAAAGATTCCTTGCCGCGGCGCGCGCAGCTCGAGGCTGCGGCGCAACACACGTTTAGGTTGCGAATAATTTCCCTGGATTCGACCGGCAGAGGAAACCGCCATGACGATGATGAGCAATGTGATCGCCTTTCAACCGCGCATGGCGCGCCCGCATCTGCGTCGCCCGCGCCTGCTGGTGCAGGCGGCCAGGGCGGGGCTGGCCGGCTGGAACCGGCGGCGCGACCTGCGCCGGGTGCTGAAATGCGACATACCCCCGCCGGCCGGTCTGGCGCTGGCCCGGCTACTGGCCGAGGAGGAGCAACTCGATCTGGTCCGACGCGAAGGGGTGGCCGGCTACGACATGCACCGCCACATCATGCTGCTGATCGCGATCCTGGCCGAGACCGCCGCGGCGATGCCCCGGCCGGTTCCGAACCCGGTCACTTGCCCCTGAACAGCGAACCGAGGACGCCGCGCACCAGCGCCTGCCCGGTCTTGGTGCCCAATTGCCGGGCCAGGCTCTTGCCGAAGGTCACGGCGATCGAATCGCTGTTCGAGCGGCGGCGGGCTTTGGGCTCGGCGGGGATCTGGAGGCCCGGGTCATAGCGGCGTCCACGGGTGTGCTCGCGGTCCATCTGCCACAGATCCTCGTCCGAACCCTTGGCCCCTGCCCCGGCGCTGTCCGCGGCGGCCGCCTCGGCGCGCTTGGCCAGCAGTTCGGCCGCCGACTCGCGGTCCAGCAGCCCGCCGTATTTCAGCGCCATGGGCGAGGCCGCGTTGATCGCCCCACGCTCGGCATCCGGGATCGGGCCAAGTTGCGACAGCGGCGGCCGAATCAAGGTGCGCTGCACGATACCCGGCACGCCCTTGGCCTCCAGCAGCGAGGTCACCGCCTCGCCGGTGCCGACCGCCTGGATCGCCTCGGCGGTGTCGAAATCCGGGTTCGGGCGATAGTTCTGCGCCGCCAGCCGCAGCGCCTTCTGGTCCTTGGCGGTGAACGCCCGCAGCGCGTGCTGCACCCGGTTGCCCAATTGTCCCAGCACCGATTCCGGCAGGTCGGCCGGGTTCTGGCTGATGAACCACAGGCTGACGCCCTTGGACCGGATCAGCCGCGCCACCTGCTCGATCTTGTCCACCAGCGCCGGGGGCGCGTCGTCGAACAGCAGATGCGCCTCGTCGAAGAAGAAGGCGATCTTCGGCTTGTCCGGGTCGCCCACCTCGGGCAATTGCTCGAACAGCTCGGACATCAGCCACAGCAGGAAGGTCGCATAGAGCCGCGGCGCGTTCATCAGCTTCTCGGCCGAGAGGATGTTGATCATGCCCTTGCCCGAGGCATCGAGCCGCATCATGTCGGCCAGTTCCAGCGCCGGTTCGCCGAACAGCCGGTCGCCGCCCTCGTTCTCCAGCACCATCAGCGCGCGCTGGATCGCGCCCACCGAGGCGGTCGAGACATTGCCGTATTGCAGCGACAGCTCCTTGGCGTTCTGGCCGACCCAGACCAGCATGGCCTGCAAGTCCTTCATGTCCAGCAGCGCCAGCCCCTGCTCGTCGGCGACGCGGAAGGCGATGTTCATCACGCCTTCCTGCGCCTCGGTCAGCCCCAGAAGCCGCGACAGCAGCAAGGGGCCCATCTCGGCCGGGGTGGTGCGGACCGGATGTCCGCGCTCGCCCCAGATATCCCAGAAGGTTACGGGGAAATCCTGATAGTCCAGCGTCATGCCTATGGTTTCGGCGCGCTTCTGAAAGGCGTCATGCAGCTTGCCGTTCGGATCGCCGGGCTTGGCGATGCCGGCCAGGTCGCCCTTCACGTCGGCCATGAAGACCGGCACCCCGGCGCGCGAGAACGATTCGGCCAGCGTTTGCAGGGTCACCGTCTTGCCGGTCCCGGTCGCGCCGGCGATCAGCCCGTGGCGATTGGCATATTTCAGCAGCAGCACCTGCGGCAGCGCATAATCCGCCCCGCCGCCGCCCACGAGGACCGTTCCGGCGTCCAGATCGACGATACCTGTCATATTTCCTCCACGGATCGGCAAAAAAGCGCAAGGCTTGGACGAAAGGAGAATACAACCGCAAGGATTTTGTGCCAGTCTATACCGTGCCGGACCCCGCATCGGCGGATGGCCGGCTTCCTCCCTGTTGGACTGCCGCGCCTTCGGGCGCGGCATTTTTTGCACGAGTTGCCTTCCGTTCGGGCGGTTCGTTAAGGCGTCGCGCCGATGTCATAATTGACGTTTAGGACAGTTGACGGCTTCGCTCGCTGCATCTAGCCTTCGGCGCAATGATGACCGGCCAGTCCGGCAGGGAAGGTAAGCCGTGGGGATCCGGGGCAGCGGTCTTGCGCCCCGGATCCTCGCATTTCCGGCCTGTGACTCCCTCTCCCGAATGGGTTTGCCGTCGCCAACGCAAAGGTGACGTCGCGCGATGCGATCCGCCCTGACAAGGCGCGACGCCCATGTTAGGACCGGGGCCGATGCATGGACCAAAGGAAGAGAACATGGTCAACAGGACATCCGCGGCACTGGTTGCCGCCCTCTTTACGCTGGCAGGCACCGCCTCCGGCGTGATGGCGCAAGACGCGAGCACCGAGACCCCGGCCCAGCCCGCCGCCGAGGCCCCCGCGGCCGAAGCGCCCGCAACCGAAACGCCTGCGGCCGAGGCCCCTGCCGCCGAAGCGGCAGCCGAAACCCCCGCCGCCGATGCCGCGCCGGAAGGCCAGGCCGCCGAAAATGGCGAGCCGAAGGTCGGCCAGCCCTATGCCAGATCGACCCATGGCGACTGGACGCTGCGCTGCATGAAGACCGAGGACGGCAAGGATCCCTGCGAACTCTACCAGCTTCTCAGGGACCAGAACGATTCGCCGGTGGCCGAGACTTCGGTCATCCCGATGACCGGCAATGTCCAGGCCGTCATCACCTTCATCGCGCCGCTCGAAACCGATCTTCAGGCCGGTCTCGGCCTTCAGGTCGATTCGGGCAAGGCATCGCGCTATCCCTTCCTGCTTTGCGCCCAGGTCGGCTGCGTCTCGCGCATCGGCATGGCCGAGGCCGACCTTGGCCCGCTGAAGCGCGGCAAGGCCGCGACCGTGTCGCTGCTGCCCTTCGGTGCGCCGGAGGAACAGATGGTCAAGCTGCCGCTGTCGCTGAGCGGCTTCACCGCCGGCATGAACGCGCTGGTCGAGGCGAACAAGGATATCGCCGCCGCACCGGCCCCGGCCGGTACGCCCGCGCCCGCTGCTGCGCCGGCCGAGGCACCCCAGCAATAAGCCAATAGGAAAGGGGCGCCCAAGGGGCGCCCCGAACCGCTCGGGCCGGGTCATCCCCGGCCCTTTTTCATGCGTTCACCCCACGGGCAGGGCGACAAAGCGCGGCTCACCCGCACGGCGCACCATGACCAGGATGGACTTGCGGCCGGCATCGCGCGCCTCCTTGATGCGGGTTTCCAGATCGGCCAGCGTGGCGACCGGCTGCTGGCCGGCCTCGGTGATGACATCGCCCGCGGCCAGTCCCTTGTCCGCCGCGGCGCCGCTTGGGTCGACCGACTGCACCACCAGCCCCTGCATATCGCGCGAGACGCCCAGCTCGGCAGCGATTTCCGGCGTCAGCGGCGCCAGGGTCATGCCCATCAGGTCGCTTGCCGTCTCCTCGGCGCTGTCCACCTTGCCGCTGCCGGTGCCCTCGGCCAGTTCGCGCCGGCCCAACGTCACCTTCAGCTCGACTGGCTTGCCGTCGCGCTGGACCACAACCTCGACCGCCTCGCCCACCGGCGCATCGGCCACCCGGCGCACCAGATCGCGTGGATCCTCGACCGTGCCGCCGGCAAAGCTGGTGATGACGTCGCCCGCCTTCATCCCGGCATCGGCGGCCGGGCCGGCCGGCACATCGGTGACCATGGCCCCCTTGGCCTCGGCCAGGCCCAGCGATTCGGCGATGTCGTCCGTCACCGGCTGGATCTTGACGCCCAGCCAGCCGCGCCGGGTCTCGCCATATTCCTCGAGTTGCTCGACGACCTTGCTGACCACGTTCGAGGCCATCGAGAAGCCGATGCCGATCGAGCCGCCATTCGGCGACAGGATCGCTGTGTTCACCCCGATCACTTCGCCGTCCATATTGAACAGAGGCCCGCCGGAGTTGCCCCGGTTGATCGCCGCGTCGGTCTGGATGAAATCGTCATAGGTGCCCGAAAGCGCCCGGTTGCGCGCCGAGACGATCCCGGTCGAGGCGGAGAAGCCCTGCCCCAGAGGGTTGCCGAGCGCCAGCACCCAGTCGCCGACCCGCGCCCTGTCGCTGTCGCCGAACTTGACGAAGGGCAAGGGATCCTTGCTTTCCACCTTGAGCACGGCGATGTCGGTCTTGTCGTCCTTGCCGATCACCTTGGCCGGCAACCGCTGGCCGGAAAAGAACTCGATCTCGATCGAATCGGCACCGTCGATAACGTGATTGTTGGTCACGATCAGCCCCTCGGGCGAGATCACGAAGCCCGATCCCAACGCGTTCGAGCGTTGCTCGGGCTGCGGCCCGCGCTGGAAGGGATTGCCCTCGCCCGGCGGGAAGCCGGGAAAGCCGAACTCGCGGAACAGGTCGCTGAACGGGCTGCCCTCGGGCAATTGCGGCCCGCGCACCAGCGGCGTCGAAACCGTCGAGGTGGTGGTGATGTTGACGACGGCAGGGCTGACCTTTTCGACCAGATCGGCAAAGCTTTCCGGCATGACCTGCTGCTGGCGGGCCTGGCTGTCGGGCGCGGTCAGCGGCTGGTTGTTGTTCGCGGCTTCCTGCGCGGCCTCGGCGTCGGGCGTGGTCGGCTCTTGCGCGAAGGCCGGCGTCAGCGCCATGAGCAATGCAAGGCCCGAGGCGGTCAGGAAGTGGCGGCAAGAGGGTCTGTTCATCTGGATTATCTCCTTCCATGCCGGGGCGGCGCTACCCGGCCTCCTGGCAATATGCTCATGTTCAAGGGGATTTTCGAGCCCGTTGCAAATGAACCACGCTCGCAAAGGATGAACTGATCGTGACTTGCAGGCAATGCCGGGCATAAGTGCCGGACCATAAAAAGTTCCGCGGCCCTGGGGACGCGGAACAGGTTTCATCGCAGCGATGATCTTCAGTGCAGCCGCGCTGCCTCACCCGCGCAAAGCAGCGTGACCAGGGTCGAGGCGCCGCGCATCTCGATGCCCGCCACATCCATCGGCCGGCGGTCCATCCCGCCGCCCAGGATCTCGATCCGGCCCGTGCCCTGAAAGGCTTCGTCAAGCAAGGGCAGGACCGCTTCGCCCCGTAGCTCGGCCTCGATCCCGCCCGGAATCGGATGGATGGCGGCGGCGGTGATGCGCCTGTTGCCGACGATCAGTTCCATGTCTTGCCCCTGTTCTTTCCGGGAAGGTCCGGCCGCGCGCGGCGCCCGGACCCGGATCGCCCTTAGCTGCAACCGCTGGTCGCGCCGCAGGTGTTGCACTTCATGCAGGTGCCGTTGCGCACCAGCGTGTAATTGCCGCAGTCGCCGCAGGGATCGCCCTCATAGCCCTGCATCCGGGCCTTGGCGCGCGCATCCATGGTAACGACGCCGACCGCCGCCGTTGCGCCATCGGCGGTCGAGACCGCCGCGACCGAGACGCCGGATTGCAGCGCCACCAGATCCTGCGGCAGGCGCTTCCTCAGATAGCCGGTCGAACTGATCTGCTTGAGCATCTCCAGCGAGCGCGAGGCGCCCTCGCTGACCGGGGCGACATTGGGCTGGCTCTCGGCCTCGCCGCCGCCCAGATCGTCGAAGCGCGCACCCTGCGGTTTCACATGCGCGAGGTCGGTGCGATCCAGATAGGACACCGCCAGTTCGCGGAACACATAGTCGAGGATCGAGGTCGCGTTCTTGATGCTGTCATTGCCCTGCACCATGCCCGCCGGCTCGAACCGGGTGAAGGTGAAGGCATCGACGAATTCCTCCAGCGGCACGCCGTATTGCAGGCCCACCGACACGGCGATGGCGAAATTGTTCATCATCGCCCGGAAGCCCGCGCCTTCCTTGTGCATGTCGATGAAGATCTCGCCCAGCTTGCCGTCGTCATATTCGCCGGTGCGCAGATAGACCTTGTGCCCGCCGATGATCGCCTTCTGGGTATAGCCCTTGCGGCGCTGCGGCAGCTTTTCGCGATGGCTGCGCACCGCCTCCTTGACGATGATCTTCTCGACCACCTTCTCGGCGATGACCGCGACCTTTTCCTGCACATTGCCGGTGGCCAGGATCTCCTCGGCCTCCTCGTCATCCTCGACCAGCGCCGAGGCCAGCGGCTGCGACAGTTTCGAGCCGTCACGGTAAAGCGCATTGGCCTTGATGCCCAGCGACCAGCTCAGCTCATAGGCGGCCAGCGCATCGGCGATGGAGGCCGAGTTCGGCATGTTGATGGTCTTGGAGATCGCCCCCGAGATGAAGCTCTGCGCAGCCGCCATCATGCGGATATGGCTGTCCACCGACAGGTAGCGCCTGCCCTTCTTGCCGCAGGCATTGGCGCAGTCGAAGACCGGGTAATGCTCGGGCTTCAGATGCGGCGCGCCCTCCAGCGTCATGGTGCCGCAGACATGGTCGTTGGCCGCCTCGATCTGCGCCCGGGTGAAGCCCAGGTGCCGCAGCAGGTCGAAGGTCGGGTCGTTCAGCTTTTCGGCCGGGATGCCCAGGGTCTCGCGGCAGAAGGCCTCGCCCAGCGTCCACTGGTTGAAGACGAAGCGGATGTCGAAGGCCGAGGCCAGCGCCGCGTCGATCTTTTCCAGCTCGCGCGGACCGAAGCCGTGGCCGATCAGGCTGGCATGGTTGATGCCGGGGCAATTGCCAAGGCTGGCATGACCCACGGCATAGGCGATGATCTCCTCGATCTGCGCCGAGCCATAGCCCAGCGTCTCCAGCGCCGCCGGGACCGAGCGGTTGATGATCTTGAAATAGCCGCCGCCGGCCAGCTTCTTGAACTTCACCAGCGCGAAATCGGGCTCGATGCCGGTGGTGTCGCAATCCATCACCAGCCCGATGGTGCCGGTCGGCGCGATCACCGTGGCCTGGGCGTTGCGATAGCCGTGCTCCTCGCCCAGGGTCAGCGCCTCGTCCCAGGCGCCCTGCGCCAGGGCCACCAGACGCGGATCGGGGCAATTCGCGGCGTCGAGTTCGACGGGGCGGACGTTGACCCCATCATAGGCGCCGGTACCATACGCCGCCGCCCGGTGGTTGCGGATCACCCGCAGCATGTGGCGGGCGTTCTTCTTGTAGCCGGGGAACGGCCCCAGTTCCGCCGCCATCTCGGCCGAGGTGGCATAGGCCACGCCGGTCATGATCGCGCTCAGCGCCCCGCACAGCGCCCGGCCCTGCTCGCTGTCATAGCCCAGGCCCATGTTCATCAAGAGGCCGCCGATATTGGCATAGCCCAGGCCCAGCGTGCGGAAGTCGTAGCTGCGCTGCGCGATCTCCTTGCTGGGGAACTGTGCCATCAGCACCGAGATCTCCAGCGTGACGGTCCAGAGCCGGCTGGCATGGACATAGCCGTCGGCGTCGAATTCCTTGCCGTCCCAGAAGGTCAGCAGGTTCATCGAGGCCAGGTTGCAGGCCGTGTCGTCCAGGAACATGTATTCGCTGCACGGGTTCGAGGCCCGGATCGACCCGTCCTCCGGGCAGGTATGCCAGGCGTTGATGGTGTCGTGGAACTGGATACCCGGATCGGCGCAGGCCCAGGCGGCATGGCCGATCTGGTCCCAGAGCGCGCGCGCCGAGACGGTCTTGGCCACCTTGCCGTCGGTGCGGCGCACCAGCTCCCAGGGCAGATCGTCGCGGACCGCGCGCAGGAAGGCATCCGTCACGCGGACCGAGTTGTTGGAATTCTGCCCCGAGACCGAGACATAGGCTTCCGAGTCCCAATCGGTATCATAGGTCGGGAACTCAATCGAATCAAAGCCCTGACGGGCATATTGAAGAACCCGGTTGATATAGGTCTCCGGGATCATCACGCGCTTGGCCGAGCGGATCGCCGATTTCAACGCCGCGTTCCGGCCGGGGTCGGTGGCATCCTCGATGCTGCCGTCCCAGTCCCGGATCGCGGCGAAGATCTCGTTGAGCTTGCGCTCGTGCATCTTGGAGCCAGCCACCAGAGAGGCGACCTTCTGCTCCTCGATGACCTTCCAGTTGATGAACTGCTCGATGTCGGGGTGATCCATGTCGCAGATCACCATCTTTGCCGCGCGCCGGGTCGTTCCGCCCGATTTGATCGCGCCGGCTGCGCGGTCTCCTATCTTCAGGAAGCCCATGAGCCCCGAAGATTTCCCGCCGCCCGACAGTTTCTCGCCCTCCCCTCGAAGGGACGAAAAATTGGTGCCCGTGCCCGAGCCGTATTTGAAAAGCCGCGCCTCGCGGACCCACAGGTCCATGATGCCGCCCTCGTTCACCAGGTCGTCGCTGACCGACTGGATGAAGCAGGCATGCGGCTGCGGATGCTCATAGGCGCTGTCCGACTTGACCAGCTTGCCCGTCTTGTAATCGACATAGAAATGGCCCTGCGACGGCCCGTCGATGCCATAGGCCCAGTGCAGCCCGGTATTGAACCATTGCGGGCTGTTCGGCGCCCCCATCTGCGCCGCCAGCATGAAGCGCATCTCGTCGTAATAGGCGCGGGCGTCTTCTTCGTTGGAAAAATACCCGCCCTTCCAGCCCCAATAGGCCCAGGCGCCGGCCAGCCGGTCAAAGACCTGGCGCGCCGAGGTCTCGCCGCCATAGCGCGCCTCCTCGGGCAGCTTCGCCAGCGCCTCCTCGTCGGGGACCGAGCGCCACAGGAATTCCGGCACACCCTTTTCCTTGACCCGCTTCAGCCGCGCCGGCACGCCGGCCTTGCGGAAGTATTTCTGGGCGATCACGTCCGAGGCCACCTGGCTCCAGCCCTGCGGCACCTCCACCGCCTCGTTGCGAAAGACGATCTTGCCGTCGGGGTTGCGGATCTCGCTGGTGGTGGTGGTAAAGGAAAGCGCGCCGTAAGCCCCGCTCTCGGCCGTAGTGAAGCGCCGTTCGATCCGCATGCCCTGACTGTCCCCTTCGTTCGCCCGGGACCGCGCAACCATTCCACCGCCGTCCGCGTCGCAAGACACGGATGCAGGCGGCCGGATCGCCCGGCACCCGAAAGCCTTTTTCCTGATCTCTGCCGCTCGCCGCCGAACCCAATCAGATGTCGAGAGGGACACAAGATCTGGTGGCGCCGCCGGCCTGGGCCACAAATTGACCCGAGATATGGCGCATTTCAATCAAAATTTTTACTGGACAGCGACGCCATTTGCGGCCCCCTCACCGCATAGCAGATTCGCTGCAACTGCATTGTTAACAAGTGGCAAATTCCGGCAGGGGGCGAAAAGCCAAGCGTTCTGGTGGGGTTCTTCGCAGCCGCTCACCCATTTTCCACAGGCTTATCCCCAGCGGGCAAGCATCACGGTTGCAATTTCGTTCCAGCATTCGCGCTCTGCGATTTTTCCGGCTGCGGCATGATGCCCCCCCTCTCGGTGACGATCAGGTCCAGCGGCTGGTCGGTCGCCTCGGCGGGGATGGCGCGAATCTCCTGCGCGGCATAGGCGAAGCCGATCGCCGTGGCCGGCCACCCCGCGGCGCGCAGGCCGGCCAGCGTGCGATCGTAGAAGCCGCCGCCATAGCCCAGCCGGTGACCCGCGCGGTCGAATCCGGCCAGCGGCACGATCAGCACCTCGGGAACCAGCACCGGCGAATCGGCCGGCGGATGGCTGGTGCCGAAGCGGCCCGGCTCCAGCCGGCCGTCATAGGCCCGGAATTCCAGCGGCCGCGCCGGCCCTGTCACCACCGGCAGGCAGACCGGTCCCTCATGCGCCGCCATGGCCGGGCGCGGGTCGGCCTCGCCCCGCATCGGCCAATAGCCAGCCAGCACCTTGCCGCGATAGGGCGCCAGCGCCGCGACCAGGTGCCGGGTCAGGGCGGCATCGTCGCCGCCCTGCGCCCGGGCCGCCAGCGCCGCCTTGCGCAGCGCGTCCTTGAGAGCCGGATCCACGTTCATAGCAGGATCACCGCCGCCAAGCCCAGGAAGGTGAAGAAGCCCACCACATCGGTCACCGTGGTTACGAAGGTCCCCGAAGCCAGCGCCGGATCGGCCCCAGCCTTTTCCAGCCCCAGCGGAATCAGGATGCCGCCCAGGGCGGCGACGAACAGGTTCACCACCATCGCCATGGCGATGACCAGGCTGAGCTTGGCATCCTGGAACCAGACATAGGTAACCAGCGCCAGCGCCAGGCCGAACAGCAGCCCGTTGCTCAGCCCCACCACCAGCTCCCGGCGCACGACGCGCAGCGCATTGGCGGGGGACAGGCTCTTGGTCGCCAGGCCGCGCACGGCGATGGTCAGGGTCTGGGTTGCGGCATTGCCGCCCATCGAGGCGACGATCGGCATCAGCACGGCCAGCGCGACCAGCTTGGCGATGGCGTCCTCGAACAAGGCGATGACCGAGGCCGAGACCAGCGCTGTCAAGATGTTGACCGCCAGCCAGGGCACGCGCTGGCGCATGGTCTCGACCACCGTATCCGAGATGGCGCTGTCTTCGCCAACCCCGGCCAGGCGCAGGATGTCCTCCTCGTGCTCCTCGTCCAGCACCGACATGGCGTCGTCGATGGTGATGACGCCGACCAGCCGGTCATGGTCATCGACCACCGGAGCCGAGATCAGGTGGTATTTGTTGAAGACATGCGCCACGTCGCCCTCGTCCTGGCGGGCCGATATGGTGCGGAAACTGTCCTCGGCGATCTCGCGCAGCAGCACATGCCGGCGCGAGGCCAGCAGCTTGCCCAGCGTGACATAGCCGGTCGGATGGCGGCGCGGATCGACCAGCACCACGTGATAGAACTGGTCGGGCAGCCATTCCTCGGCGCGCAGGAAGTCGATGGTCTCGCCCACGCTCCAATGCTCGGGGGCGGTGACCACCTCGGATTGCATGAGGCGGCCGGCCGAATATTCCGGCCAGGTCAGCGAGCGTTCGACGGCGGCCCGGTCGGAATCGTCCAGCGCCGCCAGGATGGCCTGCTGCTCGGGCGCCTCCATATCCTCGATCAGGTCGACGACGTCGTCGCTGTCCATCTCGCGCACGGCTTCGGTCAGCACCTCGTGCGGCAGCTGCTCGATGACCTCGTCGCGGATGGATTCGTCGATCTCGGACAGGATCTCGCCGTCGATCTCGCCGGAATAGAGATGCAGGAACGCGCGCCGCCGCGGCGGCGTCAGCTGCTCGATCAGGTCGGCGATGTCGGCGGCATGGACCGGTTCCAGCAGCGCGTCCAGCGCCGGCCCGTCGCCGTCGTCGATGGCCTTGTTGATCGCTTCGAGATCCTGCCGGCTCAGCTGGAAATCGGTTTCGGGGACATCCGTCTCGGCTTCGCGCGGCTCGGTCATCGGCTGGCTCCTCGGGGTTCGGGTCTTGCGACGAGGATTGCGGTCGGGGCAAGTCGGTCGGAGGCACCATAGGGGGCCTGCATCCGGGCCTCAATCGCCCTTCAGAAGGGCTAGCGCCTCGGCATGTAATTCATGTGACCCCGCGGCCAGGATCGTGCCGCCGCCATGGGCCGGCCCGCCCTGCCAGTCGGTCACCACGCCGCCCGCGGCCTGCACCACGGCGATGGGCGCGACCACGTCATAGGGTTGCAGCCCGGCCTCGATCACCAGATCGACATGGCCGGCGGCCAGCAGCGCATAGGCATAGCAGTCGAGCCCATAGCGGACCAGCCGCGCCTGCGCCGCGACCCGAGAAAAAGCGGCATGCTCGGCGGGGCTGCCGACCTCGGGATAGGTGGTCATCAGCGTGGCTTGGGCCAGGGCGACGCCCTGCCGCGCCCGAAGCGGCACCGCCCCCGCGCGCGAGATCAGCCGGGCATGGCCGAGCCCGCCCTCGAACCGCTCGTCCAGATGCGGCTGATCGACGATGCCATAGATCGGGCCTTGCGCGTCGGACAGCCCGATCAGCACGCCCCAGCTCGGCGCCCCGGCCATGAAGGCGCGGGTGCCGTCGATGGGATCAAGAACCCAGGTCAGGCCGCTCCGTCCATCCTGGACGCCGTATTCCTCGCCCAGGATGCCATCCTCGGGGCGCTCGGCGGCCAGGATGGCGCGCATGGCGCGTTCGCTGGCCCGATCGGCCTCGGTCACCGGGTCGAAGCCGGTGGCGGACTTGTTGTCGGGTCGCAGCGCCGGGCTGCGGAACAGGTTCAGCGTCTCGGCCCGCGCGGCATCGGCAAGGCGATGCGCAACCGCCACGATCCGTTCGGCCCCTTCGACAGGATTGGTCTTGTTCGCGCGTGTCATGACCTGCCCCCGCGGCTGAGTGTCGGGCGCAGGTTTAGCCGCAGTATCCCGCAAGCGAAAGCCCCGGAACGGCGGCTGTCCGGGTCAGGCGGCGTCCGACAGGACGCGGGCAAGCTCGAAGATCTGGCGCCGCTGCGCCTCGGGCATGGCGTAATAGGCCCGCACCAGTTGCAGCGCCTCCTTGTCGGCCAGGATATCGCCCTCGACCGCGTTATGCACATGGCCGTCCTCGAGCCCCTCAAAGAAGAAGCTGACCGGGACGTCCACCGCCTGCGCGATGTCCCAAAGCCGCGAAGCCGAGACACGGTTCATCCCGGTTTCGTATTTCTGGATCTGCTGGAACTTGATCCCGACCTTCTCGGCAAGCTGCTGCTGCGTCATCCCGATCATCCATCGGCGATGGCGGATTCGCTTTCCGACATGGACATCCACGTTATGTTTCATGGTAACACCTCACTCAATCTAAACGGGCGCTACACCAGATCGGCGCAATTTTCGAGGTCGATTATGACCACTTGTCCAAAAAGACAATCAGTTGCTAGCCCCGAATACTTCTGGCCGAACCCCCCGGAAACATGGAAGAAAGCGGCGCGGCCAGCATAGCGAACAAGCGGGAGGAATCATGCCGGCAACCTGGAAAATGATGCAAATCAAGACAATGTCCGGTTCACCCATCGCGGGTGAGCTGACGCTCGCTCCGCCCGGCCCGGGCGAGGTGCTGGTCAGGCTGCGGGCGGCTGCGCTGAATTTCGCCGATCTGCTGATGACCCGGGGGCGGTATCAGGAAACGCCGCCCCTGCCCTTCATCCCCGGGCTGGAGGGTGCGGGCGAGGTGCTGGCCGCGGGCGAGGGCGTGGCCCTGGCCCCCGGCACCCGCGTCGCCGTGCAGGGCCAGGGCACCATGACCCAGGCCAACCTGTTTCCCGCCGAAAGCTGCCATCCGATCCCGGACGCGATGAGCCATGAGGAGGCGGCCGGCTTCCTGATCGCCTATGGCACCAGCCATTTCGCCCTGACCCTGCGCGCGGGCCTGCGCGCGGGCGAAACCCTGGCGGTGCTGGGCGCGGCGGGCGGCGTGGGGCTGACGGCGGTCGAGATCGGCGCTGCTCTCGGCGCCCGGGTGATCGCCGTGGCGCGCGGCGCCGACAAGCTGGCGGTGGCGCGGACGGCCGGCGCCACGGATTGCATCGACAGCGAGACCTGCCCCGACCTGCGCGGCGCGCTGCGCGAGCTGGGCGGCGTCGACGTGGTCTATGATCCGGTCGGAGACGCCCCCGGCGAGGCCGCCTTCGGCGCCCTGCGGCCGGGCGGCCGCTTCCTGGTCATCGGCTTTGCCGGCGGCAAGCCCCCGGCCCTGCCGCTGAACCATGCCCTGGTCAAGAACATCGCCATCCACGGCTTCTACTGGGGCGGCTATCGCAAGCTGGACCCCGGGCTGCTGCAACGGGACATCGCAGCGCTCCTCGCGCTCTACGATCAGGGCCGGCTGCGCCCGCATGTCGGCGCCACCCTGCCCTTGGAGCGGCTGGCCGAGGGCTACGAGCTGCTCGAATCCCGGCGCTCGACCGGCAAGGTGATCGTTAGCATCTGAAATTTTCGTCAGAGGGCGGCAAAAGCGACGGTTGCACATTGAAAAATCGGCATCCTTTGCCAATATCTGCGTGGATGGTGGGCCATCCGGGCCGCACCGCGATTTTCGACCGGGGAGAACCTATGCAAGACTACAATTCGATCCGCACGGCCGGGACCGCGACGCGCTCGGCTGCCGTGGATGAAGGCCTGCGCGCCTATATGAACAAGGTCTACGGCCTGATGGCCGTGGGCATGCTGGTCACCGCCGGCGCCGCCTGGGGCATGGCCGGGCTGGCGCTCTCCGACACGCCGACGCAATGGGCGCTCGGCAACGGCCATTACCTGACCGAGTTCGGCAAGACGCTCTACCTGTCGCCGCTGAAATGGCTGGTGATGTTCGCGCCGCTGGTCATGGTCTTCGCCTTCGGCGCCGCGCTGAACCGGCTGTCGGTGCAGGGTGCGACGACGCTGTTCTATGCCTTCGCCGCGGTGATGGGCATCTCGATCAGCTGGATCTTCGCGGCCTATACCAGCTTCTCGATCATCCAGACCTTCCTGATCACCGCCATCGCCTTCGCCGGGCTGTCGCTTTACGGCTATACGACCAAGCGCGACCTGTCGGGGATGGGCACGTTCCTGATGATGGGCCTGATCGGCCTGATCGTCGCGATGATCGTGAACATTTTCCTGCAATCGAGCGCGATGCAATTCGCCATCTCGGCGATAGGCGTGCTGATCTTTGCCGGCCTGACCGCCTATGACACGCAGAACATCAAGAACACCTATCTGCAACTGGCGAATTCGGACCGCGACTTCCTTGGCAAGGCCGCGATCATGGGGGCGTTGCAGCTCTATCTGGACTTCCTGAACCTGTTCATGTTCCTGCTGCAATTCCTCGGCAATCGCGAGTGATCGCCAGAGACAGGACGGATTGGGGGCCGGGCATTCGCCCGGCCCTTTTGTTTTCGGCCCTTCGCGGGACCGGATTGCCATCTGCGGCAGGATCCGCGGGCGCCGCATCTCCGGCATAATGTCGATATGCATGCCAGAAGCTTGCCTTCCCGGCATCCTCCTCCATACAGAAACCCTGACAAACCTACTGAATTGTCTTGATTTTTAACAAAACCGTTCAGTTTTTCAGCTTGCCATAGGGTGCATATCTTTTAGACAAATCATGTCGGCGCCCTGTTGGCCCGATACTGTGCGTCGCGGCTCCTGACAGGTTTGTCGGCCCCTTTGGGCTGAAAACGCCACTTTTGGCGAATGGCTATGCTTGCCCGGGATCCAGACGCGCGAGGCAACCGATTACGCAGCCTGGCCTCACGCTGCGTATCTGATGGTGAGTGTTAAAAATGTCTTTCGATCATCACGGCGGTCCTTCCGGACCCGATTGTGAGAAGATGATCTTTCTCGGCAAACTGCCCGACATGGACCCCAAGGAGTTTATTCCGGGGGCGGAAAAGGCCAGCGCCGTACTGGGCGGCACCAATTTCGGCTCTCAGACGGACCCGCTGTCGCGCCGGCTGGTCGAGGTCAGTGCCGTTGACACCAACCGCGATGGGATCATCCGCACCGATGAATCGCTCGGGCCTTCCGAATCGATCCGGCATGACGCCGATGGCGACGGCAACATCTCCAGCTACAAGGTCGATTCGACCTTCCTGGTCAAGAACACCGCGGTAACCTTCCGCAACCCCGACGGCAGCTTTGAGACGCTGCATCTGCCGGTCCGCATCATGCAGGATTCGGCCGGCAATACGTTCCTGATGCCGCCGCCCAAGGGCGCGTCGGCCGCCGAGGTCGAGGCGCTGACCACCCGCCCCATTGTCTCGGTCAGCTTCCCGAGCCAGTCGAAATATTACCAGCTCGACTATAACGCCATCTTCACCGACCGGCATTGCTTTCCCTGCTTCGCGCGCGGAACGCTGATCGAAACCGAACACGGCCCCCTGCCCGTCGAGAGCCTGGTGCCCGGCATGCTGGTGGTGACCCGCGATCACGGGTTGCAGCCGCTGCGCTGGATCGGCTCGCGCGTGCTGGGCAGCAGGGCGCTGGAGGCAAGCCCGAACCTGCGCCCGATCCGTATCGCCGCCGGCGCGCTCGGCAAGGGCTTGCCGCAGCGCGACCTGATCGTCTCGCCGCAGCATCGCGTGCTGGTGCGGTCGAAGATCGCGCAAAAGATGTTCGGCACCGCCGAGGTGCTGGTCGCCGCCAAGCAGCTTTTGCAGATCGACGGCATCGACATCGCCGATGACCTGACGGCGGTGGAGTATTTCCATTTCCTGTTCGACCGCCACGAGATCGTCCTGTCCGAAGGCGCCGAAACCGAATCTCTCTATACCGGGCCCGAGGCGCTGAAATCCGTCGGCCGCGAGGCCCAGGCAGAGATTTTCGGCCTTTTCCCCGAGCTGCGCGACCGGCCCGAAGACCAGATGCCGCCCGGGGCGCGTCTGCTCGCCTCCGGGCGGATGGGCCGCAAGCTGGCAGTGCGCCACGCCCAGCATCGCAAAGCCCTGCTGCAATAGAGCCTGGACGGCGGCAAAACCACCTTGGGGTCGGCCTCCCGGCCGGCCCTCTTTTACTTGCCCCCCGGGGCGGGAGGGGAACGTTCCGGCACTTGAACCAGGCAGGCGGTCGCGATTTTCTCCGCCAGAATCCCGCGAAACGTTCGTGCCCCCCTTCCCATGCACATGGCGGCGCGGCGGGCCGGCAAGAGGCGAGCTGTCGCATGGCAAGCCCAGCTCGCCCTGAATGAAGTTTGCGGATTCGCCCCGGCGGCAGCCGCGCCGCTTTCGCGACTTCGGCCCAGCGCCCGAAATCCCAGCCCCGCCATTGTCCTCACCGTAGGAAACCGATTGAGGCGGCACGAGGAGCGGCCGATATGGGACAGGACCTGGGCCTTGCGCAGGCATTCCGGCTGCCCGATCAAATAGCCACAGCATCGGCTATGCAGCCAATCTGCCAAGCCCGAGCCACCGGCGGCTCGGCAAGGGACAGGTGCTCCGAAACGCGAAAGCCGGCAGGCTGCGGTGGGACAGTGCCGCGCCTGGAGCACAGGCATGGGTGCGAACGAATGCCGGCTCTGTGGCCGGACGCGATGCCGCGCCGGCCGATCTTGCGGCCCGCGCAGGCTTCCCCTACATCTTGGAGAACAAAGAAAGGATCCGCCATGGCGATGGAAGCCCAGGATATCGAAGCCCTGATCCGCGCTGCATTTCCGCATGCCAAGATCACGATCACCGACCTTGCCGGAGACGGAAATCACTATGCCGCCGAGGTGATCGACGAAAGCTTCCGCGGCCAGAACCGCGTGCAGCAGCAACGCGCCGTCTATGCCGCCTTGCAGGGCCATATGGACGGCCCGAACGGGGCGCTGCATGCGCTTGCGCTGACCACCAAGGCCCCCGAGTAAGATCAACCGCAAGCGTCGCATCCCGGCGGCGCTTCAGCAAGGACCAGCAGAATGACCGATGCACGCCAGCAGATCCAGGAGACGATCGACGGAAACGATGTCGTCCTGTTCATGAAAGGCACCAAAGAGATGCCCCAATGCGGCTTTTCAAGCCGCGTAGCCGGGGTACTGAACTATATGAACGTCCAGTATCGCGACGTGAACGTGCTTGCCAACGAGGCGATCCGCCAGGGCATCAAGGATTTCTCGGACTGGCCCACTATCCCGCAGCTCTATGTCAAGGGCGAGTTCGTCGGCGGCTGCGACATCGTCACCGAGATGACGCTGTCGGGCGAGCTCGACCAGCTTTTCGACAAGGCCGGCGTGGTCTATGACAAGGATGCCGCGAACAAGATCCGCGAGGCGAATGCCTGACGGCAGCCGCCCCGTCCCAGGCATGAAAGACCTCGCCACAGGTGGGGTCTTTCCTTATCAGCGGGTTGCCGGCAGGGTCCTCAATAGGGATCCTCTTTCCAGTCCTCCGCTTCTTCCCAGTCCGGTTCGTCGCGATGGCGCCAGTCCTGGAAACGCGAGGCCAGGGTCATGCCCACGGCGAAGGCCCCGATCAGCGGCGCGATAGCCGCCGCCCGCGACTGCGAGGCGCCCTGGACCTGCCCTGCGGCGCGGCGCAGCGCATCGGGGGGCAGGCCCAGCCGGTGCGCGGCCTCCTCGCCCGCCCGGCGTGCGGCGCCATAGACTCGCGCCTCGGCCCGGTCGGCCATGCGGTCGGCCTTGTAGGACAGGCTGTCGGTCACCGAATGCACCCGCTGCTCGGCCTGTTCCATCAACCGGCTGGCCTTTTGCGAGGCGCGCTCCAGCGCCGCATCCGCCGCGCCGGTGGCCTTTCCGATGGCGACATCGGCCGCAAGCATCAGCCGCTGCTCGACCTCGGCTTTCAACTCGTCCGTGGTCGGCACCGGATGGCGTTCCTTTTTCGCCATCAGCATCACCACCAGCCCGATCAGGACAAAGGCGATGCCGATGGCCAGCGAGGCGCCGAGCGCCCCCCAGCCCAGATGATGGGCAAGCCAGGTCCAAAGCGCCGCCAGCAGGAAGCCCGCCCCGATCAGCAGGGCGACCCCGGCCCCGGCGCCAAGCCCGGCGCGGCGCAGCCTGTCCGTCAGGGCAAGCTGCAAGTTCCTGGTATAATCGAACATCGGGGCTCAGCGGCGCGCGATGATCAGGCCCAGCAGGAAGCCGACACCGGCCGCGATCCCCAGGGCCTGCGCCGGATGGCGCCGCACCATGTCCGAGACCTCGTCGTAATATTCCTCGGCATGGGCCGCGACCTCATGCGCCTGGCGTTCGCCCTGGCGATAAAGCCGCCGGGCCTCGTCGCGGGCACGCTCGGCATATTCATGGCCGCGCTCGCGCACCGATTCCGCATAGTCGGCACCGCGCTTCTTGGCCGTTTCGACGAACTCGGCACCCTTCTCGCGGGCGGTTTCGTAAAGCTCGGCACCGCGCTCGCGAGCGGTCTCGAAAGCTTCGTTCGCTTCATCGGCGGCACGGCGGGCGTGACGACCCACATCGTCAGCGGCATCGCGCGCCTTGGCCTTGAGTTCGTCGGCGGTGGCTTCGTGGTTCGCCATGATATTGTCCTTTCACAGGGCTGTATCGGTTTTCGGATAGCCAACCCGCAAAGGCGCAGATCGTTCCCGGAGCCCCCGCGATTTCCCGGCCGTCGCGTCAAAGCGCCGCGTCAAGGGCCGGGATCAGCCGCGCCAGCGTGCCCTCGACATCCTTCAGCTTGTCGAGCCCGAACAGCCCGATGCGGAAGCTGCGGAAGCCCTCGCCCTCGCCGACCTGCAAGGGCACGCCGGCAGCGATCTGATAGCCGGCGGCCAGGAACTTGCGGCCGCTCTGTACCTCGGGGTCGTCAGTATGGCAGACCACCACCCCCGGCGCAGCAAAACCCTCGGCCGCGACCGAGCGCAGCCCGCGCCGCGCCAGCTCCTCGCGCACCGCGTCGCCCAGCCGCCATTGCGCCTCGCGCGCCGCCTCGAAGCCCATCTCGCGCGTCTCGTTCATCGCATCGCGCAGGCCCAGCAGCGCATCGGTCGGCAGGGTGGCGTGATAGGCGTGGCCGCCGTCCTCATAGGCCTTCATGATCGCGCGCCATTTCTTCAGGTCCAGCGCGAAGCTGTCGCTGACCGTGGTCTCCAGTCGCTCGATCCCGCGCGGGGACAGCATGACCATCCCGGCCGAGGGCGAGGCCGACCAGCCCTTTTGCGGCGCCGAGATCAGCACGTCCACGCCGGTTTCGCGCATATCGACCCAGATCGCGCCCGAGGCGATGCAGTCCAGCACCATGATCGCACCCACCTCATGCGCGGCATCGGCCAGCGCCTTGATATAGGCGTCGGGCAGGATCATGCCCGATGCCGTCTCGACATGCGGGGCAAAGACGGCGTCGGGGCGGGCGTCGCGGATCTTCTCGACCACCTCCTCGACAGGCGCGGGGGCAAAGGGCGCGCGCGGCTCGTTGCCCTGCGGCCGCGCCGCCATCACCGTGGTCTGGCGCGCAAAGCCGCCCGCCTCGAAGATCTGGCTCCAGCGATAGCTGAAAAAGCCGTTCCTGACGATCAGCGCATGGGCGTCGCGGCCGAACTGACGCGCCACCGCCTCCATGGCGCAGGTGCCGCCGCCCGGGACCAGCACCACGGCTTCCGCCCCATAGACCTCGCGCAGCGTGGCCGAGATGTCGCGCATCGCAGCCTGGAATTTCTGCGACATGTGGTTGAGCGAGCGGTCGGTGAAGACGACCGAGAATTCCTGCAATCCCTCGGGGTCCACATCGGGGCGAAGTCCGGGCATGGCCGATCCTTTCTGCTGGTTTCGCCGGCAGCCTAGCGCGGGCAGCGGGCATGGACCAGCCCCGCGGAAGTCGCAGCCCCCTTGCCCGCGCCCGCCCTCGCGACTAGCTTGAGAGCGAACAACCGACAGGCCAATCCATGCGTATCGGCATCCTGAAATGCGGCCAATCGCCCGAGGAACTTCGCGGCGAACTGGGCGACTATGACACCATGTTCGAGCGGCTCCTTGCCGGGCGCGGCTTCGAATTCGCCAGCTATCACGTGGAGCACATGGACTTCCCGCAAGGCGTCCATGACGCACAGGGCTGGCTGCTGACCGGCTCGCGCCATGGCGTCTACGAGGACCATGCCTTCATCCCGCCGCTTCAGGACTTCGTCCGCGCCGCCTATGCCGCACGGGTGCCGCTGGTCGGCATCTGCTTCGGCCACCAGCTCATCGCCCAGGCGCTTGGCGGCAGGGTGACAAAGCATCCGGCCGGCTGGGCCGTCGGTGCGCAGGATTACGATTTCGGCGGCGAGAATGTCACGCTGAACGCCTGGCATCAGGACCAGGTGATCCACCGGCCGGAAAGCGCCCAGGTGCTTGCCGGCAACGGCTTTTGCGAGAACGCCGCGCTCATCTATGACGACCGCGCCTTTACCGTGCAGGCGCATCCGGAATTTTCCGATGCCTTCATCGAAGGGCTGATCGAGCATCGCGCCCGCGGCACGGTGCCCGAGCCGCTGCTGGACCAGGCCCGCGCCCGCATGGGCACCCCGCGGCAATCGGCCGGCATCGCCGACCGGATCGAGGCGTTCTTCAAGGATCCCGCCGGTTTCCGGGCCCGGGCGCAGATCCGGCAGGGGGCCGCATGAAATCGCACTGGATCGAGGAAACCCCGCAGGCCGCGCAGGATTACGTCGCCGGGCGGCGGCTGGACGAGGTGGAATGCATCGTCGCCGACATCGCCGGCGTGGCGCGGGGCAAGGCCATGCCCGCCTCGAAATTCGCGCATCAGGAACGGTTCTACCTGCCGAACTCGATCTTCCTGCAAACCATCACCGGCGACTGGGCCGACAACCCCTCGGGCGCCTTCACCGAGCCGGACATGATCCTGACGCCGGATTTCTCGACCGCGACGGCGGCGCCCTGGACGGCGGACGTGACCTTGCAGGTCATTCACGACGTGAGCGACCAGTCCGGCAACCCGGTGCCCATCGCGCCGCGCAACGTGCTCAAGCGCATCGTGGACCTGTATCGGCAAAAGGGCTGGCGCCCCATCGTCGCGCCCGAGATGGAGTTCTTCCTGGTCGCGCGCAACATCGACCCGAACCAGCCGATCATGCCGCCCATGGGCCGCACCGGCCGCCGCGCCGCCGCCAAGCAGGCCTATTCCATGTCAGCGGTGGACGAATACGGCAAGGTGATCGACGACATCTACGACTTCGCCGAGGCGCAGGGCTTCGAGATCGACGGCATCCTTCAGGAAGGCGGCGCCGGCCAGGTCGAGATCAACCTCAACCACGGCGATCCGGTCGCCCTGGCCGACCAGATCTTCTATTTCAAGCGCCTGATCCGCGAGGCGGCGCTGCGCCACGACTGTTTCGCCACCTTCATGGCCAAGCCCATCGAGGGCGAGCCGGGCAGCGCCATGCATATCCACCACTCGGTCGTGGGGCTGACGGATGGCTGCAACATCTTCTCGGACCAGCAGGGGCGCGAGACGCCGGCCTTCATGCACTTCATCGCCGGCATGCAGAAGCACCTGCCGGCGGCGGTGGCGCTGCTTGCGCCCTATGTCAACAGCTATCGCCGCTATGTCCCCGATTTCGCGGCACCAATCAACCTGGAATGGGGTCGCGACAACCGCACCACCGGGCTGCGCGTGCCGGTCTCGAAACCGGAGGCGCGGCGGGTCGAGAACCGGCTGGCGGGCATGGATTGCAACCCCTATCTGGGCCTCGCCGCCAGCCTGGCCTGCGGCTATCTGGGCCTGATCGAGGGCGAGAATCCGCGCTCCGAATGTCTGGGCGATGCCTATATGTCCGAGGACGAACTGCCCTATAATCTGGGCGATGCGCTGGACCTGATGGACGAGAACGCGGCGATGCGCGAGGTGCTGGGCACCGAGTTCATCGCCGTCTACCAGGCCGTCAAGCGCAACGAATACAAGGAGTTCCTGCAAGTCATCAGCCCCTGGGAACGCGAGCATCTGCTGTTGAACGTGTGACCCCCGGGCGCGGCCGGGCGATATGCGCGCCGTTCGGATGGGTATTTGAACAACGGTGAAAGCCGAAGCATGAATCTGCTGTTTTCCAACGACCGGCTGGGGGAATATCCGCCCAGCCTCTATGCCGCGACCCGCGACCCACTGCCCGCCTTTCCCCAGCAGCGCGGCGAGGAGCGCGCCGATGTCGTGGTGGTGGGCGCTGGCTATACCGGGCTTTCCGCCGCGCTGCACCTAGCCGAGGCGGGCCGCGACGTCGTGGTGTTGGAGGCGCATCGCGTCGGCTTCGGCGCCTCGGGGCGCAATGGCGGCCAGCTCGGCTCGGGCCAGCGGCTGGAGGTCGATGAGCTGGAGCGGATGGCGGGGGGCGAGGCCGCCCGCCGGCTCTGGGACATGGCCGAGGAGGCCAAGCGACTGACCCGCGATCTGGCGGCGCGTTCAGGGGTGCCGGTGATGGACGGCATCGCCCATGCCTTTCGCAAGCCCGCCGAGTTCGACCATGCCCGTGCCATGATCGACAGGCTTTCCCGCGATTACGGCTATGACCGGATCGAGCCGCTCGACCGCGATGCCTTCCGCGCGCTGGTGCCCTCGGAGGCCTATATCGCCGGCGAGCTCGATCATGGCGCCGGGCATCTGCACCCGCTGAACCTGGCCATCGGCATGGCCCGGCTGACCGCTGCGGCCGGGGCGCGGATCCGCGAGCTGAGCCATGTCCATCACATCCGCCACGGCCGAAAGACCGGCGAAAAGAGTATCGTCCAGACCGGCAAGGGCCGGGTGATCTGCGACCATGTCATCCTGGCGGCCAATGGCTATCTGGGTCATCTCGACACCCATGTCGCCGCCCGCGTCATGCCGATCAACAACTTCATCGTCGCGACCGAGCCTTTGGGTCCGCGCGCTGCCGAGGTGCTGACCCGGCCCATCGGCGTGCATGACACGAAATTCGTGGTGAATTACTGGCGGCTCGATGCCGAGGGGCGGCTGATCTTCGGCGGGGGCGAGAATGTCAGCTATCGCTTTCCCGCTGACATTGCCGCCAAGGTGCGCAAGCCGCTGCTGGAGATCTATCCCGGCCTTGCCGATGTGGCGCTGACCCATGCCTGGGGCGGCACGCTGGCGATCACCATGAACCGCATGCCCTGCTTTGCCCGGCCGGCACCGAATTGCCTGTCGGCCAGCGGCTATTCCGGCCACGGGTTGGCGCTGGCGACGCTGGCCGGCAAGCTGATGGCGCAAGCCGTGCAGGGCCAAAGCGAGGGCTTCGATACCATGGCAGCCCTGCCCTCGCCCTCTTTTCCCGGCGGCGCGGCGCTGCGCTGGCCGCTGCTGGTCGCCGGGATGAGCTGGTATTCGCTGCGCGACCGGCTGGGCTTCTAGCGCTTTTCCGCCAGTTCACGCTCACGCCGGGCCTTGGCGCGGGCGATGCGCTCGGCCATCTGCCTTTCGCGGTGGCGATGATAGGCCTTGATCAGCGGCACGGTCAGGTAATGCGCCGCGACCGAGATTGCGAGGCCGGGCAGCACGCCCCCCACCGCATAGGGCAGGAAGATCTGCTCGTTGAATTGCATGAGCTGGTCCCAATGCGCCGTGCGTTCCGCGCTCAGCGGCGCCAGCAGGTTGTTCCACAGCTCGCTGCCGGCCCGGGTGAATTCGTCAAAGATCAGATGCGGGGTGAACTTGCCCTCGACCCCCAGCATCCAGCGCCCCAGCCCCACCGAGGTCAGCGCAATGAAAGGCGTGGTCAGCGGATTGCCGACGAAGGTGCCCAGCAGCGCCGCCAGGATATTGCCGCGGATCAGCCAGGCCAGCGCCGCCGCGCCCATGAAATGAAAGCCGAAGAACGGCGTGAACGAAATGAAGATGCCGCAGGCCCAGCCGCGCGCCACCCGATGCGGCTGGTCCGGCAGGCGCCGCAGCCGGTGCAGCACATATTTCGACGCCCGCTTCCAGCCCGAGCGCGGATAGAACATCTCGGTCCACATCTGAGCATAGCTCAGCGGCTTGCGTCTCTTGAACATGCCGCCGCGCCCTCAGCTCATGTGGGCGGAAGGATCCCGGATGCGCGAGACCTGCGCCACGTCGCTTTCGGTTTCCAGCGCCGTCAGCAGCGCATGCAGATGCTCGCGGTCGCGCAGCTCGACCTCGACCCGCAGGCGATAGAAATCCGGCTTGCGATCGATGAATTCCAGGTCCGAGATATTCGCCCCCTGCGCGCCGATCAGCGTGCAGATCCGGCCCAGCACCCCGGCATCATGGCGGATGGTCAGGGACAGCATGGTCGAATAGGCGGCCGGGTGCTGGCCCTCGCGCCAATGCAGGTCGACCCAGCGTTCCGGGCTGTCCTCGAATTCGGCCAGCACCGGGCAGTCGATGGCATGGATCACCACGCCCTTGCCGCGATAGGTGATGCCGACGATGCGCTCGCCCGGCAACGGGTTGCAGCAGGGGGCGCGGGTGAATTCCTGGTCTGCCTCTAGCCCGGCGACGGCGCGCTTGGCGTCGATCTCGCTGCGCTTTTCGGCCAGCTCGGGGTAAAGCGTGGTCAGCACGTCATGGGCCGAGATCTCGGCGCTGCCGATGCGGGCCAGCAGTTCGTCGGTATCGGGCAGCGCCATGGTCTTGGCGGCGGTGCGCAGCGCCTTGTCGCTGACCTTGCGCCCGACATGTTCGAAGGCCACCCGCACCAGTTCCGAACCCAGCCGGATAAAGCGGGTCCGGTCCTCTTGCCGCAGGCTGCGCCGGATCGCCGCCTTGGCGCGGCCGGTGACGACGATGTCGAGCCAGGTCGCCTGCGGGCGCTGGCCCGAGGCGGCGATGATGTCGACCGACTGGCCGTTCTTCAGCCGCGTCCACAAGGGCACGCGGATGCCGTCCACCTTGGCGCCGACACAGGACGCTCCCAGCCGGGTATGAATCGCATAGGCGAAATCCAGCGGCGTCGCGCCCTTGGGCAGCGGGATCACGTCGCCCTTGGGCGTGAAGCAGAACACCTGGTCCGAATACATCTCGAGCTTCACATGCTCGAGGAATTCGTCGTGATCCTCCTCGCCGAAGCGCTCGGTCAGGCTGGCGATCCATTCGCCCGGATCGACGGCAAAGGGGTTCGCGGTGCGCACCCCGTCACGATAGGCCCAATGCGCGGCCACGCCCGCCTCGGCGACCTCATGCATCTGCCGGGTGCGGATCTGCACCTCGACCCGCTTGCCGTCGCGGCCCGAGACGGTGGTGTGGATCGAGCGATAGCCGTTCGCCTTGGGCTGGCTGATGTAATCCTTGAACCGGCCCGGCACCGCGCGCCAGCGGTGATGGATCACGCCCAGCGTGCGATAGCAATCCGGCTCGGTCCGGGTGATGATGCGGAAACCGTAGATGTCCGACAGGCGCGAGAAGGAAAGCTGCTTTTCCTGCATCTTGCGCCAGATGCTGAAGGGGCGCTTGGCGCGGCCATAGACATCGGCCTCGATCCCCTCGCGCTCCAGTTCTGCGCGGATATCGGCGGTGATCTTGGGGATCACGTCGCCGGATTCGCGTTGCAGGCTGACGAAGCGGCGGATGATCGAATTGCGCGCCTCGGGGTTGATGACCTTGAAGGCCAGGTCCTCCAGCTCCTCGCGCATCCATTGCATGCCCATGCGGCCGGCCAGCGGCGCATAGATGTCCATGGTCTCGCGCGCCTTCTGCGACTGCTTTTCGAGGCGCATGGACTTGATGGTCCGCATGTTGTGCAGGCGGTCGGCCAGCTTGACCAGGATCACGCGAAGATCGCGCGACATGGCCATGAAAAGCTTGCGGAAATTCTCGGCTTGCTTGGAATGCGCCCCGGAGAGTTGCAGATTGGTCAGCTTGGTCACGCCATCGACCAGATCGGCGATCTCGCGCCCGAAGATCTGCGCCACCTCGGCCCAGGTCGAGCGCGTGTCCTCGATGGTGTCGTGCAAAAGCGCGGTGACGATGGTGGCATCGTCCAGCCGCATCTCGGTCAGGATGGCGGCGACGGCGACCGGATGGGTGAAATAGGGCTCGCCCGAGTGGCGGAACTGCCCCTCATGCATGCGACGCCCGTATTCATAGGCGTCGCGGATCAGGTCGGCATTGGTGCGCGGGTTGTAATTGCGGATAAGCGCGATGAGGTCTTCGACGTCGATCATGATGTGCCGAAGACCTTTGGATTCAGTTCCTGCTCTGTGCTTCCAGCATCATGCGCAGCATGCGCTCCTCCGATTCCTCGTCGGCGGGTTTCGGACGGTCCATCTCGGCGCCCAGCAGCAACGCCATGGCGTCCTCCTCGGGCTCATCGACCTCGATCTGGGTCTGATGGGCTTCGATCATGCGCTCGCGCAGATCGTCCACGGGCTGGGTTTCGTCCGCGATCTCGCGCAGCGCGACGACGGGGTTCTTGTCGTTGTCGCGATCGACGGTCAACGGGCTGCCCGCCGCGATTTCGCGCGCGCGATGGGACGCCAGCATTACCAGGTCAAAACGGTTCGGAACCTTATCGACGCAATCTTCGACTGTAACGCGGGCCATCGGTCACCTTATCAGCTGGAATCGGGGTGCAGGGGGCGAGGCCGGATATTTGGGCGCCCGGAACGGAAATGTCAAGCACTTGCGGGCCGCATCTCCGCCAGGGCCTCAGGCGGAAGCGCTGCCAGCATCTGCGCCACGCTGCGCCCCAGGCGCGGATGCACCCAGTTCGGCGCGATCTCGGCCAGCGGCATCAGCACGAAGCCGCGGTCCTGCAGGCGCGGATGCGGCAGGATCAGCCGTTCGGGAGCGTGCAGCGCCTGCTCCTCGGGTGGCAGGCCGCGCCAATGGTCCTGCGCCGGGACATCGGGCAGCACCAGATCGCCATGGGCCAGCAGATCCAGATCCAGCCCGCGCGACTGCCAGCGTGCGCCGTCGCGGCTGCGGCCCAGTTCGGCCTCGATCGCATGCAGCTCGCGCAGGAGTTGTTCAGGCGAAAGCGAGCAGCGAAAAGACGCCGCCGCGTTCACATATTCGGGACCCGAGCCGGCAGGAAATGCCGGGGTAAACCAGAATCGGCTGACAGCCACCGGCACAACCTCAGGTAATTTCAAGATCTTGCGCAGGGCAAAACGCAGGCTGTCCGCCGGCAAACCTGCCGAACTAGGCAGGTTTGCACCCAGGGCAACCAGGACTAAGTTCGCTTTCTGACTTAGGTTTCGAGACATTTCGGGGGCATCGTGTTCTACAAGGACGACCGGCTGGCGTTGTTCATAGACGGGTCGAATCTTTATGCTGCGGCAAAGTCGCTGGGCTTCGATATCGACTACAAGCTGCTGCGGCAGGAATTCGAACGGCGCGGCAAGCTGGTCCGCGCCTATTATTATACGGCATTGCTGGAGAACGAGGATTACTCACCGATTCGCCCGCTTGTCGATTGGCTGCATTACAACGGCTATTCCATGGTGACGAAACCCGCGCGCGAATATACCGACGCGCTGGGGCGCCGCAAGGTCAAGGGCAACATGGATGTCGAGCTGGTCATCAACGCCATGGAACTGGCGCCGCGGCTGGATCACGCGGTGTTGTTCTCGGGCGACGGCGATTTCCGGCCGCTGGTCGAGGCGCTGCAACGCCAGGGCGTCCGGGTCTCTGTGGTCTCGACCATGCGCAGCCAGCCGCCGATGATCGCCGACGAATTGCGCCGCCAGGCAGACAATTTCATCGAGCTGGACGCGCTGCGCGACATCATCGGCCGTCCGCCGCGCGAAACCGCCCCGCAGGAAAGCTGATCCGGCACCGGCCTGCGCCATCGCAGCCTGACAGCGGCCTGCCACGCGCCTAGCGCTCGGTCAGCTTCAGCTCGATGCGGCGGTTCTGGGCCCGGACCTCGGGCGTATCGCCCCGCGCCACCGGACGGGTATCGGCGAAACCGGCGGGCGCCAGTCGATTGGCCGGAAAGCCCAGATCGTCCACCATGTAGCGCACCACCGCCAGCGCCCTCGCCTGGCTGAGTTCCCAATTGTCGCGATAACGCCCCTGCCCCGAAAGCGGCAGGTTGTCGGTATGGCCGTCGACGCGGATCATCCAGTCGATCTCGGGCGGGATGTCGCCGGAGATCTGCCTGAGCATGTCCGCCACGCGCGCGACCTGCGTCCGGCCCTCGGGCGACAGCGTCGCCTCGCCCGGCGCAAACAGCACCTCCGAGGAGAAGACGAAACGGTCGCCCACGACCTGCACGCCCTCGCGCCCCTCGAGGATCTGCGACAGCCGCCCGAAGAATTCCGAGCGATAGCGCGCCAGATCCTTCGCCTCGGCTTCGGCCTTGGCGCGCGCCTCCTCCTCCAGCGCGCGGCGCTTGCGCTCCTCCTCGGCGGCGCGCAGCAGCGCGACGTTCAGCTGCCGGCCCAGATCCTCGGCGCGCAAATCGGCCTCGCGGCGCTCCTCGCCGGCCGCATCCAGCACCGCGCGCAGGCTGCCCAACTGGTCGTTGAGCCGCGCCACCTGCTGGTTCAGCGCCGCCATCCGCCGCCGGTCCTCGACCGACAGCGCCTCCTGCTCGGAAAGCTGCTGCCGGGCCAGGGCCAGCAGGGCGGCCTGCTTCTCGGCCTCGCTGGACTGCGCCTCGGCCTGTTCGCCCAGCTCCTGCTTGGCAGCCTCGGCGGCGGCCAGCAGGGTCAGGGTTTCCTCGGCCTGCTTTCGCACCGCCTCCAGTTCCAGCATGGTGGCATCAAGCTCGGCATCGGATTTCGCCAGCCGCTCGCGCAGCGCCTCGGCGGCGGCAGCATCGGCCAGCCGCGCGGCCTCGGTCTCGTCCAGTTGCTGCTGGGTTTCGGCGTCCCGGCGCCGCAGGTCGCCGATCAGCGCCTCCAACGCCTCGCGCCGAGCGGCGGCCAGCCTTGCGGCCTCGGTCTGGGCGTCGATTTCGGCCCGGGCGGCCGTCACGGCCTGCTCGGATCGCCGCAGCCGCTCGCGCTCGGCCGCCAGGTCGCGGTCCAGCGTGGCTGCCCGCGCCTGCGAAGTGGACAGCGCGTCCGAAAGCTCGGCCACCTGCCGGCCAAGCTGGTCCAGCTCGCTGTCCTGGGTGGTGATCTGGTCGCGCAGCACCGATTGCACCAGCAAAAAGATGGTCAGCACGAACATCATGACCATCAGCAGCGCCGTCATCGCATCGACGAAGCCCGGCCAGATCGTCGCAGAGAAACGGTTGCCACCGCCCCGGCTAAGTCCCATCGCCGCGCTCCAGGTTGCGGATGGCGCGGGTCAGCGCCGCCAGGTCGCTGCGCAACTCGGCGATCAACCCATCGCGGCCGCTGGCGGCTTCCTCGACCAGCCGGCCCAGCTGCACGTCGATCGAGCGCAGCCGCATCCGCGCCTCGGGATCGTCGCCCGAGACGGGGGCGGGGGCCGGCCGCTGCGCGCCCTGTTCCAGGATGCGGTCCTGCCCCTCGGCCAGCCGCTCCAGTACGCGCACCAGCCGGGAGTTGTCGGGCGCCGCGGTCTCGGTCAGGACCGCCAGCCGGGCTTGGCCCTCGGCCAGCCGGTCCAGCGCCTCGGCCATGGCGCCGTCGATTCCCGGCTGCGGCGGCGCCTCGGCCAGGGCCGCAAGCCGCGTCTGTCCCTCGGCAATTCGCTCCAGAACCGCGGGCAGGGCCGGATCATGCCGCGGTTCGGCAGCAAGCCGATCCTGCCCCTCGGCCAGCCGGTCGAGCAGCGCGACCAGATCCGGGTCGCGGCGCGGCTCGGCCAGCCCGCCGATGGCCCGCTCCACCCCGGCCAGCGCCTGCGCCGTGGCCGCGCGCTCGGCGGCCAGCGTCTCGCCCAGCCGGTCGCGGTCCGAGCCGAGCAGACCGGCCAGCCGCTCCACCCCCTCGGCCAGCGCCAGAGAGCGCTGATCGGCAGCGGCCGCCTCCTGGTCGCGCAATTCATCGCGGCGCAGGTAGAAGTCCTGCAACCCGGCCAGTTGCGCCTCGACCCGCTCGATGAAGCCGGCCAGCGCCGCCTCGCCCAGCCCCTGCCCCTCGGCGCCGCCCAGGCCGATGCGGGTAAAGCCCGACATCCACTCCTCGAGCTCGCGATAGAAGCGGTTCTGGCCATGGGCGACGAACAGCTCCAGCAACCCGACCACCAGCGAGCCCGCCAGACCCAGCAGCGAGCTGGAAAAGGCCGTCGCCATGCCGCCGAGCTGCGATTCCAGCCCGGTCATCAGCTTGTTGAACACCTCGAGCCCGGACTCGCCTTCCTGCGGTGCCAGCGCGCGGATCGTGTCCACCACCGCGGGCACCGTGGTGGCAAGCCCGTAGAACGTTCCCAGCAGGCCCAGAAAGATCAGCAGGTTCGCCAAGTAGCGGGTGATGTCGCGCGCCTCGTCGATCCGCGTCGCCACCGATTCCAGGATCGAGCGCGAGGATTCGGTCGAGATCGCCCCGCCCACCGGCCCGCGCTGGCCCAGAAGCGCGGCCAGGGGCGCCAGCAGGCGCGGCGCGTCATCCGGCCCGGCCGGCTCGGCTGCGCTGACGCCGCGTTCGGCGGCATTGCGGCGGTGGGCGGCGAAACGCTCGATCCAGCTGACGGATTTCACCAGCTCGGCCACTTGCCAGAAACAGCCCAGCACGCCCATGACGAAAACGGCCAGGATCAGCCCGTTGAGATATTCGTTCGAGTGAAAGATCGACAGGATCCGGCCATAGGCGAACCAGGCCCCGGCCACCACCAGCACCAGCACGATCAGCATCAGCACGATCTGCCGCACCGGCTGCGAGAATTGCGGCTGCGCAGGGCCGGTCCCGCCCGGCCCCCCCTCGCGCGTCGCCGCCAGCCGGGCGGCGCGAGAGCGGCGGCCTTCCGGCGCGGCCGGCGGATCCTCGGGCGGTTCAGCGTCGGTTCGGGACAAGTTCGACCCCCTTGCAGCTTTCCGCCCCGACTGTAGAGCCCGGACCCGCGGCTGCCAAGCGCCGTGGCCGGATCGGATCGTCGCTATTTCTGCCCGGGCTGCAACAGCCCGCGCACCTGCCGCGCCAGCTCGGCCATGGCCAGGTCCTCGATGCCCATCTGCTCCAGGTGCCGGGCGGTGTTGAACAGGTAATCCGCGTTCGGTCCGCGCCCGCCCTGCGCCCGGGCGATGATCCGGGCCTGCTCGTGCAGGTCCATGGCGCCGGCATATTGGTCATGGTCGCGGCGGATGACATAGGTGATCGCCTCGACCCGGCGCCCGTCCTCCAGCGCCAGCGGCAGAGAGAGTTCCACATAGGCATTGGTGGTCAGCTCGCGCGCGCGCAGACCCGCCAGGGTCTCCTCCCATTCCGGCTCGGCCACGCGCAGCGCCAGGCCGCGGCAATGCGCGCCCGCCATGGCATCAAGGCCCAACACCAGCCCCGGCACCTCGCTGGTGCCGCGATAGACCACCGAGCGCAGACAGAAGCTGCGGGCATAGCCCTCGAGCCGGGCGGGCGCCATTTCGGCCACGGCAAAGCCCGGATCCCACATCAGCGAGCCATAGGCAAAGACCCAATGCTGCGGCCGTTCACCCATTCTTTACCCCGGTGCCCTAGATAATTCGGTCAGGAAAAACTTAGGACAGCATGGCCGGCGTTCCAAGACGCCATGAATACCGCGAGGATACGATGCGCCGACTGTTTGCCCCCCTGGTCGTTCTTGTCCTGATCCTGGGCGGGCTCTGGCTGGGCGGTGAAAGCCTGGTGGCGCAGCAATTGCGCCGGATCGCGGCCCAAGAGCCCATGGCGGAACTGGGCGCGGTGCAGGAATTGCGCGAGCCGGGGCGGATCGGGGTGCGGGCTCTGGCGCTGGCGTTGCAGACCGATGCCGGCCGGATCGAACTGCCGCAGGCCGAGCTTTGGCTGACCCCCTTGCGCCCGACCACGCTGCGGCTGGCCCTGCCACCCCAGGCGAGGCTGGATTCCGGCTCCGGCCCGCTGGAGCTTGGGCTGGCCGATGCCACGGCCCGGATGCGCGTGCAGCCGCTGAACGGCATGGGCATGGCCTCGGCCGGGATCGAGACCGGCATGCTGACGCTTCAGGGGGCGGAACTGGCGAAGGGGCTGCAAGCCGATGCGGAACTGGCGGCGCTGGAGGCGGAAGCGCCGCCCGATGCGGCCGCCGCCTATGATCTGAACCTCCGGCTCGACGATCTGGAGCCGGGCCTGGTCGCGACCCTGCCCCTGCCGGGCCGGCTGAGCCTGACCGTGACCGGCCGGGTCTGGCTGGACGCCCTGCCCCGGCCCGCGACGCTGGCGCCCGATCTGGCGCCGCTGCCAGTGGGCCTGCAACTCGACCATGCCGAATTGCGCCTGGGCGCGGTACAGGCGCGCATCCTCGGCCGGATCGATGCGGATGCGCAGGGCCGCGCCCGGGGCCGGGTCGCGCTCTATACCGCCGATGCAGGACCGCTGCTGCAAGCCGCCGCCACGGCCGGGCTGATCCCGCCCAAGGTGGTGACGCTGGCCGGAACCATGCTGAAGAACATTTCGGACCTGCCGCTGCCGGAGGATGCCGGCTTCCGCTTTCCGCCCCCGGCCGAGGGCGAATTGCGCCTGCCGCTGAGCTTTGCCGACGGCAAGATGAGCCTTGGCCCGATGGTGCTCGGCCCGGCACCGCTGTTCCCGCGCCGCTAGGGTTTGGGCGCCTCTCCCGCCGCCAGGCTGCGGCCGAAATCGGGCGCCGCGGTGTCCTGCCCGGCCTCGATGATGCCGCGCCGGATCGCCCGGGTGCGGGTGAAGTAATCGTGCAGATGCGGCCCGTCGCCCATGCGGATGGCACGTTGCAGCACGAACAGCTCCTCGGTGAAGCGGCCCAGGATGTCCAGAACCGCCTCCTTGTTCTGCAAGAACACGTCGCGCCACATGGTCGGGTCCGAGGCGGCGATGCGGGTGAAGTCCCGGAAACCGGCGGCGGAATATTTGATGACCTCGCTTTCGGTCACCCGCTTGAGGTGATCCGCCACCCCGACCATGGTATAGGCGATCAGGTGCGGCGTGTGGCTGGTCACCGCCAGCACCAGGTCGTGATGCGCGGCGTCCATCGCCTCGACATTGGCGCCCATGGCGCGGATCAGCACCGACAGCCGCTCGACCGCCGCCGGATCGCTGCCCTCGACCGGGGTCAGCAGCCACCAGCGGTTGCGAAACAGCGAGGCAAAGCCCGAGCGCGGGCCGGAATGCTCGGTCCCGGCCAGCGGATGGCCCGGGATGAAATGCACGCCCACCGGAATATGCGGCGCCACCGCCTCGATCACCGCCTGCTTGACCGAGCCCACATCGGTTACCGTCGCGCCCGGCTTCAGATGCGGCGCGATCTCGGCCGCGACCGCGCCCATGGCGCCAACCGGCACCGCCAGAACCACCAGGTCGGCGCCCTTGACCGCCTCGCCGGCACTCTCGACAACGCGATCGACCAGCCCGATCTCGCGCGCGACGGCGCGGGTCTCGGGGCTGCGGGCATGGCCCACCACCTCGCGCGCCAGCCCGGCCTCGCGCATGGCGAGTGACATCGAACCGGCGATCAGCCCCAGCCCGATCAGCGCCACCCGGTCATAGATCGCGGCCATCAGCGGCTCCCCGCGCGCTCGGCCATGAACTGGCCGATGACATGGGCGACGCGCCGACAGGAGGCCTCGTCGCCCACGGTGATGCGCAGGCAATGCGGCAGGCCGTAGCCGGCGACGCGGCGCACGATCAGCCCCTGCGCCTTCAGATAGTCGTCGCAGGCCCCCGCGGTCCCGGCATCGGCAAAGCGCGCCAGGATGAAATTCGCGCAGGAGGTGTCCGAAGGCACGCCCTTCTCGGCCAGCGCCTCGGCCAGCCAGGCGCGCATGCGGGCATTCTCGGCCTGGCAGCGGGCGATGTGCTCGCGATCGCGCATGGCGGCCTCGGCCCCCTCCAACGCGACATTGGACAGGTTGAAGGGGCCGCGGATGCGGTTCAGCACATCGACGATCTCGCGCGGGCCGTAGCCCCAGCCGACGCGCAAGCCCCCCAGCCCGTAGATCTTCGAGAAAGTCCGGGTCATGAACACGTTGGGCAGCCGCGTCGCAAGATCCGCGCCGCCGTCGTAATCCTCGACATATTCGGCATAGGCGGCATCGACCACCAGGATCGCCTGCGGCACGGCGCGGGCCAGCCGCTCCAGCTCCGGCAGGCCGATCATGGTGCCGGTCGGGTTGTTCGGATTGGCGACGAAGATCAGCCGCGTGCGTGGGGTCGCGCCGGCGATCAGCGCGTCCACATCGGTCACCCGGTCGCGCTCGGCCACCTGCACCGGGGTCGCGCCCGCGGCATGGGCCGAGATGCGATACATCAGGAAACCATGCTCGGTGAACAGAACCTCGGTTCCCGGCCCGGCATAGGCCTGGCAGAGGAAATGGATGATCTCGTCCGAGCCCACGCCGCAGATGATGCGGTCGGGGTCCAGCCCGTGCACCTCGCCGATGGCGGCGCGCAGCCCGGCATGGTCGGTATTCGGATAGCGATGCAGGCTGTGCGCAGCACGGATCACCGCCTCGCGCGCCTTGTCCGAAGGCCCGAAGGGGTTCTCGTTCGAGGAAAGCTTCACGACATTCTCGACCCCGGCCACCTTCGAAGCCCCGCCTTCGTAAAGCGAGATCTCCATGATGCCAGGCTGCGGAGCGATGGTCGTCTGGTTCTGCGACATGGCGGCCCTCTTGCAAGCCCGGCCGTCTTAGCGCCCGGCTCCCGGCTTGGAAAGCCCTACCACAACGCCCGCACTTTCACCGTTTCCCAAATACTCATGCGACGGCGCCCCAAGGCGCAACCCGGGCTCTTCTTCGTTGCTCAAATACCCATGCAAGGCCGCCGCCCCGGCCAGCACCGCCATCATTCGGCCGCCAGCGCCTTTTCCAGCTCGGGCAGGAAGCGGTTCGTGTAATCCTCGCGCACCAGCGGGCCGGCATGGCGATAGAGGATGCGGCCCGAGCCGTCGATGATGAAGGTCTCGGGCGGCGCGGTCACGCCCCAGTCGATCGCCACCCGCCCCCGCGGATCGGTGGCCAGCGCATGGAACGGATCGCCGTGTTCGGACAGGAATCCCAGCGCGGCCCCCTCGGGATCCTTCAGGTCCACGCCATAGACCGGAAGCCGGGCCGAAAGCTCGGTCAGGGTCGGATGCTCGGCACGGCAGGGCGGGCACCAGCTGGCCCAGAAATTCACCAGCTTCACGCCCGGCTGGCGCAGCATCCCGTCGGTCAGCTGCACCTTGTCCGGCAGCGTGGTCTCGCCGACCGAGGGCGCCTCGCGCCCGACCATGGCCGAAGGCAGCGCGTCGGGATCATCGCGCATCAAGGCCCAGCCGGCCAGCGCGGCGAAGCCGGCGAAGACCGCCACCGGCAGCAGCATCATCGGCGAAATCCTAGCCACGGCGTTCATGCTCCTGCAATTCGCGGCGGGCGCGGGCATTGGCCAGCACGGTCTGGACGATGATGCCGACCAGCAGCACCAGGCTGGCGCCATAGGCGGCCAGGACGGTTCCGGCATATCTGCCAAGTTCGGTCATGCACGATTCTCCCTTGCCAGCAATGCGGCCAGACGACGGCGGCGGATCTCGGTGCGGGTGCGGATCAGCAAAAGCGCCAGGAACAGCAGGAAGAACCCCGCCATGGTCAGGTAGAGCGGATAGCGATAGACCGCCGCCATGCGCTCGCCCGGCGCCAGGGACAGCGAGGCTCCCTGGTGCAGGCCCTGGTTCCAGAAATTCACCGCATAGCGCGACAGCAGCGCAAAGACCGAGCCGACCAGGCATAGCACCCCGGTCAGGTCGGCGGCGCTGTCGGCGTTCTCGACCGCCTCCCACAGCGCCATGTAGCCCAGGTAGAACAGGAACAGGATCAGGAACGAGGTCAGCCGCGGATCCCATTCCCACCATGTCCCCCACATCGGCTGGCCCCAGATCGCCCCAGTGATCAGCGCGATCAGCGTCATCACGGCGCCCACGGGTGCTGCGGCCTTGGCGGCCAGGGCGCTGACATGGTGGCGCCGGATCAGCCAGATCAGCGAGGTGACCAGCATCATCAGCCAGATGTTGATCGCCATCAGCGCCGCAGGCACATGCAGGAAGATGATCTTGACCGTCGAGCCCTGCTTGTAATCCTCGGGGGTCAGAAAGCCCCAGACCAGCCCCGCCACGGTGCAAAGCGCCGCGCCGGCCACCACCCATGGCAGGATGGCGCCCGAGGTGCGCATGAACTTGACGGGGTTGGCATATTCCCAGATCGACATGTTTGCTTCCTAAATCGGGCACGCCGCCCGCTCAAGTGGCTCGACGCCGCCCTCACCGCAGATTGACACGCAGCGCAGCCGCCGCGGCAAAGGGCGCCAGAGCCAATGTGGCGAGCGTGATCGCCGCGAGGAAGACCAGAGGCGCCACCGGATCGGCCCCTGCGGCACCGCGCCGCACCGCCTCGGCGCCGAAGATCAGCGTCGGAACATAGAGCGGCAGCACCAGCAGCGACAGCAAAAGCCCGCCGCGGCGCAGCCCGACCGTCACCGCGGCGCCAAAGGCGCCGAGCATCGACAGCGCCGGCGTGCCGAGGATCAGCGAGGCGACAAGCCAGGGATAGGCCGGGCCCGGCAGGTGCAGAAGCAGCGCGAAGACCGGCGCCGACAGCGCCAGCGGCAGGCCGGTGACCAGCCAATGCGCGAGCGCCTTGATCGCCACCGCACCCTCCAGCGGCAGCGGCGCGGTCGCCAGCAGGTCCAGCGAGCCGTCCTCGAAATCCAGCGCGAAGATGCGGTCGAGCGACAGCAGGCAGGAGAGCAGCGCCCCGACCCAGAGGATGCCGGGCGCGATCCGCGACAGGGTGCCGCCCTCGGGGCCGACGCCGAAGGGGACCAGCGTGCAGACGATCAGGAAAAACGCCAGCGCCAGGCCAAAGCCGCCGCCGGCGCGCGTGGCCAGCCGCAGATCGCGGATCAGCAGCGCCCTCATCCGCCCGCCCTCATCCGAACGCCTCGTTGAAGCCGGCTGGGCGCGACTCGCGGCGGGTTTCCCTGGCGCGATAGGGGCCAAGCTCGAGGATCTCGGCCTCGGGCAGGCCCAGTTCGATATGGGTGGCGATCACCGCTGCCCCGCCCCGGCCCAGATGGGCGCGCAGCATGGCGGCGAACAGAGCCACGGAAGCGCGGTCCAGCGACACCGTCGGCTCATCGAGCAGCCAGACCGGACGCCCGGTCACCATCAGCCGCGCCAGCCCCAGCCGTCGTTTCTGCCCGGCGGACAGCGCATGGGCGGGGCGCGCGGCCAGCTCGCGCAGGTTCATCGCCTCCAGCGCGGCGGCGATGTCGGGACCGCCGAAGATCTCGGACCAGAAACGCAGGTTCTCGGTCACGGTCAGCGCCGGTTTCAGCCCGTCGGAATGGCCGGCATAGGCGATGGCGTCTGGCGCGGCCTCGATCACGCCCGCAACTGCGGGCTGCAAACCGGCCAGCGTGCGCAGCAGCGTGGTCTTGCCGATGCCGTTCGGCCCGCGCAGCACCAGCGCGCCGCCCGGGTCCAGGCTGAAGCTGACGCCCTCGACGGCGCGCAGCCCGCCCCGCGCCACGGCGAGGTCGCGGACCGCGAGCAGGCTCATAACGGGACCAGCGCGCAGGCCACGCGCCGGCCTTCCGACAGCGTGACATTGTAGCTGCGCGCGGCCGAGGGCGAGCTCATCGGCTCGGCCATCACCCCGGCCTCCTCCAGCGCCGCGGTCAGCGCGGGCGGCGGAAAGGCGATATCGGCTCCCATGCCGAGGAAAAGCACATCCACCCGGCCGGCCAGCGCCAGCAGGGCGGCGCGGTCCTCGAGCCCGCCCCAGGGCGTCACGCCCGCGGCGGTGACGATCACCGCACCGTGATGCACGACGCCGCCGACGCGAAAGAAGCCGGGGCCGTACCCGTCTACCGGCACGGCCCCGGCAAATTCCGTCGGCACCATGCTGGGCATCAGGGCGCGTCCCGGAAGGCGGCGGGGATTTCCTCGCCCGGCGCCTTTTCCTTGGGATCGGGCTTGGACCAGTCGCGCTTGACGCCCAGCCACAGCACGATGTTCTTGGCGACATAGATCGTCGAATAGCAGCCGACGATCACGCCCCAGAGCATGGCGATGACGAAGTCGCGGATCACGTCGCCGCCGAAGATCAGCATCGCGGTCAGGGCGATGGCGGTGGTGACGGCGGTCATGATGGTGCGCGACAGCGTCTCGTTGCAGGTCAGGTTCATCAGGTCGAGCAGGGGCCGCGTCTTGTACTTGATCAGGTTCTCGCGCAGCCGGTCGAAGACCACGACCGTATCGTTGCAGGAAAAGCCCAGCGTGGTCAGCAGCGCCGCAATGGTGGTCAGGTCGAAGCGCAGCTGGAACAGCGAGAACAGCCCGACCGTCAGCAGCACGTCATGGATCAGCGAGATCACCGCCCCCAGCGCGAACTGCCATTCGAAGCGCAGCCAGATATAGAACATGATGCCGATGGTCGCCGCACCCACCGCATAGAGGGCGGTCTTGATCAGCTCGCCCGAGACCTTGGGGCCGACCGATTCCACGGCGGCAAAGACCACCTGCGGATCGACGGTCTTCAGCGCCGCCTCGATCTCGTTCAGCTGTTCGGGCGTGACCGAGCCGGTCTCGTCCGTGGTGCCGATGCGGATCATGGCGACGTGCTTGGTGGTGCCGAAGGCGGGGTCGAAGACCTCGGTGATCGAGACATCGCCCAGGTCCAGATCGCTCATCGCCTGCCGATAGTCGCCGACCTCGAAAGCCGTCGGACTTTCGGTGCGGATGGTGGTGCCGCCCTTGAAGTCGATGCCGAAGTTCAGCCCCATCACCAGCAGAAGCAGGACCGAGCCGACCATGGCCGCCGCCGAGACGCCGAAGGTCAGCCATTGCCAGCGGAAGAAGTTGAAGGACGTGTTGTCGGGAACGAGTTTCAGACGAAATGCCATGGTCCTGCTCCCTTACAAGATCAGTTCTTTGGGCTTGCGCCATTCCAGCCAGAACACGATCATCAACCGCGTCAGGTAGATGGCGGTAAAGACCGAGGTAACCAGGCCGATGGTCAGCGTGACCGCGAAGCCCTTGACCGGGCCGGAGCCCAGGAAGAACATCACCGCGGCGGCGATGAAGCTGGTGACGTTGGCGTCGATGATCGCAGACATCGCCTCGCTGAAGCCGTCGTCGATGGCCTTGATGATGCGCTTGCCGGCGCGCAATTCCTCGCGGATGCGCTCATAGATGATGACGTTGGCATCGACCGCCGTGCCGACGGTCAGCACGATGCCGGCGATGCCGGGAAGCGTCAGCGTCGCCCCCATCATCGACATGACCGACAGGATCAGGATGACGTTGACGATCACCGCGATCGAGGCAAAGACGCCGAACAGCCCGTAGCTCGCGACCATATAGGCCACCACGGCGACCGTGGCGATGATCGAGGACAGCCGGCCCGCATCGATCGAATCCTGCCCCAGTTCCGGGCCGATGGTGCGTTCCTCGAGGAAGGTCATCTGCGCCGGCAGGGCACCCGCGCGCAGCAGCACGGCCAGGCGGGTCGATTCCTCCACGTTCATCGCGCCGGAAATCTGGCCCGAGCCGGTGGTGATCGCCTGCCGGATCACCGGCGCCGAGATCACCTGGTTGTCCAGCACGATGGCGAAGGGCTGGCCGATATTGGCCGAGGTATAGGCCCCGAACCGCTTTGCCCCCGAGGGGCCGAAGCGGAAATCCACCGCCGGCTGGCCGTTCTGATCGAAGCTCGGCCGGGCATCGGTCAGCTCCTCGCCGGTGACGACCGGGCTTTCCTCGATGACGTAGAAGACGCCGGGTTCGTCCATCGAGGGCAGCAGCACATTGCCGGGGCCGGGACGCGCATTGGCGTCGGCGGTGCGGCTGACCACCGGGTTGAAGGTCAGCTTCGCCGTGGTGCCGATCAGCTGCTTGAGCTCTTCGGCCGAGCCGATGCCGGGCACCTGGATCAGGATGCGGTCCTTGCCCTGGCGCATGATCGTCGGTTCGCGCGTGCCGACCTCGTCGATGCGGCGGCGGATGATCTCCAGCGACTGCTGCACGGTGCGATCATCGGTCGCGGCCTTTTCCGCATCCGAAAGCTGCACGTTGAGCCGGTTGCCGCTGGCCGAGATCGCAAGGTCGCTCTGCCCCGCGCCGGTCAGCGAGGCGACGGGCGTGGCAAGGCCGCGGGCGATCTCGACCGCCTTGGCCATCTGCTCGGGATTGCCGATCTCGACCGCCAGCTGGCCCTCGGGCGCCTGGACGCGGCGGACGGCGCCCACCACCTCGCGCTGCGCCACCAGCGCGTCGCGCAGTTCCGGCCAGAGCGAATCCATGCGCGCCTTGTAGACATCCTGGACATGCACCTCGCCCAGAAGATGGGCGCCGCCCCGCAGGTCGAGGCCCAGGTTGACCAGACCCGAAGGCAGCCAGTCCGGCCAGCCGGCGCGGGCCGCGGCCTCCTCGGGGGTTTCGAAACCGTTGCGTTCGGCGGCGGTGATGGCGTCGTTATGCTGCTCGACCTTGGTGTAGAACAGGTTCGGCGTGGCATAGAGCAGGCCCAGGGCGACAAGGCCCAGGATCAGCAGACGCTTCCAGAACGGGATGTCCAGCATGGCGGGAATGCGGCCTTCAGCTGTTGGCAGCGGCAGGTTGGGTGCGGTTCACGAGCCCGGTCACGGTCGAGCGGATCACGCGAACCTTGACGCCGGGGGCGATCTCGACCTCGAGCTCGTTCTCGCGCACCGAGGTGACCTTGCCGATCAGCCCGCCCTGGGTCACGATCTCGTCACCCTTCTTCAGCGCCTCGACCATGGCGCGATGTTCCTTCATGCGCTTCTGCTGCGGGCGGATCATCAGGAAATACATGATGACGAAGATCAGGATGAGCGGCAGGAACGAGGCAAGTCCTGCGGCGCCGGAAGCGCCTCCTGCGGCCTGGGCATAGGCGGGGGTCACGAGCATTAAGTCTATCCCTGTGCTGTCGATCTCCGGGCGGTCCCCCGGCGGAATTGGCGCGCACCCTATCCGCGGCTCGGAGCGATGGCAAGAAAGCCCGGACCCGGCGGGGGGCGTAACGCGGCGTGGACTGGCGTGGACATGGGGCCGCGCATGTGGCAGGTCAATGCGGGCCAAGCCGACCAAGGGGGATCACGATGGCTGAGGACAAGGCGACCCATCCCGCGCTGGCCCATGACGCAGCGGACCGCACCGGCATCCGCCGCCTGCTGGCGATCATGGCGGCGCTGCGCGACCCGCAGAGCGGCTGCCCCTGGGACATCGAACAGGACTTCACCTCGATCGCGCCCTATACCATCGAAGAGGCGCATGAGGTCGCCGACGCCATCACGCGCGAGGCCTGGGAGGAACTGCCCGGCGAGCTGGGCGACCTGCTGCTCCAGGTGGTTTTCCACGCGCAAATGGCCGAAGAAGCGGGCATGTTCGATTTCGCCGACGTGGTGGCCAACATCTCGGACAAGATGATCGACCGCCACCCGCATATCTTCGGCGACGAATCCCGCGACAAGTCGGCCGCCCAGCAGATCAAGGACTGGGAAGCGATCAAGGCACGCGAACGCGCCGCCAAGGCCGAAAAGGGCGTGCTGGACGGGGTGGCACTTGGCCTGCCGGCGCTGACCCGCGCGATCAAGCTGCAAAACCGCGCCGCCCGCGTCGGTTTCGACTGGCCCGGCCCGGCCGACGTGCTGGACAAGATCGCCGAGGAGACCCGCGAACTGGTCGAGGCCAGGCACAGCGCCGATCACGCGCATTTGACCGAGGAATTCGGCGACCTGATGTTCGTGATGGCGAATCTGGCCCGGCACCTGGATATCGACCCAGAGGAGGCGCTGCGCCTGGCGAATGCCAAGTTCACCCGCCGCTTCCAGTCCATCGAAGCGGCGCTGGCCGCGCAGGGCCGCCACCCGCAGGACAGCGACCTGGCCGAGATGGACGCGCTGTGGAACGAGGCCAAGGCTGCCGAACGCGCCTGATCCCTTGGCCGCCCTGCCGGGGGTCGAGCCGCTGCGCCTGGTGCGCGACCGCTCCGACCGGCTGGTCATACAGGTCCGGCTGGACGGCCGCCCGGCCTGGCTGAAACTGTTCTGCGGCACCGAACCGGCGGCCAGCGTGCGTCAGGCCGAGGCCCGTCTGCACGCGGCGGCGCTGGCTTTGGGCCAGGACCTCGATGCCGTCGCCCCGCCCCTGCTGGCGCTGCCCGAACAGGGCATCCTGATCACCGCCCCGGCGCCGGGCCGTCCGGTCGCCGAGTTGCTGGCCGAGGCCGGCAAGGCAGAGCGCGCCGCGCTTATCGCCCGCATGGGGGCGTGGCTGCGCCAACTGGCCGCTCCGACACGCGCCCGCGGCAGGTTCGGCCCGCGCTTCTGGCTGAACGGGCTGGAGGCGCGGATCGCCGCTGCCTCGGGCGGCTGGATCGACGGCGACCTGGTGGCCGGCCATATGCGGCGGATGCGTTCCGAAGCCGAGCTGCTGCGCGGCGCCGCGGTCGAGCGCGGGCTTTGCCACGGCGACCTGACGCCCGACAACCTGTTCGCCGACACTCCCCGCCCGGGCGTGCTGCGGCTGACTGCCATCGACATGCAGGGCTGCACGGTCATGGCGCTGGCCCGCGACATGGCGCGGTTGCTGGTCTGGCTGGAAAGCCGGCGCGAGCAGCCGCCGGCGCGGGTGCGGGACGGGATCGCCCTGCCCGACTGGCTGGCCCTGACCGGCGTGCCGGGCCTTCTGGCCCCGGATCAGGCGCCGATCCTGCGCTTCCTGATCGGCGAACTGATGCTGGCCTATTATCTCGACAGCGCGCGCCAGCCGCTGCGGCGCCGGGCTTTGGTGCGGGCGATGCGGGCCTGGGCCGCTCAGGAGGGCACGGTCAGGCCGGTGCCATGACCTCGGCCAGCGCGGCGTCATAGACAGCCAGCGCCTCGGCCCGGTCGCGGGCGCGCGACGCGCCTTCGGACAATTGCCGCCGCCAGCCGCGCGCGCCGGGGCGGCCGTGGAACAGGCCCAGCATGTGCCGCGTCGCCTGGTGCAACCGCCCGCCCGCTGCCAGATGCGCCCCGACCAGGTCGCGCAGCGCCCGCGCTGCCTCCAGCGGATCGGCAAAGCGCGGCTCCTCGCCCCAAAGCCGGTCGGCCTGGCCCAGCATGTCCCAGGGCTGGTGATAGGCCGCGCGCCCGATCATCACGCCGTCCATCGCCGCCAGATGATCGCGCACGGCGTCGAGCGAGGCGATGCCGCCGTTGATCGACAGGTGCAGGTCCGGGAACGCCTGCTTCATGCGATGCACCAGCGGATAATCCAGCGGCGGGACCTCGCGATTCTCGCGCGGCGACAGGCCCTGGAGCCAGGCCTTGCGGGCATGGATGGCCATGCGGCGCACGCCCGCCTCGCGCATGCGGGCGATGAAGTCGGGCAAAACCGCCTCGGGATCCTGCTCGTCCACGCCGATGCGGCATTTCACCGTGACCTCGACGGGGCTGGCGGCGATCATCGCCGCGACGCATTCGGCGACCAGTTCGGGCCGGGTCATCAGCACGGCGCCGAAACAGCCCGATTGCACCCGGTCGCTGGGGCAGCCGACATTCAGGTTGATCTCGTCATAGCCCCAATCGGCGCCGATCCGCGCCGCCTCGGCCAGCTGCGCCGGGTCCGAGCCGCCCAGTTGCAGCGCCACGGGATGCTCGCCCGCGTCGAAATCCAGCAGCTTCGCCCGGTCGCCGTAAACCAGCGCCGGGGCAGTCACCATCTCGGTATAAAGCAGCGCGCGACGGGACAGCAGCCGGTGGATGCGCCGGCACAGGCTGTCGGTCCAGTCCATCATAGGCGCAATGGCAAGTCTATGTGCTTGATATTTCGTCATTTTTCCAGTAGTATCAACTCATTGCGCGGCGGCGTGTGCACTCCAATTTACGACCCAATACGCCCCTTTTCGCCACGTTTCGACCGCGCACTGCACACATAGAGCACACGAAATGGCGACCATATCAAAGCTTCCTTCGGGCTCCTGGCGAGTCCAGGTCAGACGCAAAGGGCACTACGTCAGTGAATCCTTCCTGCGCCGCGGTGACGCGGAGCTTTGGGCGCGGACCATTGAGGGCAAGATCGATCGGGGGGAACCTATACACATTGGCGTTGGTGCGGCCAAGACATTCGGAGACCTTATCGATCTTCACAGAGCGGATCTGGCGGAAGTCGGGAGAACGCTCGGCCGGTCGAAAGCCGCGAGCCTGGATTTTCTTGCGCTGCGCCTCGGGGCTTTGAAACCCGCCGAGCTGAGCCGGGAAAAGCTCGTCGAGTTCGGTCGCCAGCGCGCCAAGGAAGGGGCTGGCCCGGTAACGGTTGGCATCGACCTCGGATACATCAAGACGATCCTTTCGCATGCTGCCGCCGTTCACGGCATCATCGCACCAACCGAAGGAGTCGATCTCGCTCGGATTGCGCTCACCCGGCTCGGACTGGTGGGCAAAGGCAACGAACGGGATCGTCGGCCGAGCGAAGAGGAGATCGACGCGATCCTGAAGGCGCTTGAAAGCAACCCACGACAGTTCATCCCCGTAGCGCGCGTCGTTCGTTTCGCCATCGCGACTGCCATGCGACAAGATGAAATCTCTCGGGCGCGATGGGAAGACTACAACCCTCGAACCAAAATGCTGCTCATCCGGGACCGCAAAGACCCTCGCCGCAAGACGGGCAACGACCAACGCATCCCGCTGCTGTCCGTTTCTGGTTACGACCCCTGCGCGTTGATCGAAGAACAACGTGCGCTGGTGGGCAGTCGCGGCAGAATCTTCCCTTACAACGGACGCTCAATCGGCACGGCATTCCGACGGGTCTGCCGTACCTTGGGCATCGAGGATTTGCATTTTCATGATCTGCGCCACGAAGCGACCAGTCGACTGTTCGAGGCAGGTTTCACCATTGAACAGGTTGCCCTTGTCACCGGGCACAAGGACTGGAAAATGCTGCGCCGCTACACCCACATCCGCCCAGAGGGTCTCCATGCGCTCGCGGCAAGCAGGGTTGCCTAGCCTTCACATCTGGAAATGACTTCTGGCGGCTCACATCGCTGCAATCTCCGCACAGATAGTGCCACCACCGATCATTCCCCCGTCGCGCCATGCCAAGGGAACGGCACCGCATGGCCGCTTTCTTCGAAACGACGCTCGAAATCCTGCGCGACCTCCTCCACCGTGATCGCGGCGAATTGCGCCAGCAGCCGTGTCTCGGCCTCTGCCAGCGTCGCATCGAGCCGCGCGTCGACCGCCTGCTCGACCAGACAGGGCGACGGATCCGCCTGCGGTCCAATGTTGAACAGCGGCGGGTGGCCGACCGCCTCGTAGACGTCAAGTAAGCTGATCTCGGCCAGCGGGCAAGCAAGCTGCCAGCCACCGCCATGACCCTTTTCCGACGACACGATCCCCCGCTCGCGCAGCCCCGCCATCATCCTGCGCACCACCACGGCGTTGGTCGAGATCATCTGCGCGATCTGTTCCGAAGTGGCACGCCCGACATGTCGGTCCATGTGGATCAAGACGTGCAGCATCCGGGACATACGAAGATCGCGCGCCATGGGGTTTCCTTTCCTTGCCTCTTCAGGCTCCTTAGCAGCAATCACGTAACAATGAAAGTTTCATGTCTTGAAGTGACGCACCGAATCACGTAACTTTCAGTGATACATTAAAGGGAACCACCATGGATCACGATGTTCTCGTCATCGGCGGCAGCTTTGCCGGGCTGGCCGCCGCGATGCAGCTTGCCCGCGCCCGCAGACGCGTTTGCGTTCTCGACACCGGCGCCCCCCGTAACCGCTTTGCCACAGCCTCGCACGGGTTTCCCGGGCAGGACGGGCGCACTCCGCAGGACATCCGCGCCGCGCTCAGACACGAACTCGCGGCCTACCCTACCCTGTCCTTCCGGGACGGCGCGGCGGTCTCGGCTGCGCGCGAGGAACGCGGATTTCGGGTGGCATTGGCAGAGGGTAGAGACATCACCGCGCGGCGGCTGGTGCTGGCCTTCGGCGTGCGCGACAGCCTGCCCGATCTGCCGGGTCTGTCCGAACGCTGGGGGGCCACGGTACTGCATTGCCCCTATTGCCACGGCTATGAGCTGAACGGCGGGCCGGTCGGCGTTCTGGCGCGCGACGAGGCGGCGCTGCATCAGGCGATGCTGCTGCCCGACTGGGGGCCGACCACGCTTTTCACGCAAGGGGCGCTCGTGCTGACCAGGGAACAGCGGCAGGGCCTGACCGCCCGGGGCGTCACGGTCGAGGAAACGCCTGTCGCGGCGCTGATCGGCACCGCCCCGGCGCTGGACGGTGTGCGGCTGGATGACGGTCGTGAGATCGCGCTGGCGGGGCTGTTCCTGGCGCCGGACACAGCGCCCTCCTGCGATCTGGCTGCGCAGCTAGGCTGCACCATGAAGGACGGACCGACCGGCCCCTATGTGGCCGTCGACCCGATGCAGGCCACCAGCCAGCCCGGCGTCTTCGCCGCCGGCGACCTTGCCAGCCCCATGCCCAATGCCACGATCGCCGCGGCGGCGGGCGTGATGGCAGGCGCCGCCGCGCATCGCTCACTGATCTTCGATCCCGATCTGACCGCTGCGGCCTGAAGGAGCATCGCCATGCAACAGACAACCCGAGACTTCTGGAACGACCGATACCGCGAAAAGACCGGCGAGACATCCGGCAAGCCCGGGCTCGTCCTGTCCCAGTTCGCCGGTCCGCTGGTGCCAGGGCGTGCGCTGGAACTGGGCTGCGGCCGAGGGGACGATGCGCTCTGGCTGGCCCAGCAGGGCTGGCGGGTGACGGCGGTGGACGTCTCCGCCGTGGCGCTCGCCTATGCGTCGGATAGCGCCAGCCGCGCCGAACTGGCCGGGAATATCCGTTTCGAAGAACACGATCTGGCCGAAACCTTCCCGAAAGGCAGCTTCGACCTCGTGGTCGCCAGCTTCCTGCAATCACCGCAGGACTGGCCACGCGCCCGCGTGCTGGCTCGGGCGGCAGGCGCGGTATCCACCGGCGGGCGCCTTCTGATCACCGAACACGCCTCGCGCCCGCCGGGATCCAAGGCAACCGAGGACACGGTTTTTCCAACCGCTGAGGAGACGCTGGCCTCGCTCGCGCTCGATCCCCGTCAGTGGCGGAGGCTTTGCGTCTGCGCCATCGCGCGCACCGGCACCCGGGCCGAGGTTCAGGGAGAAACGGTCGAGGACAACGTGATCTTCCTGGAACGGCTGGGATAAACGACCTTCCTGCGCGCCCGCCGGGGCGCGCAGCCACGTGTTCCGTTTCGGCCCCGCCCGCCCCGCCAACGCTTGGTGTCGCTGAACCGCTCCACCTCAATTTTCCAGGTTACACGACCGGAGACGCATCGCCCGCCAGACAAGACCGTTGTGCCAGACCCCTCGTCTCCACAGTCATGCCCGGTGCAATTGTCTTGTTCTGGCTCCGAGACCCAAGTCTAAGACGCCCTCGTGGCATGCTCGATTGCCTCGCGCATGATATCGAGCCCCATGTCGATCTCTGCATCGCTCGCCGTCAAAGGTGGCGCGATGCGGAACACCGCCCCCATCGCCGGGACCTTGACGATGTTCATGCTCAAGCCGCGCGCCATCGCCGCCGCCGCGATCCGGTCGCCCATGGCAAGGTCCGGCTGCTTGCTGGCGCGATCCGTCACGATCTCGAGTCCGAGCAGCAATCCGCGCCCGCGCACGTCGCCGATGCAATCGTAGCGCTGCTGAAGCGCGCGCATCCCGTCGCTCAGGCGCCCGCCGGCCTCGGTCGCCCGCGCGATCAGCCCGTCGCGCGCGACCACGTCCAGCACCGTAAGCCCCACCGCCGCCGGCAGCGGATCCGAGACATGCGTGGTCAGGAAGATGAAGCCCCGTTCATGCGCCGCCTCCTCAATCTCGCGGCTGGTCAGCACCGCCGACAGCGGCAGTCCCGCCCCCAGCGTCTTGGACAATGTCAGGATGTTCGGCGTCACGCCGTCGCGCTCGAAAGCGAACATGGTGCCGGTGCGCCCGATGCCGGTCTGCGCCTCGTCGAGGATCAGCAGCATCTCGCGCTCCTCGCATTTGCGCTTGAGCGCGGTCAGATAACCCATCGGCAATTCGATGATCCCGCCCGAGGACAGGATCGGCTCGGCGATGAAGGCCGCAAGGCTGCCGGTCGATTGGGCGTCGATCAGGGCGAAGGCATCGTCCAGTTCGGTCTGCCAGTCGAGGCTGCCATCGGCGTGCCGGAAGCGCGGACGATATTCCTGCGGCGCGGGAATGGCAAAGGCGCCGACCGAGGCCGGCCCGTAGCCCTTGCGCGCGGCACTGTAGGTGGCCGAGGCCGCGCTGCCGGTCATGCCGTGCCAGCTCTTGGAAAAGGCGACGATTTCGTGCTTGCCGGTCACGCATTTGGCCAGGCGGATTGCGGCCTCGTTAGCCTCGCCGCCGGTCGACAACAGCATCGCCTTTTCAAGCCCGGGCACCATGCGGCCGAGCCGGGCGCACAGTTCGACGACCGGCGGGGAGAGCATCCCGCTGAACAGGTGATCCAGCCGGCCGATCTGATCGCGCACGACGCGCACCACCTCCGGGTGGGAATGGCCAAGCAGCGCGCTCATCTGCCCCGAGGTGAAGTCGAGGATCGCGGTGCCCTCGCTGTCATAGACGAAGCTGCCCTCGGCGCGCTCGATGATCCGCCGCTCAAAGACCGGACCGTAGCGCATCACATGGTCCGAGACATCGGACCAGAACCGGTCGTTTCGGGGCGTATCGGTCATGGCGCTCTCCATTGCGTTGCGAGGCCATGCTATCGCCAATCGCAAATCAAGGATAATTCATTTCCTTGCATTCAGAATCGAGTCATTCTCATACCCATGCCGACGCTCGACATCGCCCTTCTGCGCAGCTTCATCGCTGTGTCCCGTGCCGGCTCGATCCGCGCCGCGGCCGAGCGCGTCGGGCGTACGCAATCGGCGGTCAGCCTTCAGATCAAGCGGCTGGAGGCGATTGTCGGCGACAGGCTGTTTCACCGGATGGGGTCCGGCGTGGCGCTGACCGTCGCGGGCGAGCGTTTCCTCGCCGGGGCCGAGCGGATCCTTGCGGCGCATGACGAGACCCTCGAGGGCCTGGGGTCGGAAAGCGTGCAGGGATCGCTCGCCTTCGGGTGCCCCGAAGACTACCTGACCGCCTTCTTTCCCGACCTGCTGGGGCGATATGGCGCCGCGCATCCGGGGATCGAGATCGACATCGTCTGTGCCCCCACGGTCGCGTTGCATCCGCTGTTGCAGCGGCGCCGGATCGACCTGGCGCTGGTCTCGCTGCCCGGCTCGGCGCGCCCCGGCGATGTCATCCGGCGCGAGCCGCTGGTCTGGATCGCGGCGACCGGCGCCCCGGCCCTGCTGGGGGAGCCCGTTCTGCCGCTGGCCCTCTCGGCCCCGGACACGATCGACCATCAGGAGGCCCGCAAGGCGATGGAGGCGGCCGGCCTGCGCTACCGCGTCGCCCATGCCAGCAACGGCCTGGCCGGCCTGCTGACCGTCGCGCGCTCGGGCCTCGCGATCAGCGTGGTGACGCGTGCGGCGGTTCCGAAGGATCTGGCGATCGTCACCGAGGGCCTGCCGCCGCTGCCGGACATTGGCGTCAGCCTCGCCTATGCCTCGGCGAACCCGTCGCGGGCGGTCCGGTCCTTCGGCGCCTATATCGCGTCGAACCTCGCCACGGCATAGGCGCTCGGGGCCGGGCGCGGTCTACGGGGCCGGGCGCGGTCTATCTGTCGTCCGTCATCGCCGCCCGGGCGATGTCGCCCAGGCTCGTGGCCTCGTACCGCGCGAGGAGGAGATCGGAGGCTTCGGTTTCCACCTCGATCAGGGTGCGATTGACGGCGCCCTCCACCGGGCACCCCGGGTGGTCGCCGGTCACGCGCGGCTCGACCAGACCGGGGCGGCCAAGCGCCCTGAACACGTCGCCCATCGTGATCTCGTCCAGCGGTCTGGCGACACGCCATCCCCCGGCTCTGCCCTTCGTCGCCTCCAGCAGTCCGGCGTCGCGCAGCCCGGCGAGCAGACGCCGGACCACGACGGGATGGGTCGTCAGCATCTGCGCGATCTCGGCCGAGGACATGACCCGATCGCGAAGCGACAGGTGGATCAGGGCATGAAGAACGCGGGGAAACCGGAGGTCGGGGGTCACGATGGGCCTAGAACTGTAATTTCATGGGTTACATTATGCGCGCGGCGGCGTATATGTCACCATAGGCGTTACAGATTACGTGCACCACCGTGAATCGCCGTCACGCCCGGCGCCCGAACGATAGCCCAGCCCTGTGGAGCGACGACCATGACAGAATTGACCTATCGCATGGTGGAGGCGAATGGCCTGCGGATGCGGATCGCCGATCACGGCGCGGGGCCGCTGGTTCTGCTTTGCCACGGCTTCCCGGAAACCTCCTATGCCTGGCGGCACCAGCTTCGGGCGCTCGCGGCCCGAGGCTATCGCGCCGTGGCGCCGGACCTGCGCGGCTTTGGCGGCAGTTCCGCGCCGCAGGCCGTCGAGGCCTATGCCCTGCAAGTGCTTGTCGGGGACATGGTCGCGCTGCTGGATACGCTGGGCGTGGAAAGCGCCGCCATCGTCGGCAACGACTGGGGTGCGACGCTCGCCTGGCAGGCCGCCCTGCTGCGCCCCGACAGGTTCAGCGCCGTCGCGGCAATCGGTGTGCCGATCATGGGCCAACCGCCGGTGCCGCCGACGCAGCTTTTCCCCGACATGGGGGATGCGCTGTTCTACACGCTCTATTTCCAGGAGGAAGGCGTGGCAGAGGCCGAATTCGAAGCCGATATCCACGCAACGCTGCGGAAGATCTATCATGCGGCGTCCGGCGATGCCGGGCCGCGCGGCGCCGGCGATACGACACCGAACCCTTTCGCCATGGTCTCACGCAAGGATGGGTTGCTGGCCCCGCTGCCGATGCCGGACCAGGACCTGAGCTGGCTGAGCGATGCCGATCTGGCGGTCTTCGAGGCCGATTATTCCACGAGCGGATTTCGCGGCGGCCTCAATCTTTACCGGAACCTCGATCGGAACTGGGCCCTTCACACCGCCTTCTCGGGGCGAACGGTCGATGTGCCCGCGTTCTATATGGTCGGGACGCGCGATACCGGCTTGGCGATGCCCGGCATGCGGGACATGATCGACGCTCAGACGGCACTGGCGCCCAAGCTGCGCAAGCCGGTCTTTCTGGAGGAATGCGGGCACTGGGCCCCGCAGGAGCGCCCCGCCGAGGTGAGCGACAGGCTGGCGGATTTTCTCGACACGGTGGCAGGTTGATCTCTCCATGCTTCAGAGAAAAGGCAAAGCCGTTTGGCGCGTCTGAAACTCCAGAATCTACTTGTGTTTTGCCTTGATCGCGGACTCGCGCAGGCTTCCCAAATCGAAGGAATTTCGGATACCAACCCCCTATGACCAAAGATACGATTCAGAAATACGGCGCCTATTTCCTGTCAGCATCACTGCTCGCCTGGGCTACCTCCCTGGTCTGGATCCAGACAAAGATCGGCCTGGCCGGCATCGCATACGGCTTTCTGCTGTCGCTTCTTGTAACGGTGCCGGTGGTTGGAACGATCTTGTGGTTGGGAAGCCAGGCTCCGGCAAGGCGGTATCTGCTGCTGTCAGCCTTCGTGTGGGGGGCCACGATGGCCCCGTTCTTCTCCCTGTGGTCACAGGAAGGTTTACAGACCGTGGTCGACACACAAGCCGGGCCCGAATTTGGTCGTTGGTTTCGCCCTCTGGTCATTACACCGGTAACGGAAGAGGCGTTCAAAGGACTCTTCCTGCTCTGGTTGCTGGTCTATCGTCGCTCAGATACCCGTGGGCTGATGAATGGGATTGTCCTGGGTGGCCTCGTCGGCGCGGGCTTCGCCTTCACCGAACAAATCCTGTATTTCGGCAATGTCACGGTTACCTACATGAGTAACCGCGCAACTGAGGGATCAGCGGTCACAACGTTTGTCACAAGCCTCGTCCTGCGTGGCATCATGGTCCCATTCATGCACCCCTTTTTCGTAGCTTTCATCGGCTTGGGAATTTCCTGCGCGACGGCCATAGAGGGGCGTTTTGGTCAAGCGGTCTCGGTAATTGTCGGTTTCCTGTTTGCTGTCTTCCTGCATGGGCTGTGGGATTGGGCCGGGCTGGCCGCTAGTGATCGGTTCTTTATCCTCAAAATCTACACGTTTGTGATGCTTCCTCTGTTTCTTGGGCTGGTCATTTTCGCGTTGCTCTTGCGCCGCAGGCAATGGGCGCCAGCCCCAACGATTTCCACGAACTGCGATGTCCGAACATAGGAACCAAAGGCCGCATGCGGCTCCGGATGCTACAAAGGCGCGGCGTTGGCAGATCAGGCGCACTGTGCGCCGAGGGGCACCAATTCGACCGTGATGGCCGAAGGGGGGCGATCTGACTGCCCGTCATGGACATGAGAGCAAATTTCAATCAGCCGCTGCCGCCCGGTCCACCAGCGAGCGCGGCATCAAGGGCTGCGCGGCCGCTGCCAGCCAGCCAGGACCGGAACGAGAGCAAGTCTGGATTGAGTTCTCGCATAAGCTCCAGATCCACATGGTCTGCTAGTGGACCGCCCTCCAGACTTGACGCCATATGCGCCAGATCGGCATTGGCGGCCAGAACATCATCCGGGAACCGGGCATAGGTGATGGGCTTGCCGGCGACCTCGGTGAGCGCGGCGGCCAATGCGTGGCCGGAAAGCCTGTCGCTGGCGATTTTCATGGTGACACCGGCAAAACGAGGCTTGTCCGCAAAGACCGCTGCAACGATCTTTCCGATGTCCTCGACAGCGGTGAGCTGTATCGAGCGTTCAGGCCGGATCAGGGAGATCAGCCGCCCCTCCTCCAGCCCGAATCCGGGCCGAACGAGCATCTCCATGAAGATCATCGGCCGGATGATGGTGGCGGTGAGCGGCAGGTCACGGATATGGGCTTCGATACGCGGCTTGGCATCGAAGCGCGGAACTCCTGTCAGCTGGTCGCCGACGCTTGCGCCCGAGGAGTAGACGAAATGGTCGATCCGGCTCTCCGCGGCAAGATTGGCGATGGTTGTTCCAGACCGAACCTCGTCCTCCGCTGACAGGTCGCCCGGCAGCACGCTGAAGACGCCATGGACACCCTTCATCGCAGCTTTGACACTCGGGATTTCTTCGAATGACCCGCGCACGAGCTCGGCGCCGACCTGCTGCAATGCACGGGACTCGGGTTTCGCCGGATCGAGCACGAAGGCGCGCACAGGCCACCCGGCCTTTAACAACGCCCGCGCGACCGACCCACCTTGTCGGCCGGTGGCTCCGAAAACCAGGATTGGAAGCTGATCATTTGCCATGGGATACCCTCATGTCTAACAAGGGCTATCCATATATACGGTTCCGGCCACGCCGGAAGACGGCACATTTCTGCTGTCATCCGCCAGACCCGTGCGATGTCACCCGAAAGCGGACCGGTGTCAGCTCGCGCTGTCCTCACGGTTCTGGTTGGTTTCGAATAGGAACCAAAGCCGCTTTTCAGCTTCATCAATATAGCCTTCAAGCAGACCAGCAGAGGCGATGTCATCCGCCGCGTCGGTCACGGCATGGGCATTGCGGATGGTCTTGATGAGCGCCTTGTTGTCGGCGATCAGCTCATTGAACATGGCTTCAGGAGAGACGAAACCATCATTGTTCTCGGTCAGCGTGGTGAGCTTGAGCACCTCGGCATAGGAGTGGATGGTGGGCGCGCCCAGCTTGCGCACGCGCTCGGCCGAGCTGGGCTTCGGCGGCGTCTATGTCGGCGAGGAGCACGGCGGCACCGGGCTCACCCGCCTCGACGCGACGCTGGTCTTCGAGGCGCTGGCCATGGCCTGCCCCTCGGTCGGATCGTTCCTGTCG
>NZ_LLWQ01000201.1 GCF_001447385.1 Paracoccus sp. MKU1 | reverse complement strand
ACATATTCGACGGCGGCGTGCGGGTGGTGACGCAGAAGGTCGAGGCGACGACCGACGCGCAGGGCCGCTGGTCGCTGGAGCTGATCGTGAACGGCGAGGGCGAGCGGGCGGGCACGACCTGGAGCCTGGAGGGCTACAACCAGTATGTGGCCAAGGTTTTCGAGGCGAAATCGCTGTTTCTGGCCTCGGCGCTGGAGACGACGCTGGGCGATCTGGAGCGGACCAGCGCGCAGAACCTGAAGGCGGCGCGCGAGACCGGCGCGGCGCGGCTGATCGTGGTCTCGGATTACGACCGCTACCTGGCCCTGCCCGAAGGCCAGAGGCGCATGAACGATCTGGTGGTCCTGGACGGTGGGGAAGCGCCGCTGACGATCCATGGCAGCGTTGAGGGCAGCCTGTTCGAAGGGGTGCAGCGGATCTATCACGGCGGCCGGCCGGCAATGTTGATGGACGGCAATGGCGCCGTGCTGATCGAGGAGCAGCAGTTCTCGGCCGAGGCTCCGACGATCACCCGCCAGCCCGCGATCCTGCCCGAGGGGGCCGGTCTGGGCGATAACATCACCCTGGATCTGGGCAGCGCCGAGGGCATGCCGCCGCCGGCTGCGGATTGGGACCTGACGCTGGGCGACAGTTCGATCCGCGACCAGATCGACCCCGAACTGCTGAGTATGGAACTGTCCGAACCGGGCGAATACGCGCTGGCGGTCAGCTGGAGCAACATGGTGGGCACGGTTGCGGCCAGCCCCGCGCTGCTGACGGTTGCCGCGCCGGCCGCGCCGGCGGTCGATTACGGGCAGGCGGCCGGCTATTTCCATCCGGGCTCGGCCTATGGCGGTACGGCTGCGGCCGTGACCGGGGTGGTGAATGGCGGCAATGGCGGCTGGAACCTGGCCGCGATCGGCTCGGGCAATGCGATTGCCATGATGCCGGAGGGGATCCGCTTTGCCGAAGGGCAATTCTTGCAGGTGACGGGGCTGACGACCAGCGGCCTCGAGGGCGCCTTCATCGTGCTGCGCATGGTGATCGAGAGCTATGGCTCGGGCGTCTTGCAGCTTTTCGGGGCCAATCCCAATGGCGGCAATTTCGCGATCAGCAACAACAACGGCACGCTTCAGGCGCGTTATTTCGACGGCACGAACCGCAGCATCTCGCTTGGCAATGTGAGCAATGGCCAGGACTTCGTCGTCGGGATCGAGGTCGACAATGCCGCGAACCGGGTACGCAGCTATGCCTTGTCCGGCGCCATGATCTCGATGACGCCCGCGGGGACGCCCGTGGTCGACTATACCACCGTGCGGGCCGGCCAGGCCATCCGGGGCACGCTGAAGCGCGCGGCGCTGTTCACCAAACCCGCCGGCGGAACCTTCGCCGCGAGCTTCGAAGATGTGATCGCGGATTTCCTGGTCCCCTGAGCCCGGGCCCGCGCTGCCGCGCGGAGGTGGCATCTGTCGCTGCAAGGGGCCGTCCTTCGGGGCGGCCTTTTGCCTGACCCCGGCCGGCGGCGCTGCATCATCTGCCCGAAACCGCCCGCCCGCGCGCGTTTTCGGTGGACATGGCCGCAATCGTCGCAACACTGCGCGGCAAGCGGATGAGTGGAGAAAGCCCATGAACCTGACCATCGACGAGGCTCTGACCCAGGGCGGCGCGGGCCGTTTCCAGCGGCGGTTGCTGGGGATCTTCGGCCTGGTCTGGGCGGCGGATGCGATGCAGGTGATCGCCATCGGCTTCACCGCCGCCTCGATCGCGGCGAGCTTCGGGCTGACCGTGCCGCAGGCCTTGCAGACCGGCACGTTGTTCTTCCTGGGCATGTTCGCGGGCGCGACGCTGTTCGGGCGCATCGCCGACCGGATCGGGCGGCGCAACGTGCTGCTCTTGACGGTGGGCTGCGACGCGGTCTTCGGCCTCGCCTCGGTCTTCGCGCCGGACATCTGGTCGTTGATGCTGCTGCGCTTCCTGACCGGCATGGCGGTCGGCGGCACGCTGCCCGTGGATTACGCCATGATGGCCGAGTTCCTGCCGCCGCGGAACCGCGGCCGCTGGCTGGTCTGGCTGGAAGGGTTCTGGGCCATCGGCACCATCGCCATCGCCCTGACCGCCTGGATCGCGCATCTGGCCGGCGCGGCCGAGCCCTGGCGCTGGATCTTTGCCGTGGCGGCGCTGCCGGCGCTGATCGGCATCTGGCTGCGGCTCTGGGTGCCGGAATCGCCGATGTATCTGCTGCGCAAGGGCGACGAGGCCGGGGCGCGGGCGGTGATCGACCGGGTGCTGACTGCGAACGGCGCCCGCGCCCTGCCGGCCGGCACCCGCCTGACCGCGCCGCCCGTCACCGCCGAGGCGCGGCTTTTCGGCCCCGAGTTGCGCAACCGCAGCCTGGGCATCTTCGCCGCCTGGTTCCTGGTCTCGCTGTCCTATTACGGCGTCTTCGTCTGGTTGCCGGCGGAACTGGCCAAGGGCGGCTTCGGCTTCGTGCGCGGCTATGGCTTTCTGGTGCTGATGGCGCTGGCGCAGTTGCCGGGCTATGCGTTGGCGGCGCATGGCGTGGAAAGCTGGGGCAGGAAGCCGACCTTGCAGATCTTCCTGCTGCTCAGCGCGGCTGGCTGCTTCCTGTTCACCGTCGCCGGCAGTCCCTGGCTGGTCGCCATCGCGCTCTTGCTGATGAGCTTTGCGCTGCTGGGTACCTGGGGGGCGCTTTACGCCTTCACGCCCGAGCTTTACCCCACGGGCCTGCGCGGCACCGGTATGGGCACGGCCAGCGCGGTGGCGCGGGTGGGCGGGCTTCTGGCGCCCTCGCTGCTGGGCTATGTGGTGGCGCGCGGCTTCGGCACCGCAATCGGCGTCTTCGCGGCGCTGCTGCTGCTGGCCGCCATCGGCACGGTGTTCATCCGGGCCGAGACCCGCAACCAGTCCATCGTCTAGAACGCTGCATCCAGCGCATCCGCGAAAAGCCCGGCCCGGGCGGCGGCCTGGATCGAATCTCTTGCGCATTGGAAAGCCAAGATTATTCTTTCGCCGGGGCAAGGAATTGTCCTTGCGACCCGGGGGGCGGCGCAAGCCTATCCTTTTGCGGGAGGTGCTTTTCTGATCCATCCGATTTCCCGATCGCGATCATGCCCGAAGGCCTTGGCGCAATTTTCAACGGCCGGCCTGCGGCCGGCATTCCATCCATCCGTTTTGAACGAGGAAAACACTCCATGCTGAAACCCGCGCTTTTGGCGCTTGGCCTGGCGCTTGGCCTTGCCGGCTGTGCCGCCACCTGGGAAACCGCCTATGAGCAGCTCGATCCGGCGCAGACCGCAGGCTGGCGCGTCGCCGCGGTCGAGGTCGCGGTGCCCGAAACCCTGACCACCAGCGAGACGAACAGCTATATCCCCGATTTCGACATCGTCTGGCATGGCGAGCCCGCCGGCGACCGCCGCGCGCAGGTGGCCGCCATCCTCAAGGAGGGCATCGAAAAGGGCGCCGGCGGGCTGAACGGCAAGACCCGGGTGCGCATTGTCGCCACCGTCAGCCAGTTCCATGCGATCACCCCGGTGGTGCGCGAGCGGTTGCAGGATTCGGGCGTGCACAACATCCAATATACCGTGCAGGTCTTCGAGGCCCGCAGCGGTGCCGCCCTCAGCCAGCCGCAGCTCATCAAGGCCGAGTTCCCCGCCCTGGTCGGTAGGGCTGCCGACGAGGCCGAAGCCAAGGGCCTGACGCAGCGCGTGCAGATCGTGAACCAGATCGCTGCGGTGACGCAGAACTGGCTGGGCCGCGGCGCCGATCCGCGCGGCAGTTTCCAGCGTCGCGGGCGCTGAACCCTAGTGAAATTCACGGGAATTTTCGGGCTGGCCCTTGCGGGCCGGCCCGTTCTTTGGCAGGGGGGCGGATATGGCAAGCGTATCCGAACTTTACGAGGCCCGCGTGGCGGCGGGCCGGCTGGCACCAGATGCGGCGCAGCGCGGCGTGCTGCCGGTGCTGGACCGGCTGGTGCGGGAACTGGCCGCGGTCCCTGCGCCCGTGCCGCAAAAGAACGGCTGGCTGTCGCGGCTGCGCGGCGCCGCGCCCATGTCCACGCCGGCGGTGAAGGGCATCTATCTGTGGGGCGGTGTCGGTCGCGGCAAGTCCATGCTGATGGACCTGGTGATGGAGGCGGCGCCGGTCGCCGCCAAGCGCCGGGTGCATTTCCACGAATTCATGCAGGAAATCCAGGCCGCGCTGGAGGGCGTGCGCAAGATCGGCCAGCAGGATGCCGTCCGCCCGGTCGCGAAGGCGGTGGCGCAGCAGGTGCGGCTGCTCTGCTTCGACGAGATGCAGATCACCGACATCGCCGATGCGATGATCGTCGGCCGGCTGTTCCAGGTGCTGTTCGAGGAGGGGGTGACCGTCGTCACCACCTCGAACCGGGTGCCCGAGGACCTCTACAAGAACGGCCTCAACCGCCAGCTTTTCCTGCCTTTCATCGCATTGTTGCGCGAGAGGCTGGAGGTGGTGGAGCTGGTCAGCGCCACCGATCACCGCCAGAACCGCGACGAGGGCGGGCAGGTCTGGTTTATCCCCGCCGATGCGGAGGCGCATGGCCGCATGGATGCGCTCTGGCAGCAGGAAACCGGCGGCGCGGCAGATTTGCCCCTGGTGCTGGAGGTCAAGGGCCGCAAGGTCGAGATCCCGCAGCATGTCGGCCGCATCGGGCGGGCCAGCTTCTGGGATCTCTGCGGCAAGCCGCTGGGCCCGGCCGATTACCTGGCCATGGCCGAGGCGCTGGACCTGCTGTTCATCGACGCCATCCCGCGCCTGTCGCAGTCGAACTACAACGAGGCCAAGCGCTTCGTGACCCTGATCGACGCGCTTTACGAGGCGAAGGTGCGGCTGATCGCCAGCGCCGCCGACGAGCCCGAGCGGCTTTATGCCGAGGGCGAGGGCGTCTTCGAGTTCGAGCGCACCGCTAGCCGGTTGCGCGAGATGCGCGACGCCGATTGGGGGCGGGCGTAGCGGCGCGATGCGCCCCCGACCGCCGGCGGCGGCGGTGCGACCGAACCTAGCCGTTTTCGCGCAGCACCTGTCCGGCGAGATAGAGCGAGCCGCAGATCAGGAGGCGCGCGCCGGGCTGGTCCGCAGCCAGGCGCCGCACGGCGGTCAGCGCGTCCGGGGCGGTCGTGGCGGCCAGACCAACCGAGGCGGCAGCGGCGGCGGTGTCCTCGGCCGGCAGGGTGTTCGGCTCGCCCGGGATCGCCACGGCGGTCAGGCTTTGCGCGGCGCCGGCCAGCGGGCGCATGTAGCCCGCCACGTCCTTGGTGTTCAGCATGCCGCAGACCAGATGCGTCGGCCGGCGCGGCAGGGCGGCCAGCGTCGCCGCCACCGCCTCGCCGCCTGCCGGGTTGTGGCCGCCGTCGAGCCAGAGCTCGCAGGCCCCTGCCGCCTCGACCAGCGGGCCGCGGGTCAGGCGCTGCATCCGGGCGGGCCATTCCGCCTCCGTCACGGCGGCGCGGGCCTCGATGCGGCCGAAGCCCAGCTCGCGCAGCGCCGCGATGGCGGTGCCGGCGTTCACGATCTGATGCGGGCCGGGCAGGATCGGCAGGGGCAGGTCCATCAGCCCGTGCTCGTCCTGATAGATCAGGCTGTCGCCCTCGCGCCGGCTGTCCCAGTCCTGCCGGCCGATGCGCAGCGGCGCGAACAGCCGCTCGGCCTTTTGCTCGATCGCCTCGCGGGCGACGGGCTCTTGCGGCGCGACGATGCAGGGCACGCGGCGCTTGAGGATGCCGGCCTTTTCGCCGGCGATCTCGGCCAGCGTCTCGCCCAGATATTGCGTGTGGTCGATGCTGATCGGCGTGATCACGGTCAGCGCCGGGTCGTCGATCACGTTGGTCGCGTCCAGCCGGCCGCCGAGTCCCACTTCCAGCAGCGTGTAATCGGCGGGCGTGCGCGAGAAGGCCAGGAAGGCCGCCGCCGTGGTGATCTCGAAGAAGGTGATCGGCGCGCCGGCATTCGCGGCCTCGCATTCCTCCAGCGTGGCGGCCAGATCGGCTTCGGGGATCAGCTCGCCGGCCAGCCGGATGCGCTCGTGGAACTGCGCCAGATGCGGCGAGGTATAGGCGTGGACCCGCTTGCCGGCCGATTCCAGCCCGGCGCGGATCATCGCCTGGGTCGAGCCCTTGCCGTTGGTGCCGGCGATGTGGATCGCGGGCGGGATGCGGCGTTCCGGGTTCCCCAGCGCGGCGAGGATGCGGTGCATCCGGTCCAGGGACAGGTCGATGACCTTGGGGTGCAGTTGCATGAGCCGCGCGAGAATGGCGTCGGAAGAGGTCATCGCGATGTCCTCCGGCTCAGGCGGAGGCGTTGTCGGCGGCGCTTTCGGCGCGCGGGGCGGCGATGTTGCCGGGCGCGGGCAGGTCGCCCACCACCGGTGCGGGCAGGCCCCCCAGCATGCGCAGGATCGAGATCAGCTCCTCGCGCAGCTTCTTGCGATGCGTCACCCGGTCGAGCATGCCGTGTTCCAGCAGGTATTCGGCGCGCTGGAAGCCCTCGGGCAGCTTCTCGCGGATGGTCTGCTCGATCACGCGCGGGCCGGCGAAGCAGATCAGCGCGTTCGGCTCGGAAATCTGGATGTCGCCCAGCATCGCATAGCTGGCGGTGACGCCGCCGGTGGTCGGATGGGTCAGCACGACGATATAGGGCAGCCGCGCCTCTTTCAGCATCTGGACGGCGACGGTGGTGCGAGGCATCTGCATCAGCGACAGGATGCCCTCCTGCATGCGCGCGCCGCCCGCGGCCGAAAACAGCACCAAGGGCCGCTTCAGCTTCACCGCGCGCTCGGCCGCGGCGATGATGGCGTTGCCGACATACATGCCCATCGAGCCGCCCATGAAGGAAAAATCCTGGGCGGCGGCGACGATGGGGGTGCGGCCGATCTCACCCTCGGCGACCAGCATCGCCTCTTTCTCGCCGGTGGATTTCTGCGCGGCCTTCATGCGGTCGGGGTATTTCTTCTGGTCGCGGAAGCCCAGCGGGTCGGCCACCGGCTCGGGCACCTTCACTTCGTTGAAGACGCCGCCGTCGAACAGCGCGGCAAAGCGCAGCCGGGGGCTGATCGCCAGGTGATGGTCGCAATTCGTGCAGACGTTCAGGTTGTCCGACAATTCGCGATGGAACAGCATGGTCCCGCATTCCGGGCATTTGGTCCACAGGTTCTCGGGCACCTCGCGGCGCGAGAACAGCGAATTGATGCGCGGACGGACATAATTGGTGATCCAGTTCATCGGCGGCCCCCTGCGCTGCGTTCAGGGGCTCAGATATGCAAAGCGGTGCCGAATTGCAATTCCGGCCTGTCCGGGCTTTCATGGCGGCATGTGGACTGAAGCCCTTGTGTTCATGCATTACGCAGCCGCGCTGTCCGTTTCGGTGCGCGTGCTGTTGCGTCCCCGGCTTGAGCCGACGGTCCGCCTGTCCTGGATCCTGGTGATCGAGCTGGTGCCGCTAGTCGGCATCCTGGCCTATGTGCTGTTCGGCGAGATCCGCATGCGCGGCGCCGAGGTCGAGACCATGGCCAATGTCCGCTCGCGCCTGTCGGGCCTGTGGCAGCCCAGCCCCGAGGAGCTGAAGCTGCTGCCGGATTTCGCCGAGCCGGTCATCAAGGCGAATCGCGCCACGACCGGTTTCCCCGCCGTGGCCGGCAACCGCGCCGCGCTGCTGCCCGAGGACGACAGCGCCATCGCCGCCCTGGTCGAGGCGATCGACGGCGCGACCGAGCATGTCCATATGCTGTTCTATATCTGGCTCGACGATCCCTCGGGGCGGTCGGTGGCCGAGGCGGCGATCCGCGCCGCCGGGCGCGGCGTCAAGGTGCGGGCGATCATCGACGCCTTCGGCTCGCGCGCCTTCGGGCGATCGGATGCCTGGGCGCGCATGAAGGCGGCGGGGGTGGAATGCGTCGAGGCGCTGCCGCTGAGCGTCCCGGTGATCGGGGGGCTGTTCCAGCGCATGGACCTGCGCAACCACCGCAAGATCGTGGTGATCGACCATGTGCTGGGCTTTACCGGCAGCCGCAACTGCTCGGATCGCGCCTTTGCCATCAAGCCGCGCTACGCGCCCTGGATCGACGTCTTCCTGGCCATCGAAGGGCCGGTGGTGCGCCAGATGCAGGCGGTCTTTTTGCAGGACTGGATGAGCTATACCGGCGAGGATCTGGGCGAGATGCTGCGCATGACCCGCCCCGTCACCGCCCCGGGCGAGGTGGCGCAGGTCGTCGCCACCGGTCCGGACGAGCGCCAGGGCGCGCTGTCGGATTGCATGGTGACGATGATCCATGCCGCGCGCGAGCGGCTGGTCATCACCACGCCCTATTACGTTCCCGACGCCTCGCTCGATTCGGCGATCCGCACGGCGGCGCGGCGCGGCGTGGACGTGACGGTGATCCTGCCCGAGCGCAACGATTCGCTGGTGGTGCAGGCCACTTCCGAGGGGTTCTATTATGGGCTGGTCTCGGCCGGGGTGAAGCTGATGCTGTTCCGGGGCGGCTTGCTGCATTCCAAGATCATCACCGCCGACGGGCGCATGGCGATGCTGGGCAGTGCCAATATGGACCGCCGCAGCTTCGAGCTGAATTACGAGATGAACATGCTGTTCCTGGGCGGCGACATCACCGAGCGGCTGGACGAGCGCCAGCAGGGCTATGTCGACCGTGCCCATCCGATCGGGCTGGACGAGATCCGCGGCTGGTCGGTCTGGCGCCGGCTGCGCAATAATCTTCTGGCGCTGGCGGCGCCGATTCTGTGACGGAGGAGGCGATGACGGAACTGAGCAGGGAAAAGATCGTGGACGGCGCCCCGGCGCTCTCCGGGGACGAGCTGCGCGCGGCGCTGGCCGGTTTGCCCGGCTGGGAACTGGCCGAGGACGGCAAGTCGATCCATCGCGAATGGCGCTTCAAGACCTTCAAGGCGGCGGCCGCGCTGGCCAACCTGGCCGCCTGGCAGGCCGAGGCGGCCAATCACCATCCCGACATCGCCTTTGGCTGGGGCTTCGCCCGCGTCAGCTATTCCACCCATTCGGCGGGGGGCGTGACGCGGAACGACCTGATCATGGCCGCCCGGCTGGAGGCCGCCATGGGCTGACGGAGGCGGACTGGCAGGCGGGCCCCGGGCCGCAGCCTCTTGCCCCAGGGGCAGGCTGGGCCTATCCAGAACCCAGCCGGAGGATGCAGCCATGAAAAACAGCCGTTTCGACAAGTCTTCCCTGCCGAGCCGCCATGTGACCGAAGGTCCGGCCCGTGCGCCGCAGCGCAGCTTCTTCTATGCCATGGGCATCACCGAGGAGGAGATCCATTCCCCCTGGGTCGGCGTCGCCACCTGCTGGAACGAGGCGGCGCCCTGCAACATCGCCCTGAACCGCCAGGCGCAATCGGTCAAGCAGGGCGTCAAGAAGGGCGGCGGCTGCCCGCGCGAATTCACCACCATCACCGTCACCGACGGCATTGCCATGGGGCATGAGGGGATGCGCGCCAGCCTGGCCAGCCGCGACGCCATCGCCGATACGGTCGAACTGACCATGCGCGGGCATTGCTATGACGCGCTGGTCGGGCTGGCGGGTTGCGACAAGTCGCTGCCGGGCATGATGATGGCCATGGTGCGGCTGAACGTGCCCAGCGTCTTCATCTATGGCGGCTCGATCCTGCCCGGCCGCTTCCACGGCCGCGACGTGGTGGTGCAGGACGTGTTCGAGGCGGTGGGCCAGCACGCCGCCGGCAACCTGCCCGATGCCGAGCTTGAGATCCTGGAGCGCGTCGCCTGCCCCTCGGCCGGGGCCTGCGGCGGGCAATATACCGCCAACACCATGGCCTGCGTCTCCGAGGCGATCGGCCTCGCGCTGCTGAACAGCTCGGGCGCGCCCGCGCCCTACGAATCGCGCGACCAGTATGGGCTGGCCTCGGGCGAGGCGGTGATGACCCTGGTCGAGAAGAACATCCGCGCCCGCGACGTGGTGACCCGCAAGGCGCTGGAGAACGCGGCGCGGGTGGTGGCCTGCACCGGCGGCTCGACCAATGCCGGGCTGCACCTGCCGGCCATCGCGCATGAGGCGGGGATCGAATTCGACCTGTTCGACGTCTGCGACATCTTCCGCGACACGCCCTATTTCGTGAACCTGCGCCCCGGCGGCGATTACGTCGCCAAGGACCTGTTCGACGCGGGCGGCGTCCCCGTGGTGCTGCGCGAGCTGCGCAAGGCCGGACTGATCCACGAGGATTGCCTGACCGCCTCGGGCCGCAGCATGGGCGAGGAGCTGGACCGCATCACCCGCGAGGCGGACGGCAAGGTGATCCATCCGGTGACGGCGCCGCTGTCCCGCACCGGTGGCGTGGTCGGGCTCAAGGGCAATCTCGCCCCGGACGGGGCCATCGTGAAGGTGGCGGGCATGGCGCCCGAGGACCAGGTCTTCACCGGCCCGGCCCGGGTCTTCGACTGCGAGGAGGAGGCCTTTGCGGCGGTCATGCGCCGCGACTATGCCGAGGGCGACGTGATCGTCATCCGCAACGAGGGCCCGGCCGGCGGTCCCGGCATGCGCGAGATGCTGGCGACCACGGCGGCGCTGTCCGGGCAGGGCATGGGCAAGAAGGTGGCGCTGATCACCGACGGGCGGTTTTCCGGCGCCACGCGCGGCTTCTGCGTCGGCCATGTCGGCCCCGAAGCGGCGCATGGCGGCCCCATCGCCCTGCTGCGCGACGGCGACCGGATCACCATCGACGCGATCCGGGGCGAGATTTCGGTGGCGCTGTCCGACGCGGAACTGGAGCGGCGCCGGGCGGAATGGCCCGGCCCGCGCGGGACCGATTACGCCTCGGGCGCGCTGTGGAAATACGCCCAGCTTGTTGGCAAGGCCCGCTATGGCGCCGTCACCCATCCGGGGGCGGCGGCCGAAACCCATGTCTACATGGACCAGTGACAGGCGGACGCATGGCAATACGCCCTCGCAAATGGCTTGAACGCAAGACCCGGGAACAGGCGCTGCGGCAATGGACGGCGCTGGCCAAGGGGGTCGAGGCGCTCGGCCCCGCCCGCCTGCGCCATCTGCGCGACGAGGCGCTGGATCTGCGCGGCAGCCTCGACCGTTTCCTGATCGAGGCCGACCGCCATGCGGCGCGTTCGCGCGCGGCGCTGGACGCGCTGCATCTGCCGGGCGGCACCGACTGGCGCTGGCGCCCCGGCTTCATGGCCGGGCGGATCTCGCCGCGCGGCCTGGCCGCACCCGAGAACGGCGGCCAGCTGGGCGAGGGTGCGGCGGTCTGGCACGATTGCCCCGAGCGTGCGCTGATCCTGGAGCAGGTGACCACCACCGGCGCGACCGATCTGTCGCCCTTCGGCCTGCGGCTGGAGGTCTTCGGCTATGCCGGCAGCTTCCTGTCGCTGTCCATCGACCTGCCGGCCAGCGCCTTGCAGGGCCTGACCCGCAGCCATATCCTGCGGCTGGAGACCGGCGTCCTGGCCGAGCGCGCGATCCGGGTCTATGCGCGCCTGAACATCGGTCATGGTCCGAACATCGACGAGATCACGCTGCAATTGCACAGCTTCGAGCCGGGGCTCTACAGCCGGCAGGTGACCGAGTTCGACCTGGCCTATACCCAGATGAACGAGCGGCGGCTGGAAAAGATCTGGCTGGACCTGATCTTCGAAGCGCCCCGGATGAACGCGGTCGAGATCCGCGAGCTGTTCTTCTCGCGCCATCTGCGGGCCGAGTTCTGACCAAGGAATGTCCCATGAACGACTTCGAATCCTTTGGGCTGAAAGGCGGCATCTGGCAGGGGGTGCTGCATCGCGACGCCCAGCCGGGACGGCTGGTGCTGGTGCATATGGGCAGCCGTGTGGCCGAGGCCCGCGTGACCGCCGAGACCGAGGGCCGCTGGCGCGTCGCCGCCGCGATCCCTGCGGAGCGGTTGTCGGACGGGGCGCAAAGCTTCCTGCTGCTCGAGGACCAGGAAGCCGAGGGTCAGCCGCCCCAGCCGGGCGCCCGGCACCTGGCCAGCCTGACGCTGGTCGCGGGCGATGTCCTGGACGGCGACCTGCATGCCGAGCTGAGCCTGATGCGCAGCGAGCTGGAACTGCTCAAGAAGGAGCTGCGCCGCCTGGCTGCCGAACCGGCCTGAGCGCCGCGCTCAATCCTTGCTCCAATAGCCGTAGCCGCCCAGCTCGGCGAAGCCCAGCCGGTCATAGACCGCCAGCGCGCCGGTATTGTCGCGGCTGACCGCCAGCGCCAGCCGGGTCGCGCCCTGCGCCTCGGCCCAGGACGCCGCCATGCGGATCAGCCAGCCCGCCACGCCCATCCGGCGCAGCGCCGGCACCACCTCGATGGCATGGACCATGGCGACCGGCCCGTCCAGCGCCACGAAGGCGGCCCCGGCGGCGCGGTCCTGCACCCGTCCCAGCAGCGCGGTCTTGGGCAGGGCGACGCGCTCCATCACCGCCTGCCGGGCGGCGGTGACGTTGCCGTCGCTCCAGATGTCGCGCTGCATGGCGAGCGGCGGCCAGATCTCGAAACTGGACAGCGGCGGCACCGGCTGGGCGGTCAGCGCCGCGCAATTGGCGGCCAGGATCGCGGTCGGCGTGCCGTGGCGATAGCCCTGCGCCGCCAGCGCCTGCGCCAGCGCGGCATCGTCGTCGGCGACGCGGAACATGGGCCGCTCGTTCCAGCCGCGCTGCACCGCCTCGGCGCGGGCGATGTCGGCGTCGGCCCAGTCGGGCCGCGCGGCACGGGCCGAACTGACGCGGCCGCCGCCGCCCTTGCCGCGGCCGACCAGGAAGCCGCCGGCCGGGGCATATTCGGCGGCGGGCCAGGTGGTCTCGAAGGCGCGGGCGATATCGGGATCGGCAATCACAGGGCCAGTCTTTCGCGCAGGGCGGTCATGGCATCGGTGACACGCTTGCCGTCCAGACCCCGGATGACCAGGCTGGTGCCGTAACGCTGCCCGCGCTGGAAGGGGTAGGAGCCCAGCGACAGGTCCGGGAAGTCGTCGGCCACCGCCCGCAGCTCGTCGGCCACGTCGGATTCCGGGCGCAGCACCTCCAGCGCTTCGCTGACCGAGGGCCGCCCGGTCGGCAGTTCCGGCACCACGGCCTCGACCATGGCGCGGAACACTTCGGGCACCCCGGCCATGACATAGGTATTGCCGATATGGAAACCCGGCGCGGCGGAATAGGAATTCGGGATCAGCCGCGCGCCCAGCGGGATGCGGGCCATGCGCAGCCGGTTGCCGGTGACCTCGACGCCGCGCGCCTCCCAGCGCTCGACCATGACGCGGCGGGCCTCCTCGTTGATCTCGATGCCCACACCGAAGGCCGCGGCGACCGCATCGGCGGTGATGTCGTCATGCGTCGGCCCGATGCCGCCCGAGGTGAACAGCAGGTCCCAGGCGCCGCCCAGCGACTGGTCCAGCGCCTTTATCGCGGCGACGATCTGGTCGTGGTCGTCGCCGACGATGCGCACCTCGCGCAGATCGACGCCGATGCTGTTCAGCACCTGCGACAGGTAATGGGCATTGCCCTCGCGGGTGCGGCCGGACAGGATCTCATCCCCGATGACGAGGATGGCGGCAGTGGGATTGTCGGATTGCATCGGCGCGTTCCTCTGGCGATCTGCTGCGGTCCGCAAATGTATAGGTCCGCGCGAGGGGCTGGAACAAGTGGCGCCATGGGACTATCTGTGGGGCAGACCAGCACGAGGACGCCATGAACGACGCACGCCAGACCCGCGAGGGGATCCGCATCCACGACCCGCAGGACTTCCAGGGCATGCGTGCGGCCGGGCTGATCGCGGCGCAGATCCTGGACGAGGTCGGCCCTTTGGTGCAGCCGGGCGCCACCACCGGCGGCTTGGACGATTTCATCCGCAACCGGGTCGGGGAACTGGGCGCCACCAGCGCCACCATCGGCTATCGCGGCTACCAGCATGCCAGCTGCATCAGCGTGAACCATGTCGTCTGCCACGGCATCCCGGGCGACAAGATCCTGACGGATGGCGACATCCTGAACATCGACGTGACGGTGATCGTGGATGGCTGGTATGGTGACAGCTCGCGCATGTATGTGGCGGGCAAGCCCAGCGTCAAGGCGCGCCGGCTGATCCAGGTTACCCATGACGCGCTGATGCGCGGCATCGAGGCCGTGCGCCCCGGCGCCACCTTCGGCGACATCGGCTGGGCGATCCAGTCCTATGTCGAAAGCCAGCGCATGTCGGTGGTGCGCGACTTCTGCGGCCACGGCCTCGGCCGCACCTTCCACGCGCCGCCGAACGTCCTGCATTTCGGCCGCCCCGGCAAGGGTCCGGTGCTGGAGGAGGGCATGTTCTTCACCATCGAGCCCATGGTGAACCTGGGCCGGCCCGAGACCAAGATTCTTGCCGACGACTGGACGGCGGTGACGCGCGACAAGTCGCTCTCGGCCCAGTTCGAGCATTCGATCGGCGTGACGGCGGATGGCTGCGAGATCTTCACGCCCTCGCCCAAGGGCCTGTTCTTTCCCGAACTGGGCTGACTTCTGGGACCCGGCTTCTCCGCTGCGTAAATACTCATGCGACCGCGCAACCGTAGCTGCCGCATGAGTATTTGTGAAACGGAGAAAACGCAGGCTGGCGCGCAAGGGCCAGACCGGCGCTTGTTTCACCGTTTGGCAAATACTCACGCAACCTCGGTCGCGGGCGCGGCGTCAATGCTTGCGGATGGTCTCCCCCGGCATGATCGTCGGCGCCAGCGCGATGATGCCGTTCTCGGGCCGAGCCTCCTTGCCGGCGACCAGGCGGGCCGCGCGTCGGCCGATGTCGATGCGCCGCGCGTCCGTGGTGGTCAGCCGCATCGGCAACCCGTCCAGCAGCTCGACGCCGTTGAATCCGGCGAGCCCCAGCCTGCCGGGGATGTCATAGCCCTTCTCCATGCACCACAGGAGGCCGCCGGCCCCGATCATGTCGTTGGAGAAATACAGGAAATCCAGGTCCGGCTCGCGGGCCAGGATGCGCTCGGTCATCTCGCGTCCCTTCAGCAGCGACGAGCCGCCCTGGTAATATTCCCGCGCCGCCAGCTGCACGCCATGCTCGCCCAGCCGTTCCTCGAAACCGGCCAGCCGCTTGCGGGCGCGATGGTCCTCGGGCATGTGAGTGCCGATGAAGCCGATGCGGCGATAGCCGGCGGCCAGGATCTCGTCGGCCATCTCCGCCCCGGCCCGGCGGTGCGAGATGCCGACGGCGGTGTCGATCGGCTCGCCGTCCACATCCATGATCTCGACCACCGGCAGGCCGGCATTGTCCAGCATGGCCCGCGCCGCCTTGCTGTGCTCGAGCCCGGCCAGGATCACCCCCGAGGGCCGCCAGCTCAGCATGTCGTAAAGCACCGCATCTTCGCGCGAAGGGCTGTAATTCGTCACCCCCACCACCGGCTGCAAGCCGGTGTCGTCCAGCTCGGCCGAGATGCCGCCCAGCACGTCCGGAAACACCATGTTCGACAGCGAGGGGATGACCACGGCCACCAGGTTCACCCGCTGGCTGGCCAATCCGCCGGCGATCTTGTTGGGGACATAGCCCAGCGTTCGGGCGGCGGTCAGCACCTTTTCGCGGGTGGCGGCCGAGACATCGCCCCGGTTGCGCAGCACGCGGCTGACGGTCATCTCGGACACGCCCGAGGCTTCGGACACATCGCGCAATGTCAGGGGGCGGCGGGTTCTTTTCGTGTTCATCGCAACTACCGGGACGCAATCATGTTACCGTTATCTGCTCCGCCCCGTCGCGGCAAGCTTGCCATTTCCTCGGCCGGAGGGCAAAAGAGGCACCGAGCGGCCCCGTGGCTCAACTGGATAGAGCAGCCCCCTCCTAAGGGGCAGGTTGCAGGTTCAAATCCTGCCGGGGTCACCATTTTATCTATATATAACATAACCTTACGAGCCTCGATACACTAAAGTGGGGTGTGCTCTTTGGTTTGTCGAACCGAAACGACAGGTCGAATCTCAAGGGCGCCAGCCGCTTTCCGCAGGTGCTGCGGGCTGAAGCGGGCATAAGTTGCCCGGGTAATGTCGGGGTTCGAGTGCCCCAGGTATTCCGCAATTTCCTCGATGGGAACACCCGCCTCAGCCATGAACCGGCCGGCGGTCCTGCGCAGGTCATGCCGAGTGCAATGGGCGATCCCGGCGCGCTTCACAGCAGCGTTGAATCCGGTCTTTATCGATCCGACCTTTCGCCCGCCCCACTCAATGACATAGTCCGAGACGCCCGACAGCTTGGCGGTTTGGAGAGCGGCCATCAGGCTGTCGTTGATCGGAGCCGTGGCCCGGCCTTTTCGCGGCCGCAAGTCGTTCGGGCCTAGGGTCAGGACACGTTCTCGCGTCATAGCCAGAACATGACGGTTGCGGCGAGTGCGACGGCGGAGAGGAAGACCTTGGGGCACCTGTCGTAACGGATGGCAACCCTGCGCCAGTCCTTCAGCCTGCCGAACATGATCTCGATCCGGTTGCGGCGTTTGTAGCGGCGCTTGTCATACTTGACGGGCTTGCCGCGAGACTTCCTGGCCGGGATGCAGGGCTTTATCCCCTTGTCTTTCAAAGCATCTCTGAACCAGTCGGCGTCATATCCCCGGTCAGCGAGCAACCAGTCTGCGTTTGGCAAGCTGCCCAGAAGCGCGGCGGCCCCGGTGTAGTCACTGACCTGGCCTGCG
>NZ_LLWQ01000200.1 GCF_001447385.1 Paracoccus sp. MKU1 | reverse complement strand
TTGAAAGACAAGGGGATAAAGGTCTGCATCCCGGGCCGGAAGTCTCGCAAGAAGGCGGTGAAATACGACAAGAGGCGCTACAAACGGCGCAACCGCATCGAGATCATGTTCGGCCGCCTGAAGGATTGGCCAATCGTCGGGAAAACAGTCCCCCGGACTGTTTTCTGATCCTCCTCATACGTCGCGACCCGATACGACCGGTGCCCGGAAACCTTCTTCTCTGCGATCATGCTAGCCGCAACCGTCTTGTTCTGGCTGTGAAACTCAATGAGCCTGGACGCTAATTCTTTCCTTAATAGAATCTGGGGCATGAGCACATCCGCATCAAGCCCCCGGCCTCCTGACCCCTGACCTAAAGCGCGCCTATTTGGCGGCGCTCGAGGCTGCATATTACCGCGGCGTTGAATACGTGTCCTACGCGGGCGACCAGATCAAATATGTCAGCCGGGACGAGCTTCGCAGGGCTATTGACGAGCTGCGCGCGGAGCTGAGCCTTCCATGTGGCGTTTCGCCGCCGGCTTCGGTGTCGTGATGACCGCCGCGCAGCTATACTCCGGATCCGAACGCAGGCTGACGCTTGTGCGCCCGGCAACATGGAAACCCGCGCTCGGCCTGACCGCAGACAAGCGCGAAAGCTTGGCGATGGCCCGCGAACTCTTCCCCGGCGCTGCCGACATGCTGAGCCGCGCGAAAGACGATGGCCGCGCTGAGGCCCTCCTCCTGACCGAGTATCACCGCCGGCACGTCATGACTCAAGATTCTGTGGAGGTCTTCTGATGGGCCTGTTCGATTTCCTGCGCAGCAAAAAGAAGCCCGCCGCCCGCCGCACCGGCGGCAAGGGGCTGGCGACAAGGCGCTATCGGGCGCCGTCGCTGCCGAACACAAGCGGCGGCTGGTTCCCGTCCGGAGGCCTCGAGCGGGCCCCGTCGGCGCTTCCGCAGATCCGCGCACGGGCCCGCGACCTGGCAGATAATACGCCCTACGGCGCGGCGGCGGTCCGAGCGCTGACCGGTCACACGGTCGGTTTCGGGCTCCGTCTTGGCATCGCAGGAGATGATGCATACCGCGCAGCGCTGTCCGCCTGGGCGTCGTCGACGGACTGCGATTACGCGGGCCAGCAGAGCCTCTATAGCCTTCAGGTCACCGCCGCGGAGACGATGTTCGCCGCCGGCGATTGCCTCCTCGTTGTCCGCCAGAAGCGCAGGAACGGCGGCCTGCAAACGCAGATTCAGCTGATCGATCCAGAGCATATCGACGAGAGCGCGGCGCCGAAATACAAAGGAAATTAGGTGTTTATCGGCGTAGAGGTTGACGCCCAAGGTAAGGTGATCGGCTATCACGTCCGGCGCGCGGTCGATAGCTCACTCGTTTCGTCGTGGGAGAGCGAGTTCCTCCATTCGGATCAGTGCGTTCTTCTTTTCGAGAGGAAATTCCCGGGTCAGCTCCGGGGCATCCCCCGCGGTGCGCAGGTGCTGCAGAAGATGCACATGGGCGACATCTTCCTGGACGCCGCTATTGCAAAGGCTCGCACGGAGGCGTGCCTGACCGTCTTCCTGTCGACCCCGACATCGAGTTCAACCGGTCGATCGACGTTCTTCAGAGCCACGTCTTCATCCCCGCGCTGATGCAAATCGAGGCGGCATTCCGCATGGCATATGAGGCCACGCACGAACGTGACGTTGTCGCGAAGATCCGGGTCGGCGGTCAGTTCAGGGACTGATCCTCGAAGATGCCGAGCATCTCCTCCACCCAGTCATCGTCCTCGCTCCGCATCAGCACGGCCACGAGAAGCTGGACCAGCCGCGGCACCGGTGCATCCGGCGTATTATCGGACAGATAGAAGGAGAGCTCACCCTCGGCGGAAACGACGAGGGCGGACGAGCCCGATGGCAGAACAGTACCGTGATCGGTGGAAACATCGGTCATGGCATCACCAGTAGTATTTGTGCGGCTTGTGGTTGCCGAGATCCCAGATCAGCGTATCGGGATCGGCGCCGTGCAGCAGCCGAGTGATCGCCCGGGCGCTGCGGCGGCGGCGCGGACGGCTGTGGAAAAGGATGTTCCAGTGCGACGGCGTTCCGTTCGGGAACGCGCCGGTGCTGCGGCTCTTGCTTCGGGGTTTCTTGCGCTTGTAGTTCATCATTCGTCCTCCGGGATTTGCAGACATGCGAATGCCTGCGGTCCGGAGGGCCGCGAATGAGGAACCAGCGATGAGGGTCGAAGTCAGGATGATTTTCGCGGGAACGCGCATATCACGGTCGTGCCGGAACGTAAACCGCCGCCCCGAAAGGCGGCGGCGTCCGGTTCGGCGCTGCAGCCTTCAGACTTACGGAAGCCTGTAGACCCGTCCGCGTCCCTCGGTCTTCTCCGAGGTCACCTCGAGCCCGAGCTTCTTCTTCAGCGCCCCGGCCATCGCGCGCGCACCGTGTGCGACTGCCAGCCGGTCGCGGTCATGATCTCCTCGATGGTTGCGCCTTCGGGCGCGCGCAGCATGGCGATCAGGGTTGGGGTAGTCTCCGGCAGCGGCTTGATGCGTGCGGAATCGACCCGGCGGGTGGCAGCGCGCGCATCTACGATCGCAGCCATGTCACCGATCTGCTGGCGTAAACCGCGCTGCCGGAGAAATTCCGCTTGACGGGTTTGCGCAGGCTTTTGCTTTCGCTTGCGCACGCTTATCCTTATCTTTGGCACATCTGTCGCGGATCAGCCCAGCATGGCTTTCCCCGCGACGTAAGTTTGCGCGATGGCGCGGTCGTCGCCGAGGATTTGCAGGATGAAAAGCTCCTCCGCCAGGGTCTCGGCCCGCTCCATACGCAGCGCCATCGCGGGAGTCGCGCGGCTGTCGAGCACCACGAGGTCGGCATCGGTGCCGGGCTCCAGCGTGCCGATGCGGTCGGCCATGCCGAGCGCCAGCGCGTTGCCGCGCGTGATCCAGTGGAAGGCGGCGAAGGGATGCAGCTTCTGGCCGCGCAATTGCAGGATCTTGTAGCCCTCGTTCAGGGTTTGCAGCATGGAATAGCTGGTGCCGCCGCCGACATCGGTGGCGATGCCGCTGACCACGCCTGCCGCGCGCAGGCCCGCCTCGTCGAAAAGGCCCGAGCCCAGGAACAGGTTCGAGGTCGGGCAGAACACAGCGCGCGAGCCGGTCTCGGCCATGCGGGCGAGTTCGCGCGGTTCCAGATGGATGGAATGGCCGAGCAGCAGTTTGTCGGAGAGCAGGCCATAGGTTTCGTAGATGTCGAGATAGTCGCGCGCCTGCGGATAGAGGCTGAGGGTGAAGGCGATCTCGTCCTTGTTCTCGGACAGATGCGTCTGGATATGGCAGTCGGGATGTTCGCGCACCAGCTGTCCGGTCATCTGCATCTGCTCGGGCGTCGAGGTGATGGCGAAGCGCGGGGTGATGGCATAGTGCTGGCGGCCGCGGCGGTGCCATTTTTCGATGAGCCGCTTGCTGTCGTCATAGCCTTGCTGCGGGGTGTCCAGGACCGCCTCGGGGGCGTTGCGGTCCATCATCACCTTGCCGGCGACCATCGCCATGTTGCGCGCCTCGGCCGCCGAGAACAGCGCCTCGGCCGATTGCGGATGCACCGAGCAGAAGGCGACGGCGGTGGTGGTGCCGTGCTGGAGGAGCAGGTCTAGGAATTTCTCGGCCATCAGCGGCGCGTGGCCCTGTTGGGCAAAGCGCGATTCCTCGGGGAAGGTATAGGTGTTGAGCCAGTCGAGAAGCTGCGCCCCCCAGCTGGCGATCACCTGCACCTGCGGGAAATGGATATGGGTGTCGATGAAGCCCGGCAGGATCAGGTGCGGGCGGTGGTCGGTTTCCGGCAGGCCCGGCTCGCGCAGCGCGGCATAGTCGCCGATGGCGGCGATCTTGCCGCCTTCGGTGATGACGGCGCCGTCCTCGTGATAGGTGAAGGCGTTCTCGGTGTCGGCGGGGTCGGCGTGGAAGGAGAGCGTGCGCCCCCGGATCAGCTGTCGCATGAGTATTTTTCAAACGGTGAAACGGTTTCGGTCAGGCGGCCGATGATCTCGGCGGCGGTGAAGGCGGCGATGACCTCGGGGCGCTTGTCGCGCGAATAGCCGGCGCCGATGGGGCAGGTCAGCCGGTCGGTGTCGAGCCCCTGGGCGCGGGCGAAGCGGCGGAACTGCGCCAGTTTCGTCCGGCTGCCGATCATGCCGATATAGGGCGCGTCCAGGCGGCGCAGCGCCTCGGCCGCCAGCAGGAAGTCCAGCGCATGGTCATGGGTGACGATGATATGGCTGGTGCCGAAGGGCGCGCTGCGGATCTCGGCCTCGGGCAGGGGGGTCAGGCGGGTCTCGCCGGTCGCTTGCGCCAGTTCGCCGGCGCGCTGGTCGATCAGGATCGGGCGCAGCGGCAGCAGGGCGAGGGCCCGGGCAAGCGCCCGGCCGACATGGCCGGCGCCGAAGATCAGCACTTGCCGATGCTCGGGCTGCACCGGGGCCTCGGCGACGCGGGTCAGGGAGAGTTCGACCCGGCCGCCGCAGCATTGGCCGATCTCGGGGCCCAAGGGGACGTCCATCCGGGCGGATGCCTCGCCCCGCGCCAGCATCTGTCGGGCGCGGTCGATGGCCATGTATTCCAGTTGGCCGCCGCCGATGGTGCCCTGCACCGTGCCGGGGGTGACGAACATCGCCGCCCCCTTCTCGCGCGGCGAGGAGCCGCGCGTGCGGGTGACCTCGACCCGGATCATGGCCGCAGCCGCTCGATGGCCATCAGCACGCGCTCGGGGGTGGCGGGTGCGTCGATGCGCGGGTTTTCCCGGTAGCCGTTGAACGAGGCCACCGCCATGTTCAGCGCCTGGAACACGCTGATGCCCAGCATGAAGGGTGGCTCGCCCACGGCCTTGGAGCGCTTGATCGTCGCCTCGCGGTTCACCGACCAGTCGGCCAGGTTCACGTTGAAGACCTTGGGCCGGTCGGAGGCCAGCGGGATCTTGTAGGTCGAGGGTGCATGGGTGCGCAGCCGGCCCTTCTGGTCCCACCACAGTTCCTCGCTGGTCAGCCAGCCGGTGCCCTGCACGAAGGCGCCCTCGACCTGGCCCTTGTCGATGGCCGGGTTCAGGCTGCGGCCCACGTCATGCAGCACGTCGGCGCGTTCGATGACATATTCGCCGGTCAGCGTATCGACCGAGACCTCGGAGCAGGCCGCGCCATAGGCGAAGTAATAGAAGGGCCGGCCCTGTCCGGTGTCGCGGTTCCAGTGGATCTTGGGCGTCTTGTAGAAGCCCGCGGCCGACAGCTGGATCCGCGCCAGATAGGCGGTCTTGATGAAATCCGCGAAGGGCATTTCCTCGGTGCCGATCTGCACCGTCTCGCCGATGCTGACCAGTTCGGGCGGCACGCCCTTGGCCTCGGCGGCGAAGGCGGTCAGCCGCTCGATCAATTGCCGGCAAGCGTCCAGCGCCGCCATGCCGTTCAGGTCCGAGCCCGACGAGGCGGCGGTGGCCGAGGTGTTCGGCACCTTCTCGGTCGTGGTCTTGGTGATGCGGATGCGGTCGATGCTGACCCCCAGCGCCTCGGCCACCACCTGCGCCACCTTGGTGTTCAGGCCCTGGCCCATCTCGGTGCCGCCGTGGTTCAGGTGGATCGAGCCGTCGGAATAGATGTGGATCAGCGCGCCGGCCTGGTTGTACCAGGTAGCGGTGAAGCTGATGCCGAACTTGACCGGGGTGAGCGCGATGCCCTTGCGGATCGCGCCGCCTTCGCTTTCGGCGCGCGCGTTCCAGTCCAGCACCGCCTGGCGGCGGACGTGGTAGTCGCTGCTGGCCTCCAGCTCCTCGAAGATGCGCGGCAGGATCTGGTCCTCGACCTCCTGGTGATAGGGGGTGAGCTGGCCGTTTTCGTAGAGGTTCAGCTTGCGGATCTCCAGCGGGTCGCGGCCGAGCTGATAGGCGATGTCCTCGACGATGCGCTCGGCCATGACCACGCCCTGCGGGCCGCCGAAGCCGCGGAAGGCGGTGTTCGAGCAGGTGTTGGTCTTCATCGGATGGCTGCGCAGCTCGACCGCCGGGTAGTAATAGGCATTGTCGGCATGGAACAGCGCCCGGTCGGTCACCGGCCCGGAAAGGTCCGAGGAAAAGCCGCAGCGGGCGTAGAAATCGGCATCGACCGCGTGGATCTTGCCGGTCTCGTCGAAGCCCACCGCGTAGTCGATGACGAAATCGTGGCGCTTGCCGGTGATCTGGAAATCGTCGTCGCGGTCGGGGCGGATCTTGACGGCGCGTTTCAGCTTCTTCGCGGCCAGGGCGGCGATGGCGCAGAAGCCGTTCATCTGCGATTCCTTGCCGCCGAAGCCGCCGCCCATGCGGCGCACGTTCACCACCACCGCGTTCGACGGCACGCCCAGCACATGGGCGACCATGTGCTGCACCTCGCTGGGGTGCTGGGTCGAGGTGTTGACGATCACCTCGTCATCCTCGCCCGGGATGGCGAAGGCGATCTGGCTTTCCAGGTAGAAATGCTCCTGCCCGCCGACGGTCAGCCGGCCCGACAGCTTGCGGGGCGCGCGCTCCATCCCGGCCATGTCGCCGCGCTTGAGCTTCAGCGGCTTGGTGACATAGCCCATGCCGGCATCGCGGGCGGCGATGGCGTCCAGCGCGAAGGGCAGCTCCTGGTATTCCACCCGGGCCAGCTGGCAGGCGCGGCGGGCCTGGTCGCGGGTCTCGGCCACCACGGCAAAGATCGGCTGGCCGACGAACTGCACCTCGGGGAAGGCGAAGACCGGCTCGTCATGCAGCCCGGTCGGGCTGATGTCGTTATGGCCGGGAATGTCCTCGGCCGTCAGCACGGCATGAACGCCCGGCGCCTTGCGCACCGAGTCGAGGTCCATCGCCGTGATCCGGCCATGCGCGACCGAGGAAAGCCCTAGATAGCCGTGCAGCGTGCCGACCGGCTCCATCAGGTCGTCGGTGTAGTCGGCCGTCCCGGTGACGTGCTTGATCGCGGAATCGTGGATGATGGGCGTATGGGCGGCGCCCTTGACGAAGACGTCCTGTTTCATTCGGCCCTCCTCAGGCGGTGTTCCGCGCCGGACTGCTCAAGCCAGAAGCGGCGGAAGAAATTGGCGGCGAGTTGCTGGCGATATTCCTTGCTGGCCCGCCAGTCGCTGAGCGGCTGGAAGTCGCCCGCGACCGCGCGCGCCGCGGCCTCGAAGGTCTCGGCGGTGAAGGGTTGGCCCTTCAGCGCCGCCTCGGCCTGGGTGGCGCGTTTCGGCGTCGCGGCCATGCCGCCGAAGGCGACGCGGGCGTCGATGATCGTGGCGCCGTCGGTTTCCACCCGGAAGGCGGCGGCCGAGGCGGTGATGTCGGCGTGATGGCGCTTGCTGACCTTGTAGGCGGCGATCTTCGCCTCGCCCTTCAGCGGCACGGTGATCGCCTCGACGAATTCGCCGGGGCGGCGGTCCTGCTTGCCGTATTCGATGAAGTAATCCTCGATGGGCAATTCCCGCGTTCCCTCGGCGCTGCGTAGCCGCAGCGTGGCCCCCAGCGCGATCAGCAAGGGCGGCGTCTCGCCGATGGGCGAGCCGTTGGCGACATTGCCGCCGATGGTGCCGGCATTGCGGACCTGCCAGCCACCGATGCGCAGCCAGTAATCCACCGCCTCGGGGAAATGCTCGCGCAGGAAGGGCTCGAACTCGGTATAGGTCACGCCGGCGCCGATGGTGACACGGCCGTCCGCGATCTCGATCCTCTTGAGATCCTGGAGATGGCCGATGAACACCGCCGGAGAGATGTTGCGCAGGAATTTCGTCACCCACAGGCCGACATCGGTGGCGCCGGCGACGATGGTCGCGTTCGGGTTTTCGGCCAGCACCTGCGCCAGGTCGGCGGCATCGGCCGGCAGGATGGCGCGGTCCTCGCCGCGCGCCACTTCGACCCGCTCGGCCGGGATGGCTTGCAGGGCGGCGGTGATGCGGTCGCGCTCGATGGTCAGTGCGTCCATGTGCTGCCCGCCGGCCTCGGAGGCGGCGAAGGCCGCCTTGACGATCGGCTCGTAGCCGGTGCAGCGGCACAGGTTGCCTTGCAGCGCCGTCTCGATCGCCAGCATGTCGGGGCGCGGGTTTTGCATCCACAGCCCGTAAAGCGCCATGACGAAGCCCGGCGTGCAGAAGCCGCATTGGCTGCCGTGATGCTCGACCATGGCGGCCTGGACCGGGTGCAGCCCGCCATCGGCGCCGCGCAGGTGCTCGACGGTGACGATATGGCAGCCGTGGCACGAGGCCAGGAAGCGGATGCAGGCATTGATCGGCTCGTAATGCAGCCGGCCCTGATGCAGCCGGCCGACCAGCACGGTGCAGGCGCCGCAATCGCCTTCGGCGCAGCCCTCCTTGGTGCCGGTCAGGCGGCGGTTCAGCCGCAGGAAGTCCAGCAGCGTGTCGCGAGAGCTCGCCTCGGTCAGGCGGATCTCGGTGTCGTTCAGTAGAAAGCGCAATTCGTGGCCCATTCGGTCCTCGCTCGGGATGGCTGGGTATGGGGAAAGCCTAGATGCGAATTGCTCTTTGCGAAATCTCGGATTGAGCATAAGACTTTCAGCGATTCCTTGAAAGAGGCGGGTTGAGACCATGCCATATCTTGAAAGTCTGCGGGTCTTCGTTCGCGTGGTCGAACTGGGCTCGATTACCGCCGGCGGGCGGGACCTGCGCATGTCGCCGGCCGTCGCCTCGAACCGGATCAAGGATCTGGAAACGCGCTACGGCGTGCGGCTTCTCAATCGCACCACGCGCAAGCTGGTGCCGACCGAAGTGGGGCGGGCCTTCTATGACAATGCCCGGCGGGTGATCGAGACGCTGGACGAGGCCGAGGCGGTGGTCTCGGGCTTTTCCGGCATGCCGCATGGCGCCTTGCGGGTGACGGCGCCGCTGGGCTTGGGGCGGCGGCTGATCGCGCCGCTGGTGCCGAAATTCTGCGACGAGTATCCGGGCGTCGAGGTGCGGCTGCGGTTGTCGGACCGCAACGTGGACATCATCGCCGATGGGATCGACCTGGCCTTCTTCCTGGGCGAGCCGCAGGATTCGGCGTTGAAATGGCGGCGGATGGCGGAATGCCGGCGGGTGCTGGTGGCGACCCAGGCCTATCTGGACCAGCATGGCCGTCCCGAACGCCCCGAGGACCTCACCGCGCATAACTGCCTGTTGCTGCGCTATCCGCGCAGCCCGGAATATTACTGGGTGCTGCAAACCCCCGAGGGGCCGCAGAAAATGCTGGTGAACGGCAAATTCGACGCCGACGACGGCGACGTGCTGAGCAACTGGGCGCTGGGGGGCAGGGGGATCGTCAACCGCCCCCGCTACGAGGTGGCCGAGCATCTGGCCTCGGGCCGGCTGGTCGAGGTGCTGCCGGACTACCCGCCGATCCCCTCGCAATTCGGGGTGCTGACCCCGCACCGGCGCTTGCAGGACCCCAAGGTGCGGCTGTTTGCGGATTTCATCGCGCGGGAGGTGCGGGGGGTGTTCGCCTGAACCCCTGGTCGCGGATCCATTCCATGACGTGCAGATAGGGCGCGCGCCGATAGCGCGCGACCCGCCCGGCCTCGCCGCCTTGCGGGGCGGGCTCGTCGAAATGCACCAGCCGCAGCCCCTGCGACAGCAGCACCTGCATATAGGCGTGGAAGGGGCGGTGCCAGTTGCGGATCAGGATGCCGCGCCAGCTGACCCATTCCGCGCGTTCGTCAAGGTAATTGTCGATCAGATAGCCCGAGCCGGGATCGCCGTTCCAGCCGCCCGCCGTGCTGAAGGAGTTCAGATTGGCGATGAGCAGGCTGCCGCCGGGACGCAGGACGCGCACCATCTCGGCGATGGCGGCCTGGATGTCGTCGATGTCGATGAGCGTCAGGTAGCTGACCACCAGGTCGAAGCCGGCATCGGGCAGGGGCAGGGCCTCGGCGCGCGCCTGCACATAGCGGCCGCTGTCGTCGCGGCTGCGGGCGGTCTCGATCAGCTTCTGGGTCGGGTCGATGCCGGTCGCGGCGATGCCTTCGGCGGCAAGCATCCGGCAGAAACGCCCCTCGCCGCAGCCGACATCCAGCGCATTGCGGAAACCGCGGCCGCGGATGCGGGCCAGCATCGGGGCGTCGAGCACATGGCGGCGCGAGAAATCGCCGTCCTCGCCCATATCGGCGATCCAGGCCTCGGCGGAATCGTCCCAGCCATTCCCGCGATCCATGCTCCCCCTCCTCTCGACGGTGCCGAGCCTGTGGCTAGCCGATCCGGCGGGCGGGGGCAAATCGGTCAGTTCAGGGCGAAGGTCCTGGGCAGGCCGCGATACCAGTCGATGATCGCCTGGCGTTCCTGCGGCTCCATGAAGCTGACATTGGCGGGCGGCATGGCATCGGTCACGCCGGCCTGGATGAAGATCTCGCGCGCGGCGCGGGTGATGTCGTCGGGGGTTTCCAGCAGGACGCCCTTGGGGGCGGTGTGGATGCCCTCGTAAGAGGGCTCCCTGGCATGGCACATCGAGCAGCGGCCCATGACCGCGTTATAGGCGTCCTCCCAGCCGGGCGCATCGACCATGGCCTGCTGGCTGGGGGTCAGGACGCGCGCCTCGGCCTCTTCCAGCGTCTGGCGGAACATCGGCGCGGTCGAAAGCCACATGACGATGATGAACAGGATCGTCGTCACGGCCCAGGTCCACCAGCGCATGCCGCCGCCGGCGTGCATGGTGTTGAAGAAATGCCGGATGGTCACGCCCATCAGGAAGACCAGCCCGGCGATCACCCAGTTGTATTCGGTGGCGAAAGCCAGCGGATAGTGGTTCGACAGCATCAGGAACACCACCGGCAGGGTCAGGTAGTTGTTATGCGTCGAGCGCAGCTTGGCGATCTTGCCGTATTTCGGATCGGCGGGACGGCCGGCCTTGAGGTCGGCCACGACGATGCGCTGGTTCGGCATGATGATGAAGAACACGTTCGCGGTCATGATCGTGGCGGTGAAGGCGCCCAGGTGCAGCATGACCGCGCGCCCGGTGAAGACCTGGTTATAGGCCCAGCCCATGACCATCAGCAGCACGAACAGGATCAGCATCAGCAGGGTCGGGGTCTCGCCCAGCTTGGACTTGCACAGGTTGGTATAGATCAGCCAGCCGATCGACAGCGAGCCGGCCGAGATCAGGATCGCCTGCCAGGGCGCCAGCTCCATCTTGGCGGGGTCGATGAGGAACAGTTCCGAGCCGACCCAGTAGGTGACCATCAGGAGCGCCGCCCCCGAGATCCAGGTCATGTAGCTTTCCCATTTGAACCAGACCAGATGCTCGGGCATCCGCTCGGGCGCGACCAGGTATTTCTGGATATGATAGAAGCCGCCGCCATGGACCTGCCATTCCTCGCCATGCGCGCCGGGGGGCAGGCCGGGCACCTTGCGCAGCCCGAGATCGAGGGCGACGAAATAGAAGGACGAGCCGATCCAGCAGATGGCGGTGACGACATGCGTCCAGCGGATGGCAAAGGCGAGCCAATCCCAGATGACGGCGAAATCGGACATACTCTGTCTCCTGTCTAGCTGGCGAAAGACTAGCGGCTTCGCGGGGTTGCGAGTATTCACGCATTTCCCCTTGCTGTCTTAACGATGCGTTGAAAATCTTTTGCCGGGCCATGCAGGAATGAAAAATGGGGGGCGTTGCCCCCCACACCCCCCAGAGTATTTGGAAAACGGCGAAAGGGGCTTGCCCTTTTTCAGGCGGCGGTGAGGGTGATCGGCGTCTGGTCGCCTTGCGCGAAGCGGCGCAGCACCGCGGGATAGAGCCGGTGTTCCTGCACCAGCACGCGGGCGGCAAGCGTCTCGGCGGTGTCGCCGGGCAGGATCGGCACCCGGGCCTGGCCGAGGATCGGGCCGGCGTCGAGCTCCGGTGTGACCAGGTGCACCGATGCGCCGGCCTCGGCATCGCCGGCCTCGATGGCGCGCTGATGCGTGTGCAGCCCGGGATATTTCGGCAGCAGCGAGGGATGGATGTTCAGCATCCGGCCCTGGAAGCGCTGCACGAAATCCGGGGTCAGGATGCGCATGAAGCCGGCAAGGCAGAGGATGTCCGGCTTTGCCGCCAGCAGCGGTTCCAGCAGCGCGGCCTCGAAGGCGGCGCGGTCGCCGCGATAGCTGCGGTGGTCGATGGCGAAGCTGGGCACGCCCAGGGCTGCGGCCCGGGCAAGGCCGGCCGCCTGCGGGTCGTTCGAGCCGACGATCACCGGCCGCGCAGGATGGGCGCCGGTCATCGATTCGACCAGCTTGACCATGTTCGAGCCGCCGCCCGAGATCAGGATGGCGACGCGTTTCACCGCAGCCGGCCGCTGTAGCGCACGCCTGCGCCTGGGGTGACATGGCCGAGGCGGATCACCGTTTCGCCCTGCGCCTTCAGCAGCGCCTCGAGTTCGACAGCACGGTCCGCGGCGACGGCCAGGATCATGCCGATGCCGCAGTTGAAGGTCTTGAGCATTTCGGGCGCGGCGATGGAGCCGGCCTCGGCCAGCCAGTCGAAAACCGGCGGCAGGCTGAAACTGTCGAGATCGACCTCGGCCCCCAGCCCCTCGGGCAGCACGCGCGGCAGGTTCTCGGTGATGCCGCCGCCGGTGATATGCGCCGCGGCATGCACGCACCCGGCGCGGATCGCCGCCAGCACCGGCTTAACATAGAGCCGGGTCGGCACCAGCAGCGCCTGGCCCAGCGTGCCCGCCGCGAAGGGGGCGGGCGCGTTCCAGTCCAGCTCGGCATGGTCGGCGACCTTGCGCACCAGCGAGAAGCCGTTGGAATGCACGCCGTCCGAGGCCAGGCCCAGCAGCACGTCGCCATCCGCGACGCCCGCCGGCAGGGCCGTGCCGCGCTCCATCGCGCCGACGGCGAAGCCCGCGAGGTCGAAATCGCCCTTGCCATACATGCCGGGCATCTCGGCCGTCTCGCCGCCGATCAGCGCGCAGCCGGAACGGCGGCAGCCTTCGGCGATTCCGGCGATGACCCGCGCTGCCTCATCCACCGAGAGCTTGCCGGTGGCGAAATAGTCGAGGAAGAACAGCGGTTCGGCGCCCTGGCAGACCAGGTCGTTCACGCACATCGCCACCAGGTCGATGCCGAGCCCGTCAAGCTCGCCCGTGTCGATGCCGATGCGCAGCTTGGTGCCGACCCCGTCGGTGGCGGCCACCAGAACAGGATCTTGATAACCCGCCGCGCGCGGGTCGAACAGCGCGCCGAACCCGCCCAGCCCCTCCATCACGCCGGGGCGGCGGGTGGCGGCGGCGGCGGGCTTGATCCGCTCGACCAGCGCATTGCCCGCGTCGATATCCACTCCGGCCTCGGCATAGGACAGGCCGCTCTTGCGCTCGGTCATCTTCGGGATCCCCTTTGCTTTGACGCCCCGATAGCGCAGGTGCGGCGCGCAGGCAATGTATCGGCTGCGCCCGGGCCCCGATTCCCGGCCTGTCCCGTTCCCCCGGACGCCGCGCGGCGGCGGCTGTTCGGCCGGGCCGCGGCGCATTAAGATCAATATGCGACCATAACGAAGCCATGCGGCGAATCAAATGCCTGCCACGCTGAGTCTGATGGGATCCGTGCGGCTGCGCGGCGCCGGCGGGGCGGATCTGACCCCCCGCAGCCAGAAGGCTCGTGGCGCGCTGGCGCTGCTGGGCACCGCGCCGGACCTGCGCCTCAGCCGGGCCCGGCTTCAGGACCTGCTGTGGAGCGAGCGCGGCCGGCAGCGCGGTTCCGACAGCCTGCGGCAGATGCTGCGCGAGCTGCGCGCGGCCCTGGGCGCCGAAAAGGGCCTGCTGCTGACCGGCGTGGGCTGGGTGGGGCTGGATCCCGAGCGGCTGCGCATCGACCTGACGCCGGTCTATGATGCCGGCGGTGCGCCGATCGAATTCGCCGCCGACATCGACATTCCCGACCCGGAGTTCGAGACCTGGCTGCGCGACATGCGCCTGCGGCTGACGCCGGATTGCGACGGGCCCAGTGCCCTGCAACAGCCCCTGGCGCCGCTGGCGGCCCCCTGGAGCACCGCCGGCCCGGCGCCCGGGGACTATGTCGTGGCCTTGCGGCCGGTCGAAAGCAATGACAGCCGCGCCCATGTCATCGGCGAAATGATCGTGAACGAGGCCGCCGCCCGCGCCTGCGAGATGATCCCGGCGACGCTGGCCGACCGGCTCGACGCGCAAGTGCCGCTGACCGGCACGCAGGTCAGCGCAATCTGCTATTCGGCGGGGATCGACTGCTCGCTGATGGTGGTGATGCGCGACATCGCCACCGGCGCGCGCGGCTGGACGCGGCGCTTTACCATCCGCGCCGCCGACGAGACCGCGACGATGCGCCATGCCGTGGCGCAGATCGCGGTGGCGCTGCTCGACCGGGCGCGGCGGACCGCGCCGCCGGCGCAGGGCCTGACCTTTCCGGTCTGGGATGTGTTCAGCTATTCCCGCGACCGCCTGGAATCCGCCGACCGCATCCTCGCCTCGCTGCCCCAGGAACGGCAGAGCGGCGTCGCCATGGCGCTGCGTTCCTATCTGCGCAATACGCTGATCAGTGAGCGGCTGACCGAGGATCCGGCGCGCTGCTCGGACGAGGCCGAGGCCTTTGCGCAACTGGCCCGCGACCTGGCACCCGCCAATCCGTCGGTGCTGGCGGTGGCCTCGCTTTCGGCCTCGTGGCGGCGGGACGCGGTGGGGGCGCTGGAACTGGCGCAGGCCGCCTGCCGCAACGATCCCGACAATGAGCTGGCCTGCCATGCGCTGTCGCAGGCGCTGACCGATGTCGGCCGCGACCTCGAGGCGCTGGAGGCGACCGAGCGCGGCGCCCGCGGTGCCCTGGCCGAGCTTGGCCCCGCCTCCTGGCTGATGCGCCGCGCCGTGGTGCAGCTGCGGCTGGGCCGCCTTGGCGATGCCGAGAACTCGGCCGCCGCGGCCTTTGCCTTCGCCTCGGACAACCGGCCATCGCTGCGCTTCCTGGCGGCGCTGCGCTATCACCGGGGCGACGTGGCCGGCGCCGCCGATGCCCTGCGCCACCTGCGCCGGATCGAGCCGGATTTCTCGCTGGAGCTGATGGCCGACCCGGAATATCCGGTGGCGCCGCTGCGCATGGCCAAGCTGATGGGGATCACCCGCTCGGGGCTGTGAGGGCGGCCGGCCGTTACGGCGAGACCAGCACCTCCAGCGCAATCGGCGCCCGGCCTTCGCCCGGTTCCAGCACCAGCCGGGCACGGCCGGGCGCGACGGCGCAAAAGGTCAGCACGCAGGGCGGGCCGGCGAAGCTGCGGGGCAGTTCGGGACCGGCGAGGATCGGCGCGCCCTCGATCCGGGCCAGGGCGGGATGGCGGGCTGCCGCCTCGGACAGCGTGTTCAGATGCATCTCCAGCCGGTCGCCGCAGCGCAGCGCCACCGGTTCGGCGATATGCTCCTCGTGCAGGATGCAGGTCGTGGGCCGGTGCCGCGGCGGATAGCGCAGCGGCGGTGCGCCGGTCGCCAGCGCCCTCTGCATGCTGTCGAGCCAGGCGCCGCGCAGCAGCGCAGCGGTCAGGTTGGCGCGGTCCAGCCGGGCGCCGGTCAGGTCGGCGCGGTCCAGCACCGCGCCGCGCAGGTCGGCATCCGACAGATCGGCCAGCCCAAGGCTGGCCCGGGACAGGTTGGCATTGCGAAATCGCGCCCGCGCCGCGCGCGCCGACCAGAGGCTGGCATCGGAGAGCTGGGCATCGGTCAGGTCGGCCTCGGTCAGATCGGCATAGGACAGGTCGGCCCCCACCAGCGTCATGCCCGACAGATCCAGCCCGGCCAGGTCGGATCCGGCCAGGTGCAGACGTCCCATCGTCGCGATGCGCCGGACGATCTCGGCGCGGGTGTATTCCGCCATGCTCCCTCTCTCGGACATTCCTCCCAAGCCCGGATCGCCAGTCAAGTGCCCGGAGGCGGCTGCCTCCACCTCCGGGCTACCGGATCGTCAGTCACCCAGGTCAGACTGGATCCAGTAACGCTTGCGGAACCCGCGGACGCATTCGATCTCGATGCCCTGGCGGGCGACGAGACGTGCCGTGTTGCTGCGGATTCCGTATCCGATTTCCGTCGTGCCCGGCAGGATGCGCAGGCTGAGCGGCGCCGCCCCGCGCGCCGCCAGATCGCGCATCAGCCGCGCCGAATGCTGCGCGAGGATACGGCTGATCGCCTGCGGCTCGGGCGTGGGCAGGCCCTCGGGCCGAACGGGGGGCGGCGGATCGTCGGGCAGGCCGTGGGGATGGGCGCGGGCCGGCATGCGCTCGGCCACCCGGCGCAGGGTCGATTCGATGCGCAGCACCGTGCCGTCCGGCCGCATCGCCAGCCGCAGGCTTCCGGCATCCGGCGTCAGAACCGGGATGCCGTCGATGGCCTGGCGAAATTGCACGATGATCTCGTCCAGATTCTGCGCCGGCGGCTCGTCCAGCCGGAGCAGGCTGGCCGAGGCCGACATGGCCAGCGAGACGCGGTCAAAGACCAACTCGATTCCGGGAAGCAGGAAACCGTGGTGGCGTATCATGTTCTGGGCCCGGCTGATCAGGGCGCGGCGCGGCGGGATCTCGCGCAGGCCCCGGCCCGGCGCGCCGGGCTCAAGCTCCAGCAGGATGCGTCCGTCGGGATGGTGCTGGAAGCGGATGGGACCGTGGCTGACCGTGATCGCGCCCTGCGCATCGACCGCGACCAGTGCCGGGTCCAGGCCCAGGCGCGCCAGCACCGCCTTGGCCAGGGCGCGATCCTCGACCACCGGAACCAGCCGCACCGCCGCGAACTCGGCCGGCGGCTCGGTCAGCGTCGGTTCGCGCTGGTGAAGCGCGACGGGAGTGTGCCAGCGCCAGGCCCAGCATTGCGCCGTGCTGCGCTGCGCCTTGAAATGCCGCTCGCCAAAGAGCATGGCCAGCGCCGTATCCCGGTCCGGCGCGCAGGCGCAGGCGACCGGGCTCTGATTGGGCGCGACATCCCAGGCCCCGTCCAGCCAGGCCTGCGAGAAAGACTTGCCCATCTGCCAGTGGCGCCAGAAATTCGCGCCATAGCGGCCGGAATCCCAGCAGATCGAATCGAAGCCGAACAGCATCCGCAAGCCGCGATTGGCCCGCGCCCAGCTGTAAAGCGGGCCGAAGCCCGGCTCGACCCGCAGCGACTGGCTGGTGGACCAGAACAGATAGCGCAGCGCCCCGGAGCCGAGGCGCATCCGCTCGGAGGTCAGGCAGGCATCCGTCCCGGTCCAGAGCGCCCCCATCGGCAGATGGAAGATCCTGTCCTCATCCATCCGGCCATGGCCGGCGTGATAGAACACCCGCACCGAATCCATGTCCCGGCCCGGTGCGTGTTCCACCGCCTGCCGGTCATAGATCCAGGACTTCACCGCCCCGTCCCGGCGCCAGAAATCCGGCGTGGCGAAGCGGTCCACGGCATCCAGAAAGCCGCCGGCATCGCGATGGGCGGCATGCAGGGCACCGGCGGCGCGATAGGTTTCGACACTACAGGCGCCATAGATGCGGCGGGCCGCGCCGGCGCCCTCCGCCGTCTCGCCGCTCGCCGCCTCGGCCGGGTCCAGCGGAGCCGCCGTTTCCAGAACCTGCCCCGCGCGCATCTGCTGCACCGCGTCGAGTCCGGGGCCGAGTCTGGGAACGAAGTCTTCCATGCCGTAAGCTCCTTGCGGGACACGCGCCGGACCCTTCGGGGCCCGGCAGCCGGATGCGGTCATATGTTGCATCGAAGCTAGGATGGGCGGCGTGAACTGAACGTGAATCGGCGATTAATATACAAATAGCCTGGAATTCATGGCGATTTTCCTTGGATACCAAGGCCTTTTTGGTCCGGGCTCAGACGAATCAGGCACTTTCGCCCTCGCCAGGGCGCGGTGCCATGCCGAAGGACAGCTCCCGCGCCGCCTCGATCACCGCCTCGGACATGGCCGCCAGCCGCGCGTCCGACATGCGCAGGGTCGGCCCGGAGACCGAGATCCCCGCCGCCGCCTCGCCGCCCAGGTCGAAGATCGGCGCGGCGATGCAACGCATGCCGGGCGTTCGTTCCTCATTGTCCAGGGCATAGCCGCGGACCCGGATGCGGGCCAGATCCTCCAGCAAGGCCTGCGGATCGGTCAGCGTCATCTCGGTGAACCGCTCCAGCCGCATCTCGCGGATCATGCGCTTCAGGTCCGCCGGCCGGGCATGGGCCAGAAGCGCCTTGCCGATCCCCGAGGCATGCAGGGCCGAGCGTGTGCCGGGCGGAAAGAAGGCGCGGATCGTCTCATGCGTCTCGGCCTGGCTCAGGAACAGCACGGCATCGCCGTTCAGGATGCCCAGATTGGCCGTTTCACCCGTCACCTCCATCAGCCGGCGCAGCAGCGGCCGCGCCCGCTCGACCAGGCCCGAGCGGCGCATGAAGGCCGAACCGTGGCGAAAGGCCGTGGGTCCGACATGCCAGGCCTGGGTCTGGCTGTCGCTTTCCGCCACGCCGCGCGCCGCCAGCGTCACCAGCACCCGGTGCACGGTCGAGGGCGCCATCTCCAGCCGCTGCGCGATCTCGGTCAGGGTCAGGCCGCTGGAGGCGGCGATCAGGTCGAGGATATCCAGCGCCCGGTCGAGTGCGCGGATGCCACCCGAATCCTCGGCGCCAAAACCGCCGGCGCGGCCCCTCGGGCGGCCGCGTTTCCGAATCTGGACCGACATTCAATTTTTCCTTTCGACAACTTTTCCAAATTCTTGAAAATCTCTGTTCCGCTTTGGAAAAGAACAACCGACTGATTCCACGCTACTTTAAGCCACTTTTCCGCGATTGCGAAATATTTTTCAGAAAAATTGCGTCGATGGACAGCAAAACGTAGCTTGGTCCACAAGCGCAGGAGGAATTGCCATGACCAGTCAGAATCCGATTTTTATCCCCGGCCCGACCAACATCCCCGAGGAGATGCGCAAGGCCGTGGACATGCCGACCATCGACCACCGCTCGCCGGTGTTCGGCCGCATGTTGCACCCGGCGCTGGAGGGCGTGAAGAAAGTCCTCAAGACCACGCAGGCGCAGATTTTCCTGTTCCCCTCGACCGGCACCGGCGGCTGGGAAACGGCGATCACCAACACGCTGTCGCCCGGAGACAAGGTGCTGGCGGCGCGCAACGGCATGTTCAGCCATCGCTGGATCGACATGTGCCAGCGCCACGGCCTGGACGTCACCTTCGTCGAGACGCCCTGGGGCGAGGGCATCCCCGCCGACCGCTTCGAGGAGATCCTGACCGCCGACAAGGGCCACGAGATCCGCGCCGTGCTGGCCACGCATAACGAGACCGCGACCGGCGTGAAATCCGACATCGCCGCGGTCCGCCGCGCGCTGGACAATGCCAAGCACCCGGCGATGCTGTTCGTGGACGGCGTTTCCTCGATCGGCTCGATGGATTTCCGCATGGACGAATGGGGCGTCGACATCGCCGTCACCGGTTCGCAAAAAGGCTTCATGCTGCCGCCGGGCCTGGCCATCGTCGGCTTCTCGCCCAAGGCGATGGAAGCGGTCGAAAGCGCGCGCCTGCCGCGCACCTTCTTCGACATCCGCGACATGGCGACCGGCTATGCCCGCAACGGCTATCCCTACACGCCGCCGGTCGGTCTCATCAACGGGCTGAACGCCAGCTGCGAGCGCATCCTGGCCGAGGGGCTGGAGAACGTCTTTGCCCGCCACCACCGCATCGCCAGTGGCGTGCGCGCCGCGGTCGAGGCCTGGGGGCTGAAGCTCTGCGCCGCCCGTCCCGAGCTTTATTCGGACAGCGTCAGCGCCATCCGCGTGCCCGAGGGCTTCGACGCCAACCTGATCGTCAGCCATGCGCTGGAGACCTATGACATGGCCTTCGGCACCGGCCTGGGCCAGGTCGCGGGCAAGGTGTTCCGCATCGGCCACCTGGGCAGCCTGACCGATGCCATGGCGCTGTCGGGCATCGCCACCGCCGAGATGGTGATGGCCGATCTGGGCCTGCCGATCCGGCTCGGCTCGGGCGTGGCCGCCGCGCAGGAACATTACCGCCAGACCACCGCCGCCGCGCAGAAGAAAGCCGCCTGAGGATGAAGGACGCGATGTATATCCCGACCTATGAGGACATGCTGGCCGCGCATGAGCGGATCAAGCCGCATATCCGCCGCACGCCGATCCGCACCTCGGACTATCTGAACGAGCTTGCCGGCGCGCAGCTGTTCTTCAAATGCGAGAACTTTCAGGAGCCGGGGGCCTTCAAGGTCCGCGGCGCCACCAACGCGGTCTTCGGCCTCGATGAGGCGCAGGCGGCCAAGGGCGTCGCCACGCATTCCAGCGGCAACCATGCCTCGTGCCTTAGCTACGCCGCCATGCTGCGCGGCATCCCCTGCAACGTGGTCATGCCGCGCACCGCGCCGCAGGCCAAGAAGGACACGGTGCGCCGCTACGGCGGCAAGATCACCGAATGCGAGCCCTCGACCAGTTCGCGCGAGGAGACCTTCGCCAAGGTGCAGGCCGAGACCGGCGGCGATTTCGTCCATCCCTACAACGACCCGCGCGTGATCGCCGGCCAGGGCACCTGCGCCAAGGAACTGATCGAGCAGACCGACGGGTTGGACGCCGTGGTGGCGCCGATCGGCGGCGGTGGCATGATCTCGGGCACCTGCCTGACGCTCTCGACGCTGGCGCCCGAGGTCAAGGTGATCGCGGCCGAGCCCGAGCAGGCCGACGACGCCTATCGCAGCTTCAAGGCCGGCTACATCATCGCCGACGACGCGCCCAAGACCGTCGCCGACGGGCTCTTGGTGCCGCTGAAGGACCTGACCTGGCATTTCGTCAAGAACCACGTCCATGAGATCTACACCGCCTCGGATGCCGAGATCGTCGATGCGATGAAGCTGATCTGGAAACACCTGCGGATCGTGATGGAGCCCTCCAGCGCCGTGCCGCTGGCCACCATCCTGAAGAACCCCGAAGCCTTCGCCGGCAAGCGCGTCGGCGTCATCGTTACCGGCGGCAATGTCGATCTCGACAAGCTGCCGTGGAACTGAACCCGAATTGAGGAGAGCCCCCATGAACGCGAAAACGGATTTCGCCGGCTACGAGGTCGGCTATGACATCCCCGCCCTGCCGGGCATGGACGAGAGCGAGATCCAGACGCCCTGCCTGATCCTCGACCTGGACGCGCTGGAGCGCAACATCAAGAAGATGGGCGATTACGCCAAGGCGCATGGCATGCGCCACCGCAGCCACGGCAAGATGCACAAGTCGGTCGATGTGCAGAAATTGCAGGAATCGCTGGGCGGCTCGGTCGGCGTCTGCTGCCAGAAGGTCAGCGAGGCCGAGGCCTTTGCCCGCGGCGGCATCAAGGACGTGCTGGTCACCAACGAGGTGCGCGAGCCGGCCAAGATCGACCGCCTGGCCCGGCTGCCCAAGACCGGCGCGACGGTGACGGTCTGCGTCGATGACGTGAAAAACATCGCCGACCTGTCGGCGGCGGCGCAGAAGCACGGCACCGAACTTGGCATCTTTGTCGAGATCGATTGCGGCGCCGGGCGCTGCGGCGTGACCACCAAGGAGGCCGTGGTCGAGATTGCCAAGGCAGCCGATGCGGCGCCGAACCTGGTGTTCAAGGGCATCCAGGCCTATCAGGGCGCCATGCAGCACATGGACAGCTACGAGGACCGCAAGGCCAAGCTGGACGCCGCCATCGCCCAGGTCAAGGAAGCCGTCGCGGCGCTGGAAGCCGAAGGCCTGGCCCCGGAATTCGTCTCGGGCGGCGGCACGGGTTCCTATTATTTCGAAAGCAACTCGGGCGTTTACAACGAATTGCAATGCGGTTCCTACGCCTTCATGGATGCCGATTACGGCCGCATCCACGATGCCGAGGGCAAGCGCATCGACCAGGGCGAATGGGAGAACGCGCTGTTCATCCTGACCTCGGTCATGTCGCACGCCAAGCCGCATCTGGCGGTGGTCGATGCCGGCCTCAAGGCGCAGTCGGTCGATAGCGGCCTGCCCTTCGTCTATGGCCGCGACGACGTGAAATACATCAAGTGCAGCGACGAGCATGGCGTGGTCGAGGACAAGGACGGCGTCCTGAAGGTCAACGACAAGCTGCGGCTGGTGCCGGGCCATTGCGACCCGACCTGCAACGTCCACGACTGGTATGTCGGCGTTCGGAACGGCAAGGTCGAGACGGTCTGGCCGGTTTCGGCGCGCGGGAAGGGCTACTGATGCTCGTCGTCGCCGAAAAGGAAATCGCGGGTCTGATGACCCCCGAGGCGGCCTTCGAGGCCATCGAGGCGGTCTTCGCCTCGATGGCCCGGCGCAAGGCCTACAACTTTCCCGTGGTGCGCGAGGCCATCGGCCATGAGGACGCGCTTTACGGCTTCAAGGGCGGCTTCGATGCCTCGGCCCTGACGCTGGGGCTGAAGGCCGGCGGCTATTGGCCGTTGAACCAGAAGCATAACCTGATCAACCACCAGTCCACCGTGTTCCTGTTCGACCCGGATACCGGCCGGGTTTCGGCGGCGGTGGGCGGCAACCTGCTGACGGCGCTGCGCACCGCGGCGGCCTCGGCGGTGTCGATCAAGTATCTGGCACCCAAGGGCGCCAAGGTGCTGGGCATGATCGGCGCCGGCCACCAGTCCGCCTTCCAGATGCGGGCGGCGGCCAATGTGCACCGGTTCGAGAAGGTGATCGGCTGGAACCCGCATCCCGAGATGCTGGGCCGGCTGGCCGATACTGCGGCCGAGCTGGGCCTGCCCTTCGAGGCGGTGGACCTGCCGCGTCTGGGCGCGGAAGCCGACGTGATCATCTCGATCACCTCGTCCTTCTCGCCCTTGCTGATGAACGAGCATGTCAAGGGCCCGACGCATATCGCCGCCATGGGCACCGACACCAAGGGCAAGCAGGAACTGGATCCGGCGCTGGTCGCGCGCGCCCGGATCTTCACCGATGAGGTCGCGCAGTCAGTCAGCATCGGCGAGTGCCAGCACGCCATCGCGTCAAAGCTGATCGCGGAGGAGCAGATCGGCGAACTCGGCGCGGTGGTGGCGGGCGACAATCCGGGCCGCGGCGATGCCGAGGTCACGCTGTTCGACGGCACCGGCGTCGGCTTGCAGGACCTGGCGGTCGCCAAGGCGGTCGTCGAACTCGCCAAACACAAGGGGGTGGCGCAAGAGGTCGAAATCTGACCCGTGCCGCTCGCGTCCTGAACAAGGGAGGATAAGGACGTATGCAAGCAATAGATACCAGCCCCGGCTTCGATCCGGTCGAGGAGCGCATCGCCGCGCCTCGGCTGCTCGCCCTGGGTTTCCAGCATGTTCTGGTCATGTATGCCGGTGCCATCGCGGTGCCGCTGATCGTCGGCCGCGCCCTGCAACTGTCACCGCAGGACGTGGCCTTTCTGATTTCCGCCGACCTGTTCGTCTGCGGCATCGTCACCATCATCCAGTCCTTCGGCGCCACGCAATGGTTCGGCATCCGCCTGCCGGTGATGATGGGCGTGACTTTCGCCGCCGTCGGCCCGATGGTCGCCATCGCCTCGTCCAACCCGGGGCAGGAGGGGGCGCGGATGATGTTCGGCGCCATCATGGCCGCCGGGCTCATCTCGATCTTCTTCGCGCCGCTGGTCAGCCGGCTCTTGCGGTTTTTCCCCAGCGTGGTCACCGGGACGGTGATCCTGGTGATCGGCGTCAGCCTGATGCCGGTGGGCATCAACTGGATCTTCGGCCTGCCGGTCGGCCCGACCGCGCCGCAACTGGTCGATCCCGCCGCCCAGGCCTGGCTGGAGGCCGCCCGCGCCGCCGGTGACGTCCCCGGGAGCGTGAAGCTGATGCCGACCGTGCCCAACCCGGATTATGCCTCGGTGCCGCGCATCATCATCGGCGTCACCGTGCTGGCCGCCATCCTGTTGATCGCCCGCTATGCCAGGGGCTTCGTCGCCAATATCGCGGTGCTCCTGGGCATCGTCATCGGGGGGCTGCTGGCCGCCGCCATGGGGATGATGCATTTCGACGGCATCGCCGAGGCCGCCTGGTTCGCGCCGATCAAGCCGCTGCATTTCGGCATGCCGATCTTTGACCCGGTGATGATCCTGACCATGCTGCTGGTCATGTTCGTGACCATGATCGAATCGACCGGCATGTTCCTGGCGCTTTCCGACATCTGCGGCCGCCGGATGACGCCCAAGGCGCTCTCGGCCGGGCTGCGCGTGGACGGCCTGGGCACCGCCATCGGCGGGCTCTTCAACACCTTCCCCTATACCTCCTTCAGCCAGAACGTCGGTCTGGTGGGCGTGACCGGCGTGCGCTCGCGCTTCGTCTGCGTGGCGGGCGGCGCGATCATGATCGTGCTGGGACTGATCCCCAAGATGGGCGCGCTGGTGGAATCGCTGCCGACCACGGTGCTGGGCGGCGCGGGGCTGGTGATGTTCGGCATGGTCGCCGCGACCGGCATCCGCATCCTCTCGACGGTGGACTTCAAGGGCAACAAGCACAACCTGTTCATCGTCGCCGTCTCGCTGGGCCTCGGCATGGTGCCGATGATCGCCCCCGACTTCAACCAGTGGCTGCCGCATGCGCTGCACACGCTGATCCATTCCGGCATCCTGCTGGCCGCGGTCGCTGCCGTGCTGCTGAACTGGTTCTTCAACGGCGCGCCGCATACCAGCGACGAGGAGATCGCCGCCGCCGCCCACGCCGCCGAGGCACATTGATGACGAAACGCCTGCTCATCAGGGGCGCCGAAGTGGTGGTCACCATGGACGGCGCCCGGCGCGAGATCGCAGGCGGGGACATCCTGATCGACGGCGGGGTCATCTCCGCCGTCGGTCCGGGTCTTTCCGCCGAAGGCGCCGAGATCGTCGAGGCCGGGGGCTGCGTGGTCACCCCCGGCTTCGTCAACACCCATCACCACCTGTTCCAGACGCTGACCCGCGCCGTGCCTGCCGCGCAGGATGCGGCGCTGTTCGGCTGGCTGCGCACCCTCTATCCGATCTGGGGCCGCATGGGCCCCGAGGATATCCGGCTGTCCACCCGGATCGGCCTGGCCGAACTGGCGCTCTCGGGCTGCACCTGTTCCTCGGACCACCTCTACCTGTTCCCGAACGGCGCCCGGCTCGACGACAGCATCGAGGCGGCGTCGGAAATCGGCATCCGCTTCACCGCCACCCGCGGCGCCATGTCGATCGGCGAAAGCAAGGGCGGCCTGCCCCCCGACGCGCTGGTCGAGGACGAGGCCGCGATCCTCAAGGACAGCGAGCGCCTGGTCGCCGCCTTCCACGACCCCAACCCCGGAGCGATGGTGCAGGTGGGCCTCGCGCCCTGTTCGCCCTTCTCGGTCAGTCGCGAACTCATGCGCGACGCCGCCATCCTCGCCCGCGAAAAGGGCGTGCGGCTGCACACCCACCTGGCGGAGAACGACGAGGACATCGCCTATTCGCTGGAAAACTTCGGCATGCTGCCCGGCGATTACGCCGAAAGCCTGGGCTGGACCGGGGACGACGTCTGGCATGCGCATTGCGTGAAGCTGTCGGAGAAGGAGATCGATCTCTTTGCCCGCACCGGCACCGGGGTCGCACATTGCCCCTGCTCGAACGCGCGCCTCGCCTCGGGCATCGCCCCGGTGCGCCGGATGCGCGATGCCGGCGTGCCGGTGGGCCTCGGCGTCGATGGCTCGGCCAGCAACGATTGCAGCCATCTCGGGCTCGAGGCGCGGCAGGCCATGCTGGTCGCCCGCCTCAAGGACGGCCCCGCCGCCATGGGCGCGCGCGAGGCGCTGGAGATCGCCACGCTCGGCGGCGCGCGGGTGCTGGGCCGCAGCGATATCGGCGCGCTGGAGCCCGGCAAGCGCGCCGACCTGGTGCTCTGGGACGTCTCGGAACTGCCGGCGGCCGGGCAATGGGACCCGGTGGCGGCGCTGGTCTTCTGCGCCCCGATCCGCCCGCGCGCGGTCTATGTGGAGGGCCGCGCCGTGGTGCAGGATCACAACCTGCTGACCGCAGACCCGAATCGCCTGAACGAACAGGCCCGCGCCGCCATCGCCCGGCTCGCGGATTGACAAGGAAAGGACGAAAATGCCCGGTTACCTCACCACTCATGTGCTCGACACCGCCAACGGCACGCCCGCGCAGGGCATGCGGATCGAACTCTACCGCCTCGACCCCGAGCGCCGGCTGATTGCCGAGACCGTCACCAATCACGACGGCCGCACCGACAGGCATATCCTGCCCGAGGCGGAGTTCCAGACCGGCGAATACGAACTGGTCTTCCATGTCGGCGCCTGGCTCGACGGCATCGGCCACCAGGCCGCGAAGCCCCGCTTCCTCGACCAGGTGCCGCTGCGCTTCGGCATGTCCGAGCAGGACCACTACCATGTGCCGCTGCTGATCTCGCCCTACGGCTATTCCACCTATCGCGGCAGCTGACCGCTTCTTTCGTGCCGAAATATCCTGGGGGGCGAGGAGCGCCAGCGACGAGCGGGGCAAAGCCCCCGAACGAAGAAAGCACGGGGGCGAAAGCCCCCGTCCTTATTTCTCCGGCACCAGCCCGCGCGGTGCAAAGCGCAGCATCAATAGCAGCACCACCCCCAGCGCGATGAAGCGCATATGCGGCGCGCTGCCCAGCAGGTGGCTGCGCAACGCCCCGTCGGGCATCGGCCCGGTGACCAGCCGCATGAATTCCGGCCCCCAGACCTCGGCCTTGATCCACAGGAACCAGATCAGGATCGCCCCCAGCGCCGCGCCCCAGTTGTTGCCCGAGCCGCCGACGATCACCATCACCCAGATCAGGAAGGTATAGCGCAGGGGGTTGAAGCTGGTCGGCGACAAGAGCCCGTCCAGCGTCACCATCATCGCACCGGCCAGACCGATCACCGCGCTGCCGATGACGAAGATCTGCAAATGCCGTCGGGTCACGTCCTTGCCCATGGCCTCGGCGGCGGTCTCGTTGTCGCGGATCGCGCGCATCATCCGGCCCCAGGGCGATTTCAGCGCCAGCTCCGCCAGCAGGATCAGCGCCAGCAGCACGGCGCCGAACAGGCCGGCATAAAGCAGCTTGACCCAGATCCCCGAGGCGACGGCCGGGCTCATCCCCCATTCGGCGGCGCGGGCCACGAAATCGGGATTGCCCTGCAAGTCCAGCTCATAGGGCACCGGGCGCGGGATGCCCGAGACGTTCTTGACCCCGCGCGACAGCCATTCCTCGTTGCGCATCACGGCGACGATGATCTCGCCGATGCCCAGCGTGGCGATGGCCAGGTAGTCCGAGCGCAGCCCCAGCGCCACCTTGCCGACGCCCCAGGCGGCCACGGCGGCGAACAGCGCGCCGACCGGCCAGGACAGCAGCACCGGCCAGCCCAGGCCGCCGATATTGCCGGCGCGGGCGGAATTGTTCGCCTCGATCGCCATCACCGCCGGATCGAACAACCAGCGGTAGAGCACGAAGCCCGCCACCAGCACCGCGATCAGCGCCGGGACGCGCCAGGCCCCCGACAGGCGTTTCCAGACCTGCGCCGCCAGGGCCAGCGTGCCCAGGCCCACCAGCAGCGCCAGGATCACCCGCGGCCCGCCCGCCGCCCAGGCGCCCTGCACCGGCGCGGTCGAGACCAGCACTGGCGCCAGCCCGCCAAGCGCCAGGAAACCGACGACGCCGGCGTTGAACAGCCCGGCGTAGCCCCATTGCATGTTCACACCCAGCGCCATGACGGCCGAGATCAGCCCCATGTTCAGGATGGCCAGCGCCGTGTTCCAGCTGCCCGAGAACAGCGCGTTGCGAAAGCTGCCCTCGGCCAGGAACAGCGCGGCGAGGATCAGGAACAGGAGCGGCGCGCGCCAGGGGCTGACCGCTTCGGCTTGACGTGTATTCGACATGGATAAACGCCCTCCTCAGACGGATTTGCCGCGGAACAGGCCGGTCGGCCGGAACAGCAGGACCACGATCAGGATCACGAAGCTGACCGCGAACTTGTATTCGGTGGACAAGAGTTGCAGCAGCCCCTGGGGCTCGAAGCCCAGATAGGTGGCGATCTTGCGCCAGGGATAGGTGACGGCCACTTCGGAAAAGGCGACGATGAAGCCGCCCGCCACCGCGCCCAGCGGATTGCCGAGGCCGCCCACGATGGCGGCGGCAAAGATCGGCAGCAGGATCTGGAAATAGTTGAAGACCTTGAAGGACTTGTCCAGACCGTAAAGCGTGCCCGCCGTCACCGCCAGCGCGGTGGCGATGATCCAGGTCAGGCGCACCACCCGCTCGGGGTCGATGCCGGAAAGCAGGGCCAGGTCCTCGTTGTCGGAATAGGCGCGCATCGCCTTGCCGGCGCGCGAGCGGTTCAGGAAGCGGAACAGCGCCCAGCAGGTCAGCGCCGTCACCACCAGCGTCAGGGCCTGACTGACCCGCAGCGACAGCCCCTCGGTCAGCCCGGTCCAGGCGCGGAACTGCTGCACGCTGATCAGGAAGCGCGCGCCGTCGTCGAAGCGGATCTCGTCGACGCCGATGATCAGCCGGGTCAGCCCGTTCATGATGAACATGACCCCGACCGAGGCCATGACCAGGATGATCGGCGCAGAGCGTTTGCTGCGATAGAAGCGATAGACCACGCGGTCGGTGCCCAGGATGAAGATCGCCGTCAGCGCGATGCCGAAGGGCAGGGCGATCAGGGCGGTCGGCAGCGGGCCCAGGCTGATGCCGATGGCCTGCAACCCCCAGGTGATCAGGATCACCAGCGCGGCGCCGAAGGCCATGGTGTCGCCATGGGCGAAGTTGGAAAAGCGCAGGATGCCGTAGATCAGCGTCACCCCCAGCGCCCCGAGCGCCAGCTGCGCGCCATAGGAGGCGGCGGGGATCACCACGAAGTTCAGGATGGCCACGAGGGCATTCAGGATGTCCATCTTCAGCCCCCCAGGAAGGTGCGGCGGACCTCGGGATCGGCGAGAAGCGCCTGCCCGCTGTCCGTGTAACGGTTGGCGCCCTGCACCAGGACATAGCCGATATCGGCGATCTCCAGTGCCTGCCGGGCGTTCTGCTCGACCATCAGGATGGAAATCCCGGTGCGGGCGACCTCGATGATGCGGTCGAACAGCTCGTCCATGACGATGGGGCTGACGCCGGCGGTCGGCTCGTCCAGCATCAAGAGGCTGGGCTTGGTCATCAGCGCCCGGCCGACGGCGACCTGCTGGCGCTGGCCGCCCGACAATTCGCCGGCGTTCTGCTTGCGCTTGTCGGCCACGGCGGGGAACAGTTCGTAGACCTGGGCCATGGTGTCCTTGAAGTCGTCCTCGCGGATGAAGGCGCCCATTTCCAGGTTCTCCTCGACCGTCATGGTCGGGAAGATGTTGTGGGTCTGCGGCACGAAGCCCATGCCCTTGCGCACCCGCTCCTGCGGGCTGAGATGGGTGATGTCCTCGCCGGCCAGCGCGACCTGGCCCTCGCGCAGGTGCAGCATGCCGAAGACGGCCTTCATCGCCGTCGATTTGCCGGCGCCGTTCGGGCCGACGATGACGGCGATCTGGCCGCGCTCGACCGTCAGGGTGCAGCCGTTCAGGATATCGGCCTTGCCATAGCCGCCGCGCATGGCGGTGGCGGAAAGATAGGGCTCTGCCATCACATCTCCCCCGCTGGCTTGCCGTCGCCGCCGCGGCCGGCCTCGGCCCCCAGGCCGGGCTGGGCGCCATGGCTTTCGCCGAAGGCAGCCTCCTCGGCCACTTCGGCCGCGACCTTGTTCTTGAGCCCGGTGCCCAGATAGGCCTCGATCACCGCCTCGTTCTTCATGATGCTGTCGGCCGAGCCCTGGGCCAGAACCTTGCCCGCCGCCATGACGATCACCGGGTCGCAAAGCCGGCCGATGAAGTCCATGTCATGCTCGATCACGCAGAAGGTATAGCCGCGCTCCTTGTTCAGCCGCACGATGGCATCGCCGATGGTGCCCAGCAGCGTGCGGTTCACCCCGGCGCCCACCTCGTCCAGGAAGACGATCTTCGCATCCACCATCATGGTGCGGCCCAGTTCCAGCAGCTTCTTCTGGCCGCCGGACAGGTTGCCGGCCTTTTCGTCGGCGACATGGGAAATGGTCAGGAACTCCAGCACTTCGTCGGCTTTCTTGCGAAGCGCACGTTCCTCCTCGCGGATGCGGCCGCGGCGGAACCAAGTGTTGACCAGCGTCTCGCCGCATTGCCCGCCCGGCACCATCATCAGGTTCTCGCGCACGGTCATCGAGGAAAACTCGTGCGCCAGCTGGAAGGTGCGCAGGAGCCCCTTGTGGAACAGCTCATGCGGCGGCAGGCCGGTGATATCCTCGTCCGCCATGGTCACGCGGCCGGCGGTCGGTTTCAAAACTCCGGCGATCACGTTGAAAAGAGTGGATTTTCCGGCGCCGTTCGGGCCGATCAACCCGGTGATCGAGCCTTTCTCGATCGTCAGGCTGGCGCCATCGACGGCGCGGAAGCCTCCGAAATGCTTATGCAGGTCGTGGACCTGGATCATAGTGCTCCCCAGCTTCATGCCTTGCATGAAGAATTTCCCTTACGGGATTGTTCTTGATTATGAAAAGGGCCCGGAAACCGGACCCTTTCCGCGACCTGCGCGTCTCAGCGATAGCCTACGACGTTGAGCTTGCCGCCCTTGAAATCGACCTCGCGATAGACGCCGGCGCTTTCGCCCGGCTCGACCAGCTCAACCGAGGTGGCGCCGACATAGTCGATGTCGGTGCCGGCCGCGAGCAGTTCCAGCGCCTTGGCCAGTTCGCCAGGATAGATCTTCTCGCCCGGCTCGTTGGCGACTTCCATCACCTTGTCCTTGTAGACCTTGGGATCCGAGGACTTGGCGGCCTGCATGGCCAGCAGCATCAGCGCGGCGGCATCATAGGATTCGCCGGCATAGGCCGAGGTGCCGTCGAAGCCGGCTTCCTTGGCGAGCGCGTCGAATTTCTCGTGGCCTTCGCCCTCGGCCGAGGGGTTCTGGCCGAACGAGGTTTCCAGCTGGGTGCCGAACTTCTCGACCAGGACGTTGTTGACCATGCCGTCGGGCAGCACGAAGGTCTCGAAGGCGCCGGTGTCCAGCGAGCCTTGGATGACGCCCGAGCCGCCCTGGTCGGCATAGCCGGCCACGACCAGCGCGTCGCCGCCGGCAGCGGCCAGCGCGGCGACCTCGGCCGAATAGTCGGCCTTGCCGTCGTCATGGGCCGAGACCACGGTCACGGTGCCGCCCTTGGCCTTGTAGGCCTCGGCGAAGCTGTCGGCCAGGCCCTTGCCGTAATCGTTGTTGGTATAGGTAACGGCGACGCTGTTGATGCCGCGCTCCAGCACGATATCGGCCATGACTTCGCCCTGGCGCGCGTCCGAGGGCGAGGTGCGGAAGAAGAAACCCTTGTCGTCGATGGTCGAAAGCGCCGGCGAGGTGGCCGAGGGCGAGATCATCACCACCCCGTTCGGCACCCCGACCCGTTCCAGCGAGGCGATGGTTTCGCCCGAGCACATGCCGCCCATGATGCCCTTGACGCCCTCGGCCGTCACCAGGCGCTCGACCGCGGCCACCGAGGCGGCGGCATCGGCGCAGGTGTTGTCGGCCACCACGGGCACGATGGTCGAACCGTCCAGCAGCTTGCCGCTGTCCGAGACCTCCTTCATCGCCAGTTCCGCGCCTTTCTGCATGGCGGGCGAGATCGATTCCAGCGGGCCGGTCAGGCCCAGCGAAATGCCCATCTTGATTTCCTCGGCGCCGGCCGCACCGGCAAGCAAGGCTCCGGCGGCGCTGGCCAGAAGAAGCTTTTTCATCAGTCGTCTCCCTGAGTGGAACATTGTCCTGTCTGACAGGTTATAAGCGCGCGGATGAAAAGAAAAGCATGTTGGCGACTGCATAAAGCGGCAGATCGCGGCTTGCCGCAGCGGAAGACGGTTCAGCCGGCCGACGCGGCGCCGCGTTCGCGATAGGGGGTGCAACCATAGGTCGCCCGGTAGCATTTCGAGAAATGCGCCACAGAGGCAAAACCGCAGGCCAGCGCGATCTCCATCACGCTCATCCCGGTTTGCAAGAGCAGGTGCCGCGCCCGTTCCAGCCGCAGCTCCATGTAGTAGCGCTTGGGCGAGCGGCCGAGATAGCGCGCGAACAGCCGTTCCAGCTGGCGCGGCGACAGGCCCGCCTCGGAGGCAAGCCGCGCCGGGCTGATCGGATCCTCGATATTGGCCTCCATCCGGGCCAGAACCTGCGCCAGCCGGGGATGGCGCGCACCCATCCGGGTCGGGCTGGACAGGCGCTGCTCCTCCTCCTCGGAGCGGATCGAGGTGTGGATCATCTGGTCGGCCACGCGGTTGGCCAGCTCGGTGCCATGGTCGCGGGCGATCTGGCGCAGCATCAGGTCGATGGCAGCGGTGCCGCCGGCGGCGGTCAGCCGGCTGCCGTCCTCGACGAAGACGGTGCGGATCAGGGTGACATCGGGGAATTTCTCGGCGAAGCCGTCCTGGTTTTCCCAGTGGATGGTGGCGCGGCGGCCTTCGAGCAGCCCGGCCTCGGCCAGCACCCAGGCGCCGGTGCAGAGCGCGCCGATGCGGGTGCCGCGCCGCGCCTCGCGACGCAGCCAGGCCAGCACCGGCCGCGTCGCCGCCCGCGCCACGTCCAGCCCGCCGCAGACCAGCACCGTGTCGCCGCGCCGGGTGTCGGAAAGCGGGCCGTCCAGCAGGATGCGCGCGCCGTTCGAGCAAAGGGCGGATTCGCCCTGTTCGCCCACCAGCCGCCATTCGTAGAGCTCGCGGCCGGAAAGCCGGTTCGCCAGCCGCAACGGCTCGATGGCGGCGGCGAAGGAGACCATGGTGAAACGGTCCAGCAGCAGAAAGACATAGCGCCGGGTCTCGTCCGCGGCAGGGGGCGGAATCGGCCCCGGATCGGGGGCTGCTGCTGGATCGGGGTCTGGCATGTCGGTCGCGCGTCTGAATTCGCGGCAGATCAGCAGGCAATCGCGGCGCGCGCAAGGCTTTTCCTTTGGCCCTACAACCTCTATATGGCAGGCACCGCTTGCATGAAGGATAGGATCATGGCACCGACGACCTCCAGTTCCGCGACCCCGGCACAGGCATGGGACAAGCGTGGCTGGCGCGCCTATCCGCGCGTCCAGATGCCTGACTATCCCGACCAGGCCGGCCTCGCCGCCGTCGAGGCGCAATTGGCCAAATACCCGCCGCTGGTCTTTGCCGGCGAGGCGCGCCGCCTGAAAGCCTCGCTGGGCGAGGTCGCGGCCGGCCGCGCCTTCCTGCTGCAAGGCGGCGACTGCGCCGAAAGCTTTGCCGAATTCTCGGCCGACAACATCCGCGACACCTTCAAGGTCATGCTGCAAATGGCCGTGGTGCTGACCTGGGGCGCGCAGCTGCCGGTGGTCAAGGTCGGCCGCATGGCGGGCCAGTTCGCCAAGCCGCGCTCGGCCCCGACCGAGAAGATGGGCGAGCGAGAGCTGCCCAGCTATCGCGGCGATATCATCAACGGCTTTGATTTCACGCCCGAGGCGCGCATCCCCGATCCGCAGCGCATGCTTGCGGCCTATACCCAGGCCGCGGCCTCGCTGAACCTGCTGCGCGCCTTCTCGACCGGCGGCTATGCCGATATCCACCGGGTGCAGAGCTGGATCAGCGATTTCACCGGCGGCGAGGAGGCGGCGCGCTATCGCGACATCGCCGACCGGATCAGCGATGCCATGGCCTTCATGGCGGCGGCGGGCGTGACCTCGGAAACCGCGCATGAGCTGGGCCAGGTGGATTTCTACACCAGCCACGAGGCCCTGCTGCTGGAATACGAGGAGGCGCTGGCGCGGATCGATTCGACCACCGGTCTGCCGGTCGCGGGCTCGGGCCACATGATCTGGATCGGCGACCGCACCCGCCAGGTCGATGGCGCCCATGTCGAGTTCTGCCGCGGCGTGCAGAACCCGATCGGGCTGAAATGCGGCCCCTCGATCAGCACCGGCGACCTGAAGGCGCTGATGGCCAAGCTGAACCCGGAAAACGAACCGGGCCGGCTGACGCTGATCGCCCGTTTCGGCGCCGGTTCGGTCGGCGACCACCTGCCGCGCCTGATCGAGGCGGTGCGCGAGGAAGGCGCCCATGTCGTCTGGTCCTGCGACCCGATGCATGGCAACACCATCAAGTCGGCCTCGGGCTACAAGACCCGGCCCTTCGATTCGGTGCTGCGCGAGGTGCGCGAGTTTTTCGCCGTCCATCGCGCCGAGGGCACCATCCCCGGCGGCGTGCATTTCGAGATGACCGGCCAGGACGTGACCGAATGCATCGGCGGCGTGCGCGCCGTCACCGACGAGGATCTGTCGAACCGCTATCACACGGCCTGCGATCCGCGGCTGAACGCCAGCCAGTCGCTGGAACTGGCCTTCCTGGTGGCCGAGGAATTGCGCAACCGCCGCGTCAACGGCACGGACCGGCAGGCCAAGGCAAGCTGATCGCTGGCGGGGCTGGAATATGGGCGGCGGGCCTTGGCCTCGCCGCCCTTTTTCATGCGCGCTTGCCGGGGATGGCCGGCCTGGCGCGCAGGTCAGGGGCTGAGCCCGCACATGCGGCCGCAGGCTGTGCCGGGTCAAAAACGAATGCCCGGCGGCCTGGGCGGCTTGTCGTTGCTGACGATGCGAAAACGGGCGCGGCGTGCTTCGGGGCTCGCATCCGCGGGCAGGGGGGACGCGGGATCGGCCGGCGGGGCGCCGCTCCAGCGCGGCGGCGCCTCGGCGAAGCCCGGCCGCGAGGGCGAGGGCTCCAGCACCCTGGCGCCGGGAATGACCGGGAACTCCGCATCCGAGAGCAGGTCGAAGCGCCGCGGGCTCTCGCCGATCTGGCCCTCGGCGACCAGGCAGCCGAGTGCCCGCGTCACATCCCCCAGATCCGAGCGCAGCGGCAAAAGCAGCATCCGGCCGGCCAGCGCCGGGCGACCATAGCCGGCGGGGGAATCCAGCACGATCTCGGCGATCTGCGGGCCGCGGAACACGCTTTCCAGCACATCCGACAGCCGGCCGCGCGAACTGGTGTTCAGCAGCGCGCAAAGCGGCATGCCCCGCACCTCCATCCCCATCAGGTCGATCAGATGACGCCCGGCCAGACGGAACCGGGCCGCGCCGGGCGCGATGCGTTCCAGGATGAAGGCATAGTCCAGCGCCCGGCGGATGCCGCGCGGCTCGACATCGGCGCGGTCGGGAATGGCCCGGCCCTGGCGCAGCCCTTCCCAATAGCCGCGCAGCTCGCCCAGGATGCGCTCCATCTGCACGGGCTCGTAATCGGCCAGGTGCAGCAGCTGTCCGGCCCGACCCGGCGGCAAGTCGGGCCTGCGCGGGGAATCCCCGTCCTGTCCGTGCTCGTCCGACATCCGTTCCGGCCTTACCTGTCACTCGCGAAACAACCCTTGGAGGGAAATCTAGACCTTTCCCTTCCGGCTGCCGAGCGATTTCTTGACCGATGGTTAAAAACCCGCGGCCAGCGGGTGCGGGGCTTGACCCTGCTGGCGGGGAGGGCCATTCAGGCGGCGCTGGAACGGCTGGGAACAAGGCGGATGGAGATGGAGCGCAGCGGACTTCTGGTGATCCTGTCCTCGCCCTCGGGCGCGGGAAAATCGACGCTGGCGCGGCGGCTGATGGACTGGGATCCGGGCCTGCGCTTTTCCGTCTCGGCCACCACCCGCAAGCCGCGCCCCGGCGAGATCGAGGGCGAGCATTACTATTTCCGCACCCCCGAGCAGTTCCGCGCCATGGTCACCGCAGGCGAGATGCTGGAACATGCCGAGGTCTTCGGCAATTTCTACGGCACCCCCCGCGGCCCGGTCGAGGAGGCGATGCGCGCCGGGCGCGACACGCTGTTCGACGTGGACTGGCAGGGCGGCCAGCAGATCCGCGCCTCGTCCCTGGGGGCGCATGTCATCTCGATCTTCGTGTTGCCGCCCAGCCTGGCCGAGTTGGAGCGCCGGCTGGTGGCGCGCCAGCAGGACGCGCCCGAGGTGATCGCCGGCCGCATGCGCAAGAGCCGCGACGAGATCAGCCATTGGGCGGAATACGATTACGTCATCGTCAATGACGATCTGGACCGCAGCGCCGAGGCGCTGAAGACCATCCTGCGGGCCGAGCGGATGCGCCGTGCCCGGCAGGTCGGCCTTGGTCCCTTCGTCCGCGCGCTCATGGAGGAGGAAAGCGCATGATCTGGGAACTGGACGGCATCGCGCCGCAAATCGCCGAGGATGCCTGGGTGGCGCCCGATGCGCAGCTGATGGGCAAGGTGGTGCTGGAACCGGGCGCCAGCGTCTGGTTCGGCGCCGTGCTGCGCGGCGACAACGAGGAGATCCGCATCGGCCGGAACTCCAACGTGCAGGACCTGACGGTCTGCCATACCGACATGGGCTATCCGCTGACCATCGGCGCGAATTGCACCATCGGCCATCGCGCCATCCTGCATGGCTGCACCATCGAGGACGGGGTGCTGGTCGGCATGGGCGCCACGATCATGAACGGCGCCCGGATCGGCGCCGGCTCGCTGATCGGCGCCGGGGCGCTGATCGCCGAGAACAAGATGATCCCGCCCGGCTCGCTGGTGATGGGCGCGCCGGGCAAGGTGGTGCGCGAACTGGACGAGGCGGCGCGGGCGCAACTGCTGAAATCGGCCGAGGGTTACAACCGCAACGCCGCCCGCTTCCGCCGGGGGCTGGCCCAGGCCGGTCGGGGATGATCGAGGCGCGGCTGCATGCGCTGTTGCGGGCCGTGCCGGTGCCGATGCTGGTCGTGGACGGCCATGCGCGCATCCTCGGCGCCAATGAGCCGGCCGAGGCGCTGCTGGGCGCGGTGCCGGGCGGGCGGCCCTTCGTCACCGTGCTGCGGCACCCCGAGGTCAATGCCGCGCTGGAGGCGGTGCTGGCCGGGCAGGAACGGGCACAGCTGAACGTCACTCTTGGCGCCGCCGACCGGCGGGTGTTCTGCGAGGTGACGGTGACGGCCTTGCAGGCGCCGGGGCTGCTGGGTGCGGCGGTGGTGATCGAGGACCGCTCGCGCGACGAGGAAACCGAGCAGATGCGCCGCGATTTCGTCGCCAATGTCAGCCACGAATTGCGCACGCCGCTGACGGCGCTGATGGGCTTCATCGAGACGCTGCGCGGCCCGGCCCGCAACGACCCGGCCGCCCGCGACCGTTTTCTTGACATCATGGAGCGCGAGGCGGGGCGGATGAACCGGTTGGTCGCCGACCTCCTGTCGCTGAGCCGGGTCGAGCAGGACGAGCGCCGCCGCCCGGCGCAATGCCTGGACCTGGCCGGGCTGCTGCGCAGCGTCGTGGCGACGCTGACCCCTGCCGCCACCGCGGCCGGCGTGCGGCTGGAATTGCAGGGCGCGGCCGGGAAGGTACCGGTGCCGGGCGATGCCGACCAGCTGGTGCAGGTGTTCCACAACCTGATCGAGAACGCGGTGAAATACGGTGGCGCCGGCGGGGTGGCGACGGTGACGCTGGAGCGGCTGGCGCATGAGCCGGTGCTGCGCGGTCCGGCCTGGGCGGTCTGCGTGGCGGATCAGGGCGAGGGGATCGACCCGCAGCACCTGCCGCGCCTGACCGAGCGGTTCTATCGCGTCGATACGCATCGCTCGCGCGAGCAGGGCGGCACCGGGCTGGGCCTGGCCATCGTCAAGCATATCGTGAACCGCCATCGCGGCCGGCTGCGCATCGAGAGCGAGCGCGGCCAGGGCAGCCGCTTCACCGTCATCCTGCCGGAAAAGATCGGCCGCATCTGAGGAGATGAAAAAAGGCGGGGGCATCGAGCCCCCGCCTTTTTTATGGCCCGGCTCGGCCGCCGCGACCGGATCACTCTGCCGCGTGGCCGGCGACCGGGCTCGGGGCGCTGTCGGATTTCATGCGGAAGCCGCGCTCGAGCTGGTCGAAGGGCGCCACCGGATATTCGCCCGAGAAGCAGGCGTCGCAATATTGCGGGCAAGACTTGTTGCGGCCCTGTGCCTCGCCCACGGCGCGATAAAGCCCGTCCAGCGACACGAAGGCCAGCGAATCGACGCCGATCCATTCGCGCATCTCTTCTTCGGACATCTGCGCCGCCAGCAGCTTGTCGCGGTCGGGCGTGTCGACGCCGTAGAAGCAGGGCCAGGCGGTGGGCGGAGAGGCGATGCGGAAATGCACCTCGGCTGCGCCCGCGTCCAGGATCATGTCCTTGATCTTGCGCGAGGTGGTGCCGCGCACCACCGAATCGTCCACCAGCACCACGCGCTTGCCCTTGACCAGCGCCCGGTTGACGTTGAGCTTCAGCCGCACGCCCATGTTGCGGATCTGCTCGGTCGGTTCGATGAAGGTCCGGCCCATATACTGGTTGCGGATGATGCCCATGCCGAAGGGAATGCCGCTTTCATGCGCATAGCCGATGGCGGCCGGCGTGCCCGAGTCGGGCACCGGGCAGACCAGGTCGGCCTCGACCGGGGCCTCGCGCGCCAGTTCCACGCCGATCTGGCGCCGGGTCTCATAGACGGAACGGCCGCCGATGATCGAATCGGGGCGCGAGAAATAGACATGCTCGAAGATGCAGAACCGGCCCTTGGACGGGCCGAAGGGGCGCGAGCTTTCGACCTCGCCCTTGGAGATCACCACCATCTCGCCCGGCTCGATCTCGCGCAGGAACTCGGCGCCGATGATGTCGAGCGCGCAGGTCTCGGACGCCAGCACGAAGCCCTCGTCACCGATGCGGCCCAGCACCAGCGGGCGCACGCCCAGGGGGTCGCGCACGCCGATCAGCTTGGTGCGGGTCATGGCGATGACGCTGAAGGCGCCCTCGACCCGGCGCAACGCGTCCTTCATCCGCTCGGGGATGTTGCGCTGGATGGAGCGCGCCATCAGGTGGATGATGCATTCGCTGTCGCTGCTGGATTGGAAGATCGAGCCGCGCTCGATCAACTCGCGGCGCAGCGCCATGGCGTTGGTGATGTTGCCGTTATGGGCGATGGCGCAGCCGCCCATGGCGAATTCGCCGAAGAAGGGCTGCACGTCGCGGATCGCGGTCGCCGCCTTGGTCCCGGCGGTGGAATAGCGCACATGGCCGATGGCGAGCGAGCCGGGCAGGGTCTCCATCAGGCTCTGCTTGGTGAAGTTGTCGCGGACATAGCCGAAGCGGTGGGCGCTGTTGAAGCCCTGCTCGGCATCATGGGCGACGATGCCCCCGGCCTCCTGTCCGCGGTGCTGCAAGGCATGCAGCCCCAATGCGACGAAATTGGCGGCATCCGTCACTCCGATCACGCCGAACACGCCGCATTCTTCATGCAGGCGGTCGGAATCGAAGGGATGGGCAAGGAATGGCTGCATCATCACCGACTCTTGGGGCTATTCCGGGGCTGGGGTATATTGGGACGCGTGACGCCAATCTAGGGCGTCAGGCGGGCGAAGTCACGCCCCACCGCCATGACGGGGCGCATTTTATGTCACAAATTGGCCATATCGGCTCAATTCGCCGGTGCGGCGGGCGTGGGAGCGGGCGTCTGGGCATCGACCGGCTGGCCCGAGGGCACGCAGCTGCGCACCAGCTGCTCATAGCGGCTGACCACCCAGCCGGGCGCGTCCTGCGGGATCTGCTGGTCCATCTGGCCGCGCATGCGCTCGAACACCTGGGCCGAGCGGGAGTTCTCGACCATCGCCACCGGCTGCGTGGTCATCACCCGGTCATAGACGATGAAGGCGATGGCGACGAGCAGGATGCCGCGCGCCACGCCGAACAGGAACCCCATGCCCTGATCCACGCCCCCCAGCGCCGAACGTTGCACGACCGAGGAAAACAGCGGCGTGATGATCGAGAACAGCACCAGCGCCAGCGCGAAGACCGCGGCGAAGCCGGCGATGGTGGCCAGCTCGCAGCTGTCGGCCAGGAACTTGTTGAGCCCCGGGACCTGCGCCACCATGGGCCGCACCGTCGGCGCGAAGATGAAGGCCAGCACGGCCGCGCCGATCCAGCCCAGGATCGCCAGCGATTCGCGCACGAAGCCGCGCGCATAGGCCAGGATCGCCGAGAGGATGATCACGGCGGCGACGATGCCGTCGATGATGGTGAATCCGTCCATTTTCACGCCCTTTCGCGGGATTGCCCGCGTCTTTGGGACGAGTTCATCCGGCGCCGAATGTCTCGCCCACGAAACTTGTCAGATCCGCGATGCGGTCGATCCGCATCCCGGCCACGCCCTCGACCTTGGTGGCCGAAGGCAGGATCGCCCGTGAAAAACCAAGTTTCTGCGCCTCTTTCAACCTGTTTTCCGCCTGGGCGACCGGCCGCAGCGCGCCCGACAGGCTGATCTCGCCGAAAAGCACCGCCTCGGGCGGCAGCGCCACATCCTCGCGCGCGCTGAGCAACGCCGCGGCGATGGCGAGGTCGGCGGCGGGCTCGTTGACGCGCATCCCCCCGGCAACATTGAGAAAAACGTCGAGACCCGCGAAGGGTATCGCGCAGCGCGCCTCGAGCACGGCGAGGATGGTCGAGACCCGGCCGCCATCGAGCCCGACCACGGTTCGGCGGGGACTTGCCAATGTCGAGGGGGCGACCAGCGCCTGCACCTCGGTCAGCACCGGGCGGGTGCCCTCGATGCCGGCGAAGACCGCCGAGCCGGCGCTGGCCTCGCCGCGCTCGGACAGGAACAGCGCCGAGGGGTTGGCGACCTCGGAGAGCCCACCGCCGGTCATCTCGAAGACGCCGATCTCGTCGGCGGGGCCGAAGCGGTTCTTGTGGGCGCGCAGGATGCGGAACTGGTGGCCGCGCTCGCCCTCGAAATACAGCACGGTATCGACCATGTGCTCGACCACGCGGGGACCGGCGATCTGGCCTTCCTTGGTGACATGGCCGACGAGGATGACCGAGGTGCCGCGGCGCTTGGCGAAGGTGACGAGCTCATGCGCGGCGGCGCGGACCTGCGCCACCGAGCCGGGCGCGGCCTCGATCCGGTCGGACCAGAGCGTCTGGATCGAGTCGATCACCGCGACGTCCGGGCGTTCGGCGTCGAGCGTGGTCAGGATGTCGCGCAGCGCGGTCTCGGCGCCCAGGCGGACAGGGGCGTCGCCAAGGCCCAGGCGTTGCGCCCGCAGTCGGACCTGGGCGCTGGCTTCCTCGCCCGAGACATAGATCGCCTGCTGGCCGGCGCGGGCGAAGGCGCTTGCGGCTTGCAGCAGCAGGGTGGATTTTCCGATGCCCGGATCGCCACCCACGAGAATCGCCGAGCCGGGCACCAGCCCACCGCCCAGCACCCGGTCGAGTTCGGTGATGCCCGAAATGGCGCGGGGCGGCGGCGCCTCTTGCGTGGCAAGGCCCGAAAGCGGGATGGGCTTGCCCTTGAGCGTGCCGAGGCCGCGGCCGGGGCCCTGGCTGAGCGGTGCTTCCTCGATGATGGTGTTCCAGGCGCCGCAGGCGTCGCAGCGGCCGGCCCATTTGCGATGGCTGGCGCCGCAGGCGGTGCAGGTGAAGGCGGTGATCGGTTTGGCCATGGTGGCTATCTGGCAGATTGCGCGGCCGCGCGCCACCGGGAAGGGCGGGGCCGGTGGTGCGGTCCCTTGAGTATTCGGGGAACGAAGAAGCGGGGGGGCCCGATGGGCCGGCCGGATGAGTATTTGGAAAACGGTGAAAGCGGTTCAGGTCACGCCCAGGCCGGCACGCATCATGACCCTGCGCAGCGGCGGGATGGCGTAGAGGCTGCCCAAGGTTGCGGCGCGCAGGTCGCGCAAGGGGCGGGCCGAGATCATGCTGGCGCGGTTCAGCGCGTCGATGCCGATCAGGCGGGCCAGCGCCTCGGGGCGGCGGCGACGCTCATAGGCGGCGAGCGACGCGGCGCTGCCGGGGTCGCCGGCGGAAAGCGCGACCAGGGCGGCCAGATCGGCGAGGCTCATGTTCAGCCCTTGCGCGCCGATGGGCGGCACGACATGCGCGGCCTCGGCGATCAGCGCCGTGCGCGGGCCGGTGACGCGGTCGGCGATCTGGCTGATGATCGGCCATTCCGTCAGCCGGGTGGCCTGGGTCAGCTGGCCGAGCACGCCGGCCGAGCGGCGGTTCAGCTCGGCCTCGAAGGCCTCGGGCGGCAGGGCGCGCAGCCGGGCGGTTTCCGGGCCGCGCTCCATCCAGACCACCGCCGAGGAGGGCTTGCCGTCCCGGTCGGGCAAGGGCACCAGCGTGAAGGGGCCGCCCGAGCGGTGGATCTCGGTCGAGACGTTCTCATGCGGGCGCTCATGCGTGACGGCGAAGGCCAGCGCCTTCTGCCCGTAGCGCAGGGTGCGGGTGCCGATGCCGAGCGCTTCGCGGACCGGCGAATTGCGGCCGTCGGCGCCGATCACCAGCCTGGCCCGGATGCGGCTGCCATCGGTCAGCGTCGCCAGAGCTTCGCTGTCGCGGACCAGCAGGTCGGACGTGCCGGTTCCGGGCCGGAAGCGGACGTTTTGCAGGCTGGCGAGGCGGGCCGAGATCTCGCGCTTCAGCAGCCAGTTCGGCAGGTTCCAGCCGAAGGGCTGATCCGAGATCTCGGAGGCGTCGAAATCGCGGCTCAGCCGCGCCTGCGACAGTTTCCCGCCGGCATCGATGATGCGCATCACCTGCAAGGGCGTGGCATGGGGGGCGAGGCGATCCCACAGCCCGGCGGCTTGCAACACGGCGATCGAGGGATGCAGGAAGGCGGTGCTGCGCAGATCCGCGCCCGCGGCCGCCTCGTCCGTCACCGGCGGGGCCGGGTCGACGCAGATCACCGCATGTCCCGCGCTGCCGAAGGCAGCGGCCGCGATCAGCCCGGCAATGCCGCCGCCGGAGACGAGGATCTCGGTATCGTCGATCTGCATCATCTGCTCCCGGCCGGCCTAGAACCCGGCCGCATAGGCGGCGAGCATGGCGAAGACCAGCACCGTGGCCGCCAGCCCGATCAGGTTGAGCGCCGGCAGGCCCCAGAGCACGAGGCAGACGACCGAAAGCACCACGGCCAGCAGCGCGAAGGCGAAAAGGCCTCTCGCGGTGCGCGCTTCGGCCCGGTCCTGGGCTGCGGCTTCGGCGGGGGTAAGCGGTTCGGACATGGCGCGTTCCTTGGACGTTCGGGTTTCCTAACTGGCGGAAGGTCAAATCTTACCAAGCTTGTCGGTTCCAACAAGCCCGCGCAGGAAGCCGCCGAGATCCCCGGTGCGATGATGCACATGCGGGCCGGGGTCGTGATCCTCGGCCAGCTCGTCGGGGCCGTGGCGGCCGGAACCGACGAGAATCGTCCGCATTCCAAGCTCATGCGGGACGGCGAGGTTCCTGGGATCGTCCTCGAACATCGCGGCGCCGGTCGGCTCGAAACCCTCGGCGGCCAGGACTGCGGCATAAGCGCGCGGGTCCGGCTTGGGGTGAAAGCCCGATTCCTCGACACCGTGGATCGCGTCGAAGACGGTCAGCCCGCGATGCTCCAGCACCCGCGCCGCATAGGCGCTGTCGGCGTTGGTATGCACGATCTTGCGGCCGGGCAGGGCGGCGATCAGCCCGGCCAGCGCGGGATCGGGCGTCAGGACCGAGAAGTCGATGTCGTGGACCTCGCGCAGATAGGGCAGCGGGTCGATGCCATGCTCGGCCATCAGCCCGGCCAGCGTGGTGCCGTGGGTGCGCCAGTAATGGCGGCGCAGCCGGCCGGCCTCGGTCTCGGTCACCCGCAGCTCGCGCATGACATAGGCGGTCATGCGCCGCTCGATCTGGGCGAAAAGCCTGACCTCGGGCGCATAGAGCGTGTTGTCCAGATCGAAGATCCAGGTGGTGACATGCCGAAAATCCATGATCCCTGCCTAAACCCGCGGCATGGCGCTTGCAATCGCCGTTCCGAGCGCGGATCGTGCGGGCATGAAAGACGCCTATTCCCTGATCCTCTCCGCCATCGACAATGGCATCTATCGCCCCGGCGACAGGCTGGTCGAATCCGAACTGGCCGAACGCTTTGGCGTCTCGCGCACCCCGGTCCGCGAGGCTTTGCAGCGGCTGGAAACCCAGTCCATGCTCAAGCGCGACGGGCGCAGCCTGATCGTCGCCACGCTGGACCACAACCAGCTGGCCGAGCTTTACACCGTGCGCGCCGAGCTGGAGGCGCTGGCGGCGCGGCTGGCCGCCCGCCACGCCACGCCCGAGGAGGTGCGCGTGCTGGCCGGCATGGTCGAGGACGACCGCGCCATCCTGGGCGATCCGCAGGCCCTGGCGCGGGCGAATCGCCGCTTCCACCACCAGATCCACCTGGCCTCGCACAACCGCTACCTGGTGCAGCAGCTGGACCTGGTGCATCGCAGCATGGCCCTGATGGCGCGCACCAGCCTGGCCGCGCAGGGCCGCGACGTGGTCACGCTGGACGAGCATCAGGCCATCGTCGATGCCATCGCCGCCCATGACGGGGCGGCGGCAGAACAGGCGCTACGCCATCACATCTCGATGGCCTTCGAGACCCGGCTGAAGGAGGAGGCGCGGCTGGCCGACGAGGAGGAATGATGCGCGAGATCCGCGCCGCCGCCGATCTGGAGGAAGGCGCGGCGCATCTGATGCGGGTCTGTCCGGTCTGGGCGCGCGAACTGCCGGCGCTGCTGCCCTTGCCGCTGCGGCGCTGGCCCGAGGGGTTCCCGGCGATCCGCGACGCGGTGGTGTCGCAGCAGATCTCGACCCAGGCCGCCAATGCCATCGCCGCGCGCATGGCGGCGGCCGGGCTGGCCGACGAGGCCGGAATCGCCGCGGCCGATGAGGAGGCGCTGCGCGCCGTGGGCCTGTCGCGGCCGAAGATCCGCTATCTGCGCGGCATCGCCGGGGCAGGGGTGGAGTGGGCGGGCTTGCGCGATCTGCCCGACGAGGCGGTGATCGCCCGGCTGACGGCGCTGCCGGGGATCGGGCGGTGGACGGCTGACATCTATCTGAAATTCGCGCTTGGCCGGGCCGATGCCTTTGCCGCGGGCGATCTGGCGCTGGCCGAGGCGGCGCGGCTGCTCTACGCCTTGCCCGAGCGGCCCCGTCCGGCGGCGCTGGCCGAGATGGCCGAGCCCTGGCGGCCCTGGCGGGCGGTTGCGGCCCGGGCGCTCTGGGCCTATTACCGGGCCGCGAAAGGGCGCGAGGGCGTCCGCTGAGGGGGACGAGATGCTGCGCGAGTTGAAATCCGAACGCAAGGGGCCGCGCAAGGCCGATACGGTGGTGGTGTTCCTGCACGGCTATGGCGCCGACGGGGCCGACCTGCTGGGCCTGGCCGATCCGCTGGCGCCGCATCTGCCGGGCACCGCCTTCTATGCCCCGAACGCGCCCGAGCCCTGCCTGAACAATCCGATGGGCTATCAATGGTTTCCGATCCCCTGGATGGACGGCTCCTCCGAGGCGCAGGCTCAGGCCTCGGCCGCGCAATCCTTCAAGGACATCAACGCCTTCCTGGACGGGGTCCTGGCCGATGAAGGGCTGGCGGCGGACCGGCTGGCGCTGGTCGGCTTTTCGCAGGGCACGATGATGGCGCTGGCCGTCGCGCCGCAGCGGGACGAGGAGATCGCCGGCGTGGTGGGCTTCTCGGGGCGGTTGCTGGATCCCGACAATGTGGGTCAGGCGCGGGTCAAGCCGCCGGTCCTGCTGGTTCATGGCGACCAGGATCCGGTCGTACCCTTCGAAAGCATGGGGATCGCCGGCGAGGCGCTGCAAAAGGCTGGCTTCACCGTCTATGGCCATGTCATGAAGGGCACGGCGCATGGCATCTCTCCCGACGGGCTGTCGGTGGCGCTGGCCTTTCTGAAAGAGCGGTTTGCCGCCAGGTTGTGAAGCTTTGAGCGATTCCGCACTTGCGAAACCGGAAGCAGTTCCTAGGTTTTAAGAGAGAGGATACGAGGAGAGTTCACATGACCCTGATCTGGATGACTGCGATCGCCTTGATTCCGGCCGGCATGGTTTCCCTGCGTCTCCTTGTGCCGCAGGCAGCCGCGGTGCGTGTTCGCCGCTGATCGTCCCCGGGCGCTGGCCTGCGATCACTCCCAGATCGCGGGATCGGCGATCTCGATGGAATTTCCGGCAGGATCGCGGAAATACAGCGATCTGCCGCCTTGGGGCCAGATGAAATCGGCCTCGATCTCTATTCCCGACGCTTCCAGATGCCTGCGCCAGGCATCGAACGTGTCCGGCGCCGCCGCCATGCAGAAATGCCCCGGTCCCTCGCTGCCATGCGGCGGCACGGGCAGGCGGGCATCGGGCTTGGGCGGCACCCGCGTCGCGCTGGCGCGAAACACCAGCAGCACCTGCGCGCCGCAGCGAAAGAACACATGCCGGCCGGGCACACGGGCGATCTCGGGCAGGCCGATGATTCCGGTCCAGAAACCGGCGGCCGCGTCCAGATCCTCGGCGTAAAGCGCGGCCTCCAGCGTGCCGATCAGCTTGGGCGGTATGCTCATGCCGCCATCCTGCCAGCAATCCGCCGGCAGGGCCAGCCCGGCTTGACCTTGCCCGCGCGCCGCCACAACCTGCCCGGCAGGACAGGAGGCGGGCATGGCATGGATCTATCTGGGCGTGGCGGGGGTGCTGGAGGTGGTCTGGGCCTTTGCCATGAAGCAGTCCGAGGGTTTCACCCGGCCCTGGCCGGCCGCGATCACCCTTGTCGCCATGGTGGCCAGCGTCTGGTTCCTGTCGCTGTCGATGAAGGTGCTGCCCCTGGGCACGGCCTATGTCATCTGGACGGGCATCGGCGCGGTCGGCACCTTCGTGCTGGGGGTCTTGCTGCTGGGCGAATCGGCCGATGCCCTGCGCCTCGTCGCGGCGGTGCTGATCGTCGCGGGGCTGGTGCTGATGAAAATTGCCTCCCCGCCGTAAACCCTTGTCACGCACATGTCACGCCGCGCGGCTATTTGTGCGCCAGGCATATATTCAGGGACTTGTCAGCCCGGAGCCGCGATATATAGTCGGTGCCAAGTTCTGACCCGTCCCGGACAAGGCGAAGCGAGGGCCGATGCTGGACGACCATGGCGAATTTCGAACCCAATTCGTGCGCGAGCCATCCTTCTTGCGCCATCACCCCGCATTGGTTCTAAACGCCGATTTCAGGCCGCTCAGCTATTACCCGCTGTCGCTCTGGCCCTGGCAGGAGGCGGTGAAGGCGGTGTTCCTGGACCGGGTCCAGATCATCGCCGAGTATGACGAGGTGGTGCGAAGCCAACGCCACAGCATACGCATTCCCTCGGTCGTGGTGCTGAAAGATTACGTCAAACCCCAGAAGCGCGTGGCCTTCACGCGCTTCAATCTTTTTCTGCGGGACGAGTTCTGCTGCCAGTATTGCGGCGCCAAGGGCGAGTTGACCTTTGACCATGTCGTGCCGCGCTCGCGCGGGGGAATCACCAGCTGGGAGAATGTCGTCGCCGCCTGTTCGCCCTGCAACCTGAAAAAGGCCAATAAATCGCTGAAGCATTCGGGTCTGCGGCTGCGCCGCCCGCCGCGCCGGCCCACGCCCGAGGAAATGCATGCCATCGGCAGGCGCTTCCCGCCGAACCACCTGCATGAAAGCTGGATGGACTTTCTCTACTGGGATACGGAACTGGTCGCCGAATAGCGTAAACGCCACATCTTGTTGTTATAGCTAACGTTTTTGTCGCGGCCCGGAGATTTTTGTGGCTAGGGCGGCCTGGAACGCTGCGGATTTATTGCAGCGGCGCCCGATGCCGGTTAAAGAAACCGTCAGGTTTGCGTGATGACATCAAGCCTGCCTACGCGCCGAGTCGCACTTGTCCGGCGCTGCGACCGTCGTCCGCGCGCATGGCCGCCGCAAATCGCGGCCATGCAGGGCGATCAACGAAAAGACAAGAAAGGATCTCGTATGTGGACACGTATTCAGACCGTGGTGGACGGCAAACCCGTTTCGGGTGACTGGACCATTTGCCGCAATGAGGTGCCGGTTGGGCGCATCTGTCACGATCCGAAACAGCCGGGTGTCGCTGCCTGGGCCTGGTCAGTCCTGCACGATCCGAACGCCAACGGACGGGCATGGACAGAGGAGGCCGCGCTTTCGGCAATCAAGGACGGTGCCGAAAAGCCGGGCAACGCGGCCGCATAGAACCTTGGGAGGGCGGCGAGTCGCACCGCCGGCGCCCATCCTTCCGGCCCGGGCTCCGGGCCGTGGCCGGAAAAGCTAGCTTCGGTGATCGCGCGTCGTCAGATGCGCGATCGCGGCCGCCAGAAGCGCCACAAGTCCCAGCGCGAACAGCGGAATGCCCACGGCGCTTGCCGCCCAGATCGTCAGCCCGGCGGCCAGGATCACGGCAAGAATCAGGATCAGGAAATGCGGCAGCGGCATGTCATCCTCCGTTGCCTTCAATATGAGCCCGCGCGCGCCCGTCGAAAAGGCCCGCGGGGGTCATTTGCGCGTCCCGAGGCCGATTAATCCGGCTTGCGCAGCCGGGGCCCGCGGGCGATCTGGAAAATGTTCGCTAAATGTTCTAGTCTGGCAGAATGAGCCTGCCGCCCCGGAACCCTGACGAAATCCTGCGCGCCCGCGGCACCGACTCGCGTCCCGCGGCGCGGTTCGAGCCCTATGAGAGCGCGCGCGAGCATGACGGCTGGGACATTCCCGAGGAACAGAGCCTGCTGCGCACCGAGATCACGCAGGAGCGGGCGCGCTCGATCATTGCCCGCAACACCTCGCCCGACATCCCCTTCGACCGGTCGATCAACCCCTATCGCGGCTGCGAGCACGGCTGCATCTATTGCTTCGCCCGGCCGAGCCACGCCTATCTGGGCCTGTCGCCGGGGCTGGATTTCGAGACCCGGATCGTCGCCAAGCCCAACGCCCCCGAACTGCTGGAGGCCGAGATCGGCCGTCGCAGCTATGCTGTCGCACCCATCGCCTTTGGCACCAATACCGATCCCTACCAGCCCATCGAGGCGAAGCTGGGCATCATGCGCGGCTGCTTGCAGGTGCTGCATGACTGGAACCACCCGCTGAGCCTGGTGACGCGGGGCGCAACGGTGATGCGCGACACGGACCTGCTGGGGGCGATGGCGGCCAAGGGCCAGGTGATGGTCGGCATCTCGCTGACCACGCTCGACGCGGATCTGGCGCGGCAGATGGAGCCGCGTGCCCCGGCGCCCGCGACCCGGCTGCGAATGATCCGGGTGCTTTCGGATGCGGGCGTCCCGGTGCGGGTCATGGTCGCGCCGGTGATCCCGGTGCTGACCGAGCATGAGCTGGAGCGCATCATGCAGGCCGCCCGCGATGCCGGCGCGAGTGCTGCCAGCATGATCCCGATCCGCCTGCCGCTGGAGGTGGCGCCGCTGTTCCGCGACTGGCTGGAGCGGCACCAGCCCGGCAAGGCGGCGCATGTCATGGCGCGGGTGAAGGCGATGCGCGGCGGGCGCGACAACGATCCGCGCTTCGGCAAGCGCATGCGCGGCGAGGGGCACGAGGCCGACCTGCTGCACCAGCGTTTCCGCCTGGCCCGCAAGCGGCTGGGCCTGGCGCGCGAAGCCGAGGTGCTGGATTGCAGCCGCTTCGGCCCGCCGCCACGGGCGGGGGACCAGCTGTCGCTGTTTTGACTATTCCCCCGGTCCCATGGCCTGGGCGATGCGGGCCGAGATGCGCTCGGGCGAGGGGCGGGGGCCGCGCGGCGCCGCGACCAGTGCGTCGCGCATGGCGGCCAGATGCTCGGGCGTGGTGCCGCAGCAGCCGCCGATGACGCGCACGCCCAGATCGCGGGCCAGCACGGCGAATTCCGCCATGACCTCGGGCGTCGCATCATAGATCAGCCCGCCGTCCTGATAGCGCGGCACCCCGGCATTGGGCTTGGCGATCAGGGGACGCTCGTTCCCCGACGAGGCGAAGCCAGCCACGGCCAGCAGCAGCTCGGCCGGGCCGGTGCCGCAATTGGCGCCATAGGCCAGCGGAGGATAGGGCAGCCTGTCGATCAGCGAGGCAAGCTGCGGCGGCGTCACCCCCATCATGCTGCGCCCGCCCGGCTCGAAGCTCATCATGCCGCACCAGGGCATGCGCACGGCCTGCGCGGCCTTGGCGGCGGCGCGCATTTCCTCGGCGGCGCTGATCGTCTCGATCCACAGCAGGTCGGCGCCGCCTTCCTTCAGCGCCTGCGCCTGTTCGGTGAACATGGCGGTGGCCTCGGCCTCGGTCAGCCGGCCCATCGGTGCCATGATCTCGCCGATCGGGCCGATCGAGCCGGCGACGACCACGGCGCGGCCGACCTCGGCCGCGGCCTCGCGCGCCAGCCGGGCGGCGGCACGGTTCAGCGCGGCCACCCGGTCCTGCGCCTTGGCCAGCCGCAGCCGGCTGGCATTGGCGCCGAAGCTGTTGGTCAGGATGATGTCTGCGCCCGAGGCGATCATCTGCCGGTGCAGTTCGCGCACCTTGTCGGGATGGGTTTCGCACCATAGGTCCGGCGCCTGTCCCGGCGCCAGCCCCATGTTGTAGAGATTGGTTCCGGTCGCCCCGTCGGCCAGAAGCCATGGGCGTTCGCCGAGCATCCTCGACAGCTGGTCAGGCATGGTGTTTCCCGTTTTGCGGCAGGATCGGGGAATCATAGCCCATCCTGCCGGGAAGTCATTGAGACATTTGCGGGCTGCTCAGCGCGAACGGATCATGCCCATGATGTCCTTGGTGCGCTCGACGATCGGCTCAGCGATGGCCTGCGCCTGGCCGGCGCCGCGGCCCAGGATGCGGTCGATCTCGGCCGGGTCGGCCATGAACTCGGTCATCCGCCGGGTGATCGGCGCCAGCGCCTCGACCGCGACCTCGGCAAGCGCCGGCTTGAAGGCGCCGAAGCCCTGGCCCTCGAACCGCGTCAGCACCTGGTCGCCGCTCTCGCCGGTCAGCGCGGCATAGATGTTGACCAGGTTCTTGGCCTCGGGCCGGTCCTTCAGCCCCTCCATCGATCCCGGCAGCGGGTCGGCATCGGTGCGCGCCTTGCGGATCTTTTGCGCGATGGCGTCGGCATCGTCGGTCAGGTTGATGCGGCTGGCATCCGAGGGATCGGATTTCGACATCTTCTTGGACCCGTCGCGCAGCGACATGACGCGCGTCGCCGTGCCCTCGATCATCGGCTCTGTGATCGGGAAGAAATCCACGCCATAGTCGTGGTTGAACTTGGCGGCGATGTCGCGGGTCAGCTCCAGATGCTGCTTCTGGTCCTCGCCCACCGGGACGGCGGTGGCGTGATAGGCCAGGATGTCGGCCGCCATCAGCGACGGATAGGCCAACAGGCCCAGCGACGAGTTTTCGCTGTTCTTGCCGGCCTTGTCCTTGAACTGGGTCATGCGATACATCCAGCCCACGCGCGCCACCGTGTTGAACAGCCAGGCGAGTTCGGCGTGCTGCGATACCTGGCTCTGGTTGAACAGGATCGAGACCTCGGGGTCCACGCCCGAGGCCATGAAGGCCGCGGCCACCTCGCGGGTGTTGTGCCTGAGCTTCTCGGGATCCTGCCAGACGGTGATCGCGTGCAGGTCCACGACGCAATAGATCGTCTCGGCCCCCTTGCCCTGATAGTCCGCAAAGCGTTTCAGCGCACCCAGATAGTTCCCCAGCGTCAGCCCACCCGAGGGCTGGATGCCGGAGAAGATGCGCTTGGCGAAGCTCGTGGTCATGGCACTACCTGCTTGGAAAATCCCGGTGGCTGGCTTACCTGTTGCCCCGCGCGGGCGCAACCGCCCGCAGATAGGACAGGGGCGCACCAGCCCGCAGGAAAGGAGCCTCGATGCGTCCCGGTTACGATGAATCGCCGCTGAACCCCGTGCCCGCCGTGGTCTGGATGATCGCCCTGCCGATGATCGCCTGCGAGGCGGTGTTCGGGCTGGCGCAGATGGGCTTTGTCGGCGGCGGTGGGCAGGGCGCCGGCCTTGCCATGCGCCAGATCGCGGTCGAGCGCACCGCCTATATCCCCGAATTCGTGCTGCGGCTGTGGCAGATGCGGGCCTTTTTCTTCGACCAGAGCTGGCGCATCGTCACCTATCCCTTCGTGCATCTGTCGCTGACCCATGCGCTGTTCGTGATCGTCTTCACGCTGGCACTGGGGAACCTGATCGCGCATCAGTTCCGGGCCTGGGCGGTCGCGGCGCTGTTCTTCGGCTCGGCCATCGGCGGGGCGCTGGTCTATACGCTGGCCGCGGGGCTCTTGCCGCAGTTCCGCTTTCAGGCGCTGATCGGCGGCTATCCGGCGGTCTATGGCTTTGTCGGCGCCTTTACCTTCCTGCTCTGGACCCGGCTTGGGCAGGAGAACGCGAACCGGCTGCGCGCCTTCGTGCTGATCGGGATGCTGCTGGCCTTTCAGCTGGTCTTTGCCATCCTGTTCCAGGACGGCAGCATGACCTGGATCGCCGAGATCGCCGGTTTCTGCTGCGGCTTCCTTTTGTCCTTCGTGCTGATCCCGGGCGGAATCGGGCGCGTGATGCGCCAGATCCGTCAGCGCTGACGGCGCAGGCCCGCGCGCAGGTCCGAGGGGCGGAAGGCGCCGAGGGCCAGCGCCGCCGCCCCATAGGCCGCAAGCCCGCCAAGAACCAGCGCCACCAGCGCCAGATAGCGGGTGCCGGGCTGTTCCAGAGCATTGCCAAGGACCAACATCAAGCCCCAGATCACCGCGCCCATCACGGCGGATGCCGCGCAGATGCGGGGCAGGCGGTGGCGGAAGCGGTCGTCGAGCTCGGCCGCCTCGCCAAAGGCCTTCGTGCCGCGCCAAAGCTGCGCGGCCATGGTCCAGCCGGCGATGGTGGTGCCCCAGGCGGCGGCGGAAAAGCCGATGAAGGGCGCAAGTCCCAACGCCACCACCGCATTGACCACCATCGACCAGACCGCGAAGCGGAACGGGGTGCGGGTGTCCTCGCGGGCGAAATACAGCGGCTGCAACACCTTTTGCAGCACGAAGGCCGGCAAGCCCAGGCCATAGATCGCCAGCGCCAGCGCGGTCGGGCCGACATCGGCGGTCAGGAAGGCGCCGCGCCGGAACAGCACCGAGATCAGCGGATAGGCCATCACCACCAGCGCGACGGCGGCAGGCACGGTCAGGAACAGCGCGAATTCGGCGGCGCGGTTATAGGCGTGGCGGCCGCCGCCGGTATCGCCGTTCTTGAGCCGGCGCGAAATATCGGGCAGCAGCACGATGCCGATGGCGATGCCCACCACGCCCAGCGGCAGCTGATACAGCCGGTCGGCATTGGTCAGCCAGGCGATGGCCCCGTCGAAGAACGAGCCGACCTGCCGCCCGACCAGCAGGTTGACCTGCACCACGCCGCCGGCCAGCACGGCGGGCGCCGCCACGGCCAGCAGCCGCCGCATGTCCGGCGTCAGCCGCGGCCGGCGCAGGCGCAGCGGAAAGCCCATGCGCTTCGCCGCCCACCAGACGGTGAACAGCTGCGCGATGCCCGAGACCGGGGTGGACCAGGCCATGGCCAGCCCCATGTCCCAGCCCCGCCAATCGGCCAGCAGCATGGCCGCGATCAGGACGAAATTCATCAGCACCGGCGCCGCTGCCGCGGCCATGAAGCGTCCGCCGGCGTTCAGAAGCCCCGAAAGCAGCGCGGTCAGCGAGATGAACAGGATATAGGGAAAGCAGATGCGGCCATAGATCACCGCAAGCTCGAAACGCTCGTCGCCCCGAAAGCCCGCGGCCTGCATCAGCACCAGCCAGGGCATGGCGAGATGCGCGATCAGCGAGACGATCAGCACCACCGAGAACAGCCCCGAAAAGGCCTCCTCGGCAAAGCCGCGCGGGTTCTCGCCGCTTTCCAGGCGCTTGGCGAACATCGGCACGAAGGCGGTGTTGAAGGCGCCCTCGGCAAAGAAGCGGCGGAACATGTTGGGCAGGGTGAAGGCGACGATATAGGCCTGCGCCACCGGGCCGGTGCCCAGATAAGCGGCGATCATCACGTCGCGGACGAAGCCCACGATGCGGCTGGCCAGAGTCCATGCGCCCACCGAGAGAAAGCCCCGGATCAGTCGTATCGGTTGCATCTTCTGTCCCTCAGAACGTCCCGCCCAGCGGGCGCTCGGCCCGCTCGGCCCGCTCGACCCCTTCCTTGATCGCCTGCCGCAGCCGTTTCTCCAGCGCCTCGCGGCGCTGCTGCTGGTGCAGCTTCAGCCCGAACATGTCCTTGACATAGAAGGTGTCCACCACCTGCGCACCGAAGGTGGCGATCACGGCGCTGGCGATCTGGATGTGGTTGTCGGCCAGCGTCCGCGTCAGGTCGTAGAGCAGCCCCGGACGGTCGCGGGTATCGACCTCGATCACCGTATAGACGTCGGATGCCTCGTTGTCGAAGGTGATATGGGTGGGGAAGCGGAAGGCCGCCTCGCGCTTCTTGGGCTTGTCGCGGCCGGCCAGCGCCTCGCGCGCGACGATTTCGCCCTTCAGCGTGCGCTGGATCATGGTGCGCAGGCGCGGCAGGCGGTCGGCGGCATAGGGATGGCCGTCCGCATCCTGCAACCAGAACACCGCGGTCGCAAAGCCGTCCTTGGTGGTATAGGTGCGCGCATCGACGATATTGGCCCCGACCAGCGCCAGCGCCCCTGCCATGCGCGAGAAGATGCCGGGATGGTCGGCCAGCACGAAGGCCGCCCGCGTCGCGTCGCGGTCGGTGTCGGGATGCAGGTCGGTGCGGATCTCGTCATCGCCCAGATCCTTCAGCATCTGGGCAAAGACATATTGCGTCTCGGTCGGCAGGCCCGGCCAATAGTTGTCGTAGTGCCGGCCCAGCTCGGCCTTGATCGCCCTGGGCTCCCAGCCCTTGGCGGTCAGCAGGTGGCGCAGCGAACGCTTGGCCTCGCCGATGCGCTTGTCGCGGTTCAGCTCCTCCAGGCCGTTTTCCAGCGCCAGCTTGGTTTCCTGGTGCAGCTTGCGCAGCAGCATCGCCTTCCAGTTGTTCCAGGTGCCCGGGCCGACGCCGCGGATGTCGCAGACGGTCAGCACCAGCAGCATGTCCAGCCGCTTGGTCGTCTTTACGGCCTTGGCGAAGTCGCGCAGCGTGCGCGGATCGGCGATGTCGCGCTTCTGCGCCACGTCCGACATCAGCAGGTGGTTGCGGATCAGCCATTCGATGGTCTCGATCTCGTCCGCCGGCAGTCCGAAGCGGGTGCAGATGCGCCGTGCCAGCCGTGCGCCCAGGATCGAATGGTCCTCGGCCCGGCCCTTGCCGATGTCATGCAGCAGCACGGCGAGATAGATCACCCGCCGGTTCACCTTGCCCTTCATGATCTTGCTGACCACGGGCAAGTCCTCGGCATCCTCGCCGCGTTCGATGGCGGCCAGCGCCGCGACGCATTGGATCAGGTGCTCGTCCACCGTGTAATGGTGATAGACGTTGAACTGCATCATCGCCACGACCGGGGCGAATTCCGGGATGAAGGCCGCCAGCACGCCCAATTCGTTCATCCGCCGCAGCGAGCGTTCCGGGTTGCCGTGCTTGAGCAGCAGGTCGAGGAAGATCCTGACCGCCTCGGGGTCCGAGCGCATGCGGTCGTCGATCATCTCCAGATTGGCGGTGACGGCGCGCATGGCGTCGGGATGGATCAGGATGCCGGTCCTCAGCGCCTCCTCGAAAAGCCGCAGGATGTTCAGCGGATCGGAGAGGAATTGCCGTTCGTCGGCATAGGTCAGCCGCCCGCGGTCCACCCGGAAGCCGGCCCGGACGCGGCGGCGGCGCTGGAACAGCAGGTTCATGATCGGCGCCCTGTAGAGGTGCCTTGCCTCCAGCGCGACCAGGAACACCCGGGTCAGCTCGCCCACCTTGGTGGCGTGCAGGAAATAATCCTGCATGAAGATCTCGACCGCGCGGCGGCCGCCCAGGTCGCGATAGCCCATGCGCCGGGCGACCTCGACCTGCATGTCGAAGGTCAGCTGGTCCTGCGGCCGCCCCGCGATCAGGTGCAGATGGCAGCGCACCGCCCAGAGGAAATCCTCGGCCTGCCAGAAGGTCAGGTGCTCCTCGCGGGTGAAGAAGCCCAGGCCGACCAGTTCGACGGCGCGATCGACGCGGTGGATGTATTTCGCGATCCAATAGAGGGTTTGCAGGTCGCGCAGGCCGCCCTTGCCCTCCTTGACGTTCGGTTCCAGCACATAGCGCTGGCCGCCCTGGCGGCGGTGGCGCGCGGCGCGTTCGGCCAGTTTCGCCTCGATGAATTCCGGGACGGTCTTGTCGAAAAGCTCGGACCACAGCCGGTCGCGCAGGGTCTCGGCGGCGGCGGCATGGCCGCAGATCAGCCGGTGCTCCAGCAGGCTGGTGCGGATGGTGATGTCGCCCGCGCCGAGCCGCAGGCAGTCGTCGATGGAGCGGGTGGACTGGCCGATTTTCAGCTTCAGATCCCAAAGCATGTAGAGCATCGATTCCACGACGCTCTCGGCCCAGCCGCTGACCTTCCACGGCGTCAGGAACAGCAGGTCCACATCGGATTGCGGCGCCATCTCGGCCCGGCCATAGCCGCCGATGGCCAGCACCGCCAGCCGCTCGGCATCCGTCGGGTTGAGCAGCGGGTGCAGGATGGTGGTCGCGACGTGATGGATCGCCGTCACGGTGGCGTCGGTGAGGCTGGCGATGGCGCGCACCGTCTCGCGCGCGGCGCGGGGATGGGACATGAAGCCGGCGGCGATGTCGGCCATGGCGGAGCTGCGGGCCTGGGCCAGGATGGCGACGGTGCGCGCCCGGATCTCGCGCGGCTCGGCGATGTCCGCCAGCGCCTCGGTCAGCGCCGGCAGGAAGCTTTCGGGGGTGAACAGCGAATGCGCCCCGGGCAGGGCCGGGGCGCTTTGCGGCAGGCTGTCGGTGTCCTTGGCGCTCAAGATCAGAACCCGAAGCCGCCGAAGCTGCGCGGTGCCGGGTCGAGCACCACCACCTGGCCGCCCCGCACGGTGGCCACGGCCAGCGCGCGCTCGTTGGTGCCGTCGCGCTTGAGGCGGAAGGCGCCCGAGACCCCGGCAAAGCCCGAGTTCTGCGTCAGGCCCGAGGTCGTCAACGCATTGCGATTGCCCGCCCGCACCAGCGCGGCGATGGCGGACACCCCGTCATAGGCCAGCGAGCCCAGTTCATGCGGCGTCTCGCCATAGGCGGCGCGGTAACGCTGGTCGAACTGCGCCTTCCTCGTGGTGTCCGGAATGGCGAACCAGCCGCCCTGCACGCCGCGCAGCTGCAAGCGGGCCGAGGGCTGGTCCCAGCGCGTCAGCCCCATCATCTGCACCGTGGCCGAGGTGATGCCGGCATCGGCCAGCTTGTCGGTCAGATAGGGCAGCACCGCGCCCTGGTTCGCGGTCAGGAAGACCGCATCGACATTGCCCGACAGCGCCGCCTGGGCGACGTTCGGCACGATGCCGTCGATACCGGTCTTCGACAGCGGATGCACGGCGGTTCCGGCCAGGGTGGCGCCGTTGCGCTGGATCGCACGCTGGATGGCGCGGGCGCCGACCTGGCCGGCGGTGTCGTCCTCGGCCACCATCAGGATGCGGCGCTTGCCGTTCCGGACGCCGTATTTCACCAGCCGGTCGGCGACGTTGTCGAAGGTATTGCCCAGCACGAAGACGTTGCCGCCCGCGATGTCGGTATTGTTCGAGAAGGAGAGCACGTTCACGCCCTGCGGCGCCATGGCATTGCCGACCGCATTGGCGCTGTCGGCGAAAAGCGGGCCCAGGATGATCTTGGCCCCCTCGGCCACGGCGCGGTTGGCCATCGCGACGGCGGTGCCGGGCTCGGAGCCCGAATCATAGATGCGCAGGTCGATGGTGGCGCCCCGCGCATCCGCGGCCGCCATCTTCGCGGAATTGCCGAGCGAGCGCGCCAGCCAGTCCAGATCCGCGCTTCCCGCGCCGCCGGGCACCAGCAGCGCCACCGGCACCGGCTGCGACGGGTCGATGCTCTGGCCGGTCTGCGGGCCCGAGGCCCCCATCTCGATCGGCTGGCAGGCGGCAAGGGCCAGGGCGGAAAGGACAGCTCCGATGCGCGCAAGCGGGCGGCGCAGGTCGAAGGCGCCGCGGATCGTTTTCAGGACGGTCATGGCGTGATTCCCTGTTGGATCGAGGCTGGGGGTTTGATGGGGGCAGGTTATTGGCATATTCCGGACATGGCAACTTGCCCCGGCAGCACGAAAGGGACCAGCGATGGAGGATGGCGCCAGCACAACCGGGACCGGCGCGCGGCCGCTTTCCCTGACCGTCTCGGCTTCCGCTCCCGAGCCAGGGCTCTATCTGGTCGCGACCCCGATCGGCGCGGCGCGGGACATCACCCTGCGGGCGCTCGACGTGCTGAACACCGCCGATGTCCTGGCCGCCGAGGATACCCGCAACCTGCGGCATCTGATGGATATTCACGGCATCCCGGTGCGCGGCCGCCGCATCATCGCCTATCACGACCACAATGCCGACCGGCAGCGCCCGGCGATCCTTGCCGCCCTGGGCGAGGGGCGATCGGTGGCCTATGCCTCGGATGCCGGTACGCCGCTGGTCGCCGATCCCGGCTACCGGCTTGCGCGGGATGCCGCCGAGGCGGGCTTTGCCGTCAGGGCGCTGCCCGGCCCCTCGGCGGCGCTGGCGGCGCTGTCGGTCTCGGGGCTGCCAAGCGACAGATTCCTGTTCGTGGGCTTCCCCCCGGCCGCAGGCGGGGCGCGGCGAAGCTGGATCGAGAGCTGGCGCAAGGTGGATGCCACGGTGATCGCCTTCGAAAGCCCCAGGCGCGTTAAGCAACTGTTGGAGAATTTGTGCGAAGGTGAAGCGAATCGGGTTACGGTGATTTGCAGGGAGCTGACGAAGAAATTCGAAGAGGTGATGCGCGGCACGGCGGCGGAGCTGCTGGAACGTATCCCCGAGGACGGGCTACGCGGCGAGATCGTGGTGCTGTTCGGGCGACCCGAACCGGTCGCCGCGGATGAGGACAGCCTGCGTGAGGCTTTGGCGGGACGGTTGGACAGGCTGCCGGTGAAGGAGGCTGCCGCGGAAGTCGCTGCGCAGTTCGGGCGACCCCGGCGCGAGATCTATGCGCTGGCCCTTGAGATGAAGAAGGAGCGCGAATGAAGTTCGAACGGATTTCCTACGGGACACCGGTCCCGGTCATCGACAGAAGAGTGCGGCAAGGTGCTGTTGCCTTTTCCGCCGGTCGTTTCGCCGAAGAATCGGTGGCCCGGGAATATCGCCAGCGCGGTTACGAGGTCATGGCCGAACGCTGGCGCGGCCGTGGTGGCGAAATCGACCTCATTCTGCGCAAGGACGACGAATATGTCTTTGTCGAGGTCAAGAAATCGCGCAGCCACGGCAGTGCCGCCGCCCGGCTGGGTGGCCGGCAGATCGCGCGGATCTGCAATGCTGCGCTGGAATATTGCGGGCGCCTGCCTGCCGGGTTGCTGACGGCGATGCGTTTCGATGCTGCCCTGGTCGATCAGTTCGGACGGGTCGAGATCATTGAGAATGCCTTCGGCGTGAACTAGGTGCTCAGTCCCGGCAGTTGGTGGATCGGATCAACGATGAATCTGTCTGGGTCTGGAGTCCAGACCTTGCAGATGTATTCGTGGGGCGTGAGGCCGTTCGGTTTGAACGAGGCGAACGAAGGCAAGCTTGCTGGTTCTGTCAATCGCGACAAAGAGATAGAGCTTTCGCTCGGCGGTCTGCACTTCGGCGATATCGACATGGGGAGAGCCGATCGGATGACGTTTGAAGCGCTGTCGTTTCGGCTTGTCGCCGTCCACATCCGATGGGCGCGATATCCCGTGCCGCTGAAGGCGGCGGTGCAAGGCCGACCGCGTCCGATGAGGAACTTGACGGTTGCAGGGCATAAAGGCAGTGGCCCAGCGGCAGCAGTGTGTGCCGTCCGAGCGCCACGACCATCGCTTCTTCCTCCTCGCTCGACGCCGGGCCATGAGCCAGGTGCATGGCATCCTTAAGCGCGCTTGTATCCGATGCGCCCCATTGTGAAGCATCCGCCGTCCCTGCGTCACGCAGGGCAGCTTCTCGGCCTGGAATGGGGTGAGCAAGAGCGGATTGGCTGACGAAGCCCTCGCATCATGCGGGGGATTTGCCGTTTCAGGGGCTTTCCCCCTTCCGGCGAGGCATGACAAGAAAGCACCGCGGCCCTGTTATTGCTTGTTCCTCGCTCCTGGAGTTTCTAGCATGTGTTTCGGCCTGCAATTTTGGCTCTGACGCAGATTGTGTGATGTCCGTATGCGCCCGCTCTACATTCAGCGTGTTTGTTCAAGGAGGTGGACATCATGCCGGCACGCTACGATACCAGGCTCTTGCCTGAGGGGGTGCGCGCAACCGGATACAGGGTGGACGGCGCGGTGATTTCGGTTGATGCGGAGATGATCCGGTCCGAAGCGTTCTGTCCGGAGTGCGGCTTCCGGTCGGCGCGCCGACATGGGCGCTATGTCCGCAGTCTCGCAGATCTGCCCGCCCACGGCCGAACTGTTCAGCTGCG
>NZ_LLWQ01000199.1 GCF_001447385.1 Paracoccus sp. MKU1 | reverse complement strand
CCAGCAATCTGCCTTTCGACGAATGGACCGAAACTTTCGGCTCCGAACGCCTCACCGGCGCGCTTCTCGACCGGCTGACCCACCACGTCAACATCCTCGAGATGAATGGCGAAAGCTACCGCCTCGCCAACAGTCGCGCCAGAAAGGCCGGCTGATCCCCCCTCCTCGAAAACCGCAACGCGCGGCTGAGACCCCCGCTCGGGCTACGCCCTCGCAGCGGTCTCAGCCGCGCACAACGGTGGCCGACTTTTGCGCCGCCCAGTGGCAGGTTTTTACGCCGCCGTTGACATCCCTGAGACCTGGCTGATGCATGTGCAGTGCTGGCGGATGGATTTTTTCTTGTTGTGTCCTATCTTTATGCGAGGCCGAGAAAATCGCGCAGTTGACGCGCGAGCAAGGCAGGCTGCTCCAGCGGGACCAGATGACCGGATCGCGGGATCTGCGCAAAGCTCCATCCCGGCGACAGGGCCGCCATTCTTTCGCAAACCTCGCGGCGGACGAAGCTTTCGGCACCATGGACGACCCGGACCTTCTGCGCCAAGCCGGACAACTCCCGCCAGAGGTCGTCCTTGCGAAACGGCCAGCGGGTCAGAAAAAAGGGATCGTGGCGGCGCAGCAGATGACCGTCCTCGGTCCGGACGACCGAGGCAGCGGCGAAGGCCGCGATGCCCTCGGGGGACGCCTGCGGATTGGCCCGGCCTTCCCAGGCAACGACGTCCTCGGGCCGCGAGAAGCGATAGGGCCGGGGAAACACATCCTGCTCGCCTGCGGTGAACGAGGGTTCGACATCGACGATCATCAGATGGCTTGCCAGTTCCGGCATTTCCGACAGCAGCGAGATCGCGGCCAGCGCCCCCCAGGACGAGCCGATCACGGAAACCGGGTGCGAGCCGAAGTCGACCTGATCGAAGACCAGCTTGAGATCGGCGACATGGTCCTGGGTTTCATACATGCGTTCCGAGGACCAGTCGCTGCGCCCATGACCGCGAAAATCCAGCGTGACCATCCGCACCCGGCCGGCAAGTTCGCGGGCCATGGCCGACCAGAGGAAGCCGCCCCCCGTCACCCCATGCAGCGCCAGCACGACCGGCCCGCTGCCGCCGTGATCCGTCAGATGGAGCCGGCCCGCGGCGCCATCGACGAAGATGCTTGCCGCATCAGGCATTTGCGAACTCGTTGGTCAGTTCCAGCAGCCAGCGGCGATATTCCACGCTGACGATATCGGCATGGCGAACCGGCATTTCCTGCCGCGCCAGTTCCCCGGCCAGGTCCATCTGGATCGGGGTCTGCGATTCGATGATCGGCTTGTCCTCGGCCAGCACTTCGTCCTCGAAATCCATGAAGAAGGCGTCATGTTCCGCCTCGGTCCCGAAATCGCGGGCCTGCCACCAGAAGCTCCGCGTCGTCGTCGCATCGACGGGCGAGGCGGCCATGAACAGGACATAGCGCTTGCCATTGGGAAAGATGCGCTTCAGGTGCACCGTATGGGGCATGGTCACGTGATAGACATTGGTCGGCTCGATCCAGTCGTCGGTCAGGCCAAGCAGTTCCTTCTTCTTGCCGACCCCCGGCTCTTTCACGCCGCTGCGGTCGAAGCGCATGACATTGTCCTCGCGCCAGACCTTGACCGCCTCGACGCGCGGATTTTCGCGGCTGCCGATGGAGCCGTCATGGACGAAGGAGAAATGCGCGAAATCGACGAAATTCTCCAGCCTGCGGGGGGTCGAGGTCTGCCAGTCGTAGGTCCGCCCCTGAAGCACCCGGAAATCGGGATCGTGCTGTTCGGGAAAGACGGGCGGCGCGTATTTCGGCCGGTCCGCAAGGCAGACCCAGACGATGCCCGCGGATTCCGTCGCGTGATAGCGGCGCACCTTGCGATTCATCACCGTGGCCATTTCCTCGCGGGCAGGGATGCGGACGCAATCGCCCTTATCGTCGAACTGCCAGCCGTGATAGGGACATTCCAGCTTGCAATCCACGACCTGTCCCAGGGACAGCGCCGCGCCCTTGTGCGGGCAGCGGTCCTGCATGGCGACCAGCGCGTCGCCCAGACGGGCGATCACCAGCCTCTCGCCCATCAGCATCGCGGCATGGGGCTTGTCCGTCACCTCGCTTGAATAGGCGACCGGATGCCAGAAATGACGCAGCGCCAGATAGGTCGGGTTATCCTGCGGCAGGGGGGATTTCGGTTCCTGATCGAACATGGCTGTCTCCTAGTTGAAATGTGCGCCACCGTTGACCAGAAGGCTCTGGCCCGTGATGAAACCAGCGAGATTGCTGAAGAGAAACGCAGCCGTCCCGACCATATCCTCGGGCAGCTGGGTGCGTTTGAGGCAGCGCCCGGCCACCGTCCGCTCATCGGCGGCGGTGCCCTGGCGCGCGGTGATGTCCTCGTCGGGGATCAGGTCGGGGCAGAGCGTGTTGACGATGATCCCCTCGCTGCCGACCTCGCGCGCCAGCGCACGCGACAGTCCGACGATCGCGGCCTTGGATGAGACGTAATGCAGGAAGTTCGGCACGCCCTTGTAAGGCGTGTTCGAGGACACATTGACGATGCTGCCCTGGCCCTGCGCCTTCATCTGGCCATGCACCGCCTTGATGCATTGCCACGAGCCCTTGACGTTGACCTGATAGCACAGGTCCCATTCCTCGGCGGGAATATCCAGGAAAGAGCCGAAGCTGGCCGATTTGAAGAAGCCCGCATTGTTCAGCAGCCCGTCGATCCGGCCGAAGCGCGCGACGGCGGCGCGGGCCATGGCGTCGCAATCCTCCTGCTTCAGAACATCCGCCGCGACCGCCAGCAGCCGGTTCTCATCGCCCCAGTCGGCGGCCTCGGCGCTTATGTCGTGAAGATCGGCGGCGACGACATTCGCGCCCATGTCCAGAAATCCCCGGCAATAGGCGTGGCCGATATTGCCCCCGGCCCCGGTCACGATGATCGTCTTGTCTTCGAGCAGTTGCATGCTGGTTTCCTTCAGATGTCGAGGGTGAGCGACGCGGACCTGGCCCGCGAGACGCAAATCATCATGCTGGCGTTCGCGGCGCGCTCGTCCGGCGTCAGCACGAGGTCGCGGTGATCGGGCTCTCCGGCCAGGACAGTGGTTTCGCAGGTGCCGCAAACCCCTTCGCGGCAGGAGCAGAGCGGCGCGAGGCCCTCCGCTTCGAGCGTTTCCAGGATCGAGCGGTCGGCGGGAACCCGCAGGGTCCGGCCCGAGCGGGCGCAGATCAGGTCGAAAGCCTCGCCAGTGGCAGCGGCGCCGTCATTCGCGAAATATTCGACATGGACCCGCTCGGGCGGAAGCTCTCCGGTGGCGGCGGCGAAAGCGGCCATCAGCGGGGCGGGGCCGCAGCAATAGAAATGCGATCCCGCAGGGGCGCCCGCCACGACCGCGGCCAGATCCAGCGGCATGACTCCCGCGATGCCGTCATGGATATGGACGAGAACGCCGTCCGAACGCTGCGCGAGCTCGCGCAGCTCGGCCATATAGGGGGTGCGGTCGGGAGTGCGGGCGCAGTGATAAAGCGTCCAGCCCGCACCCAGTTCGGCAAGCCGCCGGACCATCGCGAAGATCGGGGTGATCCCGATGCCGCCGGCGATCAGCACGGAATGGGGTGCCGTCTCGCAAAGCGGGAAATGGTTGCGGGGCGTACCAACCTCGATGCGGTCGCCGGGCTTCAGGTCGCGATGGACCGAGGCCGAACCGCCCCGGCTTTTCGGATCGAGATTGACCGCGATCTCCAGCAGGCCCGAACAGGCGGGGGCAAGCAGGGAATACTGACGGACAAGTCCGTTCGGCAGGTGCAGGTCGATATGCGCGCCCGGCCCGAAACCATCGGAGTCCAATGACGTTTCCGGCTTCAGGCTAAGCTGAACGATCCCGGTCGCGACCGGGGTGACGGCCTGCACGATCGCATGCATCACATATTCTCCTGGCTTGCTGTGGTCCTGTTCGCGGCTTGCCATCCAAGGCTAGGTGGAATTAATCCTTATCGAGAAATTGGATTTTCTTATATGTGAAGGAGCCGTCGTGAAGCTCTCGACCCGGCAGATCCAGGCCTTTGTCACCATCGCTGCGCAAAGCAGCTTCTCGCAGGCGGCGAATATCCTGGGCGTCACCCAACCCTCGCTGAGCCTGCTCATCCGCGAGATGGAGCGCATGCTCGACCTGTCGCTGTTCGACCGGAACACGCGCGGCGTCCGGCTTTCGCGGGTGGGGCAGGACCTCTTGCCCATCGCCGAGCGGATCCTGGCCGATCTGCGCCGGATCGAAGAAGCCGCAGGCGATTTCGCCACCCTTTCGCGGGGCGAGGTGCGCGTCGCCTGTTCGGCCGTTTCCGCCGCCGGCCCCCTGCCGGTCGCGATCCGCAGGTTCGAGCGCGACTTCCCCGGCATCCGCGTCATGATCAAGGACACCGCCGAGCAGAACCTGGCGGACCTGGTGCGCGGCGACCATGTCGATTTCGCCATTGCCACGCAGGTCGAGACCGATCCGCGCATCCATCAGGAACTGCTTCACAGCGATCAGATGGCGGCCTATGTCGCGCCGGACCAGCCCTTCGCCCAGTCCGAAACGATCCGCTGGAGCGAGCTTGGCGATACGCCCCTGGCGCTTCTCGACCGCAACAGCCCGCTGCGTCATATCGTCGACCGCATCGCGGGACGGCTGGGGATCTGGCTCAACACCCGCTATGAGGTGACGTTCGGCACCACCGCGCTTGCGCTGGCCGAACAGGGGCTGGCGGTCGCGATCCTGCCCAGCAATGCCATAATGGGCCGCGGGACTCCCTATCGAGTCCTGCGTAAGCCCTTGTCCCGCCCTATCGCGGCTCGCAACATCGTGCTGATGCGGCTCGCGAACCGGACCGCCAGCCCTGCTGAAGAGGCGTTCTGGCAATATTGCCGACAGGAAATCGGGGGCCATGCCAACACGGATCCTGTCGCTTCTTCCGTTGAACAGCCGTAGCTTGGGCTTGAGGCGAAAGCGTTGGCAAAGCAGCAGGGTTCCTCGCTGATCGGTCTCAGGTAGCGGTCGCGGTCCTCTTCCCCCGGTCTTCTCTCGTCAATGACCAGTGTGTCACTCACAGTGGTCTCTCATCGGCCGGAAATGCAGCGCCTCGTCGAATGACCGCTTCAGGAAATGCCGCCACGCAGCATGTACGAGGCAGACTATCCGCTCTGGGCCGAACCGGCCCTCACCCGCTCTGCGCCTGCCGCGCCATCTCTCGCGCCATCGCAAGGAATGCGGTGAGCCCCGCCGAGGGATTCCTGCGGCCGGGGTAATACAGGCAGAAACCGGGGCGCGGCGGGGTCCAGTCCTCCAGCAGGCGGATCAGGCGGCCGGCGGCGATGTCTTCGGCCACGTTCTGCTCGATGAAGAAGCCGATGCCCGCGCCCTCCAGCACGGCGGCGCGGGCGATGGCCGCCTCGTCCAGGATCAGGCGGCCGCGGACGTCGATCTGCACCACCTCGCCCTGCCGCTCGAAATACCAGCGGAACAGCTCTCGGTTCGGCAGCCGGACCCGGATGCAGTCATGCGCCAGCAGATCGGCCGGCACCAGCGGCAGGGGCCGGTCCGCCAGCCAGGCCGGAGTCGCGACGACCGCATAGCGCTGCGGCTTGCCAAGCGGCAGGGCGATCATGTCGCGGGGGACCAGGTCGCCGGTGCGGATGCCCAGGTCGAAGCCTTCGGCCACGATGTCGACCAGCCGCTCCTCGGTCACCAGATCGACCTGCATCCGGGGATGGCGGCGCAGGAAGTCCAGCACCAAAGGCGAGATGATCTCTCGCCCCGCCACCGCCGAGGCATTGATGCGCAACATCCCCGAGGGCGTCTGGCCCTGCGCGCGCACGCTGTCCATCGCCCCGCGGATCTCGGCCAGCGCGGGCGAGACGCTTGCGACGAACTGCCGGCCGGCATCGCTCAGCGACACGCTGCGGGTGGTCCGGTTGAACAGCCGCACGCCCAGGCCCGCCTCCAGCCGGGCGATGGCATGGGACAGCGCGGTCGTCGACATGCCCAGCTCGATCGCCGCCGCCCGGAAGGTGCCCCGGCGCGCAATGGCCAGCACGGCTTCCAGATCCCTCAGCCCGGCGTTCTTCATTGTCCCGATCCTGTCATCACCAGATGCCATCTTATCCCGCTTATCCCGATAATGGTCGAGGCCCATGTTTCGCCTGCAAGCAACAGAAGGAACGGAACATGCAGCTTCCCGCGCCGATCAGAACCTATTTCCAGGCCCAACCCCCGCAGGATGCCGAGGCTCTGGCCGCGGCCTTCGCGCCTGATGCCGTCGTGCGTGACGAACACCGGACCCATCGCGGAGCCGAGGAAATCCTGGCCTGGTGGCAGGCGGCCAAGGCGCAGTATCGCCACAAGGCCGAGCCGCTGGACCTGACCCAAGCGGCGGGCAAGACCGTGGTCCGCGCCCGCGTCAGCGGCGATTTTCCGGGCAGCCCCGCCACGCTGACCTTCACCTTCGGCCTGGCGGGCGACCGCATCACCGATCTGGAGATCCGCTGATGAACGGCTTTCTGACCCTGCAGGGCAAGCGCGCCCTGATCACCGGCGGCACCCAGGGCACCGGCGCCGCCACCGTGGCGCTGTTCCGGGAACTTGGCGCGCAGGTGCTGACCACGGCCCGCTCGCGCCCCGAGAACCTGCCCGAAGAGATCTTCGTCGCCGCCGACCTGACCACCGCGCAGGGCTGCCGGGCCGTGGCCGAGGCCGCGCACAGCCGGCTGGGCGGCGTCGACATAATCGTCCATGTGCTGGGCGGATCGAGCGCGCCGGGAGGCGGTTTCGCCGCGCTGACCGACGAGGAATGGCAGAAGGAGCTGGACCTGAACTTGCTCTCCGCCGTCCGGCTGGATCGCGCGCTTGTGCCGGGGATGGTCGCGCAGGGAGCAGGGGTGGTCATCCATGTCACCTCGATCCAGCGCCTCATGCCGCTGCCGGGCTCCACCACCGGCTATGCCGCCGCCAAGGCCGCGCTCTCGACCTACAGCAAGAGCCTTGCGAAAGAGGTGTCGCCCCAAGGCGTGCGCGTCCTGCGCGTCGCTCCCGGCTGGATCGAAACCGAGGCCGCCATCCGCCATGCCGAGCGGTTGGCGCAGGACGCGGGCACCGACTACGAGGGCGGCAAGCGGATCATCATGGACGGGCTTGGGGGCATCCCCCTCGGCCGGCCCGCGAAACCGGCCGAGGTGGCCAGTCTGATCGCCTTTCTCGCCTCGGATCGTGCAAGCTCCATCACCGGCACGGAACATGTGATCGACGGAGGAACCGTGCCGACGGCGTGAGGAGGCGGCTCGGACGCTCTCGTACACGGTACGAGCAAGACCAGCGAGGACATCCCTGCCTCGATCCGCCTTCGGACGTGGCGGGGGCGCATCCGTCCTTCCCAGATCAGGACCGACCATTCCGGGCCAAGAACGCCAATATCGCGCTGGCGATCCGCTCGGCGATACGGGGGTCGAGGTGGAAATGATGGTCTCCGGGAAGCTCGGCCATGTCGTAATCCGGGATCAGCCTTGCGCCAAGCCGGGCCAGTTCCATGGCTTTCGGTCTGCGGCTCTTGACGCCGTCTTCGGCCCACAGATTCAGCACGGGGCATCTGATCGCGCGCAGCACGGCTTCCACCTGCCCTTGGGTCAGCTTGACGGCGGAACTGGCGAAATGCCGGGGATCGCCGCGCAGCTGGAAGCCGCCGGGCCTCTCGATCAGCGCACGCTCGGCCAAGGCCTCCGAGGTTTGCCGCGAATTGCCCTGGGCCCGGCGGCGCTCGATGTAATCGGCTTTCGAGGCGAAGGTTCTGGGGGCGCTTGCCTTTTGCCTGCGGGTCTCTTCGATGAAGGCGCGCAGGGTCGAAACGACGCTTTCATCGGGCATGGGTTCGGGCACCAGCCAATCGAGCGCGACCAATGCGCGCGCCCTTTCAGGCTGCGCTGCTGCGAAGAGGGTCGCGATACTGGCGCCTCGGGAATGGCCCAGAAGGACGCAATCTCTCCATCCCAGCTGATCCAGGACTCCGGCGATCTGGGGCAGGTCGTCCCAGATATTGTAGGTGGCATGGGGCGAACGATGGCCGCTCTGGCCCTGGCCGCTGAGGTCCAGCGCGACGACATGGCATCCGATAAGCCGGGGCGCCAGTTCCTGGAAGCTGGCGGCATGGTCCATCCAGCCGTGCAGAGCCAGCACGGGAGTGCCGCCCTCATGCCCCCATGACAGCCCGCCAAGCTGCAACTCGTCCACGTCCCATCGGCAGTTTCGCGGGGGCGCCGCATCTGGCCCGTTCATCTGCATGCCCTGCTATTGGTTCTGCCCCGTCCGGGCATATCGCGCCCCGTCCGCGAATTGAAGCGCCGCGGCGGCCTTGCGGGCTGGACCTGAAATGCGACGGCTAGGCGAGGCGGCGGCCATGTCGAACTGCCCGAAGACTGATTCCGAGAGACCATGGTCCAGCGCTGGCGGGGGAGCATCCTCTTGGCGCCAACCGCCGGGAGCGCCTCATATCAACCCTCCGCCGCCTGCGTCATTGCCCTGGCGGTCCTGTTGTCGGCCGGAAGGAACGCCTCGATCGTCACCTCGGACAGCGTCACCTCGGTGGCGGTGCCGAAGACCGTGGTGGTGCTGAGGAAGGACAGGGCCCCCGCACCGCTTCGCAGCCTCAGCGGCACCGCGATGCGCCCCTCCCGCTCGGGATCCGAGGCTGGCGGCGTCGTGCTTGCGGGGCAGGGAAAGGCGGCGATTTCGTCGTGAAGCGCGGCCAGCACCGCATCCGCCGACTGCCTGATATCGTGCTTCAGCCGGGCCAGCAGGTGGGCACGCCATTCCGGCATGTTGAGAATGCGCGGCGCCAGCCCTTCGGGGTGAAGGCTCAGGCGCAGGACATTGACCTTTCCCTCCAGCAGATGCGGGGCGGCGACGGCCATCAGCTTGCGGGCCGCCGGATTCGCGGAAATCAGCGTCCAGCGGCGATCCACCGCCAGGGCGGGGTGCGGCAGATGGCCGTGCAGGACGCGGTCGATCATCCCGCGCACCGCCGAGAATTCCGGGGCATCCGGCCCGCGATGCGGGTAATGCGGGGCATGGCCCGCCGCGGTCAGGATCAGGTTGCGTTCCCGCAGAGGAATGTCCAGCCTTTCGCTGAGATGCAGCACCATGTCCCGGCTTGGCCGGGATCGCCCGGATTCCAGGAAGCTGAGATGACGCTGGGAAATCTCAGCCTCGCTTGCCAGCGCAAGCTGGCTGAGTGCGCGTCTCTGCCGCCATCGGCGCAGCAATTCCCCCGCATTGCCGGTCGCGTCGCTCATGGCAGGACGCTCGGCTCGGGCGCGGCGACGGCACGATTACCTGCGGGGTAATCGCTTTCGCAGCGCCGATTCGCGATGATTAGGCATCGCCTCGCCATCCGGCAGCGCGGAACCCGCTTTAAGGAGATGATCATGCCTGAAGACTACCATCGCCCGCCGTTGCAAACCACCACTTCCGCCGATTCCATTCCCGACCGGACTCGCGCCGTCGTGCAGCAATTCCTCGCCGCCAGGCTGGCAGGCGATACGGCGCGCCTCGCTTCGCTCTTTGCCGAGCAGGTGGACTGGCTGCTTGCCGAGAATCCCGCCGCCCCGTGGATCCGGCCGCGATCCACCGCCGCCGAGTGCGCTGCCCAGTTCACCGAACTGGCGCAATATACGGTGCCCGAGGATGCGTGGGCCTCGGTCGATACCTTGCTTGTCGATGGCGCCGACGCGGTCCTGATGGGGCATCTGTCGGGAACCGTGCGGGCGACGGGAAAATCCTTCGAGGGCCCCTTCGCCCTGCGCCTTACGGTCGAGAATGGCCGGATCACCCGCCATCATCTCTATGAAAACAGCCTGTCCATTGCCCAAGCCTGTGCTTCGTGAGGGGTGCGGCCCGAATTCCGGCGTCTCTCCTTCCCCGTTGCTTCTGTCTGCCATGATCTTTCCGCAAACGCCCGCTTAACCCTGCGACGCTGTGAACACCGCCAGTTGTGCCTCGAAGGCGCGTCGATAGGCGGGACGCGCCTCACCTCGGGCGACATAGGCGCGGAGGCTGGGATACCCGTCCAGGATGCCGCTGCCCTCCAGCCTGCGCAGCACCGTCACCATCATCAGGTCGCCGGCGCTGAAGGCGCCGTCGAGCCAGTCGGCCTCGCCGAGCCGGCGGGAAAGCTGCTCCAACCGGCCGCGGATGCGCTTCTCCAGCAGGGGAAGGCGCGCCTGGTACCAGGGCCTGTCGCGCTCGAAGTATACGGCCTGCTCCCACTCGATGATCGGCGGCTCGACGGTGTTGAGCGCGGCGAAGATCCACATGATCGCCCGCGCCCGCGCATTCGCGTCCTCGGGCAGCAGGCCCGGATGGCGCTGCGCGACATGCAGCACAATGGCGCCCGACTCGAACAGGGCAAGATTGCCTTCCTCATAGGTCGGGATCTGCCCGAAGGGGTGCAGCGCCAGGTGTGGGGGCTGCTTCATCTCGCCGAAACTCACTAGGCGGACATCGTAGGGCTGGCCAATCTCTTCCAGCGCCCAACGGACGCGCATGTCGCGCGCCTGTCCCTGGCCGCGGTCGGGGGAGTTTGCAAAGGCGGTGATGGTGGGGGTCATCGGAAAGCTCCTGCGCCTATTGTTTGATCTCGGGCTGGACCAGTTTCGCCAGCTTGTGCAGCGAATCCTGCCAGCCGAGATAGCAGGCTTCGGCGGGGATCAGATCGGGCACGCCCTGCTGTTCGATATTGACCTCGGTGCCGACCGAAACCTGTTTCAGATCCATCGTGACCGTCATCTCGCCCGGCAGGTTGGGGTCGTCGAACCGGTCGGTATAGACGAGGCGCCTGTCCGGGATCAGCTCCAAGTAGCTGCCGCCGAACGCATGGCTGTCGCCGGTGGTGAAGTTGCGAAACGACATCCGGTGCTGGCCGCCGACCTTCGCCTCCAGCTCGTGGACGGTGCAGAGAAAGCCGTAGGGCGGCAGCCAGCTTGCCACCGCGTCGGGCTCGAGGAAGGCGCGATAGAGCTTCTCGGGTTTCGCCGCGATGACGCGGTGCAGTCGGATCGTATGTGGCATAGGTTCCTCCTGTCTACCTTGGATATTCCAGTTGCATCGCCACCGCATCGGCGGTGCTTGCGCCGTAACGCGCGGTGATCGCGTCAAGCGTCCGGTCCAGGACATCGGCGGGCTTGCCGTCGGAAAAGGCCGGGACGCGCCGATCCCTTGGCCAGTCTGCGTCCTGCCGGTGGGGGATGAGACGGATGCCGCTGCGAGTTCCGACCATACCCGACGCGGCATAAGTCGTCACCTTCGACCGATATGTCCGCGACCAGGCATCGGCGGCCAGCGCCAGCGAGATCTCGTCCATGCCCGGCGCAAGGGCGATGCCCAACTCCTCATGGTTCCAGAAAGCCAGCCGGTTGGCCAGCACCGTCGCCGCGAAAGGCCGGGTCAGCGCGAAGGCGCCGCTGGCATGCCGTGCATCCCATGCCGCGATGCCCAGGTCACGGGCGATCGCTTCCGCCTTGGCGCGGCCTCCGATCGCCTCGATCAGGGTCAGCATCATCGGCATCGAGGCGGTGATGCCGGTCGTCGTCACCACACCCTCATCCGCGACCATCCGCCGGTCCGGGACATGAGAGATGGTCGGGTCGATCTTGCGCATCTCGTCCAGGTAATACCAATGCGTCACCGCCCGCTTGCCGTTCAGCAGCCCGGCGGCGCCCACCACCTTGGCGCCGGCGCAGATACCGACGATCACCGCGCCCTTGCCGACCTGATCCCGCAGCCAGGCGATCACCGCCGGATCATCGTCGCGGCTCATGGCGGGGACGATCACGTAATCCGCGCCCTGGGGATGGGCTGCGTCGAATGCCGCGATGGTGGCGTCGGGCTGGACAGACAGCGCAGGAAACAGCCGCACCGGCCCCGGCTCGGTGGCAAGCGAGACCACATCGGCCACATCGGCGCGCTTCAGGATGCCGTAAGGCAGCAGGTAATCGGTGGTCTCGGTGGCATCGTTGAGGCCGACGATGGCGACCAGGGGCCGCGCGCGCTTCGGCGGTTCCAGCGCCGCGAGCAGGGCATCCGTCTCTGCCTGCGGCACCTGCGGCGGGGTCAGGTCTGCCGATGCGGGCGGCAGCGAGGCGATCCAGATGCCGAAGCCCGCCGCCGAAAGGAGGGCCAGTCCCAGGATGGCTCGCAGAGCGATGCGAAGTCTCATCGGTTTGCCTCGCTATCCCTTCACATATCCGAAAGCCTCGACGATCCTGCCGTCCCGGACGCGCAGGATGTTGACGCCGCGCACCCGGTCGGCTTCGCCCTCGCCCCAAGACAGCCGCCAGCGGATGATGCCGCGACCCTTGCCGGCCCAGATCTCCTCGGCCGTGAAGGCGAGACTGGCCGGGGCGGCGATATCCTTCCAGAAATCCAGGCAGGCCTTGCGGCCTTCGTAGCGCGCGCCGTCCGGGGCGGGGGCGGTGTTCTCCAGGATGCAGCCCTCGCCGATCAGCGCGTCGAGGGCGTCGGGGCGGTGGTTCTCGAACGCATCGTGAAAGCGTTCGACGATCTCGCGGGTCGTTTTGCCATTCGCGTCCATGTCTCACCTCGTTGAACTGGCCAGGAAACGCTGTCGGCCTAGGTTAGTCTGCGGATGGGCTGGCAGATATGACAAAAAACGTGCAATCCCTGCCAATGCACCGGGTCGTCTTCATCCTCTATCCAGGGTTCGAACTGCTGGACATGGCCGGTCCCGCATCCGTCTTCAACGGCGCGAACCGCGCTCTGGGGCAGGTTGGCAAGGCGCCGTTCTACCAGATCTCGCTGGCCTCGCCGGGCGGCGGCGAGGTCGCCAGCAGCACCGGAATATCCGTGCAGACCGCGCGCCTGGATGAATTGCGCGGGCAACGGCTCGGCACGCTGCTGATCGTCGGCGCCGAAAGCGGGCCGCTGCAAGCCGCCATTGCCGACCCGGAATTGCGTGCGGCGCTGCCTGGATTGACGTCGGAGGCCGAACGGTTTGGTTCGGTCTGTTCGGGCGGGATGGTGCTGGCCGGTCTCGGGCTGCTGGACGGTCGCCGGGTCGCGACGCATTGGGACGCCTGCGCGCCCTTCCAGGCGCATTTCCCCGGCGTGAACGTCGATCCCGAGGCGCTTTACGTGACCGACGGCAGGCTCTGGACCTCGGCCGGGGTGACCACCGGCATCGACATGGCGCTGGCTATGGTCGCCCGCGACCTGGACGCCGGCATCGCGGGCGAGGTGGCGCAACGGCTGGTCCTCTATGCGCGCCGGCCGGGCCATCAGTCGCAGTTCAGCCCCCTGCTGTCGGCGCAGGCCAGGGGCGACAGTCCCTTCGCGGCGCTGATCGGCTGGATCCAGGCCAATCTGCACGCCCCCTGGATGTCCCGGCCCTGGCCGACCGCGCCGGGCTGAGCGAGCGCAGCTTTCACCGCAAGTTCACTGCCGCCACCGGCCAGACCCCGGCGCATTTCGTCGAGACGCTAAGGCTGGATGCGGCGCGTATGTTGCTGTCGCGCGGCCTGCCCTTGAAGCAGGTCGCCGCGCAGGTGGGGCTGTTTCCGGCCGCAAGATTCTCGCGCCTGTTCCAGAGGCGCTTCGGCATCTCGCCCGGAACCTATCGCGAGATGCATCGCATCGAGGCATAGCACCTTTCAATATTCGTCATGCAGCCGCAGCCAGCTCATGGCGCCGTTCTCATTGCGGCCCTTGGGGGTGAGGTCCAGCCAGTTGAACGCGCCCATGAGCAGTTCCACGCCGCGGTGATAGGTGGAATAGCTGTGGAAGAGGACGCCATCCTGCCGCACGAAGATGCTGACCCCGAACATGTCCGGGCTTTTCTGAATCACCGTGCCGTAATTGTAGATCGCCCGGCCGGTGGCGCGGTCCTCGTCCGTGAACGAGACGCCGAAATCGTAGTTGAAATCGCTCTCGCCCGACGACAGCCAGGGGAAGGTCCAGCCCATGCGCCGCCGGACCTCCTCGATCTGCGGGACCGGCGCGCGCGAGACGGCGGCGAAGGCCAGGTCGGCCTGCTCGAAATGCTGCCGGGCGGCATCGACATGATCGGCGACGAAGGAACAGCCCGAGCAGAGATGATCCGAACCCGGCGTCAGCATGAAGTGATAGATGGCAAGCTGGCTGCGGGTCCCGAAGAGGTCGCCCAGCGTCACCTCGCCGTCGGGACCGTCGAAGCGATAGGGCTTGTCGATGCGCACCCAGGGCATCCGCCGCCGCTCGGCGCGCAGCGCGTCGAGCTGGTGGGTCATGTCGCGTTCGCGGGCCAGCAGCGCCTTGCGGGCGTCCAGCCATGCCTCGCGGGAAACGATGGCTTGGGTCATGGTCGGTCTCCTTTCGGGGTTGGGCCTTGGTCTGAGACCAGCCGCAACCAGGGCGGCAGGTGGAACAGGGCCATCAGCAGATACATCGTGGCCATGCCGTCCAGCGGCAGCGGGCCGGGGTCGGACAGGCAGAGCGCGGGCGAGGCCGCCGTGATCCCGGCCATGGCGGCGAAGCAGGGCGCCGCCGCAAGGGCCAGCCGGCCGGCCGCGCCGGGCTTTTCCGTGGGCGTTGTCATTCGGGGCCTCCCGTCCGATGCTTTGCGGGACATGAAGCAGTCTAGGACGGGGCGGCATCCGGGCGTGAGTAACAAGCATGACGGGATTGCGGCGGCGGCGCAGGCGCTGGCGGCGGGGGATGCGGTGACGGCGCTGAAGCGGGTCGCCCTGCGCGACGACCCGCCGGCGCTGGCGCTGCGCGGCATCGCCATGGCGCAGCTGGGTGATCTGGACCGGGCGCGGGACCTGCTGCGCCGCGCCGCGCGGGGGGTCGGCGGCGATCCCCTGGCCCGGGCCCGCTGCCGGCTGGCCGCGGCGGAAATCGCGCTGGTGACGCGCGATCTGGGCGGTCTGGAGCAGGCGCTTGGCACGGCGCAGGCGGCGCTTGCGGGGCAGGGCGACCGGGCGAACGCCGCCCATGCCGCCGCGCTGCAGGCCCGGCTGTTGCTGCTGACCGGGCGTCTCGATCAGGCCGAGGCGGTGCTGAGGACGCTGGATACCGCCGCGCTGCCCCCGGCGTCGCGTCCCGGCTTCTGGCTGGTCGCCGCCGGCATCGCCATGCGGCGTATCCGGGCCGGGGATGCGCGGGCCGCGCTGGATCGGGCCGCCCGTGCCGCGCAGCAGACGGGCATCGCCGCGCTGGCCGCCGAGGTCGCACAGGCGCGCGCCGTCTTCGACGCCCCGGCCGCGCGGCTGATCGAAAACGGGCGCGAGACCCTGCTGGACCTGTCCGGGGTCGAGGCGCTGATCGGCTCGGAGATGCTGCTGGTCGATGCCTGCCGCAACCTTCTGCGCGGCGGCGCGATGCTGGTGCCACTGGCCGGGCGGCCGGTGCTGATGGCGCTGCTGCGCGCCCTGGCCGAGGCCTGGCCCGGCGACGTGCCGCGCGAAACCCTGCTCGCGCGCGCCTTTCGCGCCCGCCATGCCGACGAGTCGCATCGCGCCAGGCTGCGGGTCGAGATCGGGCGGCTGCGCGGGCAGCTCGCCCCGCTGGCCGGGATCAGCGCGACCGGCCGGGGCTTCGTGCTGGAACCTTGCCGCGGGCGCCGGATCGCCGTGCTGGCCCCGCCGGTCGAGGGTGATCACGCCGGGCTGCTGGCCCTGCTGGCCGATGGCGAGGCCTGGTCGAGTTCGGCGCTGGCCCTGGCGCTGGATGTCAGCCCGCGCAGCGTGCAGCGCGCACTGGCGGTGCTGGACGAAGCGGGCAGGGTTGAGTGGTTCGGCCATGGCCGCGCCCGGCGCTGGATCGCGCGGAGCGTGCCGGGTTTCCCGACAAGCTTGTTACTCCCGGCGCCCGTGCCGATGGGCTAGGGTGGAGCCATGAAACGCATGGCTGAAATCATCCGAGAATATGGCCCCTTTCCGGGGATCGAAGAGGTGCATGGCGTCAGTTTCGACGGAAGGCAGGTCTGGTTCGCCAGCGGCGAGCGGCTGAACGCGCTGGACCCCGACAGCGGCGAGCTGCTGGGCGCGCTGGAGATTCCCGCCGATGCCGGCACGGCCTTCGACGGCCGGCATCTGTTCCAGATCGCCGGGCCGGTCATCCGCAGGATCGACCCGGAGAGCGGCGCGGTTCTGGCGACCATTCCCGCGCCCGAGGGCGGCAATTCCGGGCTGGCCTGGGCCGAGGGCTCGCTCTGGGTCGGCCAGCATCGCGGGCGCCGCATCCAGCAGGTCGATCCCGAAACCGGCGAGGTGCTGCGCAGCCTCGAATCCAACCGTTTCGTCACCGGCGTCACCTGGGCCGACGGCGCGCTCTGGCACGGCACCTGGCAGGGCGAGGAAAGCGACATCCGCCGCATCGACCCCGCCACCGGCGCGGTGCTGGAGCGGCTGGAGATGCCGGCGGGCACCGGGGTCTCGGGGCTGGAATCCGACGGCGGCGCGCGGTTCTTCTGCGGCGGCGGCAGCAGCGGCACG
>NZ_LLWQ01000198.1 GCF_001447385.1 Paracoccus sp. MKU1 | reverse complement strand
GCCGAAGATGCGGCGGTGTTTCCGGCAGCGCCTGGTGTCGCGCCGGACGTGGCCACGCTGATCGCCTGGCTAGCCGACCTGCTTCCCACGCGGCTGCCGGTCGATCCCGGCCTGACGGTGCCGGTCGCACGACCCACCGCGCCCCGCACCGTGCGCGGCTACGTCAACCGCGCCGCGCGATCCGCGCCCGCCGCGCCCCTTGCGGAACCGGAGGCCGTGCCGGTCGCCTACGAGACCGTGGATTGGGAACCGGCCGAGGGCGGCGGCCTCTCCGACGCGATCTACGAGGAATACGGGCTTCAGACCATCCGCATCGACGGGGCGCAGGCGCATCCTACCCAGCTCGTGCAGTCGGCCTCGATGGCGAGCATCGCGCCGCCGAAGCCCAGCTATCGGCCGACGCTTCCCAACGACATTCTCGGCAAGCTGTCCGAGGCGCAGCTGGAGACCGTGATTTATGCGGGCGAGGCCCATGGGGGCTTCCTCGCCGGGGGCTGGACGATCGATGACACGCTCGACAATCTCGCCGCCGCGCCGGAGGATGCCGAGGGAGCAATCCGTTTCCGTCAGGGCTTCATGATCGGCGACGGCACCGGCGTCGGCAAGGGTCGGGAATCCGCCGCCATCATCCTCGACAACTGGATGCAGGGGCGGCGTAAGGCGATCTGGATCTCGAAATCCGACAAGCTGTTGGAGGACGCGCAACGTGACTGGTCGGCGCTCGGCATGGAGCGGCTGCTGGTCACGCCGCTGTCGCGATTCCCGCAAGGCAAGCCCATCACGCTGAACGAAGGCATCCTGTTTCTAACCTATGCCACGCTGCGCTCCGACGACCGGGGGACAAGGGTTTCCAGGGTCAAACAGATCGTCGAATGGTTGGGCACAGACTTCGATGGGGTGGTGATTTTCGACGAGGCGCATGCCATGGCCAATGCCGCAGGAGGCAGGGGAGAACGCGGCGATGTCGCCGCCTCGCAGCAGGGCCGTGCCGGGCTGCGCATCCAGCATGCGCTTCCCGATGCCCGAGTCGTCTATGTCTCGGCCACCGGCGCCACCACCGTCCACAATCTCGCCTATGCGCAGCGGCTCGGTCTCTGGGGCGGCGAGGATTTCCCCTTCTCGACCAGGGCGGAGTTCGTCGAGGCGATCGAGGCCGGCGGCGTCGCGGCGATGGAGGTGCTGGCCCGCGACCTGCGGGCGCTTGGCCTCTACACCGCCCGCTCGCTGTCCTTCAAAGGCGTGGAATACGAGTTGCTCGACCACGAACTGACCCCTGAACAGGTCCGCATCTACGACAGCTATGCCGATGCCTTCGCCATCATCCATAACAATCTCGATGCGGCGATGCAGGCCGCCAACATCACCGGCGGCGAGGGCGGGTCCGGCACGCTGAACCGGCAGGCCAAGTCCGCCGCCCGCTCGGCCTTTGAGAGCGCCAAGCAGAGGTTCTTCGGGCACCTGTTGACGTCGATGAAAACCCCGACGCTGATCCGGTCCATCACGGCCGATCTGGAAGCGGGACATTCTTCCGTCATCCAGATCGTCTCGACCGGCGAGGCGCTGATGGAACGGCGGCTGGCAGAGATCCCCACCGAGGAATGGGGCGATCTGAAAATGGACCTGTCGCCGCGCGAATATGTCCTAGATTACCTTGCCCATTCCTTCCCGGTCCAACTCTACGAGCCGTTCACCGACAGCGAGGGCAATCTGTCCTCGCGCCCGGTCTATCGTGATGGCCAGCCGGTCGAGAGCCGCGAGGCCGCGGCCCGGCGCGACGAGATGATCGCAAGCCTCGCCAGCCTGCCGCCGGTTCCCGGCGCGCTCGACCAGATCATCCAGTATTTCGGGACCGACACGGTGGCCGAGGTCACGGGTCGTTCGCGCCGTATCGTCCGCAAACGCAGCGTCACCATCGACTGGCTCGTCGTGGAAAGCCGCGCCGGTTCGGCCAACCTGGCCGAGACGCAAGCCTTCATGGACGATCAGAAGCGCGTGCTGGTCTTTTCCGATGCGGGCGGCACGGGCCGGTCGTATCACGCCGAACTGTCGGCGAAGAATACCCGGCTGCGTGTCCACTATCTCCTCGAAGCCGGGTGGAAGGCGGACGCCGCCATCCAGGGCCTCGGCCGCACGCATCGCACCAACCAGGCACAGCCGCCACTGTTCCGACCGATCTCGACCAATGTGAAGGCCGAGAAGCGCTTCCTCTCGACCATCGCCCGCCGTCTTGACACGCTGGGCGCGATTACGCGCGGCCAGCGCCAGACCGGTGGTCAGGGCCTGTTCCGCCCGGAAGATAACCTGGAATCGCATTACGCCCGTGACGCGCTGCGCCAGCTTTATCTCCTGCTGGTGCGCGGCAAGGTCGACGGCTGCTCACTGGAGCGGTTCGAGGCTGCCACCGGGTTGAAGCTGATGGATGCGAACGGCATCAAGGACAATTTGCCGGCCATCACCACCTTCCTCAACCGGCTGCTGGCGCTGACCATCGAGCTTCAGGGCATCCTCTTCACCGCCTTCGAACAACTTCTGACCGCCCGCATCGAGGGCGCCATCGCCTCCGGCACCTATGACGCCGGGCTGGAGACCCTGCGCGCCGAGAGCTTCGTAGTGACGGATCGGCAGGTGATCTACACGCACCCGCGCACCGGGGCCGAGACCAGCCTGCTGACCATCACCGAACGCAGGCGCAACCGCCCGGTGACGCTCGACGCCGCGCTGGCGGAACTCGACGATCCCCGCGCCAGGCTGCTGATCAACGAGCGCTCAGGCCGGGCAGCGGTGCAGATCCCCACCACCAGCGTGATGTTGGACGATGGCGAGATCGAGCGCCGCGTCCGGCTGATCCGGCCGATGGAAGCGCAGAACGTCCAGGTCAGGATGATGCGCGAGACCCATTGGGTCGAAGCCGACAGGGATGCCTTCGCATCGGCCTGGGAAGCCGAAGTCGCGGAGGTGCCGGAGTTCGCCGAGTCCACCTTGCACATGGTGACGGGCCTGCTGCTACCGATCTGGAAGCGGCTGCCGAACGACTCCACTCGCGTCTATCGGCTTCAGTCTGACGCCGGCGAGCGCATCATCGGCCGCAAGGTCTCCCCGGCTTGGGCGGCCAATGCGACCGAGACCGGCATCACCTCGGTCTCGCCGGACGATGCCTTCGCGGCGCTGCTGGAAAGTCGGACCATCCTCGATCTCGCTGAGGGCCTCCAGCTTCGCCGGGTCCGGGTCATGGGGGCAAACCGGATCGAGCTGTCGGGTTTCACCGACACCATGCGCCAGCGCCTCACGGCCTATGGGCTGTTCCACGAGATCATCTCCTGGAAGCTGCGCATGTTCGTGCCGGTCGATGCCAGCGGTCCGGCGATCCTCGGGAAGCTCTTCGACCGCTGGCCGGTCGAGCGCATCGGCGAGCGGGAGGCAGCCTGATGCCCAGGCACGACGCATCCGAACTGGCGATCCGCCTTGGCCGAGAGGCCGAGGCGGTCTGCCGCCACTACCTGTCGTCCGGCCACCGCGCCGGGCGATACTGGCTGGTCGGTGACGTGCAGAACACCCCAGGACGCTCCATGTTCGTGCGACTGACCGGCCCGGAATCCGGCAAGGGTGCGGCGGGCAAGTGGAGTGACATGGCGACGGGAGAGCATGGCGACCTTCTCGACGTCATCCGCGAGGCGCTCGGCCTCGCCGATTTCAAGGACGTGGCTGAGGAAGCGCGCCGCTTCCTCGCCCTCCCGCATCCCGAACCGGCAAAGACGAGAGCGCCGACCGACAGCACATCCGGCGCGGCACCCGGTTCGCCTGAAGCGTCGCGGCGGCTCTTCGCCATGGCGCAGCCGATCCACGGCACCCTTGCTGCGATCTACCTCAACCGGCGAGCGATCACCACGCTCGAAGGCACCACCGCGCTGCGCTACCATCCCCGGTGCTATTACAGGCCCAACGAGCATGCGCCCACCGAGATCAGGCCGGCGGTGGTCGCCGCCGTCACCGATCTCACCGGCCACCAGACCGGCGCGCATCGCACATGGCTCGCCCCGGACGGTTCCGGCAAGGCGCCTGTCGAGACACCGCGGCGGGCGATGGGCGACCTTCTCGGCCACGCGGTCCGCTTCGGCATCGCCGATGAGGTGCTCGCCGCCGGCGAGGGCATCGAGACCGTGCTGTCGCCGCGCCAGGTCCTGCCCCGCATGCCGATGCTGGCGGCGCTTTCGGCCGCTCACCTCGCCGCCATCCTGTTCCCGCCGTCGCTGCGCAGGCTCTATGTCCTGCGCGATCGCGACCCGGCCGGGGACGGTGCAAGAGACCGACTGGCCGCCAGAGCAGCCGATCTCGGGATCGAGGCGGTCTCGCTCATGCCGCGCGAGGGCGATTTCAACGATGATCTGCGACGCCATGGCGCCGATGCCCTCGGGGCGGCCTTGAAGGATCAGCTTCATCCCGAAGACGTCCGCCGTTTCATGGAAGGGTGAGGGTGTGATCGGCCCCGGAGGCTCGGTCCGGCTCGGCCTCTGCCGGTTTCGTTCGCTTGGCATCGGCAGGTGCATCCACCGCCGGAGAGTCCCGCACCCACGGCCTTCGGAGAGGGCGATCGGCGCACAAACGGGACGGGCAGGCAATGGCCGGGAGCGACTAATTTCCGCCGGCGGGGAGCCACCCCACGCGACAGGTCGCGTGGGGACCCCGTCTCTGGCCCCGCCTTTGCATCGCGAAAGGCAAATTAGCCGCACCCGGCCATCAAGGCCCTCGCCGAGCGGGCGAGGGCTGTCAACCCGTCCCGCCCGTGCGCTTCGACGCCTGCGAAGGCCGCGATGGGCGCGGTCTCCAGACGAAGGACGCAACCGATGACGTTTGATCCCGAATATGCAGGGGCCGAGCCGGTCCACACCTCCTCCCAGACCGATCACGCCCTCACCGAACTCCAGCTCTACGGCTGGCGCCCGTTCCAGGACGAACCTGATCCCCGGCCGCTCCCCGAGGGCAATACCGTCGCTGTAGCCGTCACAGACATCTTCGACGCCCTTGTGGCGACGCTCAGTGACACCCGTCTCGAACCCGATCTCGAAGAGCTGCTCTGGGGGGCCGCCAATCTCTTCCACCGCGCCACCAGCCGGGTCGAACGCGATCTAGACGCCAACGAGCAGGCGCAGCGCCGGATGCAGCGGGAACAGGACGGCAGCGAGGTGAAGTCGGTCGAACTCGAACGCCTTACGGCCGAGGGGCAGACCCTGATTGAACGGCGCGCCAGCATGGAACTCTTCCGCGACCTCGCCGCCGAGGCTTTCGAGCACCACACCGGCAGCGCCTGGCGGCCGCGCACCGGCTCGATGGTCAACCATCGCAACCTGACTGCCGCGATGATCGACTCCAGAGACTTCCTTGCCGCCAAGCGCCGGGCCGAGACCGAGGTGATGCTGCCCGCCGGCCCTAAGGTGGCCGTGACCGGCGGCGCCGACTTCAACGATCACCGCCTGATCTGGGCGAAGCTCGATCAGGTCCATGCCAAGCACCCCGACATGGTGTTGCTGCACGGCGGGTCGCCGAAGGGAGCCGAACTGATCGCCTCCCGCTGGGCCGATCACCGCAAGGTGCTTCAGGTCGCCTTCCGGCCCGACTGGACCAAGCACGCCAAGGCCGCGCCGTTCAAGCGAAACGATGCCATGCTGGACGTGCTGCCGGTCGGCGTCCTCGTCTTCCCCGGTACCGGGATTCAGGAGAATCTCGCCGACAAGGCCCGCAAGCTCGGCATCCCGGTCATGAAGTTCGACGGCGGGGCGTAAGTCCCGCCGCCTGGCGGCTTTAAGCCGCCGAACCTTGACAGAAAACGCCGCCGCGCCTTTGATGGAACATCCTTGCAGAACCGGCGAAGCAGCATAGTCGCAGGCGGAGCGTATCTCCCGGCAGCCTGTCGTGATCCCCAACCGTTCTCTGGAGGTTTCCATGACGCTGATCCTGCTCGCCATCTCGCTCAGCATCGCGGCCTGTGTGATCGCCTACAATCTGGCGATCTATGCCTTGCCCGTCATGGCGGCGATCACGACCGCGCAATATGCCTGGGGCGCGGGGGCCGGTGTCGTGATGTCTGGCCTCATGGCCATCGGTGCCGCTTTGCTCTCGATCGCCCTTGTGATCCTGGTTCTTGGCTTCGCGAGGAACCCGGCCCTGCGGCTCATTGCGCTCGCTCTCTTCGCCGTGCCCGCCGTCATCGCCGGCTATGCCCTTGTCTATGGCATCACCAAGAACGCCATCGACTCGGGGCTGGTTCTCAACCTGCTCGGCGGCATGGGCGGCCTTGTCATCGGCATCTCGGCCATCGTCAATCTGAACGCCCTCGGCGAGTCGGTGTTCTCGCGCTGAAACGGCGGACGCGATCAGCCACTTCTGAGGAAGACTGGCAGCTTGCGCCATCGGGCGACGGTCGTTCCATCAAAGACGGAAAGTCGGTCCGACGCAGCATGTCACCATCGCACCCGGTCTGCTTCGCCCGGCTCTGGAAATGGGACATCGGTGCGTACCCGCAGTCCCGTGCGGTCGATGCCCCGCTGCATCGGTCCACGTCGTTTCGTGGGGCCTCCGCGAACACCTTCCTTGCCCCTTCACGATGCTGTGGGACCGAGCCTTTGGCCGATGAAGCAGGACGGTGTCATAGCGGGCATGAGAACCCGATAGCCTGTTCGATCACATCGCGGATGACAGGGCCTTCCGGCGGCGGACACGACGTTGACCGGCAAAGACGGTTGAACGAGTGCCATGCCGGTGGTCTCGGTTCGCAGGGGGCCTGCCTGGCCGCTGTCGCCAGCAAGGACGATGGTTCTGCTGTGCGTCCCCGATCTGCTTTCGAAAGCACCATCCCTCCGCCTGACTGATCCCCTAAGTCCGTTCGGCTTCCACCAGCAACCCCCGCGGCTCCCAGCCGTGTTGCCGCGCAAGCGCGGCTGCCCGCCCCACCTGGGGCCTTGGGGGCAAGCTGCAGCAAGGGCGGCAGTTGCAGGAGTCTTCCGACGGCCTTGGCCGGGTCTCGTCGGAGGGACGGTCCCTCCGAGGAGCAACGGAGACCTACAATGCAGAACATCGTCATCCTCGCCGGCAACATCGGCCAGGCCCCCGAAACCCGCACCACCCAGGGCGGCACCGGCATCACCCACTTCACCCTGGCCACCTCGCGCCCCCGCTATTCGGAAGGCCGCGTCCTGCGCGACGAGAACGGCTATCGGGTCCAGGACACCGAATGGCACCGCATCACCTGCTTCAACGGCCTCGGCAAGACGGTCCAGCAGCATTGCGACAAGGGCATGAAGGTTCTGGTTCGCGGCCGCATCCACTACACGAAATGGACCGACGCCGCCGGGGTCGATCGTTACGGCTGCGAGATCATCGCCGAGACGGTCGATTTCCTGAGCCGCGCGAAGCAGACCGAGAACGACGACGGCAAGTTCATCGACGACGATGACATTCCGTTCTGATCGGGAACCCGAGGCCCGGCGGCGCAAGCCGCCGGGTTTCTCCCCTGCTTCACCGGATCGCGCCCGCCGATTCTGGCAAGGTCCAGCGACCGAATCAGACGGGCATGGACGGGAGAGTCGCCTAGCTATCCTTGATAATTGCACCTGAATTTCGGCTGGCATCCGAAGCAAGAACGACTATTATAGTCGTAGTTCTGGAGTGCGTGCATATCCCGGTGGGAGGTGATCATGTATGATCACCGCTCGCCAATCACGGGCTGCGCGCGCGTTACTGGGATGGACACAGGAGACGCTCGCCGACAAGGCCCAGGTCGCATTGACCGCACTCAAACGCCTCGAATCCCAAAGCGGGCTCGAGGTGTTCGAGTCCACCCGTGACCAGGTGCGCCGCGCTCTCGAAGCGGCCGGGATCGTATTCCTGTCGACGGACAAGGGCGAGGGCGTGTTGCTGCAACACAATGGGGCCAACACCGACAAACGGTGAAATAGCGGCCAGCGTGATGTCAGGTTCTCGTCAAAAGGAATGGCTATCTTCCGCCGAAGATGGTTAACAAATACGTTACCCGAACGTGAGCGAATGATGGGCCGCGCGACACAGACATATCTCGACACACCACCGTCCAGCCAGACGCTGACGTCTTATGATCGCGAGCACATGAAGCTCTACATGCGCCTTCTCGATGCCGAGCGTGATGGCGCCGATTGGCGCGAAGCTGTGCAGGTTCTCTTTGGCCTCGATCCAGAGTGCGATCCCGACCGCTGCCGCTCCATCCATGATACTCATCTCGCTCGCGCGCATTGGATGACCGAACACGGCTACCGCGAACTGGTCCGCGAAAGTCAGCGCAAGACCTGACCCGTGATGCGTGCCGCGCATCACCTGTTGACCAGCGCCTGACTTCCGAAACGCAACTCATGCGGGAATCTTGAGCCTTCCCTATTCGTTTGAGTGGATTCGGGAGGCCGCGATGACCCCTGACGCATCGACCTGGCGTTCTTCGGCGCAATACGACCATCTGGATGAACTGACGGCATCCGATCTGGCCTGGGAATGGCTGCGCCGCAATGACGATTATGACGCAGATTTTGAAGCCTCGATTGCCGACCAAGGAGACCCCCAACCGCTGACCGAACGGATCCGGCAGCGCTGGGGGTTGCGATTTCCCGGTCGATCCGCTGGTCCCGCCGCCCGATGCGCCGGTCTTCTGGCTCCCAGCGGAGGACACAAGTGTGGTGGTGCTGACCGAAGTCCCTTTGGAACTTGGCGACAGCACTGACGGCGCTCCGCTGAACTGGCGCCTCGACTTCTCGGTCGAGAACGCTGGCGCAGAGTTCCACGTCCCGCTTGGCAATGGGCAGAAGCTCCAGATCTTCGACGGCGCCATTAAGGGGGACGCGATCGCGGTCGCCGTCGTCCCTCTCAGCCTCGCCGGTTTCGACCGGATCGAGGCCATTCAACGCTTCCTTTCCGCCCTGCATGGTCGCGCGATCCCGCCGGATACACGCATGACACGCCAGCAACGCGCGCGCCTCCGACGGATGCTGCGGGCCTTCGATGGCCATCGGGCTGGTGCCACGCAGCAGGAGATCGCGCGGGTTCTTCTGAACACCGGCCGGCTTGACCGGGACGAATGGCAAGCATCCTCGGCCCGTCATGCCATCAAGGCACTCCTGCGCGATGCCCGTGCAATGGTCGCCGGCGGTTATCGGAAACTCCTTCGTCATCGCCGCCCACGATAGCGCGGGTTTGCGCCGGCAACAGCCACTTCGTTGCGCCCGTCGCGGGCGCGTGGCTCTTCGGTGCCACGCTGCTATACAAGATCAACTCCAGCACCAATGCGCGTATGCGCGGGCGGCTGGTGCTGAACGGATCGACCGAAATCCGAGATCAAAGGGCGAGATTTCAGGGGCGCACGCCTCCGAGGCGACGGCGCTCTGGCTGCAGACCATGGCGCCGCTCGCGCAGGGCGACACCGTCGAGTTGCAGGGCACCTTTCGCGCGGCGGATGGGTATTTCGCGGCCGATCACACGTCGTTCTGGGGCTGCAAGGTCGGTTGAGCGGCGGAAGGGAGAAGTGATGACACCACCCGTTCCGATCAGGGCTTTGTCCGCATGCCGGACGCCGAGTTCGAGGCGATCCTGACGCGCACGGCGGAAGAAGGCGCAAAACGCGCACTGGCGGATATCGGCCTCGACGGCGAAGAGGCCGCGCCGCCGGATTAAGCGGCGATGGCCGACAATGCCCCGCAGTCAGACGGAGGGGCGGCTGCCTGGCAGGGGTGCCCTCGCGGGTGCCGGCCGATGCTCCGGGGCCGCTTGCTCGAAGTCGCAGAGGATCGGGCAGTCGGGCCGGTGGTCGCCCGCGCAGGCGTCCGCCAGCGTCGTGAGCGTGGTGACCATGTCCTCCATCTCGGCGATCCGATGCCGCAGCTCCTCGATGTGCTGAAGAGCGACGCGCTTGACATCGCCGCTCTGCCGGCTGCCGTCACGCCAGAGGTTCAGGAGCTTCTGGATCTCGGGCACCGAGAAGCCCAGATCGCGCGCGCGACGGATGAAGCGCAGCATGTGGACGTCGGTGTCCGAATAGTCGCGATAGCCCGATTGGGTCCGGTTGGCGGGAGGGATGAGGCCGGTCTGTTCGTAGTAGCGGATCATCTTGGCGGAGACTCCCGAGGCGTGGGCTGCTTGTCCGATGTTCATGGGTGGCTCCTTTGGTTGGTGGTGAAGATGAGCGGAACGGCCGCTGGCGGAAAGATGACGTCGTGCGTGACGTGCGTGATATTGGTCATGACGGTCTTCCAGGCTAGGGGAATGACCGGGACGCACTCTGGCGCCCCGGTCGGCGCGGGTGGCGATCACTCGGCAGGTGCAAGCCGGCCGGACATGGCGGGGCTGGCGGTCGCTGGGGCCGTCGGATCGGTCCCCATCGGCGGCGTGAAGCGGCGCAGGCGGAGCGCGTTGCCGAGCACGAAGACCGAGGACAGCGCCATCGCCCCGGCGGCGAAGACCGGCGACAGCAGAACCCCGTAGGCCGGGTAGAGCACGCCCGCCGCGACCGGGATCAGCGCGGTGTTGTAGGCGAAGGCCCAGAACAGGTTCTGCCGGATATTGCCGATCGTCGCGCGCGACAACGCGATGGCGTTGGGCACGCCCTTGAGGCTGCCCGACATCAGCACCACGTCGGCGGCCTCGATCGCCACATCCGTTCCGGTGCCGATGGCAAGGCCCACATCCGCCTCGGCCAGCGCCGGGGCGTCGTTGATGCCGTCACCGACATAGGCCAGCGTCCCATGACTGGTCTTGAGACGGCGCACGGCCTCGACCTTGCCTTCGGGCAGCACCTCGGCCACGACCTCGTCGATGCCTAGCCGCCGGGCGATGGCTTCGGCCGTGCGGCGGTTGTCGCCGGTGATCATCGCAACCTTCAGGCCGAGGTCGTGCAACGCCGCGATCGCGGCCGGCGTCGTCTCCTTGATCGGGTCGGCCACGGCGATGATCGCCGCCAGCTTGCCGTCGATCGCGGCGTAGAGGGGCGACTTGCCCTCGTTGCCGAGACGCTCGGCGATCTTGGCGAAACCGGCCACGTCATGGCCAAGCTCGGCCATGTAGCGGTCTGCGCCGATCTCGACGGGCTTGCCGCCGGCCACGGCCCTGACGCCGAACCCTGTCACCGACTCGAAGTTCGAGACGGCGGGCAGCGTAAGGCCTTCCCCGGCGGCCGCGTCCACGATCGCACGGGCGATCGGGTGCTCCGACTTCTCCTCGACCGCGGCGACGAGGCTCAGGACCTCGGCCCGCTCGAACCCGGCGGCCAGTTCCAGATCGGTCAGCGCGGGGGCGCCTTCCGTCAGCGTGCCGGTCTTGTCCACCGCCACGACCCTGGCATCCTTCAGCAGCTGGAGCGCTTCGCCCTTGCGGAACAGCACGCCCATCTCGGCGCCGCGCCCGGTGCCCACCATGATCGAGGTCGGCGTGGCGAGGCCCATCGCACAGGGGCAGGCGATGATCAGGACCGCGACGGCGTTCACCAGCGCGAAGGTCAGCGCCGGGTCGGGACCGAAGAAGAACCAGATGCCGAAGGTCAGCGCCGCCACCGCCATGACGGCCGGGACGAACCACATGGTGACGCGGTCCACCAGCGCCTGGATTGGCAGTTTCGAGCCCTGCGCCTCCTCGACCAGGCGGATGATCTGCGCCAGCACCGTGTCCCCGCCGACCGCAGTGGCGCGAAAGGCGAAGGCGCCTTTCTGGTTCACGGTGCCGCCGGTCACGGCAGCGCCCGCCTGCTTCTGGACGGGGATGGGCTCGCCGGTGATCATCGATTCATCCACCCAGCTCTCGCCCTCGACCACCTCGCCGTCCACGGGGACGCGCTCGCCCGGACGGACCTCGACGAGATCGCCGGGAGCCACGTTGGCCACCGCGATGTCCTCGACGCGGCCGCCCCGGCGCACGCGCGCGGTCTTGGGCTGCAGGCCAACAAGGCGGGTGATCGCCTCGGAGGTGCGGCCCTTGGCGCGCGCCTCGAGATAGCGGCCGAGCAGGATCAGCGTCACGATAACGGCTGCCGCCTCGTAATAGACGTTGACGGTGCCCGCCGGCAGCAGGCCGGGGGCGAAGGTGGCGACAAGTGAATAACCGAAAGCCGCCAGCGTGCCGACCGCGACAAGGCTGTTCATGTCAGGCGCGCCACGGAACAGGGCGGGAAGGCCCTTCTGGTAGAAGCGGATGCCGGGGATGGCGAGGACCAGCAGCGTCAGCGCGAACTGGATATACCAACTGGCCTGCATGCCGATGGTGCCCGCGACGAGGTCATGGACGGCGGGAATGAGGTGGCTGCCCATCTCGAGGACGAAGACCGGCAGGGTCAGCGCCGCCGCCAGGATCAGGTCGCGCCGCAGCGTCTCGCGCTCGGCCTCCTTGCGGGCGTTGGCCTGCGCCTCATCGGCCCCGCCGCCGTCGATCAGCCGCGCCTCGTAGCCGGTTTCGGTGATGGCCCGCAGCAACGCGCCGGCATCGGCCGGGCCCGTGACGGTCGCGCGCTCGGTGGCGAGGTTGACGGTCGCCGAAGCAACGCCGGGCACCGCCTGCAGCGCCCTTTCGACCCGGCCCACGCAAGAGGCGCAGGTCATCCCCTCGATGGCGATCTCGACCGCACCCTGGGGCTTGGGCACGTCATAGCCCGCGCTTTCCACCGCACCCACCAGCGCGGCACGCTCGACCGGCGCGCTGAGACGGATGTCGGCGCGCTCGGTGGCCAGGTTGACATTTGCCGAGGCGACGCCGGGCACGGCCCGCAGCGCCTTCTCGACCCGGCCCACGCATGAGGCACAGGTCATGCCCTCGATGGACAGGCTGATCGGGGGCAGATTGATGCTGCCGGCTCCGGGCTCGCGATCTCGCGCTGGGGCGGTCATGAAGGGGGTCTCCTTGAAGCTATTCCATCATCCGCCAAGGGAAATAAGGGTTCCCATCGCTGGAAGGTCAAGACCTGTCAGGATCGATTCTTTCCTCTTGACCTTCCAACGATGGGAAACCCTATCTCACCTTGCATGAGACGAACCACAGGAGGCACTCATGCAGTTCCACATTGAAAATATGACCTGCGGCGGCTGCGCGTGCGGCGTGACCAGGGCGATTCACACGGTTGATCCCGCAGCGAACGTCGAGGCCGATCCCCCGAAGCGCAAGGTCGTCGTCACCTCCGGGCAGCCCCGCGCCGCCTTCGAGGCCGCGCTGGCCGAGGCGGGCTTTCCCGTCGCGCCGGTGGGGACGGTCGCCTGATGAACAAGCTGTCCGTTCTGTTCATGGCGACCGCGCTTGCCGCCGCGGGCGGACTGGCCGTTGCGCAATCGCAGATCGTGGATGAAGGCGTTACGATCACGGATCGTTCGGACATGGGTCATGGCGCGCATGGTGCGGCTGCCTCCGACAGCCCGGCAGTTCAGGCCTACATGGCCGCAAACGACCGCATGCATGCCGGGATGGCCGTCGAGTTCAGTGGCGACGCCGACGTGGATTTCATGCGCAGCATGATCCCGCACCATCAGGGCGCCATCGACATGGCGCGCGTCGTGTTGGGACACGGCGAGGACCCGCAGATCCGTGCCCTCGCCGAAGACGTGATCGCGGCGCAGGAGGGCGAGATCGCCATGATGCGCGAGTGGCTGGCCGCCCGCGGTCAGTAACAGGCTCGCGCCCCCCAAGGGATAGCGAGGGCCCGCCAATGAGACGGCGGGCCCTATTGTTCTGACCGACCGCGGCTCGGTGCCTGGCCGGTAGCTGGCGCCGGAGCGAACTCCGGCGCCGATCGCTCAGCGCGCCGGGCCGCCGTAGACGATGCCGTTCGGGCGATCGCCAACCGGCACTGTCTTGACCACTTCCTGGCTCCCCACGTCGATGATCGACACGGTATCGTCGGCGATGTTGGTCACGAACACATAGACCCCGTCCGCCGATGCCGATACTCCATGGGCGCCGCGGCCGGTGGTGATGGTCTTCACCACCTGACCGATTGCGGTGTCGATCACGGATACGGTGTCGTTCGGCTCGGCCTCGGTGCCCTGATTGGCGACATAGACGAATTTCCCATCCTGCGTCGCGATGAGCTGGATCGGGTTCGGCCCGACGTCGATCCTGTTCGTCACCTCGCGGGTTGAAGTGTCGATCACGGCGACGCGGTTCTCGTCGCGCAGCGAGACATAGACCTGATCGCCCGAGGGCGTGAACCCGACCTGAACCGGCGCGGTCCCGATCGGAATGCGCGCGACCTCGGACAGCGCCTGGGTGTCGATGACGGACACGGACCCGTCCTCGACATTGGCCACGTAAAGCTGGGTCTCATCCGGGCTGAGCCGTAGGCCGTGCGGATAGTCCCCCGTCGCGATACGCCCGATGACTTCGGCCCGTGCGAGATCGACGACCGCGATCTCGTCTCCGCCGGCCAAGGAGACATAGGCGCGCCCCTGCCGGTCAGCGACCACATGGGCCGGGTGCGAGCCTACCGCGACGGTCGCCTTGGGCGCCGAGAGGTTCTGCGGATCGAGAATGACCAACAGACCCTCGGCCGCACCGTCCCCGCCGTGCCCATGCCCGTCCGACCCGTGATCCCCTTCGACGGCAGGATCGCCAACGGCCAACAGCAGCTTGCCGTCAGGCGTCAGGTCGACGTTGTGGGGCGCGATCGGGATCAAAACCGTGTCGACCGCTCCGGTGGCGAGATTGATGGCGCTGATGGAATTGCCGCCTTCATTGGCGGACCAGACAGTCCCGCCGGTCTGACCAAAGGGCGCAGGTGCCTCGCCGGCCTTCGCCTCCAGCCATGCCTGCATTTCGGCGATCTCGCCTTCCTGCACCGCGATGATCTGCTCCGCCCACTCCCTTGTCTTCGGGTCGTCGCCATACTGCAGGACGATCCGGGCCATATCGATCGCGCCCTGATGATGCGGGATCATGCCCCGGACGAAGGCGACATCCGGATCGTCGGCCATGACGCCGTCCATCATCGGTCCGTGCATTTCATTCATCGATTCGACGTAGGCCCGGGTGAAATCCGGAAGGCTTTCGTTAACCGGGGCCGCCCCGGCGTTCGGCGCGCCCATCATCCCCTGCATCATCCCACCCTGCATCATCTGGCGCATCGCGCCCATGCATTCCGGGGTCATGGCCTGGCACTGCTCGGGCATCATCCCTTGCATGCCGGGCATCTGGCCTGAAGGCGGCGTTGGCGCGGGCGCCTGCTCCGCCTGTGCGGGCGGGGTTCCCGGGTGATGGGTGTCATGTCCGGCCTGCGCGAGAGCAGCGCCTGGCAGGCCTGCCAGCAGGCTGACAGTAAGGGCGATTACGATTGCTGTTCGGTTCATTGGATTTCATCCTCTGGTTCCGGAGCACCGGCCCGGATTTGCGGGCGCGGCTCTCCATCCTGTTCGTTTGTCTTTCGGGTTTGCGCGGAGCGGCCGGAGACGTCTCTCGTCCTCGCGGCGATCCCTGCGCATCACGCAGCGATGAGACGTGGCGGCTTCAGGATGCCTTCGGGTGATCGGTCGTGCGGATCAGTGCGCACAACCGTGAAAACCTCACCGTTCACGGACGGGCCGAACGTCGGCGGCGCGACGAGAACCGCGGCGGCCAGACAGATCTGGCAGCAGTCCGCCGGACCCTGGCCACTGTCCTCGTTCAGGCAGCCTGCCGATTGATCTGCGCCATGCTCGTCCGGCAGGTGAGGCTGGGCGCAGTGGCTTGCCGTGGCGGCGACCTGCTGCTGGTGGATGGCGTGTCCGGCGGGGCCGGCATGTACCGGGACCTGCAGAACCAGGGCGCCGATGGCAAGCAGCAGGATGCAAACCGCAAACTGGCGCAATCGACCGCATCTCACCCGGAAGGCAGCTCGCACCCGCCCGGTCATGCGCCACTTTCCTTCCCGGCGGCACGCCGGGCCAGTGCGATGTCGCGTTCACGTCTCCCGCCACCCGACGCCGCGAGACCGCCCCGCTGACGGAGGCAAGCCGCCTCGGCCAGGTGCTGTTTCGGATCATTCGCAAGTCGGGCGATCATGTCGGCAGCCCCGTGTCAGATTTCCCGTGGACCGAGAAAGCGCCCGAAGCTCCGGACGGTCGGGCCGAACAGGAACGCTTCATAGGGCTCGGGATCGACGCCCGGAAAATCCATGCCGGGCGAGCCGGCCGGCATGCCGGGAACGGCCAGCCCCGTCGCGTCAGGCCGCTCGGCCAGAAGGCGGCGGATGGCTGCGGCAGGCACATGGCCCTCGACCACGTAGCCGCCCACCTCGGCGGTGTGGCAGGAGGCCAGTTCGGCCGGGACGCCGAGCCGCTGCTTGAGGCTGTCCATATCGGAGGATTCTACCACCTTCACCGGGAAGCCTGCGGCCTCGATATGCGCGACCCAGCCATCGCAGCAGCCGCAGGATGGATCCTTGCTGACGCTCACCAGCGGCAGCGCTTCGGCATGTCCCCGCCTTGGCATGGACATCAGCAGGGGCAGCGCGCCGGCAGCGGCCAGAACGGTGCGCCGGCTGATGGGGTGATCGTTTCTCATCGTCAAACCTCGTTTCATGGATTCATTATCTCGCCGTCACGGTCCGGGCGCGACGCACGAAGGGGTGAGCAGGTGCTTGCATGCTGCGGCATGGTGCCGGCAGAGGCGCGCCAGCGGGCATCACAGCTTCACCCTCCGCAGCCGAGCGGCATTGGTGATCACGCTGACCGAGGACAGCGCCATGGCGGCCGCCGCGATGATCGGCGACAGCAGGATGCCGAAGAACGGATACAGCACCCCGGCCGCGACCGGCACGCCCAGAGCGTTGTAGATGAAGGCGAAGAACAGGTTCTGGCGGATATTGCCCATGACCGCTTCCGACAGCTTGCGGGCGCGGACGATGCCGGTCAGATCGCCCTTGAGCAATGTGACGCCCGCGCTTTCCATCGCCACATCGGTGCCGGTGCCCATGGCGATGCCAACGTCCGCAGCGGCCAGCGCCGGGGCGTCGTTGACGCCGTCGCCGGCCATCGCCACCACCTCGCCCGCCGCCTTGTGCCGCTGCACGACCGCGCTCTTCTGGTCGGGCAGCACCTCCGCCTCGACCTCGTCGATGCCGAGCTGGCGCGCGACGGCCTTCGCCGTGGTCCAGTTGTCGCCGGTGAGCATCACCACGCGGATGCCCTGCTCCTTGAGCGCGGCGAGCGCCTCGGGCGTCGATGGCTTGACCGGATCGGCGATGGCAAAGATGGCCGCAACCTGCCCGTCCACCCCCATGAAGATCGCGGTTGCGCCGTCCTCGCGCAGCCGGTCGGCCTCATCGGCCAGCGGCGCGACATCGACGCCCTGCTCGGCGAGGAACTTGGCATTGCCAAGGGGAATGCGCTTGCCCTCGACCACTCCGAGCGCGCCCTTGCCGGTGGGTGAGTCGAAATCCGCGACCGGTGCGAGTTCAAGGCCGCGCTCCTCGGCCGCCCGCACGATGGCCAGCGCCAACGGATGCTCGCTGGCGCGTTCGACACTGGCGGCAAGGCGCAAGGCTTCTTCCTCGGTAAAGCCAGCAGCCGGAACGATGGCGGTGACGGCGGGCCGGCCCTCGGTCAGGGTGCCGGTCTTGTCGACGATGATGGTGTCGACCTTCTCCATATGCTCCAGCGCCTCGGCGTTCTTGATCAGCACGCCCGCCTGCGCGCCGCGCCCGACGCCGACCATGATCGACATCGGCGTCGCCAGCCCCAGCGCACAGGGGCAGGCGATGATCAGAACCGAGACCGCCGCGATGAGACCGAACGAGAAGCGCGGCTCGGGACCCCAGATCGACCAGGCGATGAAGGCGAGCACCGCGACCACGATCACCGCCGGGACGAACCAGCCGGAGACCTGATCGGCCAGCCGCTGGATCGGCGCGCGGCTCCGCTGCGCCTCGGCGACAAGCTGGACGATCTGCGACAGCATGGTGTCGCGGCCGACCTTCTTCGCCTCGATCACCAGCGCGCCGGACTGGTTCATGGTGCCGCCGATGGCGGTGGCGCCGACCTCCTTGGTCACCGGCATCGACTCGCCGGTCACCATCGATTCATCGACGGCGCTGCGACCCTCGAGCACCTCGCCATCGACCGGAACCTTCTCGCCGGGCCGCACCCGCAGGCGGTCGCCGACATGAACGGTGTCGAGCTGAACCTCCTCCTCGGTGCCGTCGTCGCGGATGATCCGGGCGGTCTTGGGGGCAAGGTCGAGCAGCGCGCGGATCGCGCCGCTGGTGCTCTCTCTCGCGCGCAACTCCAGCACCTGCCCGAGCAGCACGAGCACGGTAATGACCGCCGCCGCCTCGAAATAGACCGCGACCGAGCCGTCGGGCTGGCGGAACTGGTCAGGAAAAATGCCCGGCGCCAGCGTCGCCACGACGCTGTAGATCCAGGCCGTGCCGGTGCCCATGGCGATCAGGGTGAACATGTTGAGGCTGCGGTTGACCAGCGACTGCCAGCCGCGCTGGAAGAATGGCCAGCCCGCCCAGAGAACGACTGGCGTGGCGAGGAGCAGTTGCAGCCAGTTCGAGGCCTGCTGACCGATGGCGTGGGTCAGCCCGAAAAGATGCCCGCCCATCTCGAGGACGAACACCGGGATCGTCAGAGCAAGGCCGATCCAGAACCGGCGCGTCATGTCGATCAGTTCCTCGTTCGGCCCGGCCTCCAGGCTGACCAGAACCGGCTCCAGCCCCATGCCGCAGATCGGGCATGATCCGGGCCCGACCTGCCGGATCTCCGGGTGCATCGGGCAGGTGTAGATCGTCCCTTCGGGAACCGGCTCTGCCTTGGCCGCCGCGGCGGCCGGATCGAGATAGCGTTCCGGCTCGGCCAAGAACTTCGCCCGGCACCCGGCCGAGCAGAAGTAATATGGCCGACCGGCATGCTCGGCCTTGTGCTGGGTCGTGTGGGGATCGACCATCATTCCGCAGACCGGGTCCTTGACCTTGTGCGTGTCGTCCTGCGCGGCGGCTGCGTGGTCATGCGCGTGATCATGCACATGTCCGTGGGCCGAATGGGCGTGAGTCTGGTTCTGGTGATCGTGTTCCGTCTTGCTGGTCATGTTCACGCCTCCTCGGCGTTTCCTGAGCTTGCGTTTCGTCTGTTCTGCGCCTTCCAATCGCTGGAAGGTCAAGAGGTGATTGGATTCCGGAGTTCCTGCCGTCAGTGACTACCGTGGACCTTTCCGACGCTGGCCCGTCCTGACCCGGCATGTGACCGCGTGATGTCGATGTCGGCCGCGGTCTCCTCACCATCGAGACAGTATTCCTCGATCTGCAACGTCGAGAAGTAGATGTTGAACTGCTGGCGCAGAAGATTGTTCGCCTGCCGCAGCACCCGCTCGCCGTCCTGCCAGTTCCGAACGCAGATATGGCTCGAGAAGACATTGCGCCCGGATGTCAGGCTCCAGGCATGGACGTGATGCACGTCCGTCACCCCCTCCAATTGCCGGATGGCCTCGATGGCGGCTTCCAGGTCGAGGTCTTCCGGCGTGCCTTGCAGCAGGATGTGCAATGCCTCGCGCAGAATGCCCCAGGAGGCCCAGAGCAGCACCAGTCCGAAGGCCATGCCAAGCAGAGGATCGATGGCCATAAAGCCCGTGAACCGGATCACCAGCGCAGAGATGATGATCAGGAAGCTGCCGACGAAGGTCTGCAGGATGTGCCAGTAGGCGCCGCGCATGTTCAGGTTGCCCTTCTGGCGCTCGTACAGCAGCCAGAGCGCGACAAGCTCGGTGGCGATCCCGCCCGCAGCGGCAAACAGCATCGGCGTCGTGGCCAGCTCGATCGGCTCCATGAGGCGCATCGCGCCCATCCACAGCACCAAAAGCGCCATCGCGACGAGAAACAGGCCGTTGAAAAGGGCGCCGAGGATCTCGGCCCGGACATAACCGAAGGTACGTGCCGGGCTGGATTTCCGTTCAGTCAAGCGAAGCGCGACCAGTGCGATGAGCACGCCGCCCACGGCAGAGAAGGTGTGGAAGGCATCGGAGATGACAGCGACGGAGCCCGTCCAGATGCCGATTCCCAGCTCGACTACAAAGTAAAGGCCGGTGAGCCAGCCCGAGATGACAAGCGCCTTGCGATCGCCGCCCGCGGGCATGTGACCGGCATGGCCGCCGTGAGACATCGACATGAGTCCGCCTCCTTGTTGCTGAGGGAGAACGCCGGCATCCGACGTCCTCTGCCTGGCCTATGCGCTGACCGCGAATTCGGTCATCATGCCGGTTTCGAGATGCGGCATGTGGTGGCAATGCAACATCCAGCGCGCCGCCTCACCGGCGTCGAGCGCCACATCGACCATCGACATCGGCGGCACATAGACCGTGTCGCGCAACGCGCCCGCGACCGCACGTCCGTTCAGCCTGACGACCTGGAAGACATGCCCGTGCAGATGCATCGGGTGACCCATCATCGACATGTTGTGAAAGGACAGCACTACCCGCTCACCACTGCGCGCGGCTATCGGGCGATGCTGTCCCCAGACGGCTCCGTCGATCGTCCAGACATAGGGCTGCATCGAGCCGCCCAGCATCACCATATGGCTGCGGTCCACCGGCCGATCCGGCAGCGCCTCCGCCGCGAGCAGACGCGACTCCTGCGCCAGATCGGTGTCGAAGGCGGGGGCTTCCGATTCAGCCACGGCATCGATGCGCCGGATTTCGGCACCCTGCGTGGCAAGGATCAGGCCGGTGCGCTCACGCGCGCCTTCCCGCAGCGCGAGGATCGGCCAAGCGCCGCCCTCGTTCGGCAGGTCGATCTCCAGATCGAGCCGCTGGCCCATGGCCAGGCCGAAGCGCGTGCCAGAAACCGGCTGAACCGCATGTCCGTCCACCGCAACAAGCCGCGCCTGCGCCTCGCCGGTCTCGATCCAGAACACTGTCGCCGCGGCGGCGTTGATCACACGCAGGCGGACGCGCCCGCCGCGCTCGATCTGCACCACCTCGGGGTCCGACAGCGTGCGGTCATTGGCAAGATAGGCGTCCCAGTCGTAGTCATTGAGGTCCATCGCCATGGCGTCCATGGCACCCATCCCCATCATGCCGCCCATGGCGCCGTGATCCATGCCTTCCATCGGCATGTTCCCCATGGCGCCATGATCCATACCCGCCATGCCGCCCATGCCCGCGCCGTGGCCGCCTCCATGGCCGTCTGCCGTCCCATGGCCGTCGAGGATCTCGGCCATCACTTCCTCGGGCGCCTTGAACGAGAAGTCATGCAGGAAAAGCACTACTTCCTGACGGTCGGCGCTGATATCCTCGGCGCTGCGCACGATCAGCGGTGCTGCCAGAAGGCGCATTTCGTGCAGCGGCACATGCGCGTGCATCCAGTAGGTGCCGGGCAGCGGCGCGAAGTCATAGGCGCGTGTCTCGCCGGGGGCGAGCATCGGCAAAGGCATGTCGGGCACGCCATCCTGCGCGTTGGGCGGGATCTGGCCGTGCCAGTGGATCAGCGTGTCAACATCGAGATCGTTGCGCAGATCCACCCGGAAGCGCGCGCCGGGGTTGAGTGTCAGGCCCTGTCCGGTGGGTCCGGAAAGACCCCAGACGGTGGCGGCGCGACCGTCGATGTCCAGCGTCCGGCTAGCGGCGTGCAATGATAGCGGGGCGGCGCCCTGCGCGGCCGCGATCCGGGGCAGATGCGCATAGGCCAGCACGGCTGCGCCAGCGGCAAGAAAGCCGCGTCGTGAAAGGGTATTCATGGTCGTCTCCTCGGGACAGCCTGTCCCGTTCATCAAAACCGACAGAACGCCGCGGGCTCCAGCCCGGACGCAATCAGAGGAGACGGAGCTTGGGAGGTCGTTCGTTCAGCCCAGGTGCCCGACTGGCAAGCACTGCACCGGTCGGCAGGTCATGACTGGCAGGCGCGTAATCGCTGCCAGAGCCTTCGCTCGGCGAGGTCAGGAAGACCGAAAAACCTACGCAAAGCAACTCACAGGCTTCGGCATCGCCTGAGCCACAGTGCTGGTCGCCATCACAGGGATTTTCGCTGCCGGCCGCAACCTGCATCATCTCGCCGACATGCACCGAGTGATCCGGTTCTGCGCTCAAGCGCGCCGCGTGCGCGGACGTCGCCGTCGTCATGACGGCGATCGCGAGGACGGCAAGCATGGTGACGAGGCGCGCGAACATGCCGGAAAGATAGGCGCTGGTCACGGGAATGTCCATTGCCCCCGGCGTCGCGCCTCTGGCAGTAATTCAATTTCGGCATGTAGCCGATTGAAATTCTTCACCAGCAGTCATGCAACTCATGCGCAATGAACTCCGTAATATCTTGTGGCTCGGGTTGCTCCTCGGCGGCCTGATCCTGGCGATCCTCGTTGGGTGGCATCAGGTCCGCACGGTATCCCCCGCCGCGGCATCCGCAGAAGTCATCGAACAGGGCCGGCAGGTCTATGCGGACCAATGTGCGTCCTGCCACGGTGCGCAGCTCGAGGGGCAGCCGGACTGGAAGACGCCCCTTCCATCCGGACGTCTCCCGGCGCCACCGCACGATGCCGGCGGCCACACGTGGCACCATCCCGATGACATCCTGTTCCGCATCGTCAGGGAAGGCACGGCCGCCATCGTCGGGGGCGGCTATGAGAGCGACATGCCGGGGTTTGCCGATCTTCTCAGCGACGCCGAGATCCGGGCTGTCCTCGCCTATATCAAGAGCACCTGGCCAGAGCGCGAGCGGACCTACCAGGAGAATGTGTCGCAACCACACTGATGGCACCTTCGGGATGGAGCTGCCCGTGCGACCGGCAGTGCAATTTCCCGAGGCCCACCGGTCACAGTTGAGGCCGCCGAACAGAAGCGGCATATTTGGATCGACCTGATGGCGAAACCTTTGGGAGGGATGTTCGTGGGATTATTCATGGCTTACTTGGCATTTGAAGCGCGCTCGATCTTGGCGCCGCCTCGGGTTTTCCCTCGATGAACAATCCCGGCTCCAGTTCATCGAAGCGGGTTCATGACCGCACGGAGCGGCTCAACAAGAGCTGCTTCTGCGTTACACTGGACCTTCCATCGCTGCGCGAAGCGATGGAGCGCGAGGCCGGTGATCCGGCGTTCTTCGAGACGTTCATCCGCCCCAAGGCCCATCTGTTCTCGCACGTGCCGGTGTTCCTTTCGGCCACCGCCGTCAATGAGATGCGCGCGATCGCAGTGGCTGTGGAGACCACCGCCCAACTCGCGGCATACAAGGCCGCAGTCCTCTCTTGGGTGCCGGAAATCGCGCGGGCGGATCATGGCCCGCTCGGGGCATTGATGGGCTACGACTTCCATCTTGGCGAAGACGGCCCCCGCTTGATCGAAATCAATACCAACGCCGGCGGGGCGTTTCTCAATGCCTTTCTTGCGAGGGCGCAGCGCGCGTGTTGCACCGAAATGGATATCCCCCCGACGCTGCCATCGTTCGAGGACGCGGCGTTTCGCATGTTCCAGAACGAATGGATTCGGCAGCGGGGAACGGGCGCGCCACAACGCATCGCCATCGTCGATGACAGTCCGCCGGAACAGTATCTCTACCCCGAGTTCGTGCTCGCGGGGCAAGTTTTCGCGGCACGAGGGGTAGACGCGATCATCGCCGACGCCAGTCACCTTCGCTACGACGATGGTCGGCTCAGCGCCGATGGAAAGACAATCGACCTCGTTTACAACCGGGTCACCGATTTCGCCTTCGATCAGCCCGAGCACAAGGCATTGCAGGAAGCCTACCGGGATGGCGCGGTGGTCGTGACGCCGAATCCGCACAATCACGCGCTCCTTGCAGACAAGCGCAACCTTTCGCTTCTTTCGAATTCCGCGACGCTGGAGGCCTGGGGCGTGGAACCGAGACTTCGCGCCCTGCTTGATGCCGTTCCACGCACCGTGCTGGTCAGTCCTGACAACGCTGACGCACTTTGGAAATCCCGCAGGGACCTGTTCTTCAAGCCGACCGGCGGACATGGCGGCAAGGCGGTATATCGTGGCGACAAGCTGACGAAAGGGGTCTGGGCGGAGATCGCGGAGGGCGGATACGTTGCTCAGACGCTGGTCCGCCCCAGCGAGCGCATGATCAGGATCGACGAGATACCCCAGACGCGCAAAATGGACGTGCGTCTGTATACATATGATGGCCAGGTGCTTCTGGTGGCCGCGCGCCTCTATCAAGGTCAGACCACGAACTTCAGGACGCCAGGGGGCGGCTTCGCGCCCGTGTTCGTGATCTGAAGCGTGAGCTGGCGGGGTTTGGCTTTAATATATCAATGCATTAATTTGGGGAGCATTCAACATCAGGCGCATCCCCTCCGGCACTTGCCCTCGCGAAAGCGTTCTCCCGATCCGGTTGCGGCCGGATTTTTTCGTTGTTTTCGAGGGCTATTCGGGCGGCTGAACACTGACCCCGCTGCCATGAGGTCCGGAAGCGGTTTCTCCGGACCGATACTCTCCTGACCTGATGACTGTGCCGGTTGGTGAATTTCTTACAGCAAGCTGAAATTGTGTGCTTTTCGGCTTTTCGGGATCGCCGGCCCGAATACTTCGATGCCGGTGGCGTTCGTGAGGGGGAGAATAAATCGAGCTATCGCCCTCAGAATAGTTCCGTGCTGCTCTCGTCGCGGATACGGAGGGGGTATCTTTCGCCCCTGATGGTGGGCGATTTCGATACCCCCCAACTTCGCCCTGCACCTCGCCGGTCTTCCTTCGCCACCGTGGTCATTGCCCGCCGCTGATCCGCAGTGGCCGTTTGCAACACCACGGAGGCCCGATCATGCCACATGAACCCGTCGTCCTGCCGCCGCGTTTTCTACGGACCAAAGAGGCCGCGACCTTTCTCAGCCTCTCGGCCCGGACGCTCGAAAAACACCGCACCTACGGAACCGGGCCAGCCTATCGCAAGCTTGGCGGCCGTGTGGTCTATGCCATCGACGATCTTGAGGCCTGGACCGAGCGCGGCGCGGTGACCTCCACCTCCGATCCGCGCGGCTCCGTGCTGCCCGCCAAGCGTCATGCGTTTCCGTCCGGCCCGCAGGCTGGTCGTTACGCCCGCTGACCGCTCGCGGTTTTCTTCATGACGGTGCGACGTCGATCCCTTTCCGAGCGCGGGCAACTCGACCTGTTCAGGGCGCTCCCCGGCGATTTCGCGCCACGAGACGCGCAGGATCTCATGGCCTATCCCTTCTTCTCCCTCGCCAAGTCGAAGCGCATCGCGCCCATCGACTTCGCCGCCGGCAATGTCTCCATCCGGGTCGAGGCTGTTCCCGATCACGGCATGGCCACGATCTGGGACGCCGATATTCTGATCTGGGCGGCGAGCCAGATCGTCGAAGCCCGCGACAGCGGCCTTCGCACCTCCCGGCTGATGGCCGCCACGCCCTACGAGATTCTCACCTATGTCGGGCGCGGCACCGGCTTGCGCGACTATCAGCGCCTGAAGGCGGCGCTCGACCGGCTGCAATCGACCACGATTTCCACCTCGATCCGCCAGCCGGTCGAAGGGCGCCGGCATCGCTTCTCCTGGATCAACGAATGGCAGGAACGCACCGACCATAGCGGCAGACCCGATGGCATCGAGATGATCGTGCCGGACTGGTTCTACCAGGCCGTCCTCGACGATGCGCTCGTGCTGACCATCGACCGGACCTATTTCGACCTAACCGGCGGCCTTGACCGCTGGCTCTATCGCCTGGTGCGCAAGCACGGCGGCCGCCAGCGCGATGGCTGGCGGTTCGATTTCCGTCACCTTCACCAGAAATCCGGCAGCCTGTCGCCGTTCAAGCGCTTCGCCTTCGAGCTGCGCGACATCATCCGGCGCCAGCCTCTGCCGGGCTATTCGCTGTTTCTCGAAGCTGAGGTTGGCGGGCGGATGCTGCTGGCCTTCGAGCCGGTCGCGCCCTGTGGAAAACCTGTGGATGGCCTCGTGCTATCAGGAACCCGGACTATCGTGCTATCGGGAACCGGAGGCTCGTGCTATCAGGAACCGAAACCGGGCTTAACACCCGGAACCCATTCAGGAAATCGCGCCCTTAACTTAGAGTCTAACAAAGAGTCTAACTTTGAAGAGCGCGCGCGCGATGTGGAAAACCTCATCCGCGACACCGCCAGAAGCCTTGGTAGAGCCGCTAAGAAGAGGGCATCCGACGCCCCGGCATCGCCTCGACCGGCATCTGATCGAGGCGCAACCGAGGCTCCTGAATCTGCAGAAAGACCCCGCCTGCCTCTCGATCTGCCGGGGGGGTGCAAATGATCATCGCGCTCCTCAACCAGAAGGGCGGTGTCGGCAAGACGACGCTGGCGCTGCATCTTGCCGGTGAACTGGCTCAGGGTGGCAAGCGCGTCACCCTGATCGACGCCGATCCGCAAGGCTCCGCCCTCGACTGGTCGCAACAACGCGCGCGTGAGGGCCTGCCACGCGCCTTCGGCACCGTTGGCCTGGCCCGCGACACGCTGCATCGCGAAGCGCCCGAACTCGCCCGCGATGTCGATCGCATCGTCATCGACGGGCCACCGCGCGTCGCCGGCCTCATGCGCTCCGCGCTGCTCGCCGCCGATCTCGTGCTGATCCCGGTGCAGCCATCGCCGTTCGACGGCTGGGCTTCGGCGGAGATGCTCGCCCTCCTGGCGGAGGCGCGCATCTACCGGCCCCAGCTCGTTGCCCGCTTCGTGCTCAACCGCTGCGGTGCCCGCACCGTCATCGCCCGCGAGACCGCCGAGACGCTGGCGGACCACGATCCTCCCGTGCTCACCAGCGCCATCGGCCAGCGCGTCGTCTTCGCCGACGCCGCGCAGACCGGGCGGCTCGTCCGCGAGATCGGGCGCCGATCACCCGCCGCGCGCGAGATTGCCGCCCTGGCCGCCGAGATCGGCCTGCTGGGGATCGGGAGGGTATCGGCATGACGATCCTTACCGGCGACTGCCGCGAAGAAATGCCCTGGCACGCACCCTACGACATGATCATCGCCGATCCGCCCTATGGCGACACTTCGCTCGCATGGGATCGGCGCGTCGAGGGCTGGGTCGTGCTGGCGCGCGCCGCCCTCAGGCCGACCGGCTCGCTCTGGGTCTTCGGCTCGCTGCGCAGCTTCATGGCGACCGCCGACCGCTTCACTGACGCCGGCTTGCGGATCGCGCAGGAGATCGTCTGGGAAAAGCAGAACGGCACCGGCTTTCATGCCGACCGCTTCAAGCGGGTGCATGAACTGGCCGTCCAGTTCTATCCCGCCGAGACCGCTTGGCGTGACATCTACAACGACGTCCAGACCACGCCCGACGCGACGGCCCGCACGGTGCGGCGCAAGCAGCGCCCGCCCCATACCGGCCAGATCGACGCCGGCCATTATGTCAGCCATGACGGCGGGCCGCGCCTCATGCGCTCGGTCATCTACCTGCGCAACTGCCACGGCCGCGCCATCCATCCGACCGAAAAGCCGTCGGCGCTCCTGGAGATCCTGATCCGCACGAGCTGCCCCGAAGGCGGCCTGGTCGGCGACTGGTTCGCCGGTTCCGGCGCGGCCGGGGAAGCCTGCCGGCTTTCCGGCCGGCGCTATCTCGGCTGCGAGATCGACCCCGACATGGCCGAGTGCGCGCGGGCGCGCATCGCCACCGTGCTGCCATTCCATGACGGAATTTCGTCATGACGGCGCGCACCGAGAAGCGCAGCTTCGCTACGCGCCCGGCCGATCCCGATAGCTGGATCAAGGCCGGCGACGCGCCGCCGCCGCGCACGGATACCGCCGACGCCTATTCGGCGCGGCTGACCGTGGACATCACGCCGGCGCTGCGCGGCCGCATCAAGATCGCGGCTTTCCAGCGCGGCATCACCGTCGCCGACATGCTGCGCGACCTGCTGGCGCGCGAGTTTCCCGACATAGGGGGAGACCGCCCATGATCGGCATCGACGCCCATGACGGCGATCTGACCCGCGCGGAACTGACCTGGGTGGAAGGCAAGACCGAATACTGGATCAGATTCGGCCATGCGACTGGTGAGCAGATCCTCGATCGCAACCGGCGTGTTGTATTCTTCCATCCCGGCACGGTGTTTGCGTTCGTCCGCTGGGCGGCGAACGACCACGGCACGATCATTTCGCGCCTCGACATCCTGCGCGCGGTTGCGCCGGGCCAGTCCTATCAGACGCTGCCCTTCGTCCGTCCAGGCGGCGAAATCCTGCTGAAGATCGAAGGCTGGCCGAAGGTCGAGGCTGTCCTTCGCCATGTCGACGGGATCGAGGCCATAGGTGTCGATCCGGCCCAAGTCGATCCCGATCATTGGCGGCACGTCTCCCACTGGATAAACGCAGGCGAAGCGCCGCGTCCCTACACCGCGGAGCGTCATCAGGCATGGCTCTGGCGGCGGGAGATCGCCCCATGACGCGCTTTCGCTATGTCATGGTGACGACGGTTGCCACGCTCGGGATCGCCTTTGCCGGATTCGTTCCGACTGCGCCAAGGCTGGTCTGGAACGCATCGGCCAGCGTGCCGATCGGGTTCTATACTGTCGCACCCGACGACCGGATCGCGGTGCCCGATCTGGTCGCCGTCATCCCACCCGAACCCTTCGCCTCGTTTATGGTCGAGCGCGGCTACGTCGCACGCGACGTGCCGCTTCTGAAGCACGTTCTCGGCCTGCCCGGACAGCGCCTGTGCCGCGATGGCCGCGCCATTATCGTCGACGGCGTTCCGCTCGGCGAGGCGCGCGACCACGACAGCTTCGGCCGAGACCTGCCCGTCTGGCAGGGCTGTCGCGTCATCGCCGAGGGCGAAGTGTTCCTGATGAACCCGGACGTCGGCGACAGCCTCGACGGCCGCTATTTCGGCCCGTTCCCCGCCTCGGCGGTGATCGGCCACGCGATCCCGCTTTTCACCGACGAAGACGGCGAGGGCCGCTTTGTCTGGCGCGCGCCGATGCGGTGACAGCGCGTCCATAGCGGGGCCGTTGAGCCGTCCCGCGTCTTCTCCACCGCATAGGAAAGGAGCCTTCCATGGCACAGATCGGCCAGTTTACCCGCACCCCGTCCGGCTATTCCGGGCGTGTCCGCACGCTCTCGCTGGACGTCGAGCTGACCTTCACGCCGTCGGAAAATGCGGACGCCGACAAGGCGCCTGCCTATCGCATCCATCTCGGCGATGAGTATGGGCCGGAAGTCGGCGCAGGCTGGAAACATTCCGGCGAGCGCGCGGGACCGTTCGTCTCCGTGCTTCTCGACGATCCAGTTTTCCAGCAGCCGATCCGCGCCCGCCTGTTCCAGTCGGACGAAGACGGCCGCGACTGGGGCTTGCACTGGACCCGCCAAAAGAAGCGCGACGAGCAGGAGTGATCATGGTCACGTCCTGCATCCGTCCCGCCTCGGGGAGATGTGGCGCCCGCCGCCGCATCCTCCTCCTTCTTCTTTCCGGCCTGTTCGTCACAGCCATTGCCCCGCTGCCCGGCCTGGCGCAGATCGCCGTGATGGGTCGTGCCGTCGCCGTGCATCCGCACGGCGCCCATATCGAAGAGGCTTCGCAGCGGTTCGGCATCCCGGCGGCATGGATCATCGCCGTGATGCAGGTCGAAAGCGCGGGCAATATGCACGCCATATCGTCTGCCGGCGCGATGGGGCTGATGCAGGTCATGCCCTCGACTTGGGCGGAGCTGCGCATCCGCCATGCTCTCGGCCGCGACCCCTTCGAGCCGCGCGACAACATCCTCGCGGGCACCGCCTACCTACGCGAGATGTGGGATCGCTACGGCAATGTCGCCGCGATGCTCGCGGCCTACAATGCCGGTCCCGGTCGCTACGATGAATACCGCGCGACGGCTCGTCCGCTGCCTGCCGAGACGCGCGCCTATGTCGCTGCTTTGACGCCGATCCTGCTCGGCGAGCGGCCTTCCGGCAGCGGCTCGACGGTCGCTCCGCCGCCCGACTGGCGCGAGGCGGCGCTCTTCGTCGCGCGTGAAATMGGCGCTTCCGCTGCCGATCCCGCGTCCCCCGACCGCACGCCGGACGATGCCCCTTCGCTCGTCCCGGCGGCACCGGACGCACTCACCGCCTTGCAGTCGGAGGGGCTGTTCGTCGCCCGCGATGCCGGTGGGGACCGGCCATGAGCAGCGGCACCGCAATTCGCATCCCATCGGGCGCTGGCGTGTCATGGAGGGCGCAGAGGGTGGCGGCAGGCACCACGACCGAAAGATGGCAGGATAAAAGCGCGCACGGTGCGGCTCAGGCGGGCGGTTGTTTTTGTTCATGTTTTCGGCGCGTTTCGCACCGTGCGGCGCTATCGCGCGCCGTGTGCTTCGCGCCCATCTTCCTGATTTTCTTTTCTGTTTTGCACCGTGCGGGGATGTGCCATGTCCGATGAGCACGAGTTTCGCATCCGTCCGGGGCGCATCCGCTCGACCCGTGCGCAGCAAACCCGGCCCTTCATCGCGCAGGCACTTGCCGCCGCGAAGAAGGCCGGAGGCGGCGTCTCGCGATCCGGTCTCGTCACCTCCAGTAATCGCTCCCGTTTCGGGCGCGGCCAGCGCGCCAGCGTTCAGGCCAACCGCCTCATCACCTCCCGCACACGGGGCGCCGTCGTCAAGGCGCGCGTCGTTCGCCACATGGCGTCGTCGGCGCCGCTTGGGGCGCATCTTGATTATCTGCGCCGTGACGGCGTGACCCGAGACGGAGAGAAGGCAAGGCTGTTCGGGCCGGGAACCGAGGACGCCGATGGTCGCGCTTTCGCGGAGCGCTGCGGTGATGACCGACATCATTTCCGGTTCATCGTCTCGCCTGACGACGCGCTGGATATGTCCGACCTCCGATCCTTCACCGACGATCTTGTCGGTCAGATGGAAAAGGATCTCGGAACGCGCCTCGACTGGGTGGCGGTCGATCACTGGAACACGGCGCATCCGCATGTCCATCTGCTCGTGCGCGGCACCCGCGATGACGGGCAGGATCTCGTGATTTCCCGCGACTACATCAAGGAGGGGATGCGGGACCGGGCGCGCGATCTCATCACCCTGGAGCTGGGGCCGCGCACCGATCTCGATATCCGCCGCAGCCTTGAGGCCCAGATCGAGGCGGAACGCTGGACACAGCTCGACCGGCAGCTTGTCCGTGACGCCGGCAAATCCGGTATCGTCGATCTCGCCCCGCTCGCTGATCACCCGCAGGACGAGTTCCACACGCTGAAGGTCGGTCGGCTGCGCACCCTCGAAATCCTCGGGGTGGCCGACCAGATCGGCCATTCGCAATGGTTCATCAAGCCCGAGGCCGAGACGGTGCTGCGCGAACTCGGCGAGCGCGGCGACATTATCAAGCGCATGCACCGTGCCCTGACCGAACGCGGCATCGAGCGCGGTTCGGCCAGCTATGTGCTGGCCGGCGAAAGCCTCGATGTTCCCGTCATCGGCCGCCTGGTCGAGCGCGGCCTCGATGATGAGTTGAAGGGCACCGCCTATGCCGTGGTCGACGGCGTCGACGGCCGCAGCCATCATATCAAGCTGCCGCATCTGGATGCCGCCGGCGACAGCCCACCCGGCTCGATTGTCGAGCTGCGCGCTTATGAGGATGCGCAAGGTGCGCGCCGTGTCGCGCTTGCCGTCCGCTCCGATCTCGATCTCGGCGCTCAGGTCGGCGCGTCGGGTGCGACCTGGCTCGACCGGCAGGCCATCGCCCGAGATCCGATTGCGCTTTCCGACAGCGGCTTCGGCGCCGAGGTCCGTCAGGCTCTGGATGACCGCGCGGAACATCTGATCGGCGAGGGCTATGCCGAACGACAGGGCGGACGCGTGGTCTTTGCGCGCCGGCTGCTCAGCACGCTGCGCAGGCGCGAACTCGACAGCCTTGCCGAGAAGCTCGCAGCTGAGACCGGCATGTCCTTCGAGCGCGCCGCCAGCGGCGAATATGTCGCCGGTTCCTATCGCCAGCGCTTCGCGCTCGCCTCCGGCCGTTTCGCCATGATCGAGGGTCCCGGACCCGACGGGGGCCTCGGCTTCCAGCTCGTGCCCTGGTCGCCCTCTTTGGAAAAGCAGATCGGCCGTCACGTCTCCGGCGTCGCCCGCGACGATGGCGGCATCGATTGGGACTTCGGGCGAAAGCGCAGCCTCGGCCTCTGACCTCAACCGGAAAGGATCTCCGCCCATGTCCGCCACCAAAATTCTCTGGGGACAGATCAGCATCGTCTTCCTCATCATCCTCGCCACCACCTGGGGCGCGACGCAATATGTCGCCTGGAGTCTCGGCTATCAGGCGCAACTCGGCCCGCCCTGGTTTGAGCTGTTCGGGACGCCGATCTACTACCCGCCGGCGATCTTCTGGTGGTGGTATTTCTATGAAGCCTATGCGCCACCGATGTCAACGGCGGCGTAAAAACCTGCCACTGGGCGGCGCAAAAGTCGGCCACCGTTGTGCGCGGCTGAGACCGCTGCGAGGGCGTAGCCCGAGCGGGGGTCTCAGCCGCGCGTTGCGGTTTTCGAGGAGGGGGGATCAGCCGGCCTTTCTGGCGCGACTGTTGGCGAGGCGGTAGCTTTCGCCATTCATCTCGAGGATGTTGACGTGGTGGGTCAGCCGGTCGAGAAGCGCGCCG
>NZ_LLWQ01000197.1 GCF_001447385.1 Paracoccus sp. MKU1 | reverse complement strand
CGCGCACGACCTTTTTCCGCATCACCATGCCCTTGATCCTGCCCGGCGTGATCTCGGGGGCGCTGTTCGCCTTCGTCACCTCCTTCGACGAGGTGGTGGCGGTGCTGTTCATCGCCGGGCCGGACCAGCAGACCATCCCGCGGCAGATGTGGAACGGCATCCGCGAGCAGATCTCGCCCGCCATCCTCGCCGTGGCGACGCTGCTGGTGATCTTTTCCATCGCGCTGCTCACCACCGTCGAGCTGCTGCGCAGGCGCTCCGAAAGACTCAGGGGGCTTACCCCAGGGTGAGGGCAAGGCGTACATCAGACAGCATGAGAGGAGAAACCATGTCGCATGTCGTCGTCATTGGTGCGGGCCAGGCCGGGGCCGCCCTGGCCGCCAGGCTGCGGGCGCTGAAATACGAGGGGGAGATTACGGTGATCGGCGACGAGCCCGCGCCCCCCTATCAGCGGCCGCCGCTGTCCAAGGCCTATCTGCTGGGCGAGATGGCGGAGGAGCGGCTTTGGCTGCGGTCCGCCGATTTCTGGGCCGAGAACCGGATCACCCTGAAACTGGGACAGCCGGTGACCGCCATCGACCCCGCAGCGCGGGTCGTGACGGTGGGGGGCGAGATGCTGGTCTATGACGAGCTGGCATTGACCACCGGCTCGGTTCCCCGCCGCCTGCCGGCCGAGATGGGCGGGGCGCTTGGCGGCGTCCATACCGTTCGCACCCTGGCCGATATCGACGCCATCCGCGCCAGCTTCGCCCCCGGCCGCAGGCTGGTGGTGATCGGCGGCGGCTATATCGGGCTGGAGGCCGCTGCGGTCGGGCGCAAGCTGGGGCTGGAGGTCACGGTGGTCGAGATGGCGCCGCGCATCCTGCAACGCGTGGCCGCGCCCGAGACCTCGGCCTATTTCCGCAAGCTTCATGCCGACCACGGCGCGGCCATCATGGAAGGCATGGCCGTCGACCGCTTGCTGGGCGAAGGCCATGTGACCGCCGTGCGCCTGACGGATGGCAGGGAGCTGCCGGCGGATTTCGTCATCGTCGGGGTCGGCATCGTCCCCGCCACCGCCCTGGCCGAGGCGGCGGGGATCGCGCTGGACAATGGCATCCGCACCGATGCGCAGGGGCGCACCTCGGCACCGCATGTCTGGGCGGCGGGGGATTGCGCCTCGTTTCCGCTGAACGGTGTCCAGATGCGGCTGGAATCGGTCGGCAACGCCATCGACCAGGCCGAACTCGTCGCCGCGAACATCATGGGCGCGGGCACGGACTACCTTCCCAAGCCCTGGTTCTGGTCGGATCAATACGATTGCAAGCTGCAAATCGCCGGTCTCAACGCCGGCTATGACCGGGTGGTCACGCGGGCCGGCGACGGGGAAACGGTCAGCATCTGGTATTACTCCGGCGAGCGGCTGCTCGCGGTCGATGCGATGAACGACCCGCGCGCCTTCATGGTGGGCAAGCGGCTGATCGAGTCGGGCAGGACCGCCGCGCCCGGTCTCGTGGCCGATGCGGCCACCGATCTGAAGGCGTTGATGCGGTAAGCTGATCCGTCCGCCGACAGCCTTCACCGGCGGTCAGGCTGTCGTCTCGTGGCGAGCGGCAAAGAACGCGACCGCATGGTCCGTGAAGCGCCGGGTGATGAGCCCGCAATGCCCGCCCTCGCGCGAGGCGAGCACGATGCGCAGGGGCTGCAAGTCATCCTCGATCTCCAGGGTCTTCACCGCGCCGCCGTCATAGGTGGTCGCGGATGGCGGGCGCATCACCAGCAGGGTGAAGCCAAAGCCCGACGCGACCGCGCTACGCACCGACTCGAGCGAGGTGGAGACATAGGAAATCGGCGGGCTGATGCCGCTTTCCGCCAGCAGATCCTCGAAATATCGGCGGCTGCCGGGGCCGTCGAGCATGACATAGGGTTCGTCCGCCAGTTCGGCCAGGCGCACGGAGTCTTGGCCCGCAAGCGGGTGATCGGCGGCAAGCACCACCATCGGCCGCAGCTTCGCCAGCTCCACGAAGGCCAGCCCATCCGGCGCGCTGCCCCGGTCATAGGTCAGCGCCAGGTCGATCGACCCGTCCCGCACCGCATCGGCCAGATCGGCCAGCGCCATCTCCTGCTGCCGGACGATCACGCCGGGGGTCGCGTCGTTGAAACTGCGGATCAGGCCGGCGGCGTAGAAGGGCGAGAGCGTCCAGAACACGCCCAGGCGAATCTCTCCGGCAACCTCGGCAGCCAGCGCGGCGGCCTCGCGCTCGACCTGCCGCGCCTGTTCTTCCAGGCGCATGACGTGCTGAAGGAACAGGCGACCCTGGAGCGTCAGCGTCAGCCCGCGCGCGTGGTGCCGCTCGAACAGCACGAGGCCGGTCACATCCTCGAGCTTTTCCAGCGCCTGCGCCACCGAAGGCTGGGAGATGTTGAGCACGCGCGCCGCCTGCGCGATGCCGCCCTGCTCAGCGACGGCGCGGAAATAGGCGCATTGGCGTAGGGTGAATCGAACCATATAAAAGCTGGTTTAAACCTCGGATATTCGAGTTTTGATATTCCTTGGAAAAAGGTCAAGCTGATTTCCGACCGGCGGCCCGCTCGGCCGGCTGCCAGGACTTTTCCCCATGCGAAGACAAGGAGCCCCCTTATGTCACTAGCCCAGCCCGTTTCCGAATTGCTCGAGGCCGTCAACCGCCCGCTCGAAGACGCCCATGCGATGCCGCCCGCCGTCTATACGAGCCCCGATTTCCTGGCCTGCGAACTCGAAAGCATCTTCTCTCGGGAATGGATCTGCGTCGGCCGGTCGAGCGGCCTGCCCAATGTCGGGGACTATCTGACCTATGACCTGGCCGGCCAGCCCATCGTGGTGCTGCGCGGCAAGGACGGACAGATCCGCGCCTTCTCGAATGTCTGCCTGCATCGCATGTCCACCCTGGCCGAGGGTTGCGGCAACAAACGCCTGCTGGTCTGCCCATACCACGCCTGGACCTATGATCTGGACGGCAAGCTGCGCGGCGCGCCGTTCATGACCAGGACCACCGGCTTCTGCAAGGAGGACTACGCCCTGCCGCAGATCCGCTGCGAGGAATGGCTCGGCTGGATCTACATCACGCTGGACAAGGATCGCCCCAGCCTCGCCCCGGCTCTGGCGCCGCTTGAAGAGCTGATCGCCCATTATGGGGTGGAGAACTATGTCGAGTGCTTCCGCGAGACCCATGTCTGGGACACCAACTGGAAGGTGCTCGCCGAGAATTTCATGGAGAGCTATCACCTGCCGGTCTGCCATGCCGCGACCGTGGGCGGCCATTCCAAGCTGGAGGAAATGGAGTGCCCGCCGGGCCTCGAAGCCTTCAACTATCACTGGATCACCAAGGAAGCCTCGCTGCCGATGGGCAATGCGCATCCCGACAACACCCGGCTTGAGGGGCGCTGGCGCAAGACCACGGCGCTGATCACGCTTTATCCCAGCCACCTGATCACGCTGACGCCCGGCTATTTCTGGTATCTGTCGCTGCATCCCAAGGGCACGGGGCAGGTGGCGATCGTCTTCGGCGGCGGCTTGTCCCCCGAATTCATGGCCGACCCGCGCGCCGAGGAATATGTCGCCACGCTCAAGGGTCTGCTGGACGAGGTCAATGCCGAGGATCGCGGCTGCACCGAGAAGGTCTTCCGCGGCCTCAGCGCGAATGCGGCCCGGCCGGGGCATCTGTCCTATCTCGAGCGGCCGATCTACGATTTCATGCATTACATCGCCGAACGCACCGCAGGCTTCGACCGCGCTGCCACCCTGGCCGCGGAATAGGCCGATGACGACCGCGCTTTCCGATATCCCCTCGATGACCGGCAGGTTGCGCGCCGTCGCCGGCCTGCCGGAACATGACGCGCAATGCCTGCCGGGCCGGTTCTATACCGATCCCGATTATTTCCGCCATGAGGTGGAGACATTCCTGTCCAGGGAATGGCACTGCCTCGGCCGAGCCGACGAGATCCCCGACCCGGGGGACTATTTCACCGCCCGGCTTTTCGACGAGCCGCTGCTGGTGGTGCGCGGCGACGACGGCGCCGTGCGCGTGCTGTCCAACCTCTGCCGCCACCGCGGCATGCCGCTGGCCGAAGGCTCCGGCTCCACGCGCCGTTTCGTCTGCTCGTATCACGCCTGGAGCTACGGCCGCGCCGGCGAGCTGGTCAACGCCCCAAGGATGCGCGACAAGGGCGTCACCAGGGAAACGTGCAGCCTCCCGTCGTTTCCCAGCGAGATCTGGAACGGCTTCATCTATGCCAACCTGGATCCCGAAGCCCGCCCGCTGGCGCCGCGCCTGGGCCAGCTCGGCAATCTGCTCGGCCACTACCGCACCGGCGAAATGCGGATCGTGCGCAGCTTCGAGGAGGAATGGCGCACCAACTGGAAATGCCTGGTCGAGAATTTCATGGAAGCCTACCATCTTTCGGTGGTGCATCCGGAAACGCTGCATCCCTACACGCCGACCGGCCTGAGCCGGAAGTCGATGTCCGACGACAGCTTCACCTCCTATTGCGCCAACTATCCCGAAACCGCGGCCTCGCGCGGCATGGGGGCGCCGGGTCTTACCGAGGAGGAGCGCCGCCGCTCGACGCTGTTCTGCCTGTTCCCGACGCAGATCGCCAGCCAGGCGGCGACCTTGCTGGTCTCTTTCTCGATCCAGCCTTTGGCGGTCGATCGCATCCGGGTGCGATGGACCATGTCCACCTGGGGCGACGAGCTCACGCAGGACGAGCTGGAGGACAGGATCGCGCTTTGGCACGAGGTCAATCGCGAGGATCGCGAGAAACTGGAAAGGATGCAGCGGGCCCTCTCGTCCCGCCACGCGCCTTCCGGTCCGCTGGCGCCGCGCGACTATGAGGGCACGATCTGGGATTTCTACCGCTATCTCGGGCGGCAGGTTCCCCCGGAAAACATGCCGTTGCGTGCGGTCGGCGCGTCCTGAGGTTTCTTGAGCCTTTGCGAATCCCACCCGGGCGCGGATGCGCGCCCGGCGAAATCCACGGAGTATGACAGTGCCTCTCATAACCTGGCGTGATGCCGATGGCCGCGAAATCAGCGCCAATGTCGCTTCGGGCACGAACCTGATGAGGGCCGCGTGCGATGCGGGCGTGCAGGGCATCCATGGCGATTGCGGCGGGGCGCTTGCCTGCGCGACCTGCCATGTCGCAACCGATCCCGCATGGGCGGAACGTCTCGGCCCGCCCGGCCCGCTCGAGGACGAGATGCTGGAGATGGTCGACGGAGAGCGGACCCCGACGAGTCGGCTGAGCTGTCAGATCCTCGCGCACGAGGATCTGGAGGGCCTCATCCTCATCGTGCCGCCGGGCGCATGACAGATATCCTGATAGGAGGCCCATGAGCAGGGCAGCAGGGCTGTTCTGCTGATACAGGGCCTGCCGACCGACCGCATCGACGCCTCTGGCATGGATGCCCCGACACCGCCGGTCCCGCACAGCCTGTTGTCGAACAGGCTTGACGCCGGACATGCGATTAGGTGTTCAGTCCCGGCATTTGATGGATTGGATCGATGATGAATCGATTGGGCTCTGAAGTCCATCGTTTGCAGATAAACTCGCAAGGTGTGAGGCCTTTGAGTGTCTTCAGTCTTCGGCCGAAGTTGTAGGCGTCGATAAAGTCCTGAAGATGCCGTCGCAACTGGTCGTGATTGTCGTAGTGGAAGGTAACCGACCGATTGTTACCGCGGCGATTGGGTTTTGATGCGGGCGACGAGTTCCGCGTCATCGACAAAGTCGTCGAGGAACGCGTGCCAGGTTTCGGTGGTGATGCGCGCGTCCCTGAGCATGTCTTTCAGTTCATCGATACCGTCATCGGTCAGGGCGGTGACGGTGTCATCCGGGCCGGTATAGACGCTGATGATCGAGCCATAGGTCAGGTTGTCGTCGTTGTAGACGATGGCTTTGAGAAGCTCGGGGTCTTCGCCCAGCATCTTTGCGATGTAGTCGAGGGTGCAGACGTGGGTGACGGTTGCCATCAGGCGGTCTCG